>JAFZAH010000042.1 GCA_017548275.1 Prevotella sp.
CCATTTCAATGCTTCTTCATGGATAGCTTTCCAATCACTACCATGCTTTGCTTTGAATTTGTCAAAAGCAGCAAAGATTTCATCAGTACCCTGTTTAGGTTCAATCCATTCCCCAAGGTTATATTCCTTTGATTTAACATAAACAAGGATATACTCATGCTGCATCGAAATGTAGTCTTCATCATTTTTGCTACTGTTTTTCCATACTATTTCACCTGCGAGGTTTTCCTCACCGAAGATGTCATTGCAGAGAAGACGTAAATTGGCCTCTTCGTTTTCATCTATGGAAATAAGAATAACTCCATCCTTAGCCAGCAGGTCGCGGGCGAACGTCAGTCGGGGGAGCATGAACGTGAGCCATGCAGCATGGCTGGCAGAGCCGCGGCGGGTCATCTGAAGAATGCGTGTGGCACGCTCCAGACTGACATCAAGGCGGCGAGCGAGTTCCTCTGCGCTGAAGCTGAACTTATCGTTGTATACAAAGCCATCGCTGCCCGTGTTGTATGGCGGGTCGATATAAATCACCTTCACTTGTTCGGCATACGACTTGACCAGATGCTGTAGCGCATCAAGGTTGTCACCGCTGATATACACATTCTTGCTGTCGCAGTTTTCGGGCTTTTCGTTATGCTCCAGGTCTGGACGAATCAGGGTGGTGGTGTCCATATTCGTCAGCATGCGAGCGTAGTTTTTGCCTAGGAAGTTGAAACCGGAGGTCTCTTCCGTCACATTAAGACCACCAGGCAGCACTGCCTTGAACTTCTCTATGTCAAATTCACCCTCTCCAGTGAAACATTGAGGGAAATATGATTTCAGCACTTCCAGTTCTCTCTGACCAGCTTGTGCACTTTCATTTCTATTAATAATTTGTTTTACCATTATTGTATTCTGCTTTTGGCATATTTTGAATCATTATGTATCTTCTTTTTATTCTTGCTTACTTCTTACCCTATCGAGAGATTATCGAACGCCTATCCTACGTCTATCTATGTCCTTGCTATGATATAGTTTGAAGCTTTTCTCTACCATTATCAGTTAGCGCATATTTCTGTTTCGGGCTGTTTGGAACATCCTTTATCGTCGGTTCTACCAGACCAGACTCACACAAATGCTGCAATACATTATCCTTTATTCTTCCTCTATTCTTTTCTTTGGTCTTTTCCATCAATTCTTTCAATGATTGTGGTTCTTTACACAGAGCTATGAGAATAGCGGTTGCGTCAGGATAATGTGACACATCCAGCTTGGGACAAGCTTGTGACAAGACTTGTGACAAAGCTTGTGACAAAGCTTGTGACAAACTTGTGACGTCGTCTTCTGAAGAGACCATTGGCGCACCATCAGAAGGAACGAATTTGAATTGCTCTATATCCTTTTGTTCCACGGTCACCAAAAATGCCGTCAGCATGCTCACATCAAACTGAGCAGGTTTGTTTCCGTTTTCTTTCAGGTCTGTCTGCACCTGACCGATACCACGGCTGAACATATTTACATAGCCAAGCGTCTTCATGGCACTGGCAACAAGTGGATTGCGATAATCATTGATGCGTGGGAAATTCTCAGGACGGGCATTGCCATACAAGCCGCCTGCATTCAGAATCTCCAGATGGCTGGCAAACTCATAAAAGCGAAGTGGAGTATTACTCTGCATATCGCGGTGCATACAGGCGTTGAGAAGAAGCTCTCGGATAGCCTGATAGGGGTAGTTGCTGACCATCTCCTCGCGAAGGATGGATACAAATACCGGCTTCTTCTTGATGACAGACAATTCCAAAAGTGATTCCAGGCGTGGTAGCAGTTCACAATAATTGCCTTCCAGCTGCATTTCGTTCTCTACCTCACTAGTCACGTCTTCACCCTTGAAGCGTACATACTGTACATAAAGACCTGGCATGAAACGGCGCGGCTTGTTGCCAAACAGAACGACCGCTGCGTATGTGGGACATAGGTGCTCTGTGTCGTACATGCCAACAGCAGCCATCTGTTCCTCGATGGGGCGGGTGTCTGACTCCACTAACTCATTACCCAATAGAGGTATCAGATACTTGGTGCGCAGTAAGTCCGTGTTGACATCATTTAGCTTGGCAGCCAAACAGGGCATCGTGTCGAACGTGGCCATGAACGACATCCTGCGTTCAGCCAATATGCGCTCTTCTGCTTCCGTTGCTATGTCTCGACGAGGACCGATACGTATAAACGTGCGACCACGATAGCGCACAGGAGGCAGGTCAGACGGACTAACCTCAGTAACCAGTAAGTCACCTTCGGGGAACTGGAAACGGTCAACGCTCATAACAGGTATGGGCAGAATGTTTCCATTACTGCGTATGGCAGCAATCTTCTTCAGCAGGTCATCGGTAACCTTCAGCCCCGACAATGTGCCGTTGTCATAAGCACCCAGTATCAGGTAGCCCTTCTTGCGCGAATTGGGCAGGTCATTGGCAAAGGCACAGATGGCCTCCTGGAACTTATCCATGTCACCTGTTGACGTGGTTCGCTCCACACGGTAGGTTTCTGTGCTATGCAGCAGTTCTTGTATCTCTTCTTTTGTTATCATTTGACTTTGTCTTCTTCCTTCTTGCAAGGCATAGCCAAACAAGCTTTGGCTATGCTCTTGCTTCGTTCGTCAGTTGATTTATTTCTCTTGATTGAATTCTTCTTGCCTTACCAACTCCTGCACAGGCACTTCAAGCGCATTTGCTATTGCAATGAGGGCTTCAAGGCTGGGTTGGGTGGTATTGGTGACCCATTTGGAAATAGTCGCCTGATCCTTTCCCAACTTATCTGCCAACCACTTGTTGTTTAGGTCGTGTTCAGCTAGAACGATTCTTATCCGATTTAATTTTGCCATGATAGTTTTCTCTTGTTTGTGGGCAAAGATACAAAAATTTATTCATAATTCAGAAGAATACACTTATTTTTTATTGTTTGTGGTGAAAATTTGATGATTTTATCAAGCATTTGATGTTTATCTGCCAAATATCGTGAATGGCGATGTCATTATCATTATCAATGGGACGAGAAGTCGAATACTTGGAATAAAAAAGCGCCAATATTGGCAGAAATTTAATGCAGAGAGATAGAAGCATTACGACTAAAAGCTGCCAGTATTGGCAGATTTTGGTAATGAAAAGGTATACACCATCTACCTTTTAAGGCGTTTTCTTACAAATCAGCATAGGCATACCCAATTTGTGAAACGCGTTTCACTTTTTTCACTTTGGACGGATAAATGTTAAAAAATAGCTTCGAAAAGAATGTTTTTTGACTTAAAATACCAAAAATCCAAATTTAATGCTTATTTTTGCGATAAAATAGCATAAATTTAGCTTAAAATGATATTAAGGTTTCGTCTGAGAAATGTATTCTCGTTCCGCGATGAGATAACGCTTGACCTTCAAGCAGCGAAGATACATACCGAGAAAGGGAAAGCTTTGAGTGGAAACCTGTTTACCACCAATGGGGAACAGATATTGAAAAGCATTTCTATGTTTGGTGCTAATGCATCAGGAAAGAGCAATATGATGAAAGGCATAAAAGCCTGTGTGAACATGATACGGTCTTCCCACACATACAATGAGGACACAACTTTTCAAGTTGCTCCATTCAAATTCGCTGGGTATGACAAACAGCCAAGTTCTTTCAATATCCGCTTCATACTTGATGGGATAGAATATGAGTACTCCTTCTCGCTGACTCAGACAGAGATACTGACAGAACAGCTGTACTACTATCCAAAGGGACGTCGTTCATTGGTGTTTACCCGTGATGAGACCAAAGGATCAGACAAAACGAATGTCTATGAGTTTAGACAAGCTATCAAACGTCCTATGGACGTTGCTGTCAACACATCGCGTAAAACATTGTTTGTTTCACGAGCCAGTCAGATGGATAGGGATATTGCGAAAAAGGTGTTCCGTTTCTTCACTGAAGATATTGTTTTGGATTACAAAGAATCAGCTATGCCGGTAGAGGATTTTCTAAAGACAAAAAAAGAAAATATCCTGGGAATACTCAATGCTGCTGATAGTGATATTGTTGATATCAAGATTAAAGGTAACTCTTTGAAGACGTTTCACAAAAGCGATCCCAACATTGCCTTTGACTTTGATACGGAGGAATCTGAAGGAACAAAGACTTTTTTCCAAATGATGCTTGGTATAATAAATGTTATTCGCAATGACAGGACTTTACTAATGGATGGAATAGATACCAACTTGCATCCTCACCTTGTGGAATATATTATTAACCTGTTTAATAGAAGCAATCAAGCCCAGCTCATTTATACAACCCATAATACTCATCTATTGAACACTGATTTCCAAAGACGCGATCAAGTGTATTTTGTGAACAAGCGTGAGGATGGTTGCAGTGAACTCTATTCTCTTTACGACTTCAAAGACTTCCGAGACAACTACGACATGGAGAAAGCCTATTTACAGGGACGTTTCGATGCGATACCATATCTTTCTATTCCAAACATTTGATCTATGGCATCCAAGCCAAGAATCTCTAAAGGCAAAGCCATGCTACCTAACTTATTCGTTATGGCAGTTGCAAGAGCCAAAAAACTACGTGAGTTTCAGAATCCTTCAACAGGCATCTACAAATTGATTGAGATGCAGAAAGGGGACATGAGAAATCAGCAGGCAAGAAACAATAGTTGACATCCCCAATAAGTGATATTCATTTCGGTTATGGAAAATAAGTATATTGACAAAGAGAAAGAAGCCGCAAATCAAGAAAAAATAATAGCGAAGAAGAAATGGCCGTGTATGTGTCCATATTGTACAGGAACTGCGATTAATAGTCATCTTCTTCAACAGCATGGCATATTAGACATTGTAGCTGAGAATGGTCATTTGTATGAGATGCGTTTTGAAGACTTCTACAAATGGCACACAAATGATCCCATGAAAGTTAAGAGAATTGGGATTCAACAAGCTATTTCTTTCCCATTGTTTTGTAATAAGCATGACACTGAATTGTTTGCCCCCATTGAATGTAACAGCATTGATTTTGATGATTACACGTCACAACTTTTATTTTCATACCGGGGCCTATGCTCTGAAATTCGAAAAAAACAGTTTGTGCAAATAAGAAGCGAGATTTGGCCCGATTGTGCATTAAAGGAAGAAAGTGAGTTAGGCACAAACGCTGGAATAAAAGATCTAGAATACTTTAAGTATCTTTTTGAGGACGAATTATCAACCCCCAAGCACAAATTTACCTTCTTACACATCTCTTACCCATTTATGCCTATCTATGCTTCTGGTACTGTAAGTTTTGAACCTGTTGATTAATAATCAACGAAGCATAAATGAAGCCATAAAAAAGAAAGTATGGGATGGGTTCTTCATCAATATTATTCCACAAAGTGGCTCTTTAGAAATTATTATTGGTTACCATAACAACCACGTAAATAAAGATTTACGAGGATATGTGGAATCATGGAAGGGATTGTCTACTGAACAATTTCAAATAAAACTCACAGATCTATTTACTGCCAGGTTGGAAACATGGGGAATGTCCCCTTCCCTTTATGCTAGCATTTCTGATGAAAAGAAAGAGTGGTTTATGGAAACACAAAAAAGGATATACCTTGATTGTACTTACGATATTAGAAGAGAACTAAGTGAGAACCTATTTGTGGATTAGAATGTTAATTTTTGAAGATTCTTGCGTTTTTTCTGTGTTTTCTTTTGGTTGTTTGGGGAGAAATTTATACCTTTGCAGTGATTTTGTAACATGTTGATTATCAATGGTTATTTCCGTTTTTGCGACATGTGTGCAACATCCGGTGCTAACGCATTGATAGTCAGTTAAAGTCGTTTTCGAGGAGGTGAAGTAACAGAAACGGATAATAACATCAAAATACTCCGTGCCAGACATATGCTGGCACGGAGTATTGTTTTGTAGTAACAGCGACATTCTGCATGCCTTACGACTAAGGCGGATAATTATAGAGATGCCGCAACATGGCCTACAATCGCCACGTTCTTATGCGAACGGGTTCTCTGTGGGATAATAATTGCCCTTGGGGAAGTTGTAGTCAATCTCGTCGACGGGGATGCCCATGTACTTCAACACCTCCCAGAGATACTTTCCTGCGTGCTCGAACATCACGGCGGCATGGTGAGGATAGTGCTTCTCGATGAGGACATGACGATAGAAACGGCTCATGTTCTTGATGCCGAAGGTACCGATGGAACCGAACGAACGTGTGGGCACGGGCAAGATCTCGCCCTGAGCGATATATGCGCGCAGTTTGGTGTCGGCGGTGGACTGCAGGCGGTAAACGGTGGCCAATCCGGGCTTCAGGTCGCCCTCCAGCGTGCCGTTCGTCACCTCTACCGGCAGTGCGCGGGCCATGATGCGCTGGAAGCACATCTGACAACTGCAGACCTTTGAGGAAGCGGTGTTGCCACAGTGGAATCCCATGAAGATTTCCTTGTCGGTATAACTTTCGCACTCAAACTTCTTGCCCTTGATGCTCTCCTCGTACATGTCTCTGGGAACGGAGTTGTTGATGTCAAGCAAGGTGACCGCATCCTGAGTGATGCATGTGCCGATGTACTCTGACAGTGCGCCATAGATATCGACCTCGCAGGCTACGGGAATTCCGCGACCCGTCAGACGGCTGTTGACATAACAAGGAACGAAGCCGAACATGGTCTGGAATGCGGGCCAGCACTTGTTGGCCATAGCCACGAACTGGCGTGAGCCCTTGTGAGCCTCTATCCAATCCAGCAGAGTCAGTTCATACTGGGCAAGTTTGGGCAGCACAGACGGAATCTTGTTGCCAGTGCCCAACTCGGCAGCCATATCCTTCACGACATCATCGATGCGCGGGTCGCCCTGATGCTTCTGGAACGCCTCGAGCAGGTCGAGTTCAGAGTTCTCCTCAATTTCAACGTCGAGGTCATACAGGGCGCGGATAGGTGCGTTACAAGCAAGGAAATTGTTGGGACGCGGACCGAAACTGATGATTTTCAGGTTCTGCAGACCAACGATGGCACGGGCGATGGGTACGAACTCATGAACCATCTCCGCACACTCTGCGGCATCGCCTACAGGCTCCTCGGGGATATAGGCGCGTGTCTTACGCAGTGAGAGGGCCTGGCTTGCATTAAGCATACCACAGTAGGCATCGCCACGACCGTCAATCAGGTTTTCCTGTGTCTCCTCGGCAGCAGCGCAGAACATGGTCGGTCCTTGGAACCAGTCGGCTATCATGGTCTCAGAAATCTCGGGACCAAAATTGCCCAGATAGACACAGAGAGCGTTGCATCCCGCTTTCTTCACATCCTCAAGAGCCTGCTGAGCATGAATCTCGCTCTCGACGATACAGATAGGACACTCGTAGATGTCGTCTGCTCCGAATTTCTCTACATACTTAGCAATCAACGCCTTACGACGATTGACAGCCAATGACTCAGGAAAACAGTCGCGGCTTACTGCGACGATTCCGATTTTGATTGTTGGTACATTTTTCATACAAGAAAAGTATTAGTTTAGAAAATAAAATTATTTCGAGGGGTAAAGATACATCTAATTTTTCAAATTCCTAGCTTTTTCTTTATTTTTGGTGAAAATAATAACACCATTTAACCCATCACAGCACCGGGAAGATGTTCTCCCAAACGAGATTGAGTTCCTTCTGCAAGTCCTGCACGTTGGAGGTGATGGCGATGACGGCGTTTTTATCGGGTATGACAATGATGTACTGACCATTTGCTCCGTCGGCACGATAGCAACCAGGGCGGCAGCGCCACATCTGATAACCATAGCCCTGCATCCAGTCGCTGGTCTCGACGGTCATGCCGCGCTCCTCGGCCTGCTCCAGACGGGTTCCGGGGTTAACGCTCTCCACCTGTTTCTTCGACATCTCTTCTACCCAGTCGGCAGGAATGACCTGTTTGCCGTTCCATTCGCCTTTCTGCAAGAGCAACTGCCCCATCTTGGCCAGATCTTCCGTCTTCAGATAGAGGCCCCATCCGCCGGTGTTGATGCCTTGCGGGCTCTCGTCCCATCTGGGTTTATCGATATGGAGCGGCTCAAAGAGTCTCGGTGTCAGATAATCGACCACCTTCTCGCCGGTCACCTTTTGCACGATGGCCGAAAGCATATACGTGCCAAGGCTGTTATAGCAATAGAATGTGCCTGGCTGGTGCTTCACGGGGTAAGCGAGGAAGGCTGCGACCCAGTCTTCGGCATCGCGGCAAACGCCAGTGGGGTCCTCATCATGACCGCACGACATGGTGAGCAAGTCGCGCACAGTCATGGCCTTGAGGTTGTCACTGACCTCGGCGGGCAGTTTGTCGGGGAAGAAATCGATGACCTTGTCTGTCAGTTTCATCTTTCCGTCGGCGATGGCCAGTCCCACAGCCGTGGCGGTAAAGGTCTTACTCACGGAGTGGAGGACATGCGGCACAGAGTCCACGCCCTCGCTCTGCCATTTGCTGAAGATGACCTTTCCGTCCTTGACAATCATCACACTGTGTACATCCAGAGAGTCAGCGCTTGCCGCACTGAAGAAAGTATCCATCGCCTTGGCGATACTGTCTGGAGTCTCAGCCCGCGGCAAATCGATGATTTCGGCCGTTTCTTGTTTTGTGTTCCTACATGCCGCCAATGCTATCAGCATCAGGGCAAACAACAGAGTTTTCTTCATGTTCATGTCTGTTTGATTATTGAATGATTATCTCTTGGTTTTGCAAATATACGGTTTTTTCGGGAAATAGACTTCATTTCATATACCGTTTTCCGATGACATCCCAATCCACGATTTGCCAAAGGGCGGCGAGGTGGTCGGGACGGCGGTTCTGGTAGTCGAGATAATAGGCATGCTCCCACACATCGAAGGTCAGCAGCGGATGCAGACCCCGCTGCACGGGGTTGGCGGCGTTCAGTTCCTGCGTGATGACCATACGGCCGTCATTGTCGGCGGAAAGCCATACCCAACCCGAGCCGAAGAGAGAAGCGCCCTTCTTTTGGAACTCCTCCTTGAAAGCCTCAAAGGAGCCAAATTCACGGATAATGGCTTCGGCTAACGCATCGGCAGGAGCATTCTTTGCCGGTTTCCCTGCAAACTGCTCGAAATACATCTCATGGTTGAGAATCTGTCCGGCGTTATTCAAGATAGCGCCGTCGGCCTTGCAGACAATCTCCTCGAGCGTGCTCTCCTCAAACGGGCTGCCGGGCAGCAACGCGTTCAGGTTATTCACATACGCCGCCAGATGTTTCCCGTAATGGAAAGCAATGGTGATGCCGCTGATGACAGGTTCCAGTGCCTCTACCTCATAAGGCAATGTCATTAATTGAAATGGTTCCATAGTTTATTGGATTAGTTGACGGACACAAATATAGGAAAAAAAACGGATTGTGGAGCCAGATGGGGTATAGAATTAAGTTTTCTTAAGTTACGGTTTGGCTGTAATATAAAAATGTCCGACACACCGTTTGGTGAGCCGGACATTGTCATGATTTCGCGGTAAACGTTATTTCATCTTTGCGATTTGCTGGCAAGCAGCGTCGCTGGGATCGAGCACGAGGAGTTTTTCAGCCCATGACTTAGCGTTGGCCACGTCCTTCTTCTGATAGTAGTAGATGGCATAGAAACGATAAGCACGGCGCTTGTAAACCTGGTCGTTGTCAGACTGCTCGGAAGAGTTGTTGACCAATTCCATCAGTTTGTCGTATGACTGTTTGGCCAGACCTTCTTTGCATTCGGGGTCGAGTTGCATGTTCATCTGTGCACGTTTGTACCAGTAGAACTTGGTCTCGGGGCTCATGTCAGTGATTTTGGCATACATCTGCTCAGCCTTACGGATAGCGTCCTTTTTAGCACTTTCCTCAGTGGCCTCATCGGCAGCGATAGAGGTGTAGATGTCAGCCAGAGACTCATAGTCATCAGCCTTGGCAGAACCAGAAACCTCCATGTATCTTTCAAACGTTTCGATAGCCTTGGCATAGTCGCCATTCTTCGAATAAGCGCTTGACAAATACTTCAGAGCGTCCTTGCTCTCACGCATTTCGATAGACTTCCGGAAACTGTTGACAGCCTCGGCATAGTCCTGCTTGCCCATATAGGTGTGACCCAACTGCATGTAGTCGAACGCGGTGATGTGAGCATCGCCCAGGCTCATGTATTTGTTGGCGTGTGCGATGGCACCGTCGTAGTTCTTGGCCACAAGGCTGTTGTAGAAAGCCATACGGTTGAGCACGGCGTTGTTGGGGAACTTGCCGAGTCCATATTCAGCCACTTCGAGAGCCTTCTCGTTCTTACCCTCCATATAGCCGGAGAGCGCGAACTCCTTCAACTCATCCTCGGTCAGCGCACCGATATTGGCCTTGCTGTAGTGCTCGAAAGCCTTATCGGTCTGGTCTGCCTGATAGAAGAAGTGTGCAGCCACGGCATCAACGGGATAGTCTGGGCGTTCAGCGCGCAGTTTGTCAAGGGTCTCTGCAGACACCTGCGGAGAAATCTTACGATACACACGTGCATACTTGATGAATCCGAGGGGCTCTTTGGGATCGATTGACTGTGCCTGCTGATACCATGTGGCGGCGTTACCGCCATCATCGTTGAAGGCATAGATATCACCTTGGAGCAGATATGCGTCCACGCACTTGTTTTTACCACGTGCCAAAGCCTGAGTAGCATACTCCTGAGCCGCTGCGGCATACTGCTGCTGCAATTGCGGAGTCTTGTTTCTCCAAGCCAGGTCGAGATAAGCGCGTCCGAGTCCGGCCAGACCTTCTGCGTTCTTCTTATAGGTCTTCATGAAGGCCTTCACCTGGTCTTTGGTGTTGTTAATCACATTGACGCTGTCCTTTTGGTAAGCATCATTAATCACTTTGGAAATGTTGGCCACATCCGTTTCCACGTTCTGGGCCATGACAGGAGCGGAGAATCCGATCATCATCGCTCCAACGAATAAATATTTGAAAGTTTTCATAATCTCGTTGTTTTAAGCGTTAGTAATTGAGTTGTCAATCATTTGACGGTAAACCCTTCAAATAGTTTAATAAAATGTATTGTTCAGTTTTTCACATTTACTGTCCGTATATTCAGTTCGCCCCTCACCGGCAGCAGACCTGCCTTGAAAATGATGAGTTGTCCTTTGGCTGACTCCATGAAATGCGCGAATGCCCATGGCAGCCCGTCGTAGGGGTCGTTGAGCAGCGCATAGATGGTGCGAACAAACGGATATCGGCCGTCAAGCAGATATGCCTGATATGGCTTCCATGAGTTCATGTCGGTAGCCTTGTCCATGGATGTGACCGACATTACTGTGATTTTCTTATTCCATTTGGTGTGTGTGCTGTCGCGCTCGTCGAACAGCCAGTTTGAACCAATAATACCGATAGCGCTCGGTGTTCTCGCGACATATTCTAAGACTTCAGCGGTGGAATGTGCGGCTGTCGCATTCTTCCCGAGAGGTTTACCTCCGAGAATACTGTCCACACAATACTGTGCTGCGGATGACCCTGACTGGTCGAACGCCAGACGGATTTGTCCGCGTTTCGAACCGGGATAGACGTCTTCCCACAGAGTTGCCTCACCGCTGAGAATCCGCTTCACATCATTCACGGTGATGCAGGAGTCGGTGTTCTGCGGGTTGATAATCAGTGCCAGTCCGTCGTATCCGATGGGGAAACTGACCCCTTTGAAGGTCCGTGCCCTGAGCGTGTCTAATTCAGCCTGTCTGAATTTTCTGGCAGCGATGACCAGTTGCATGGTATCATTCACCAGTCGGTTGATGGCTTCCGTCTCACTCATATAAATAGGTGTGAGATGGGCTTTTCCTTTCTTTGTAAACTCAAACACCTGGCGACACTCCTCCACGATAGGAGAAAAACTTTCGTCAGAGGCGAAAGCAATCGCCCCTGACGAAGGTGTATCTGTTCTGTTACTCTTCCGTTGTGTCTTGCCGCAGGATGAAACCATCCCGATGGTCAAGGCACACGCCAAGAGTATGAAGAATGTTCTTTTCATCATCAGATATTAGTTCTGAAGTTTGAAGTTAACAGGAAGTGTGAACTTAGAGCGCACGGCGCGTCCGTTCTGCATACCGGGAGTCCACTTCGGCATAGCTTTGACGACACGCACAGCCTCTTTGTCAAGGTTCGGGTCAACGCCACGTACCACGACCACATTCGAGATGCTACCGTTCAACTCAACGACGAACTGCACGGTGACGCGGCCCTGAATGTTGTTCTCCTGAGCGGCGGCCGGATAGCGGATGTTCTGGTTAAGCCACTGGTTCATGGCAGCGGGACCACCGGGGAAGGAAGCCTGCTGCTCCACGAACTCGAAAATCTTGTTCTCTTCCTCTTTGGGTTTCTCTTCCACTTTTGGCTCTTCCTTCTTCACCTCTTCCTTGATGTGCAACACGTCGGCGTCCTCATTGTTACCTTTCACGTCGAGAGCACCGATGGCGGTCTCTGACTGGCTGAGGTCTTCCTGCTGACGCAGTGTGTTATCTTCGCGCACCTGGTCGTCTTTCTTGATGACCGGCTCGGTGAATTTCTCAGAACTTGCCACCTGCTCCACTTCTTCTTTAGGCTGCTCGTAGACAATCTCTTCCTCTTTCTCGACCTCTACCTCCTCCTCGGTGTTTTGGTCGATAACACTGGTAGTAGCCTCACCGCTAACCTTAGAAGCATTGGCCTGAATGGTTTTGACCAGCGCGAAACCACCGAACAAGACGGCAGCCGCGATACCCATGATGATGATAGACCAGAAGTTACGGGAACCTGTCCCGCGGCGCAATTGATATGCTCCGTACTCCTTGTTCTTATTCGCAAATACTAAGTCGGTCCAATCATTGGATGTTAAATCTATTTTTGCCATAGTTTTAATTTTTTACGCTGTGACTTTAGAATTACTTCTCCACTTTGAATCCTTCGATGGTTTTCATGAAGTTAGTCTCTTCCTCGGTAACAGCACCAATTACATAAGTACCAACATTACATATCAGCATTTCATCGAGAGCACTCACCATGTTGTCATACGATGCGGAGTCGAAGGGTTTGATGATGACGGTCAGCACGGGAATCTTCTCACCGCCCTCGGGTGTACCACCCTTGATGGCAGCCAGTTTCTTCACGTAAATCGTGTCTTGCTCTTTGCCTTTGTATTCCTCATCGAGTTTAGCAATGGCTTTTTTCACTTCTTCCATAGGTTTACGTCCATCAACCTTATGGTTCATCAGCGTGTAACGGAAGCCGTTCTTCTCAGTCGGAGCCCATGAGCCGATTTCCACACATTCGGGGTTCTTGTAGTCGGGTATACCTTTGATATACGCGATGGTGTTGTCCGCACCCAAGAACACAGTGATGGTCTGTGACTCTTTGGCCTCGTTCTTGTTTTCATCTTTCACATTCTTATCGTCGGTCGGCATCGTCAGGTTCATACTCTGCGGTTTGCTGAGCGATGTGGCGAGCATAAAGAACGTAATCAAAAGCATCATCATGTCCACCATCGGCGTAAAGTCGACGCGTACATCCTGTTTTTTCTGTCTGCTTTGTTTTTTCTTAGCCATTCTTTATTCCTCCACTTTTTTATAAGATGTGATCAAGAAATAACGGTTCTGCTTGATGGCCTGCAATGAAGCCATCACGTTTTTCACGTCAGAGTAGGGAGTATCGGCGTCAGCCTTGATGGCAATCTTCAGACGACCGTCTTTCTTTTCGTCCTCAGATTTGTCCGAATACTTTTCCTTGTTCCATGCCTTTGCAGCATCCACCCATTTCTGCAGTTCGTTGTCTTTTGTCTCGATTTTTGCAGAATCGACGGGGATACCCAGATCTTTCTGGAAATTGTTCAAGGCATTCTCCTCGAGGCTGAGGAGGTCTTTCAGTTTATTGGCGGGCACACCGACATTTGTAGCGGCCTGGGCGGTGAGAAGTTGCTGCTCGCTGAGAGAGATACCCTCTTTTGCTGCAAATTTCTCGACCATGCCTCTCATGTCAGCGGGTTTGTCCATGCCGACGAAGACCTTGCCGCCTTTCTCGACAAGCAACGTCAGCACGTCGCCCTCTGGAACTTTTTCCTCCGATACCGCGCCCGGTGTGTTCACCCTCACTGCCTCGTTCTTAATGAACGTAGAGGTCAGCATGAAGAAGGTGAGCAGGAGCACCATCACGTCGGACATCGGCGTCATGTCGATCCAGATACTCTGTTTCTTAATTTTTACTTTACCC
Organism: Prevotella sp.; assembly: GCA_017548275.1. Taxonomy (GTDB): domain Bacteria; phylum Bacteroidota; class Bacteroidia; order Bacteroidales; family Bacteroidaceae; genus Prevotella. The sequence goes on from JAFZAH010000042.1 coordinate 14,212, forward strand.
ATAGTGATAAATAGTGTTAAGGGTTAGTAGAAATTAAGCCTCTTCAGTATGGTTTGCTTCGTAAGTCTGAGCGATTGAATAACCCACTTCGTCGAGGGCGTATGTCAACTTATCAATCTTGTTAGTGAAGGTGTTGTAAGCGATAACAGCGCACCAAGATGTACCGATACCGAATGCGGTGTTGATAAGAGCCTCAGAAATACCAGTTGACAGTTCCAAGGAGTCACCACCACCACCGGCAGCCAGAGCCTGGAACGACTTGATCATACCGATCACAGTACCGAGAAGACCGGTCAGAGTACCCAGCGTAGTCAGCGTAGCGAGAATCGGGAGGTTCATCTGCAGAGTAGGCATCTCAAGTTGAGTGGCCTCTTCGTGAGCCTGCTGAATCTTAGCAACCTTCTGAGCCTTCTTGATACCTGATGTGTTCTGCATCTCAGCATAAGCGTTCAGAGAAGCCTTCACCACGTTGGCGACAGAACCTTTCTGCTTGTCGCAGAGTTGGTTGGCCTTTGCGAAATCGTTCTCGTGGAGAGCCTTTTTGATGTTGGCAGTGAATTTAGCCAAAGAACCCTTACCGAAAGCGGTGCGGAGAGCCAGGATACGCTCGATAGAGAGAGCGATCACAGTGAGCAACAGTGTGTGGATGACAGGCACCACGATACCGCCCTTGAAGATGGTACCCATGATGTTCAGAGGATGTCCGTTGGGATCGCCGTTCTCGAAGTTAGAGGGGTTACCCAGCACGAAGAAGAAGTTAACGAATGCGATAATCGCACAAACCACGATTACGAGGAATGCCTGACGGATACCTACAAAGCCTGTGCTTTTTTTCGGAGCTGCCTTCGGGGCAGCAGCCGGTTTTGTTGTTGTTGTTGCCATAATTTTTTGTTAAAATTTAATTTTTAGTTATTAATAAATTAAGTTGTGAAAAATCGTAGTTCGTGTTGTTTAACCGTTGTCCGTTCGCTATATATATGCTATATATATGCACACGCTCACATACAAGCGTGAATAACTTCGCAAAGATACGAAATTCGCGCAAACTATGAGTCGAAATGATATATTTTAACTTTATTTTACGAATTATTTTGCCTTTTCGGGCACTCTTTGCGACTAATCCATGCTTATTCGAGCGCTTTCAGGCACTCTTTAATACGCCGCATCGACTCGCGGATGTTGTCATCGGAGGTGGCGTAACTCATGCGGAAACAGTCGGGGTCGCCGAAGGCATCACCGCCCACGGTCGCCACATGTCCCTCTTCCAACAAATACATGGCCAGATCGGTAGAGTTGTTGATGACACGCCCGCCCTTCTTTTTCCCGTAGAAACTGCTGCATTTGGGGAAGAGATAGAACGCACCCTCGGGCACATTCACTTCCAGTCCGGGAATGTCGCGGGCCAATGCGACGATGAGGTCGCGACGGCGCTCAAAGGCCTGACGCATCTCCTCGACACAACCCTGGGAAAGGGTGTAGGCCGCCTCGGCCGCCTTCTGCGACACGGAACAAGGTCCAGAGGTATATTGTCCCTGCAGTTTGTTGCATCCTTTGGCTATCCACTCAGGGGCAGCGATGTAACCGATGCGCCATCCGGTCATGGCGTATGCCTTCGACACGCCGTTGACGACAATCGTCCGCTCTTTCATGCCCGGGAACTGCGCGATGCTCTCATGATGACCCACGTAGTTGATGTGCTCGTAAATCTCGTCGGCCAGCACATAGAGTTCGTCGTGACGGAGGATAACCTCGGCCAGTCCTTGCAGTTCTTCTTTGGAATAAACGCTTCCCGTGGGGTTGCTGGGCGAGCAAAGTATCAGCATCCGTGTGCGCGGGGTGATGGCCTGTTCCAACTGCTCGGGAGTAATTTTGAAGTTCTGCTCAAATCCTGCGGGAAGGATGACGGGTTTACCGCCAGCCAGCAGCACCATTTGGGGATAACTCACCCAGTAAGGTGCGGGAATGATGACCTCTTCGCCCTCATCGACAAGTGCCAACACGGCGTTGCAGACACCCTGCTTGGCGCCGTTGGACACGACAATCTCCGACGGAGCATAGTCAAGTCCGTTTTCGCGCTTGAGTTTATCTGCTACAGCCTTGCGCAGGTCGGCATAACCTGGCACAGGAGAATAACGGGAGAAATTTTGGTCAACAGCCGTTTTAGCGGCTTCTTTGATATGGTCGGGGGTATTGAAATCGGGTTCACCCACACTCAGGTTGATGACGTCAATACCTTGTGCGCGCATCTCACTGCTCTTTTGCGACATAGCCAAGGTGGCAGAGGGTGCAAGACGGTTCAGACGTTCTGACAATTTTGGCATAAACGTAGTAAAACTATTTAGTTGGTTGCAAAAGTAACACTAATTTTTGAATTTTCCGACAAAATGGAGTATTTTTTTAATGAAGGAATAAAAGGAGTGCACCCCTATCCCTCGTCACTTTAAGTATTCCCCCCCGCTTCTATTCGGGCAAGGGACAATACCGCTCTGTTAGTGGCTATCTACTCCCCTCGCCCTTGGGAAAGGGGTTGGGGGTGATGCTTTTTTACAGGTGCAACGTGTGCCCCATGCGGTCTTTCTTCGTTTGCAGATAGCGGAGGTTATACGGATTAGGGGTAACCTCAATAGGCACATTCTCCACGATTTCCAGACCATAGGCCTCCAACCCTACCCTCTTGACGGGGTTGTTAGTCAGCAGCCGCATCTTCCTCACGCCGAGGTGACGGAGCATCTGCGCACCGCAACCATAGTCGCGCTCATCGGGTTTGAAACCGAGGTGAACATTGGCATCGACGGTGTCGAGACCTTCCTCCTGCAGTTTATAGGCTTCGATTTTGTTCATCAGCCCGATGCCTCGGCCCTCCTGCTGCATATAGACGAGCACGCCGCAACCCTCCTGCTCAATCATCCGCATGGCCTTGTGCAACTGCTCGCCGCAATCGCAACGTTTGCTGCCGAGGATATCGCCCGTGCAACAAGACGAGTGCACGCGCACCATGATAGGCTGGTCGTCTTCCCAATGTCCTTTGATGAGGGCGAAATGCTCCAATCCGTTCGACTTCTGACGGAAAGGCACCAAGCGGAAATGGCCGTACTCGGTAGGCATCTCCACTTCGCTGCCCACCTCTATGAGCAACTCCTGACGCAGGCGGTAAGCAATCATGTCTTTGATGGAGATGATACGCAGATTCCACTCTTTCGCCATCTTCACCAACTGCGGAAGGCGTGCCATGGTGCCGTCGTCGTTCATGATTTCCATCAGCGCACCGGCGGGATAGAGTCCGGCCATGCGGCAGAGGTCGATGGTTGCCTCGGTGTGTCCGCTACGGCGCAACACACCCTGCTCCTGGGCATATAGGGGATTGATGTGTCCTGGTCTGCCGAAGGTCTTTGGCGTGGAGGCGGGGTCGGCCAGTGCCCGGATAGTGGCGGCGCGGTCATGTGCCGACACGCCCGTGGCGCACCCTTCCAGTTTGTCAATGGTCACGGTGAAGGGAGTGCCCAGCATCGACGTGTTTTCCGTCACCTGACGGGGCAGTTCCAGTTCCTCACATCTTGACATGGTGATGGGTGCGCAGAGCAAGCCCCGCGCGTTCTTCAGCATGAAATTCACTTTCTCGGGTGTTATCATCTCCGCCGCGACAATCAGGTCGCCCTCATTCTCGCGGTCCTCGTCATCCACTACGATGACAAATTTTCCTTCTTTGAAGTCTTGCACAGCATCTTCTATGCTGTCGAGTTTGATATCGGTCATTATTTGGAGTTTTGAAGGTTGGGGAGTTTTGAAGTTCAGGAGTATAGGAGTTCAGAAGTTTAGGAGTTTAGACAATACTCCACTAATCACTCCCTCCCTTCGGGAGGGTCGGGGTGGGTGGCTCCTTCGGGAGAATCCGGGTGGGTGTCCGGGCAAGAAGCCTCTTGGGGAGTGTCCGGGCGGGAAAGTATCTTATCTATTCTCTTGATGATACGGTTATTGGTTTGGCGGATGGTTTGCAGGTCGCGGTAGAGGCGCAGGCGGAAGCGCCACATACGCAGGTAGAAGAACGCACCCGCAGGCACCACGATAAATGACAGGATATTGAGCCATTTCCGCTCAAACGGCCGTGTATGGGCTTTCGTAGTGACAAAGGGATACTTCGACAGTTCGGTGAGGATGGTTTTGTCGCGAGTGTTGCTCAGGTCCTCAATCACCTCCTCCATCTCCTCGTCGATACGCACCATCTCATTGTCGGGTTTGTATTTGAAGAACACCTTGATGATATTGGGCGGCGACTTGAGGTTGTGGTCGCGGGCATACGCCTCGGTCTCCTCGCTCATACGCACCAGACGCTCCCGGTCGGCGGCATAGTCGGGGTCATTGATGATGACCTCCTTTCCCATGACCGTACGTTTGCGGCGCAAGCCGAACATCCGCATCATCAGGTCGCGGTAAGCGTCGAGGTTGAACACCGCCGAGTCGTTGTTGGCCTTATAGGTGACAAAGACCGCCAAAGGCGCGAGCACCGCCGTGGCAAGGGTCTTGCCGAACCATACTGTCCAGATTCCCGTCTTCGCCATGCGGAATCCCATATTGTCGAGGATGTAGAACACGATGAACACCAGCACCGACACGATGATGGGCACTCCAAGTCCTCCCTTCCGGATGATGGCTCCGAGGGGTGCTCCGATAAAGAAGAAGATGAGGCACGAGAGGGCGAGTGTAAATTTGTTGATAGCCTCAATCTTATGCTGACGTATCCACCTGTCGCCATCGGCCGTGATAAGACTCTTGTACTCCAGTTCGGTGGCCATCTGCTGTGCCCTGTTGTGCGCGGCGTTCACGGCTGCCCGTCTCTTATCCACATTCAGCCGTTGGAAGAGCGAGTCGAAAACAACAGCCTTCGCATCTTTGATGGCCCTGAGCGAGTCGTCGCGGTTGAAACGGGGCAAGTCGAAATAAACCCGCTTCCCCTCGGTGTAAAACTCCCTGCCGATAGAGTCATACTGGTGATTGAGCGAATCGACGTCATGATTAATTTTGGCGAGGCTTTTCGCCTGTGCGCGCTGTCCCATGACACCATTGTCGAGGTTGATGTCGGAGTCAAAATCGAGCACGATGGTTTTCTGCCAAAATGTCTCACGGCGGTAAGGCACCGATGCGCTGTTGGCCAACTCCTGCGAGCGCATGTTCTCAAACCACTCTCCGCTGTAAAGGTTGAGCAGCAGGTGTTTCTTCTCGGCAGTCGATTGCATGCGGCCCGAGTCGGCCAGGATGATGGCGGCGTCCTCATAACTGCCCGTCATGCGGTATATCATGATGCCATAGAGCATGCCGCGATCCAAATCCTTGTGCTGGACATAGATGTTGCACTGGGGTATGCCATCGTAGAACACGCCCTCGGGTATCTCCAGTTCGGGGTTTTTCTGCTTCATGGCTATCAGCAACTGTCCCATCTTATCGTTCGCCATCGGACCGATGTTGTTCTGGAAATAGAACGAGCCGCAAGCGATGAGCAGCACGATAAACGCCAAAGGCTTCAATGTCTGCATCAGCGAGATGCCGGCGGCTTTGATGGCGGTGAGTTCCGAACTCTCACCTAAGTTACCAAAAGTGATGAGCGACGACAGCAGGATAGCCAACGGCAGCGCCTGCGGCACCATCATCAGCGACATGTACCAGAAGAACTGGCCCAGCACGTCGAGAGTCAGTCCCTTGCCGATGAGCGTGTCGATATATTGCCACACAAACTGCATCATCAGCACGAACAACGCGATGAAGAACGTGCCGATGAAAAGCAGTGCGAACTGCTTAAATACGAATATGTATAATTTTTTAATGCGAAGCATTCTTATCAAACTTGAGGACCATCTTGCCGATGTATGCACCATGCTTGCCGTTCTGGTCAATAGGCACATCGCGCCCGTCTAAGTCCTTGACGTAACGCAGTTCCTCAAAAAAGGTATGTGAATGGCCGCCCAGCACCAGGTCGATGCCATGGCTGCCGGCCACCATCTCCTGGTCATTGGGGCCGTTGTGCTTGTCCCAGCCCAAGTGCGAGATGCAGATAATCAGGTCGCACTTCTTCTTTTTCAGGAACCGGGTCATCTCATTGGCTTTGGCGATGGGGTCAAGATAGGTCAAACCCTGACAGTTGGCGTCATCGACCAGTCCATCCATCTTCGGGCAGAGGGCGAACACACCGATCTTCAGCCCGTTGCGCTTGAGTATCAAGTAGGGCTTGACAATCGATTTCAACTCTGTATTGCCAAAATCGTAGTTGGAGCAGACGATGGGGAAATTGGCCATACGGAACAACCGTACCATGTTGTCCACACCGAAGTCAAACTCATGATTGCCGATGGTCGAGGCGTCAATACCCATCTCATTCATCAGTTTGATTTCCACGTCGCCCTTATAAATGGTGTAAAAAGGTGAACCCTGACAAAAGTCGCCACTGTCGAAATAAAGCAGGTCGGGGTGCGCCATGCGCTCCTGACGGAGCATCTCGATGCGACGCATGAAACCGCCTTTTCCGGCCACGTCGCCCTTCTCCTTGACATTGACACTCAGCGGGTCAACGCAACTGTGCGTGTCATTGCTGTGCAATATGAGCAATTCTTTGGTTTGCGCGCCTGCTGTCATTGCCATGACCAGACACACAGCGGCTGTGATGATATATCTCTTTATCATGATTTAGTCCTCCACTTTGATTCGTCCGTCTAATTCTCCGTTGACCAGTTCGCCCTGCTGCGCCTTCTCGCGAAAATAGCGCATGATGATTTCACGGTTCAGGTCCTCATCCTTGTCAGGCATCTTGATGTCGGTGCTGCTCTTGAAGGCAGTCATGTCGTCATTGCCTTTCGACACATAGTCGATGGTGGCGATGCGGTACTGACGGGCGGGATCGATGTCCTGACCGCCAATCTGCACCGATTTCAGTTTGTTGTCGGAGGTGATGACCATGCGCACCTCGCGGCTCACGCCCTCGCCTCCACGACTGGCAATCTGCTCCATCAGTTCTTTCACCTTGGCACCAGTCAGTGTGACAAACGCCACCTTGTTCTCAAAGGGGGCCACATTGACCACGTCGCCGATGGTCACGTCGCCTGCAGGCAGCGAGGCTCTCATGCCACCGATGTTATATACTCCGAAGTCGGGTTTCTCACCATAGAATTTACCTGACCACACCATGATATCGGTGAGCAGGTTTGACAAGGGACTCTCGGGTCGGAAGGCATCGAGGTAGGCAGCAGTGCGACCCACCACAGGTTTCATCAATTCGTCAACCTTGGTACGGTAAGGGGCCATCAACTGGTCCACAGTGGGGTTGACAACGTCATAGCGGCTGTCAACGGCAATGCGCGTGCGCTCAACACCCGTAAGGTGATAATGCGCAGTGCGGCACCCCGTAAGCAGCAGAGCCGCCATCATGGTCATCAGAATGATTGGTTTTCTCATAACAATCGTATTTTGGGTAAAAAGGTTTCCTTTTATGAAAAAAAGCACTCACGAATCGAAATCCGCAAATGCTTTATCACGCCCCAGTAGCGGGAGCCGGGATTGAACCGGCGACCTCATGATTATGAATCATGCGCTCTAACCAGCTGAGCTATCCCGCCATCATATCTGTTTAGCGGGTGCAAAGGTAACATAATCTTTTTATTCTCCAAAAAATATTTTGTGTTTTTTGCCGCATATTCCATTTTTTTCATTATTTTTGTAGCGGAATAATCTCTTTACCTTAACAATAAGCATATGGAAAAACAGAAAATTTATATAGAACATTCCCTCAAATCAAAATCACCGAATATCATCTGGCAGGCCATCAGCAGCGAGGGAGGATTGTCGAAGTGGATAGCCGACAAAGTGGAAGAACAGGATGACGCCTTCGTATTCTCATGGGGATCACCATGGAGCCATCATGAAAAACGCAAAGCCTATATAATAAATAAGGTGAAAAACAGCCATATCATCCTCAAATGGGAAGACGAGGACGACCCCGAGGCATATCTGGAGATGCGGATGACCAAAAACGACCTTACCGGCGACTATGTGCTCCACATCACCGACTTCGCCTATGACGAGGATCTCGACTGGCTCCACTCCGTCTGGGACCTGAATTTCGAAGCGATGGGCAGAACCATGGGGTTGTAGAAAACCCACCCCTATCCTACCTGAGAGAGAACAAGCCTCACCCCCATCCTTTCCATCCCGAGCGATGTTTGCACCCGTAGCCTTTCCGAAGGGCGAGGGGAACAGTTTTTCTTGAAAAGCATACCCACCTGTTCGGTCGGGACCAGCAGTCGGCAACCAAACGACAAGCCAATAGTTGGTTCCGGCCGAACACGTATCAATGAGGCAAAAGTTCATTTGCGCTTTTTTCGGTGTCAACTAGAATATTTGTAACGTGTCAAAGAGGTTTCATGTGATTCTCCAACATATTGAAAGCCAATTAATTAGAATTTCAAAATGTGTCAAGAACCCGTGAGGGGTTGTGAAATGATTGTTTTTGTATTACCTTTGCAAAAAACAATTAAAGATATGAAAAAAACTATTTTGATGATGTTGCTGTCCGTGTGGGGTTTGTTGCCCATTTTGGCACAAGAAAAGATTGAGCGGAAAGACAGCGTGAAGCAAGAGAAAATCTTCTGCGGCCTCAACGAAACGCAGGCTTACTTCCGCGGCGGACAACAAGCATTGCGTCAGTATCTGGAAGAAAACGTGGACCTGTCCGTCATTGAGGGCACATCCCAAATTCAGGGGCGTGTCGTGGTGAGTTTCACGATTGAGGTGGACGGCAGTGTGACCGACGTGAAGGTCATAAAAGGTCTCGACCCCAAATGCGACGCCGAAGCCGTGCGGGTGGTGAAAAACATGCCAAAATGGGCGCCCGCCTCACTCAACGGCAAAAGAGTCAAACAAAAGTGCTATCTACCCATCCCTTTCAAACTAAAAAATTAGGCTTCAGCCCTACCCTAATCCCATGAAACGACTCTTGTTCTTGTCTTTGATTCTTATTTCCTGGATTCCGAAGGTTTCCGGGCAGAATGTTATGACACTTGATGAGTATGAGATCTGTTCCGATACACTAAACGCTATTATCGACCATGTGTTGACTGACGTGGAGGAAGGGGAATACATCAGCGTGATGGTGTGTCTGGATAAAGACAACAACCGGGAGATTTGTTTTTCTGCCGAATCCCTCAAACGGTTAGCATACAATAGCAGAGAAACTGGCTACACTAAAAAAGGGAACACGATTATATTGTTCTCCACTTCCGTCAAAGACATGGTCTGCAAAAAATCCGCGAACAATCACCGGTTAACCCTTCATTGCACTGACTATGGGCCAATATTAGATGGTTGCAAGGAATGGGTCTTTCTTCTCAAAGAAGGGAAGGTTTTCATAAAACGAAAAAACTTAGCATGGTAGCACCCAAGAACACAACAACAACCCACTCATTTCCAACTGGTTAGAAATTGCGTAATTTTGCGTAATTGATTTTTTGCATAGATTATATGCTTTTCGTATTTTTGTAGAATGATTGAATATGATATTTTGAAAAGAAGGTCTCATATAGGTTGGATGAACATATTGCTCCTCATCGCCATACTTGCCGGTTGCGGGGGCAGGCATCATTATCCGCAGTCATTGGCAGTGGCGGACAGTCTGGCAGACCATCATCCCGACAGCGCCATACATTATCTCGACGACCTCGCACCACAGATGGCCGATGCGCCCGAGGCCGACCGCATGTATTACCAGTTGCTCCGAATCAAAGCAGCCGACAAAGCATACATACCCCATACCTCAGACAGCCTCATCCGCCCCGTCCTCGAATATTACGAACAAGGCGGCGACCCGCAACTCCTCCCCGTCGCCTATTACTACGGCGGGCGCGTCAATGCGGACCTAGGCGACGCACCACAGGCGATACTCCTTTTTCAAAAGGCGTTGGACAAAATAAACCCAGAAAAAAACACGCTTGAACTCAAAGGGCTGTGTTATAGTCAAATTGGTTATTTACAAGTCCAAGAATCGTTTTATGACAATGCCATGGAATCTTTCCGTGATGCGTTATCTTGTTTCATAACATTACGAGATACGATGCGTGTTTTGTATTGTTTCGAAGATATAGGGTCAACATACAATTTCATGGGTGAGAGGAAAAAGGGTCTTTATACCTTATTGAAAGCAAAAAAGTTGGCAAACATGTATCAGTCGCAAAATTATCCGTTCTTAGACAATCAAATAGCGCGAACGTATTTGTTTATAGGGCAAGCGGATTCTGCAACTATTTATATTTCAAAAGCATTGTCAACCCCGACACCATCCACAACGTTTCCTTCTTATAGTATCGCCGCCAACATATACAAAGACATCCATGAGGCAGACTCCATGAAGCGTTATGCTGAACTTTTGTTGGGTGGAGATTTAATCAACAAACGATATGCGTACCGCTTGCTTGGCGAATACCATTTGGAGAAAGGTGAACTAGATTCTGCTGTCTCGTTTTTCAAGAACTGGGCTGACATCAACGACACTATTGATGAAATATCTGCCACCAAGACCGTAGCGCAATTACAAGCCACGTATAACTACCAACTTCGTGAGAAAGAAAATCAGAAACTCAAATACGAAAGCAAAATACACATGGGAATAATCGCGGCATCTGTCATCTTTTGCCTGCTTCTATGCCTTATGATATTGCTTTTGGTCAAATACCTGAAAAGAAAGAACGCGCTACTGAAATTGAAATTAGAAAAATATGAAAGAATAGTCAGTGAATATCAGAAGAAGATGGAAGAGAAGAAGCAATTGACGAGTTCAGGGTTATTAAACTCTGATTTGTATTGGCAACTGAAAAAGAACGTTGCAGAGGGCATTCATATCACCGACGACCAAGTCAAAGAACTGACCGTGCTTTTCAGCCGAGAAAAGCCCGCATTCAGGGAAGAGTTGACACAACTGACCAAAGTCAACGATTACCAATATCTTGTCTGCATGTTGGTTGCCATCGGTTTTAATGCCGCCGACATAGCGATGCTGCTTTGCAAGACTCCCCAAGCCATCAATTCCGTGCGCCAGAGACTGTACGAAAAAGCATTCGGCGAGAAAGGTTCCCCCAAAAAATGGGACGACATCATCCACTCACTGTCAGCCGTTTAAGTATTGCGTATTTTTGCGTAGTTGAATCCTTGCAAATCACGGGCGCTTCTCGTATTTTTGCGGAAATGTTTTAGCATGACCCATAATTATCGACAAAATCATCATGTCAATTACGAATTATTCGCTATATTTGCCGACGAAAACGTATTTTACTTTGATGCCTAACAATATTTAACTTAAACCTTGCATATTTTCGTCCTTTCGGGGGGTTATATATACCTAATTAAAATGATACTATCATGAGACAAAAATCACTACTTCTATTTGCGTTAGCAATCCTCTTGCCGACAACCATAAGGGCTGAAGTGTGGCAAGACCCGGAGACATATGTGAATTATGAGTACACCCTGGGAAGCGTTGAGGCTTGTGTAAAGGCAGGAACCAGTTCAGTTCAAGCTGGTTCACCTAATATCTCAGGCAACATAACAATCCTTTCCAAATTCACCGTCGATGGCAACGAGTATACAGTAACCAGTATTGGCGAGTATGCTTTCAGTAACTCATGGATGACCGGTGTCAACATACCGACAAGCATCACAACTATTAACGAATACGCTTTCTCACAATGCCATGATTTGACCAATTTAGATATACCGTCAAGTGTCACCTCCATAGGCAAAGGGGCTTTTGCTTATTGCAGCAATTTAACCAGCATTGCCCTGCCTTCAGGACTGACCAACATCAGCGAATCTCTTTTCGCTCAATGCATAAAACTAACCAGTATCGACGTTCCTTCAAGTGTAACAACCATCGAACGGATGGCTTTCGATAATTGTGCAGGTCTGAACAGCGTTATTATACCCAATAGTGTCGCCACTATCAGCGAAGGTGCATTCTCTGGCTGTATTAGCCTGACGGAAATAACGTTACCTTCAAGTATGACCATCATCGATAAGAATGTTTTCAGCGGTTGTAGCAATCTGACTACAGTCACCATTCCTTCAGGCGTCACCAGCATCGGCAATGGTGCCTTTCAATATTGTACTAATTTGACCAGCATCACCATTCCGTCGGGAGTCACCACTATAGGTGATAGTGCTTTTATGGAGTGCCAAAAACTGACCGACATTGATTTACCTTCAAGTGTCACCAGCATTGGTATTTGGGCTTTCATGAAATGCAGCAGTTTGAAGGATTTCATTATCCCGTCGGGTGTCAACACTATAAAAGGTTTGACTTTCTGGAACTGCACAAGCCTGACCAGCGTCACCATCCCGTCAGGCGTCACCGCCATCGAGAACAAGGCTTTTGAGGGTTGTAGCAACTTGAACAGCGTCATCTCCTTGATTAAAGAGCCATTTACAATCGCATACGACGTTTTTGGCAAATCAACGTATGACAATGCCACGCTCTTCGTTCCGGCAGGTACAATCGATGCCTATAATAATACACTCAGTTGGAGTTATTTCAATAACATCCAAGAGATGGATCCCTCCGGAATTGCCACTCCGGCCATTGAGGCAGACCATACTCGCCACATCTACGACATGCAAGGACGCCAATTGCAGCAGCCCCGCCACGGTATTTACATCATCAAGAACAAAAACGGAAAAACGATAAAAGTGGCCAGATGATTCCAACTCAATTATAATGATTCTTTCTGAAACACCCGGTTGGGTTCGCCTCTTTTGTGTACTTTTCGCAAGTTTCCTTAAGAAAATTTTGCCGGTTCGGAAATTTGTAGTAATTTTGCACCCACTTTCGGCGTAATCGCTGGCAGGAAGAAGAGTAGCCTCGCTATGTTGCGTCGGATGAACCATCAATATTTAAACGTTTAAACAAATGGATTTGATTAAGATTGCCGAAGAGGCATTCGCAACCCCGAAACGCGAGAAAGACGACAAATTCGGCCCGGGTGACACCGTGACCGTCGCGTACAAAATCATCGAGGGTACCAAAGAGCGTATCCAGCTCTATCGCGGTGTGGTTATCCGCATCTCTGGACATGGTGACAAGAAACGTTTCACCGTCCGCAAAATGTCTGGCACCGTGGGTGTGGAGCGTATTTTCCCCCTGGAGTCACCCAACATCGACTCTATCACCGTTAACAAACACGGTAAGGTGCGTCGCGCCAAACTGTACTACCTGCGCAAACTGACAGGTAAGAAGGCACGCATCAAGGAAAAACGCGGTGCAAGACCCGTAGAATAATCCATTCAAAAAATGCTCTCCTCGTGTTGAGGGGGGCATTTTTTTTGGGGGAGAGGTGATAAGGTTATTATAGATGTTTCTAGAATTTCCAGGATTTCCTAAATAAATGAATGAATTCAGAAGATTTTGTCCTTAAGCGGACAAAATCGTGTTCTGCCCTCGTTTATTCGTAACTTTTCATAAGTTACTTTCACTCGGCAAAAAAAATGAATGAATTCATTTTGTTCTGCCCTCGTTTATTCGTAACTTTGCACCCTCAATTGACAGTAAGGTAAAAAGAATGAAAGAATTAGCATTGAAGTACGGATGCAATCCGAACCAGAAACCGTCACGAATCTTCATGACCGAGGGTGAACTGCCCCTCGAAGTATTGAACGGCCGCCCAGGCTACATCAATTTCCTTGACGCGCTCAACAGTTGGCAGTTGGTGAGCGAACTGAAAGCCGCCACAGGTCTGGCTTCTGCCGCATCGTTCAAACATGTGTCGCCCGCTGGTGCAGCCGTGGGACTGCCCTTGAGCGACACGCTGAAAAAGATTTATTTCGTGGGCGACATCGACATTGATGACTCACCCATTGCCTGCGCCTACGCACGTGCACGCGGTGCCGACCGCATGAGTTCGTATGGCGACTTCATCGCGCTAAGCGACACTTGCGACCGCGCTACGGCACTGCTTATCAAACGTGAGGTAAGCGACGGCGTCATCGCTCCCGATTATACCGAGGAGGCACTTGAGATTCTCCGCGAAAAGCGCAAAGGTACTTACAATGTGATTAAAATTGACCCCGCCTACCGCCCCGAGCCCATCGAGCGCAAACAGGTGTTTGGCATCACTTTCGAACAGGGCCGCAATGAGATAAAACTCGATGCCCCCGCACTCTTTGAGAACATCCCCACTGCCAACAAGACCTTCCCTGAGGAGGCACGTCGCGACCTGATCATCGCGCTCATCACACTGAAATACACGCAGAGCAACTCGGTGTGCTATGTGAAGGACGGACAGGCCATCGGCATAGGCGCTGGACAGCAGAGCCGTATCCACTGTACACGTCTGGCCGGCAATAAGGCCGACATCTGGTGGTTGCGCCAGCATCCGAAAGTAATGAACCTGCCCTTCGTCGAGAAGATACGCCGCGCCGACCGCGACAACACCATCGACGTGTATATCAGCGACGATTACGAGGATGTGCTTGCCGACGGCATCTGGCAGCAGTTCTTCACCGAGAAGCCTGAAGTGCTGACACGCGAGGAGAAAAAGGCATGGATAGCCCAGAACACGAAGGTGGCACTCGGCAGTGACGCTTTCTTCCCCTTCGGCGACAACATCGAACGGGCTCACAAGAGTGGCGTAGAGTATATTGCCCAAGCCGGCGGCAGCGTGCGCGACGATCATGTCATCGCCACCTGCGACAAATACGGCATCGCCATGACCTTCACCGGCGTGAGGTTGTTCCATCATTAAGCCTCACCTTGGCACCCACCCCGACCCTCCCGAAGGGAGGGAGTGATTAGTGGTGTGTTGTCTAAACTCCTATACTCCTGCACGCCTATACTCCTAATCTTCAGTACTTCCACTAATGTCCTTTAACTTCTTTAACTTCCTTAACTTCCTTAACTTCTTTAACTTCCCCTTCAAGACTTCTTCCCTTCTAAAACTCCACAAAAATGGATATCGACGAGATTATTGCAGGTGGCGGACCCGTTTTCCGGCCTGCTAAGAACAACAACCGTGATGACGACAAGGTGAGAACCAAAGCCAAAAAGAAGAAATACATCACGGGCGCACACGGCAGCGGCAGCGCACGCCAAAAAGCAAAATACCGTTCCAACCGGGCTAAACGGTCGAAACGGTAGTTCTTGCGTATCCAATAACACAAAACCTCTTTTCGGGCGGATTGATATCCGCCCGTTTTACGTATAAACATTGGCCATGCGCTTTCCCCTGATTACCCTAATAGAACACTCAATCCCAAACAATACCCCCCAAACCAAACACTCAACCCTAAGCCATAACCCCTAAACCTTCCTCATTATACCTGTGAAAATCCTTCCGGAACGAATGCCGAGACGGCGGGCGGAGAAGAAACGGTCATAGTCATCGTATGTGCAGATCTTGGCCTGATGTATTTGCGCTGACGGCACACCCGCCTCCTCCAACTGCATCTGATTGCACAACGGCAGGTCAATGTGCCATTTCTCATACCTGCGGGCCATGGCAGACATGTCGAAACCGGCTTCGGCAAAAGCCTGATACACCTCGTCGCCCACCTCAAAATTCTTCAGTGAGATGCCCGGTCCGATGACGGCCCTGAGTTGTCCGGGGCGAGTCTGATATGCCGCTTTCATCTCCCTGACAGCACTCTGAACGATACGTGCCACCGTGCCGCGCCAACCGGCATGTACGGCGCACACCGCATGATGCGCCTCATCACAAAGCAACACAGGTATGCAGTCGGCCGTTGATACTCCGATGCAAACACCCGCCATGTCGGTCATCACGGCATCCACGCCTTCAAGCATCCTCGCACGTTCGGGATGACTCAACGTGAAAAAGTCCTCCTCTATCAGCCTGACAGCCGTGCCATGTGTCTGATGGGGAATGACGAGGCGACCCATGTCAACGCCGATTGCCTCACACAGCAACCGGCGGTTCACTTGCACTGCCTGAGGCTCGTCGCCGCAGTAGTGGTTGATATTAAAACAAGCGTAAGCCCCTTGGCTGACCCCAACACCCTGACGCATGGTGCTAAACGCCAAGACCATGTCGCCCATGTCATAACAAAGGAGTTGCGGAGCCTCAGCGCTCGTCGTCATCATCAAAATCGTATTCAAAATCGTCTAAATCTTCGACTTCGTCCTCGTCGATATATTCGACGTCGCCGTCTTCACCCTCAGCCAACATCTCAGCGGCAAAGCGCGACATATCCTTGTCGCGGTGCACCAAGGTGTCCTCGGCGGTGATGCTCTGCAGTTTGTTGCTCTCGCTGTTGAGTTCACGCCACAGCACATCCTTCAACTCTTCCAGTCCATAGCCCGTGACCGATGAGATGAACACCACGGGCAGGTCTTTGGGTGTGGTCTCCCGCAGCATCTCAATGAGTTCCTCATCGAGCAGGTCGCACTTCGTCACAGCCAGCACACGGTGTTTGTCGAGCATTTCGGGGTTGAAATTCCTCAGTTCACCTAACAACACCTCATACTCATGCAAGATGTCGTCGGTATCGCCCGGCACCATGAACAGCAACAGTGAGTTGCGCTCTATATGACGGAGAAAGCGCAATCCGAGTCCCTTCCCTTCCGACGCTCCCTCGATGATACCGGGAATGTCGGCCATGACAAACGACTGACGGTCGCGATAGCCCACGATGCCGAGCGACGGTTCAAGTGTGGTAAAGGGATAGTTGGCTATCTTGGGACGTGCGCTCGACAATGCCGACAGCAGCGTGCTCTTACCGGCGTTGGGGAAGCCAACCAGACCAACGTCCGCCAACAGTTTCAGTTCGAGGATGACGGTCATCTCCTGCATCGGCTCACCGGGCTGGGCAAAGCGGGGCGCCTGGTTGGTGGATGTGCGGAACTGGTAATTGCCCAGTCCGCCGCGTCCTCCCTTGAGCAGCACCACCTCTTGGCCGTCGGTCGTGACATCACAGATATATTTTCCGGTTTCAGCGTCATAAACGACCGTTCCGCAGGGCACGTCGATGTATTGGCTCTTGCCTTTTGTGCCATGACACTTGTCGCGCCCACCGTTGCCGCCATGCTCAGCAAAGACATGGCGTTGATATTTCAGGTGCAGCAACGTCCAGAAGTTATGATTGCCGCGCAGGATGACGCTGCCACCGTCGCCCCCGTCACCCCCGTCGGGTCCGCCGTTGGGATTGTATTTCACGTGGCGCAGGTGCATCGACCCTCTGCCGCCCTTGCCCGAGCGGCAGTAGATTTTCACATAATCGACGAAATTAGATTCCATCTGGTTGGTTTGAGATTTGAGATTTGAGGTTTGAGATTTGAGGTTTGAGGTTGTGAGGTTCATAGTTCAACGCAACACACGCCTCTGTCCTCTGGGCACCCCCTCTAACTTAGAGGTGGAATAATCACTCCATAGCAAGAGTAATCATAACGTTCAATGCTCAATGTTCAACGTTCAATGCTCAACGTTCAACGTGTCCACCACCTGACAAATGTCGCCGAAGATACGGTCGAGGGAACCCAAACCGTTGATGTGGCGGTGCAGGCCTTCGCGCTCATACCACTCTATGAGCGGTGCCGTCTGGTTATGATAGACTGCGAGTCGCTTGCGGATGGTCTCCTCGTTGTCGTCGGAGCGTCCGCTCTCCTGTCCTCGCTTGATGAGACGCGTCATTAGTTCTTCCTCGGGCACATCCAGTTCTATCATGGCTGCGATGCTGTGTCCGCGCTCTGCCAACATGGCTTTCAGCGCCTCGGCCTGCGGTATGGTGCGGGGGAATCCGTCGAAGATGACACCTGGATGCTCCTTGCCAAAACCGTCATAGACCGATGCCAGGATGTTGACCATCAACTCGTCGGGAATCAGTTGTCCTTTGTCGATATACTCCTTAGCGGTCTTGCCCAATTCAGTACCAGCCTTGATTTCACTGCGCAACACATCACCGGTGGAGATGTGGTTGAGCCCGTATTTCTCTATCAATAGGTCGCTCTGGGTGCCTTTGCCTGAACCCGGAGCACCAAAAATAACAATGTTTCTCATAGGCAATTTATCTACTAATGTGTAAATGTCTTTCAGTCCGCGAGCCTGCTGGTCGTAATCAAGACCATACCCCAGAATGAAATCATTGGGGATACGCATGGCCACATATTCAACGTCGAGAGGCACCTGCAGTTTCTCGGGCTTGAGCAGAAGCGTACAGATATGCACCGACTCGGGATGGCGTGTGCCCAACGACTCTATCATGCGCTGCATGGTGAGCCCCGACTCCACGATATCCTCAACGATGATGATAGTCCTTCCCGTCAGGTCTTCATTGATACCGAGCACTTCCGTGACCTTGCCCGTAGAGGTCGTACCCTGATAAGAAGCCAATTTGACAAAAGAAATCTCGCAAGGAATGGTGACTCTCCTCATCAGGTCGGCTGCGAAGACGAACGCCCCATTGAGCACAGCCAGAAAGAGCGGGTTTTTGCCAGCCATGTCTCTGTTGATACGTTGCGCCACCTCGTCCACATGTTTCAGGATTTCCTCTTCAGGAATGGAAATCTTGAAAAATTTGTCTTTAATTTTTATGATACTCATAGTTGTTTAGATTTATTTCTGCAAATTTACAAATTATCCTGTAAATAATGGTCATCATTTGCTATTTATTTTGTAATTTTGCCGCCGTATGAAACTATTTACCGCTGGTCAGTTAAAAGAACTCGACCAATATACCATTGAGCATGAGCCCATTAAATCAATTGATTTGATGGAGCGTGCCGCTAAATGCATCACGCGGGCCATCACCGAAGAGTGGTCTTCGCAGACGCCTGTCGTCGTTTTTGCCGGTCCCGGCAACAACGGCGGTGACGCGCTGGCCGTAGCACGTCTGCTTCACGACGAAGGCTATCATGTGTCCGCGTATCTGTTCAACATTTACAATAAACTTTCAGACGACTGCACCATCAACCGCGACCGTCTCACCAATAAGGTGGATACGTTCGTGGAGGTGACCAAGGAATTTGACCCGCCACAACTCGAGGCTAACATGCTGGTCATCGACGGACTGTTTGGCACGGGGCTGAACAAACCCCTTTCAGGCGGTTTCGCCTCGCTGGTGAAATACATCAACCAGTCGCCGGCACAAGTGGTGAGCATCGATATTCCCTCGGGGCTCATGTGCGAGGACAACAGCAACAACATCCACGCCAATATCGTGCAGGCCGACATGACGTTGACAATCCATACCCGTAAAATCTCGTTCTTCTTCGCCGACACACAGCAGTATATCGGCAAGTTGCGGATTCTTAATATCGGGCTGTCGCAACAATATATTGAGAACGCGCAAACGCAATACAGCATGTTGGAGGCCGACGATGCCAAGGCGCTGATGCTGAAACGCGACGATTTCACGCACAAAGGCAGCATGGGCCACGCCATGATTATCGCCGGCAGTTACGGTATGTCTGGAGCGGCCATTTTGGCGGCACGCGCCTGTCTGAGAGCCGGTGCGGGAAAACTGACCGTACACACTCCGCGCAACAACTATGCGGTGATGCAAATGTCCATCCCAGAGGCGATGGTACAACTCGACAATGACAACACGCGTTTCTCGGAGTCGGTCGACACGTCTGAGTGCGACGCACTTGGCATCGGACCGGGCATCGGCACCGCCGAAGAGACCGCCATCGCACTGATAGGTCAGTTGCGACGCACGAAAGCGCCCATCGTGGCTGATGCCGACGCGCTCAATATCCTTGCCAGCCACCGTGCATGGATGCAGCAACTGCCGAAAGAGATTATCCTCACGCCCCACCCCAAAGAGATGGAGCGACTCGACGGCAACCACTACAGCAGCGATTTTGAACTGTTCAGCAAGGCCCGCGACCTTTCGCGTCATCTGCAAGCCTACATACTGCTGAAAGGTCATCACAGCGCACTTTGCTTGCCCGACGGACAGGTGGTGTTCAACTCTACCGGCAATTCCGGCATGGCCACCGCCGGCAGCGGCGACGTGCTCACCGGCATCATCACAGGATTGCTCGCACGCGGCTATCAACAAGCGGCAGCCTGCAAACTGGGCATGTACCTGCATGGGCTGGCGGGCGACTTGGCTGCCAAAGACCTTGGCAAAGAAAGTCTCATGGCCGGCGATATCATCCAGTATCTGCCCAAAGCATTTTTGGAGTTGGAGTAAAAGAGGGGCAGGGAGCAAGGAGCAAGGGGCAAGAGAATAGTCTCTCAATTGAGAAACGATTCTCTTGCCCCTTGCTTATTTTGAACTCGCTATCGCATGTACGGGCGGGCACGGAGACACCGTCCCCTACGCGTGGTGATAATAATTTGTAAAAATCTCTGCCTTTAAAACGGGTTGGGTTAAGTGTCCTGTTTTTCGGCTGTTATTGGGTATGATTATATGAATCAGCATACATTATTCTTGTTCCTTTCTTATTATAACCCGATTCCATTCATCGGGATCTCCAATAAAATCATATATTACGTTTTCATTTTCTATAAAAAACTCATAACCAATTGAATCTAAACCTATGTCAATCCTATCATCAAAAGGGGGCTTACCAATTTCCCAAGTCCCTTTATAATATTTTTGTGGGGGTGACTTCAACATATCACACAAATCTACAAACGCTGAATCGAGGTTAAAAATCTCAAGAGTCCCATCTTCATGAAAAATAAATTTGGTATTGTTATGATACCATTTCCCATAAAAATCCCTTGGTTCATAATCTTTGCATGATGATAAAAAAGTTAGCAGCATGATTATGAGTGTTAAGCATTTACTTATTTTTCTATTTTTTCCACCCATATTGATGTTATAATCATTTGAGTATTAATGAATGCTTCTGACTGCAAATATAATCAATTTTGTTGAATCGACAGGAAAGTCACATCTTTATTCGTCTAGAGGATAGACTGGTTCCCGGCTATGATATTCCTCTCCATAAGGGCCAAACAGCCCTTGGTGAATATTGTCAAATGAATATAATTGGACAGGCCCTGATTCATAATCTTTTTTATTGATGAATTTCAGTTCATTTCCGGTTTTATACTCGATCTTATCGGCTGTGACCTTGAAGATAATGTGCTTAGATATGTCGTAAATAAAATCTTCAACATAAAAACTGTCTTTCACATAATGGCAGGGTGCATCAAAAGAAAAGACAGTGTCTTTAAGAACATAATGAAAACGACCATTAAACGCATATTCAGAAGAGTCTTTTTCTATTAGAAAAAACTCCGAATCGGGAATAATATCCATCTTGGGAATCAACAACAATCCATTCTCAGCAGGCCAGTGTTTTCTTTCTTCTAACGGTATTAGCGTGGGATGTCCACACGCTTTCTTCGTGTTGTCGTTTTTATCAACTTGAGGTTGGTTCCGATGACAACAAGAACAGCAAAGTAAAATAATCAAAACGAAGCCTATTCCTCTACGATGAATAATGTTTCTGATTATCATGTTTGTGTTCTTTTGTTTTGAAATGATCTTGTTTATGACAGTTCTCAAATGCGATCCGTCAAATCCGTCAAATCCGTTGTTTATGAACTCGCCATCGCGTGTAGGGGCGGGCACGGGAACACCGCCCCCTACAAGGGTATGGGGAAATCTCTTGCACCTTGCTCCCTGCTCCTTGCCCCTAACGTCTATTCAACTCGAGCGACTCGGTAGCGCCGTTTTGTCCGTAGAACACGAACACGAGTTTCGACTCGTCAGGATATTCCAAAGTATTGAACGTGAAAGTCTCTTTTCCGTTGCAATTGATGGTGGTAAGCGTCTGCCCCGAGTAACTGACCACATCCACTTTCTCCAGCGGTCCGTCGGCCTGTGCGAAGAAGATGCCACTATCGTCAATGCTGGCAGAAACGTCGATGGTTGCCACATTATTCGGCATGATGACTTGCACGCGGTGGTCGGTCAACTCATAACCGAGTGCCTGAAGCATCTTCACGGCATAACGGCGACCCAGTTCACGATAGCCGTCGGCGGTGAAATGCAAGTGGTCGGGACCTGCCTGACAACCCTTCGACGACACCACAGAGCACTGCTGAAAACCAATGGGCAAGCGGTTAATGGTGGGATTGGCATGAGCGCAGATGCCATTCTGGTCTTCACCCACGGCCTCGCCGGCTATCAGCGGCACTTTCACGGGGTCAAGATCCAAGTCGTGGATGATGTCATTGTAGATTTTCTTCACCTTGCGTATCCACTCGTCATTGTAGGCGTCGGTCTCGCCCTGGTGCAATAGGATGCCGCGGATGTCGCCCTCCTCCTGTGCCATCTCTGCCAGTTGTATCAGGCGCTGGTAAGGATTGTTGTCATAGGCGGCTATCTCTTTCTTCATCCAATCTTCCTTCACATTAGCCACATACTGACGGCAGCGGTCTTTGTCGAACAGGTCGATGCCACAGCCATCCACGGCGATGTGAATGACACCCACACGCGCTTTCTCGGGCAGGTTCTCCAGCATCGTGCGTCCGAAATAATCAACCAGTGAATACTTGGTGTCTTCGCGGCAGAGAGGGGGGATAGCCTTGCGCCATTGTCCCAACTTACGGTCCTTGCCGTTGACGGCCGACAGACTGAGGAAGCGGTCGCTCACGTCCTGTTTGTCGGCTTTGGTGATTTCACCCTGCCCCACCATGTTTGACTGTCCTATACACAGGAAGATGTAGAAATTCTCATCTTGTGCGGCCATGCTCACCGGACATGCCATCATCACCGTGGCCGCAAATAGTTTTTTCAGGATTTTCATATAGATTTCGTGTTTGATTTGATTCTATGTCTGCAAACTTACACAAAAAAACTGAAATCGGCTCTTTTTTGCACGTTTTTTTTCAAATGATGCCACTCCTCTACTCTTTTGTGCTAAAACAACAGATGGCCGCCCTTTTCAGGACAGCCATCTGCGTAGAGTTTCAAGCCGTGAGATTACTCAGCCAGTTTGTTGTCAGAACCGAGCACGTCGATGATCTTGTGCTTGTACATCTTCTCCATCTCGTCGCGAGCGGGACCACAGAACTTACGGGGATCAAACTCTCCGGGTTTGTCGTGCAACACCTTGCGCACAGCAGCGGTGAAGGCCAGACGTGAGTCAGAGTCGATGTTAATCTTACAAACTGCGCTCAGAGAAGCCTTGCGGAGTTGCTCTTCGGGGATACCCACTGCGTCGGGCAGTTTGCCGCCATACTCGTTGATGATGTCAACATACTCCTGGGGAACAGATGATGAACCGTGGAGCACGATGGGGAATCCGGGCAGTTTCTCCATCACAGCGTCGAGCACGTCGAATGCGAGTGGAGGAGGAACGAGTTTGCCGGTCTTCGGGTCGCGTGTGCACTGCTCGGGAGTGAACTTGTATGCACCGTGGCTGGTACCGATAGAGATAGCGAGAGAGTCGCAACCGGTACGGGTAGCAAAGTCAATCACCTCTTCGGGTTTGGTATAGTGTGACTCAGCAGCCACCACATCGTCCTCAACACCTGCGAGCACGCCGAGTTCAGCCTCAACGGTCACATCGAACTGATGTGCATATTCCACCACTTTCTTGGTCAGGGCGATATTCTCCTCATAGGGAAGAGAAGAACCGTCGATCATCACTGAAGAGAAACCAGAGTCGATGCAACTCTTGCAGGTCTCGAAACTGTCACCATGGTCAAGGTGCAGAGCGATTTCAGGATGCTCGCAACCCAACTCCTTGGCATATTCCACAGCACCCTGTGCCATGTAACGCAGCAGTGTGGCGTTAGCATAATTGCGGGCACCTTTAGACACCTGCAGGATGACGGGGCTTTTCAGGTCGCTGGAAGCCTTGATGATGGCTTGCAACTGCTCCATGTTGTTGAAGTTGAAAGCGGGGATGGCGTATCCACCGTTGATAGCGCGGGCAAACATCTCTTTGGTGTTTACCAGGCCGAGAGTTTTGTAATCTACCATAGTTGTAAGAATAATAAATATTTAGAATGAATGATTTATTGCTTTTATCGGGTGCAAAATTAACAAATAATCGCCTCATATCAAAAGATTCACAGTGTTTTTCACCGGCTTATTAGGTTAAAAATCATTATATCAACCCGCTACAGCCAGCATCACTACCGTTTTGCTATCTGCGTTTGACATTTCAGGAGAGCATAATCAAGGTTTTCCTAAGAGAGTCAAGGATTATCTAAGTTACTTGGATAAAATAAAATGTGAGAGAACCGTAGCGACAGTTCTCTCACACATTTTTTTAAGATTTCAGTACCATCTTACTTCTCGTCAGAACCGATGCATTTCCAAACGACTGCAGCAAGGGCACCGCCGATGAACGGGCCAACGATGAACACCCAGAGGTCGGACAATGCCTTACCACCCTCGAAGAGAGCGGGACCGATAGAACGGGCGGGGTTGACAGATGTGCCAGTGAAGTTGATGCCTACCAAGTGGATGAGAACGAGGCTCAGACCGATGGCCAGACCAGCGAAGTTGTTGGTAGCGCCATTGGTGCGGGATGTAGCGCCCAACACCACCATCACAAAGATGAAGGTGAGCACAATCTCGACAATCAGACCATTGGTTGTGCCGGCTGCGCAAGCATTAGCACCCGTGTGATGTGCACCTGCACCCATAGTGATACTTGCCTCAGGCACAGTGGATACGATGCCTGCGAGCACAGCGGCGGCGATGATGGCGCCAATCACCTGGAAAATGATATACATACCTGCGTCCTTACCACTCATACGTCCGCTGAGGAACACACCGAGGGTGATGGCGGGATTGATGTGGCAACCGCTGATACCGCCGATGGTATAAGCCATGGCCACAACAGCCAGACCGAAAGCGAAAGCAGTACCGACAACAGAAGCGGCGTCATGGCCGCAATTCAAACTCACTGCTGCACCGCAGCCTAACAAAGTCAGTACGAATGTACCGAATAATTCTGCTAAATACTTTTTCATAGATTTATGGATTAAGATGAATAAAAATCGATTGTTTATGTCAGAATGAATAAATCTCTTAAAAACTAGGCAAAATTAGCAAATTTATTTTAAATCTGCAAATATTTTGAAGAAAAAAGTTAAAAAATTGGGGCGGGGGGGGCAGGGAGCAAGGGGCAAGAGATTACTCCTGAGAGGGGCAAGGGGCAAGAGATTGCTTCGCTAATGGAAAACTATTCTCTTGCACCCTGCACCCTGCCCCTTGCTCCTAGTTTATTCCTTCAACTCAAAATAATCAAATACGGCGGAATCGCCATCGACGGGCGAGGAAGCATACATGCCGAGCACCACGCCTGTGAATCCGCCTGCAACCTCGCTACTGAGCAGAATGGTGTCGAGCGTGCCCAGTTTATGCCATTCATCATCGGCGGTGAGGCGGTAATAGAAATGATAGAGCGCCTCGTCGCTCTCCACCTTCAATTCCACGGGAGCGAACTGGTCGGCAGCATCGAGTGTCTGTTCGGCCACGATATAATCAATGGCTTTCAGGCGGCAGCGCAACCCCACACTTCTGACACCCGATTGGCAGCGCAAGAACAAATCGTAATGACCGTCATTGATTTGATAGACCGTGAGTCCGCCTTCCGCCTCATCCACGAGCGAATCGCCCTCGCAAGCCAAAGACACGCGGGTGGCCAGCGTCATCTCTGCACTCTCCTGCCGGCGTCCGAGGAATGACGGACGGTCATTCTCCGACAAAGTACTCTTCGATGCCTTCAACCGCAATGCGGTAAAGGTGCTGAGGTCGTCATTGATACGGCTGGCAGGCTTTATCATGCTGTCCTGGGGATTTTGCAACATCAGCCATCCCGGGTCGTTCAGACTCTCGGGGAAGGTGAAACGCTCCGTAGCGGGTTTCGGGGCTGTCTGTGGCAAAGTGGGCACATTCATGGAGAGGGCGACCGTGCCGTTGCCGTTGACCACGGGCCATCCTTTCTTCTCCCATTCCACCGGTGCGAGGAAAGTCTCGCGACCCAGATGATGGTAATTGCCGCCATAAGTACGGAAAGCAAGGAACATTATCCACCATGACCCATCAGACCCCTGCACCAAGTCGGCGTGTCCTGTTCCCTGTATCTGACTGGTCTGCGTGATGCGGCGCTGATGGCAAAGAATGGGGTTGTCGGGATTGGCTTTATAGGGTCCCTCTATCTTCTTGCTACGCGCTATGGTGATGCTGTGTCCGTATTCAGTGCCGCCCTCCGAGATGAGCAGGTAATAATAACCGTCTTTTTTATAGATATGCGGTCCCTCGGGATAACGTCCGCCCGTACCGCGCCACAGTTGGCGACTCTCGGTCAGTTGTTCGCCCGTCTTGGGGTCTATCTCACAGAGCCAGATGGCGTCATCGGGGTTGCTCACCATGTAACACTTGCCGTTCTCGAAATAGAGCGAGGGGTCGATGCCTTGCTGTTTGAGCCAGATGGGTTCGCTCCACGGGCCGCGCGGGTCGGTGGCGGTGACCATGAAATTGCCTCCGTTGCCCACATTAGTTGTAATCATGTAATACGTGCCCTCGTGATAGCGGATGGTAGGCGCATAGATGCCCTGCCACGAGGTGGCACCTTTGAGCGACACCTGCGACGCACGGTCGAGCACATTGCCTATCTGCTCCCAATGGATAAGGTCGCGGCTGTGGAATATAGGCACGCCCGGGAAATATTGGAACGACGAGTTAACCAGATAGAAGTCATCACCCACCCTGCACACGCTGGGATCGGGATGATATCCTGGTATCACGGGATTGTTATACCCTTGCACGCTCTGTGCCGACATAGTGACACCATAAACGGCAAATAACAGTAGGAAGAAGATTTTTTTCATACAAAAACACATTATTTTGCTACAAAAGTAATCATTTATTTGAGAAATACGTAATTTTGCACCCTATAATTATTATCATGCACAATATGAAGACTAAAAAAATCGTCTGTTTCGGAGAATTGATGCTCCGTCTTGAGGAGGAAGGACAGCAGTTGGATAACGTGAACCTCGACACCGCCATTTTTGTGGGCAGCGAGGCAAATGTGGGCGTGTCGTTAGCCACACTCGGTGATAACGTCTGGATGGTGACCCGTCTGCCGGATAATGTGGTGGGTCACACAGCGGCCAAGAAATTGCAGGATTTCGGCGTCCATACCGACCTGATTATGTTTGAGGGCGACCGCATCGGCACCTATTTCCTCAAACAAGGCCAGTCGCGACAGAAGTCGAAGACCATCTACGACCGCGACAACACGCCTTTCAGCACGCTCAAACCGGGCGACATCGACTGGCACGCCATCCTCAAGGACGCGGACATCTTCCATACCACCGGCATCTCCATCGGCATCTCGCAGAGTGCGGCCGACGTGACATTCGAGGCGCTGGACGTGGCAGATGAACTGGGACTGACCATTTCTGTCGATATCAATTACCGTTCAGCATTGTGGAAATACGGTGCTGACGCCCATGAGACCATCACACGGCTGATGCAGCGCGCCGATGTGATGTTTGGCGACGCGATAGAATACGAATGGCTCACGGGCCGCAACGTGCCCTTAGAGGTCACTTCCGCCAACGACCCGCTCGACCTGGCAACTTACGAAGACTGGTACAAGGAATTGCACGAGATATGCCCGCGATGCAGCAAGATGATTATCGGCACACGCAATCAGGTGGCGCCCACACATCATCTGCTGACGGCGCTGATGCTCTCCGACGGCAACAAGATGTTACATTCCGTCATTCACGACATTACCAACGTGATTGACCCTGTGGGTGTGGGCGACGCATTCGCAGCAGGCAGCATCCATGCCGCCCTCCATTTCCCCGACAACCCGCAGAAATGGCTCGACTACTCACTCGCGGCAGCCACCCTCAAGAACTACATCCCGGGCGACTTCAACCTCGCCACGGATGAGGAGATACTTAAATTGATTTGAGGTTTGAGATTTGAGGTTTGAGATTTACTTTTAGATATGCATTATTAAAACCTCAAATCTGAAACCTCAAACCTATCAGAACCATCCCATCAGCACACGGAGATAGGCAGTCAGTTCGGCTGCCATTTTTTGGTGCTGCCAATAACTGGGATGCCAACTGGCGCCGTATTTCAAATCACCATTCTGCGGAGTGAAATCGAAACGATAGACCTCGTTGTCGCCTTTCTTACGGGCATCGGCCTGTATCTGGTCGAGCGTCTGCTTTTGCAGTTCCAGTTCTTTGCCATTGAGCATACAACCTGTGAGGAGCACTATCTTGGCTTTTGGATAATGCGCCCGCACCTGAGCAAGGAATTTAGAATAGGCTTGAGCAAAGAGGTTGATGTCGAAATTGGGCGTGGAAAGGTCATTCGTACCGAGGTTGATGCAAACCAACTGGGGCGTATATCGGCTGAAATCCCATTTCTGAGAAAAATCGTCGAAATTGGTGTATTCATACTGTACTGGCATCTGGTTGGGAGTACCCTCGCGCGCGCCGTCATAGCAACGGTAGGCGCCGATGCCCGAACGTGCCACCACATAATCCATGGCATTCAGATTGCGCGTGGTGATGGCGGCATAGGTGTAATAATGGTTTTCTGTGGCATCCTCGAAGGGGTCGGGCGCATTCATACTCTCTGAACCATAACCGCAGGTGATGGAGTTGCCGATAAACTCGATTTTCCGTTCGGGCAGTGCCGGGGGCGGCAACAGATGACAACCCTCGTCGAGCACGAAACCGCGAAACTCCGGCCGGCGGTTCAGTCCCTCAATGCAATACATCAACCTGACGGTATGACGACCCTGGGGCAATGCAACGGCCAATGTCACCAACGAGTCGTTCACGCCCGTGAAAGCCACCTTAAACACCTCACTGCCGTCGATGGTCGCCATGAAGTAACCGCTTTCGGGTTTGGCTATCATGCGCAGCGACGTGCCCTCAAAACAGGCGTTAATCTGCACACCGGGATAGGTGAACATCGGTGAGTCGGGGCGGTCGAAATTGATGCGGCCTATGTATTGGATATTCGGGTCGGATGCAGGAATAACACTCCCCTTGACAGGCAGTGTGACCGATGCCGAAGCCGTCAGCGACATCAATGCGACAGCCAATAATAGAATGACTTTTTTCATGACGATATAGGTGTTTTTAATATAGATTCCCGGAGAGAGTATTCCCCATGGTCGGGGCGGGTGTTTTTGTCTAAGTCAACTGATTCCTCGATTTCATCTCCAAATAGCGGTTCACGACATTGACGATGAGTTGGTCGGGGGTGGTAATCATACTGTAGATGCCGTTTTGACGCAGAGTGTTGGCAATGAGACGGCGCTCATACTGATATCGCTCTGCCGCCACATGCTGGAAATAATCCTGCTCGTCTGCTGTCGGTGAGGCGATGAAATCGCTCAATTCCACATCCTCGAAGAAAACAATCAACAATCGGTTACGCTTGTTCAACTGTTTGAGATAGGGCAGACTGCGCTTGAGGTCGCTCATGCCCGCAAACGACGTGAAAAGCACGATGAACGACCGTTTGTTGACAAAGCGGTTCACCTGTGTCAGGAGCGACGAATAGTCGGGTTCGCCGAAGGTCGTCTGCTGACGGTAGAGGTTCTCAAGGATGGTTTGCATGTGCCCGTGTTGGCGACTGGCAGGCACAAACGTGTCAAACTCCTCTGCAAAGGTCATCAGACCCGCCTTATCATCTTTGTTCATCGCCACGTATGAGAGCACCAGCGCCGCATTGATGGCATAATCGAGGTAGGTCATGCCGTTGAACGCCTGCTGCATGACACGGCCCTTGTCTATCAGGCTATAAATCTGTTGCGAACGCTCGTCCTGATAGACATTGACCATGAGTTGATGGCGGCGCGCCGACGCTTTCCAGTTGATGGTGCGGTAGTCATCGCCTTGCACATAATCCTTGATATGTTCGAAGTCAGTATTGTTGCCCACACGGCGGATGCGTTTGATGCCAGCCTCGACCAGGCTGTTGCTCACCGAGAGCATCTCCATACGGTTGAGCATCATATACGAGGGATAGACCTTCACCTCTTGGCTTGCAGGACAACGGAACTGCCGCTGTGCCAGACCGAGCGACGTGGAGGCATAGACCATGATATCGCCGAAGGAGAGCAATCCACGCTCTACGGGTCGCAGACGGTAAACAATCGTGTCGGCTTGGCCGGATGCGAGACGCAGACGGAACGACAGGTCGCGCCGCTGCAACTCGACAGGCGCCTCATCGATGACCTGCACGCTGAGCGGGAACAGGCTGTTGTTGCCGACGCGCAGCCTCACCTCGTTGTCATCGCCATTTGAAAAACGGTCAGCACATTCACGCGACGCCTCCACAGCACTGCGCGTGTGGAGCATCACCCAGTCGGCAGCCAACACCACGACGAAGAGCACGAGCAGCACCAAGCCTATCGTGAACAACTGCGGCACCAGCACACCCAAGCCGGTGATGACCGCTATGGCGAACAATATGATAAAACTACGTGTGGTCAATGTGAATGACGAATGTTGAATGTCGAATGTTAAATGGTAGCTGCGCGATGAAGAATAAAGAATGTAGAATTGAGTGGAAGGTCTCTTATAGTGAGAAACTCCACCCTCCCCTCGGGGAGGGACAGGGAGGGGGCTTAATTCGGAATCTTCACCTGATTGATGAGCCGTTGCACCACTTTCAGTGCGGTGTGGCCCTCCATCTCAGCCTCAGCGGTGAGCATCATGCGGTGCTGTAACACTGAGGGCGCCACATACTTGATGTCGTCGGGCGTGACGAAATCGCGACCCTGCAACAGGGCGAAAGCCTTTGACGAGCGCAACAGCGCCACGGCAGCACGCGGCGAGGCTCCCAGATACACGGCACGGTCGCTGCGGGTCTGCTGCACCACCTGCGCAATATAGACCAACAACGAGTTGTCAACATACACATTAGCCACCAACGCCCGATAGCGGAGCAGTTCATCACGGGTGAGCACGGGTTGCAGATGCTCGAGTTTCACCAGTCGCGCATTGCTCTGATGGCGCTGAAGGATAGCCACCTCCTGGTCAATCGTAGGATAGAGCATGGAGATTTTCATCAGGAAACGGTCAAGTTGTGCTTCAGGCAGTTTGTATGTGCCTTCCTGCTCCACGGGGTTTTGCGTGGCCAGCACGGTGAAGAGGTCGCCCAGCGCATAGGTCGTTCCGTCAATAGAAGCCTGCCTTTCCTCCATGACCTCGA
Organism: Prevotella sp.; assembly: GCA_017548275.1. GTDB lineage: Bacteria > Bacteroidota > Bacteroidia > Bacteroidales > Bacteroidaceae > Prevotella. The sequence continues at coordinate 45,373 of JAFZAH010000042.1, forward strand.
AGAGAGCCGCCTGGGTCTTGGCGGGCGCACGGTTGATCTCATCAACCAGCACCACATCGGCAAAGACAGGACCGCGATGGAAGTCAAACTCCGAGTTTTTCATATTGAACACGGTGGTTCCGAGCACGTCAGACGGCATTAGGTCGGGTGTGAACTGCAGTCGGCTGAAACGCGCGTCGAGCAGTTGCGACACTACACGTGCCAACAATGTCTTCGCCACACCGGGCACACCCTCTAATAGCACATGGCCGTCGGCGAGGATGGCTGTTAGCAGCAGGTTGACAGGCATCTCCTGTCCTACGATAACCGATGCGATAGACTGCCGTATGACATTGACCTTCTGTGAAAATTCCGTGAGGTCGATTCGGGGTTGGTTATTGGTCTGTTCCATATCTTATTTGGTTATTATTTGGTTTTTAAGGAGTGGAAGGAGTGAGGGAGTGGAGGAGTGAATACAATAGTAGTTCTTCTAAGATTTTCTAAGATTTCATAGGTTTCCTAAGTTTTTTAGGACAACTATTGGCTGTAACTTCCTTAACTTCTTTAACTTCCATATATTTATATTGCTGACAATATTTGGTTCATGCGGTCAATCATCTGTTGTACCAGAGAGAAATCCACCTTCTCATCAGAACCCAGACGTTTTTGCACACTTTGTATCAACTGTGCAACGGATTCCTGCTCCATACCGCTTCTTTGAGCCAGCAGGTACATATTTTGCGACTCGCGGTCGTGGTCGTTGATGTCAATCATCAGGCGGCGGCGCAACTCTTCAGCGAAATAGGTGTATTTCATCTTCAGCAGCGAGCGGTAGTCGCCACGATTGTAGTAGATATTGCCCACGATTTGCACAAACTCCAGCGAATGGTTCTTGGGCGTTTGTTTTACGGGGATAATCCGCTGTTTGCGACGCGCGTGCATCACGGCGAAGAGCACCAAGGCTGCCAAGGCGATATAAAGAGCCGCGCGCAGCGGTGCACTGGAAAGGAAGAAACTGAGGAATGATGGTCCTCTGCTATCCGATTTGCTGTGTCCACTCCTTATTTCGGGATTATCGGGCGGGGGTTGCAATCTTGTGACAGGCCGGTTGGATATTTGTTCCATCAACCGCAACACATAGCGGGATATCTCATCGTCGAGGATACCGTAATTGGTCAACAGTAACGGTGTGGTGACGACAATCAGCGCCCCTCCTTTGCTGTTCGACATGACCTTGACCGCCACTGCAAAATTCTTATCTATTGTCGCTAAATAATCCACACGGGGGTTGTCTTTCTTAAGAGTTATGCCCATCAACTCAGGAGGCACATGACAAACGAAAGGTTCATCGCCGGCATGGCTCCATTGTAGGGTTTCAAATCTCTTACTCTCCAACGATTTTTTTAAATATTCAAAAATAAAATAATAGGAAGTATGTTGAACCAATTTCCATTTGTCAGCAATTTCCTCCGAGAAACAATCTGTAACCACCATCACGCGGCACCCTTGATTGACCATCGCCTCGATGTGTTTTCCTTCGTCTTCATCTAACATCCAACATTCAGTCAACAAGAGAGACCGGACTTTCCATTCTTTGGGAGAAAGACTGTCGAGGTCGGCCGTCAGCACCTGATAGCCATTGGGCAGTGTCTCGGCCATAATGGTGTCAAACACAGCATATCCAAAGGGGTCGGAATTTGATAGGGCCGGGTGCAACCAACGCCTTGCATCGTCATATTTCTTGGCATTCTGACAGCGCGACAGCATGACCGCCCCCACAATGAGGGCCACAATGCCCAACAATGCCAATCCTATCGTCTTGCCGTCACGCATGATGACCTCCTTTCTCTATCTCATCGCGCAGAAGCAATGCCTGTTGATACAACGACTCGTCGGCGGGATAATGGCCGAACCGCACCAACAGATAATGCAGGGTGAGCAACCGCAGCGACTCGCTGTCGGCCTCGCTCACATAATCCATCGGTGTTTTATACTTCTGCCAACGAATGCGTCCTTCATCGTCCAAACGGCGCAAGGTGGACAGATACACCAGCCGCAGGGCTTCGGCCCAGTCGCCACGCGCCACGGCCTCGTCGATGGGGGTGGCGTAATCGTCTATTTCATAGATGTTGTCCACCACCTCGTCGTCATTGTTTTCCTCCTCATCGGCCTTCTTCTTGTGCCAATCGGTATGACGCATCACCCACCATGCCACCAAAGCCAGCAACAGAACGAGGACAATAATCCAGAACACCGGTCCCAGATTGCCCAGCCATGAGAAGATGTCGCCAATGAAACTGCTGCCTTCCGGCGACGTCGGCAGGTCGTTAATAGGCGCAAGACCATTATCCGACAATTCTTTTTCCGTAATCGGTGAAAGCCCCGATGTGTAGTCGTAATCCGACTGCCACTTTCGGAGCGTTTCCTGTGCGATGGATAATGTGTCTGCTACGTTCATCCTGTGAGATTATATTTCATCGAAATGGCGGACATCCTCGTAAAGCGATACCGAAGAGTATTTTTCCTCGGCATGACCGTATTGATAACCTGCGCCTATCATCATCACCGAGAGACAGGCCAGTGAGACAAAACTTTTCAGGGCTGCCGCCACACAATAAATGATATTATTTATTTCCAAACTTATGTTGCCGGAAAAGAACAGGTCAGACAGATAGGCATCGAGCAATTCCATCAGTGTTTCAGATGCTCCACGGAGGAAGAACAAGATAAGTGCCAATCCTGCCGACACCATAAAGATGCCGCCCCAGGTATTGAATCCCAAATCAAGAGAATGACCCGCGGCACGAAGAGGCGGGTAATACCCCACCTGACTGGTGGGCGCATAGAGCGCAAAGGGTATGAAGACCGCGAGCAACAACAACTGAAGGAGCGGATTGGCTGAGCAAAAGAAGTAAAAGAGGAAATAGGCCACCAACGTTATGATGGCGGCGGCAGGCAACGAGCGTCTCAATGCGCCGCGCAGTTCGGTCCATGTCAGGCCACGCAAACGCCCCTCACGATATTGATACAGGCTCATCAACGCCCCGGTGGAGGTAAACAGCATCAGCAATGCCAATGCCGTGACCAGCATATCAGCAGAGAAAAGCCCACGGTTCTTAAACGTAAAGCCAAACAACAATTCCCCCATGTCGAAATGATCCCAAAAGAAATGATAAATAGTATTGACAGTGGATTGAGGCACTTGCAGCCATCCCAAGACGGCGGACAAGGGTACCAGCGGCAACACGCAACAACGCAGCCACCAGCGGCGGTTCTCGCGCAGGAAGTCAATCGTGGCGGTAATCTTCTCACCCGGCTCGCGAACACGGAAAAAATCTATCTTAGGCTGCTCGTTCTGCATCGCGATGGCGTTTAGAAGGTAAATAAACGTAATAGTACAGCACAAAAAGCAGCGAGAGGAGGATAACTGTCAGGCGGAGCGCATCGGGCACATGTGTATAACGTGTGAATGTGCCCTCGATGAAAGCAGCCACAATCAGTACCGGCACGATACTGACCAAAATCTTCAGTCCGCGCTTCGCACTGCGTCGGAACGACTCCAAGCGACTATAGGTACCGGGGAAAAGCCAGCCGTTTCCCATGGCGATACCTGCGCCGCCCGCAATGACAATGGCCGACAGTTCGAGCGTGCCGTGGAGCATCATGGCCAGCAGACATTCGCCCAACACCCCGTGCTGCGCGAAGAAGGTGGGGAATGCGCCGACCATCAATCCGTTTTGCAAGAGATGGTATCCCGTGGCAAACGAGGTGAAGATGCCGGAAACGAAACAGATGAACGACACTAAGACATTGTTGAGCGTGATGCCGAGGAACATATCAATCGGCGGCTCACCGTTATACACGGCCATGGGTTCGCCGTTTTGGATATTATTCAGCGTCATGTCCATATACTCGTCGCCGAGGATGTTGCGCACATATTCCTCGCCGCCCAGAGCGGTGAAGATGCCCATGACGACAGCCACGAGGAAGATGATGAGTGACAGACGCAACTCCTTGCGCCCTTCATAGACCGCCAGCGGCACCTCATGCGTCCAGAAGGTAATCAGACGGCTCCATTTCTCGCGTTTGTGGTGATAGAGTTCGCCATGGAGCATCAGCGCCAGGTTGTTCAGGTATGATGTGACGCGCGAGTTGGGATAGTGGGTCTGTGCGAAGGCCAAATCAGCAGTCACTTCGGTGTAAGCCTCGACCAGTTCGTCAGGACTGCTGTTGGAGAAATCGAACGTGCGACGCTCGGCGATTTTCCACTTCTCCATGTTCTGCCGGATAAATATGGCTTCTTTCATGAATGTGGAATTGTGAATTATGAATTGTGAATTATGAATTGTGAATTGTGAATTAAATCCCACTTATCGTTGCAAAATTATAGAGAAAATATTATTTTTGCAAACAAAAATAGGAGAAAAATTACTATGGCTGAAACAAATATCACCACAGGACAATACGTACGACTGAGCATGCCGGCGGCGAGCGTGCTCTCACGTATCACGGCGTGGATAATCGACGGGGCGCTGATGCTTTTCTATACAATAATAATGGCATCCATGGTATCCATCATGATGATAAGAGCCTCGCAAACTATCAAGACTATCGTCATCATCATGTTCATCGCACTGCCTATATATTTTTATCCCTTTTTATGCGAGAAATGCTGGAAAGGAAAGACACTTGGCAAACATGTGATGAACATCCATGTGGTCAACCTCGACGGGTCGCGACCCTCCACCGGGCAACTGCTCATACGGTGGCTGTTGTTCCTCGTCGACGGTTTGCTGCTCGGGCCCAGCATTGGTATTTTGTCTATCATCTTCACGCGCAACAGCCAACGGTTAGGCGACTTAGCGGCTGGTACCGTTGTCGTTCGCACGAAGGATTATGCCAAGATGCACATCCGTTTGCAGGACTTCCTGTTCAACAACCCCAATTACCGGCCTTTCTACACCGAGGCGGCCAACCTGTCGTGGCGGCAGGCGGAGACCATTGCCCGCGTGCTGCACGAGCCCATGGACATCAACCACCGCCGTCAATTGATTCCCCAGTTGGCGCAGCAGGTACAACAAACGCTTAACATCACACCCGTGATGCCGCCCGAGCAGTTCCTACAAACCATCGTCAACGATTACTATTATTACGATGTGAGGTAGGAGACTAAAAAACAACGGATTTCACGAATTTCACGGATTTGAGTTAAGGACTGAGGGAAGAACCCAAAACCTCTACCCTAAGCTAGCGGGTATTATTCCGTCAATCAGTTCCCTCCCTATGGGAGGGTTAGGGTGGGTTTTCATTTAAGCACAAAAAAAAGGACTCCGCCGAGTCCCAACCTTTGTTAACCTTAAATCTAATACTATGAAAAACACAGTGCAAAGTTAAGGCATACACCTTATTAATACCAAATGTTTGGATAGATTTTTCAATTGAAAGTTTAATTTCTTGATTTATATCAATTCGAAAGTTGTGTACGCACACTAAAACAAATCAGAAACGGGATTGTTTATGGATTACGAATTCTGTTCGTTCTTGCCCTCTGACATACTCTTCTAACCTATGGGCATTCATCGGGGAGGACGTTCATCGGAAACCAACAGAACGGGAGACCAATTGCGATTCTGACTGTCCTCTGCTCACTAAAAAAACCGTGATTTCGGACAAATTGAGAGGGTGTTTGGTTATTTGTCCGAAATATGGGGAGGTGTCCGAAGCAGACGACACCATTCTTCACGTTATTCTTGGAAACAGGGGCTTTTGCACTGTACCTTTGCAATGTCAAAAGACAAAAACCAAATAATAATCAACAACAAACAATAAAAAAGTCATTATGAGAACTATAAAAAAACTGGCAATGTTGATACTGACGGGTATCCTTTCCGTACTATCATTCTTCGCCTGCACCGACGATAGTAAAATGGCTTTCGTGAATGACACAACGATAGACAGCAATGAACTCCCAGTGACCGCACAGATATTCATCAACGAGTCTTTCCCCAGAGCCCACATCATCTCCATAGATTTTGAAGAAGCAAAATATGAGGTGCGACTGAATAACGGCACGGAAATCGACTTCGACTTAAACGGCAACTGGGAAATGGTTGACTGCCTTCTTAGGGAAATCCCCGCCCATATCATCCCCATCGAGGTTGCAAACACCGTGAAGGAACAGTTCCCTGATGCTGAAATCACGAGAATCGAAAAAGAGCATTATGGCTATGACGTTGAACTGTCAAACGACCTTGACCTGAAATTCAACTATCAAGGTATGATTCTCGACATGGGGTTCTAAAATAAATGAAAAAGAATTCTGAGATTTAATAATGATACTTTCTTTACTTGAAAAGGCTGTGCCGTGAGGTACAGTTTTTTTGTGATATAAAGCCCCCTGCCGATTTGTATCTATCCTTCTGAGTCTGACGGTAGGCTCACCACACCTTCTTGCTTTTTGCCGTCCATCATGATTTTCAGGGGATGGGGGAAGCGTACCACGCGCACATAGCCCGTCTCGTCGATGGCGGGCATGGCATCGAGAATGTCTTTTTGGAAGATGCCGTTTCCGGTGAAGGTGTTGATGGTAAAGTAGCCCACGCCGAACGAGGTGAGATTCTGGAAGAAATGTGTGCCCTGCGAGGGATCGACACGGTAGTTCTTCAGTGCCACCTCGACAATGATGCGCGCAGCGCTGATGTGAGGCCATTTCACGGGGATGCCCAGCCAATAATCAGACGAGCCCCAGCGGCCCGGCCCCACCAGTACATAATTGCGTCCCTCGTCGAGGTAACGGCGGTTGATGCGCTCGATATGGTCGGCGATGGTGGGGTTGTTCGACGCGGTAAACTCATCGTCGGTCTTCACATACACCACATCGGTCACATCCTCGCTGATGCCGTGGCCGAGCGAATTGTGCGAGCGCAGCAGGCACTGCTCGTCGGGGATGGAAAGAATATCCACATCCAACACCTGTTTGGCATCGACGATAGGACGTATCTGCAAGAGGTAGAACTCGCCAGTGCGGTCGTCGTTGATGTTGCAGGCAAACTCTATCTCCACGGGGCGTCGCATGCTCTCTGCACCACGCGTCATGGCCAGTTGCATGATTTCCGGCAGTGGGAACACACCCTGTTGCAACACTCCGCTGAAGGTGATGACCTTGCGCCCGCCCTCATATATGCCGTCGCGTATCACCTGATCGTAAGGATCGAAGGTCGAAGCGATGTAATTGAGCGAGCGGTCTTTGTCGGCCTCCTTCACACGCAAGTTGAGGATATTGAAACCGTCATCGACCTTGAAGTCACTGCCCACATGTTCCATGTCGAGCGCATAGAAGCGTGTCTGCGTCTCGCGGAGTGCCGTTTCCATCTCACTGGTCTGCAACACTTGGTTGGGATGGTAAGGGCTGACACGCAACGTCTGTCCGCCATCGACGATGTATTTGCCCAGTCCGAGCGCCAAATTGGCAATGCCGTCCTCAGCCCGCTCGTCGCCGATGGGATAGTAATTGAGCGAACGCAGCACACCGCTGATATTGGGATAGAAACGGCTGCCGTATTGATGACCTACCACCTCTTGCAGGATGACCGCCATCTTCTCCTGGTCGATGACGTTGCTCGTGGCGGTCATATAGGCTTTCGAGTCGCGGTAATAGACCGACGCATACACCGCCTTGATGGCACACGCCAACATGCTCAACATCTCGTATTTATCCTCGAGATAAGGTATCATGTAGGTGGAATAGATGCCGGCGAAGGGCTGGTAGTGGGCGTCTTCGAGCAGCGATGACGAGCGCACCGCGATGGGGCACTTCGTGGCCTCGAAGAACGTGAAGAAGTCGGCAATGAGCGTGTCGGGCAACTGTGCTTTGAGGAAATGGCGGAGAATGAACTCATCGTCGGCATCCGACAATGCGACACGGTACAGGTCGTTGTTCTCCATGAACTGGTCGAAGAGGTCGGTGCAAAGCACCAGTGTCTTCGGAATGGACACCGTGGCGTTCTCAAACTGGTTGAACTCGGGATGGCGCTTGATGACATTGTCGAGGAAGGCCAGTCCCCTACCCTTTCCGCCAAGCGACCCCTCACCAATACGGGCAAAGTGGGCATATTTGTCGAACTTGCCGCGGTCGAACACCGCCACCACGCCGATGTTCTTCATTTTCCGGTACTGCACGATGGCGTCGAAAATAATCTGGCGGTGGGCATCCACATCCTGCAACTTATGCCATGTGACATGCTTCAGGAAGGCCGACACGGGGAAGATGGCACGGGCGGAGAGCCAACGGCTCACATGGTTGCGCGACACGTGATAGAGCATCGAGTCGCGCGGGATACGGAAGATGTTGTCCTGCAACTCCTTCAAGGTGCTCACACGCATAATCTCGTTGTGGGTGACTGGGTCACGGAAGATGAAGTCGCCGAAACCCATGTGCTCGGCTATCAGGTGACGCAGGTCGAGGTTGCGCGACTTGGAACTCTTGTTCACATAGTGGAACCGTTCTTTTTTCGCTTTCTCCTCGTTCTCCTCCTCAGCACTCTGCAGGATGAGCGGCACATACTCATTACGCTCGCGGATGGTACGCAACAGACGGAAGCCCGCTTCTGGGTCTTTCACGCCCTCGCGCGGGAAGCGCACGTCGCTGATGACGCCCTGTATATTGTCGTGATAGCGGTCGTAGAGGTCGAGCGCCTCCTCGTAAGTACGCGCCAGCACCACCTTGGGACGACCGCGCTTGCGTTGTGCGGCGGCGTGAGGGGTAAGCGCTTCGGTCGAGAAGTTCTTGCTCTGCACAAGGATATAATGGTAGAGGTTGGGCAGGATGGACGAGTAGAAACGGATGTTGTCCTCAACAAGGAGGATAACCTGTACACCCGCCTCAGCGATGTCATGGTCGATGTTCATGCGGTCCTCTATCAACTTGATGATGGAGAGGATGACATTGGTATCGCCCAACCAGCAGAAGACATAGTCGAAGATGGAGAGGTCCTCGTCCTGCATGCGCCGCGTGATGCCGTGAGAAAACGGAGTGAGCACCACGCAGGGAATGTCGGGGAAGTCGGCTTTCACGTCGCGGGCCACAGAGAAGGCGTCGTTGTCGGCATTACCCGGCATACAAATCACCAAGTTAATCTCCGTCATTTCCATCACATGACGAGCCTCCTCGGTGGTGCTGACCTGCGTAAACGTAGGCGGATAGCGCAGACCCAGTTCCATATATTCGTCAAACACCTTCTGATCGACGCGCCCGTCATCCTCCAACATGAACGCATCATAGGGATTGGCGATGATGAGCACGTTGGTGATACGCTTGGTCATGAGGTTGACAAACGACACGTCTTTCAAAAGAAACTTACTCCACTGTTCGGGTATCTTATCTTCCATAGTATGAGCCTCCCCCGCGCCCCCTCCCAAGTAGGGAGACACTGATTAGGGTATTATTAGTTGTTTATTACTTTGTCGTTATTGCAATCAGGATTTCCGGGGCTTCCGGAGAATGAATTGTCAATTATGAATTAAACCCACCCCGGCCCTCCCCAAGGGAGGGGGAGATTATTGTGAATTATGAATTGTCAATTGTGAATAGTATCCGTGCAAAAGTAGTAAAAAAATGTGGAAAGGAAGTGAGACGTGAAACAAAAAAAAGGCAGAATGACAAAAAGGCAGAGAAAAGGCTAAAAAAAACTCGTTTTTATTTGGAGCATATCGGAATAATCTCTATATTTGCATGGTCTTTTGACACTATGTAACACGTTAACCTAATAAATATTATTTACTATGGAAGTTGAGAAAATTATGCATGCCCTGGAGCAGAAGCATCCAGGCGAGGCCGAGTATTTGCAGGCGGTAAGAGAAGTGCTTATCTCTGTAAAAGACGTTTACAACCAGCATCCTGAATTTGAGCGCGCCAAACTGATTGAGCGCATCGTGGAACCCGAGCGTATCCTTACGTTCCGTGTACCCTGGACCGACGACAAGGGCGAGGTACATGTCAATCTGGGATACCGCGTGCAGTTCAACAGCGCCATTGGCCCGTACAAAGGCGGTCTGCGCTTCCACCCGTCTGTGAACCTCTCCATTCTGAAATTCTTAGGCTTCGAGCAGACATTCAAAAACGCTCTTACCACACTGCCCATGGGCGGCGGCAAGGGCGGCAGTGACTTCTCTATCCGCGGACGCAGCGACGCCGAGGTGATGCGTTTCTGCCAAGCCTTTATGACTGAACTGTACAAGGTGATTGGTCCCGACATGGACGTGCCCGCAGGCGATATCGGCGTGGGCGGACGTGAAATCGGCTACCTCTTCGGCATGTACAAGAAACTGACGCACGAGTGGCACGGTGTGCTCACCGGCAAAGGACTGGAATGGGGCGGCAGCCGCATACGCCCCGAGGCTACCGGATTCGGCGCACTCTACTTCGTGAACCAGATGTTGGAGACTCACGGCATCGACATCAAGGGTAAGACCGTGGCTATCAGCGGATTCGGAAATGTGGCTTGGGGCGCTGCCACCAAGGCTACACAATTGGGCGCGAAGGTCATCACCATCAGCGGACCCGACGGTTACATCTACGATCCCGAAGGTGTCAGCGGCGAGAAGATTGACTATATGCTCGAACTGCGCGCCAGCGGCAACGACATCTGCAAACCTTATGCAGACGAGTTCCCCGAGGCTACATTCGTACCGGGCAAGAAACCGTGGGAGGTGAAGTGCGACATCGCTCTGCCTTGCGCCACACAAAACGAACTCAACGGCGACGACGCCGATATGTTGCTGGCCAACAAGCCGTTGTGCGTGGCTGAGGTGTCGAACATGGGTTGCACCGCCGAAGCCGCAGAGAAGTTCGTCGCAGCGAAGATGCTGTTCGCACCGGGCAAGGCTGTCAACGCCGGCGGCGTGGCAACATCAGGACTGGAGATGACGCAGAACTCGATGCGCCTGAACTGGAGCGAGAAAGAGGTGGACGAGAAACTGCACTACATCATGCACTCCATCCACGACGCTTGCGTGAAATACGGCAAACAGCCCGACGGCTACATCGACTACGTGAAGGGCGCCAACATCGCCGGCTTCATGAAAGTGGCCAACGCCATGATGGCTCAGGGAATTGTTTAAGAAGCCACCAACAGCCCCCACCCCGACCCTCCCCGAGTGGAGGGAGTGGTTACTAAAAGATAATGAAATGAGGTGAGAGAATGTCTGTTCTCTCACCTCATTTGTTTTGGGGGTTATAGTTATACGTGGATGCATCTGTGGGGTCGGCGCTCATCAAATGCGCTATTTTCGTGCGCCCCCTCCATGATTCTTTTACAAACAACGGGAAAGCATTTTAAAAAATAATAGAGACGCCATTCTGCATGGCGTCTCTATTTGGATTGTTGTTCTTGACAGATGATTACTCAGCCTTCTCCTCTGCTGCGGGAGCCTCTGCGGCTGCCTCAACGGGGGCTTCAGCCTTGGCGGTAGACTTGCGGCTACGACGTGTTTTCTTCGCTGCTGACTTGGGAGTCTTGAGCATGTTCTCGTCGAAGTCGACCAGTTCGATGAAGCAGACGGAAGCGCCGTCGCCCTTGCGGGTGCCGAGTTTGATGATTCGGGTGTAACCGCCGGGACGGTCGCCGACCTTCTCAGAGATGTTCTTGAAGAGTTCGGTCACGGCATATTTGTTCTGCAGGTAACTGAACACCACGCGTCGCGAATTGGTAGTGTCGTCTTTCGAACGGGTGATAAGCGGCTCGACATACTGTTTGAGCGCTTTCGCCTTGGCGAGAGTCGTAGTGATTCTTTTGTGCATGATCAGCGAGATGGCCATGTTCGCGAGCATTGCCTGACGGTGGTCTGCAGTACGACTCAGATGGTTGAATTTTTTATTGTGTCTCATTTTTCAATTAATCTTGATTTAATTTGTACTTTGAAATGTCAGTTCCAAACGACAGATTCAGACTCTCGAGCAAATCATCAAGCTCTGAAAGCGATTTCTTACCGAAGTTGCGGAATTTCAAGAGGTCGGTCTTGTTGTACTGAACGAGGTCGCCCAGTGTCTCGACGTCGGCTGCCTTGAGGCAGTTGAGCGCGCGCACTGAGAGGTTCATGTCGACGAGACGTGTCTTGAGCAACTGGCGCATGTGGAGCACTTCCTCGTCGAACTCCTGGTTGCCTTCTGCTTCGGGATTCTCGAGTGTGATCTTCTCGTCGCTGAAGAGCATGAAGTGGTAGATGAGGGTTTTAGCGGCTTCTTTGAGCGCGTCTTTCGGGTGAATGGAACCGTCCGTAGTCACTTCCAACACGAGTTTGTCGTAGTCGGTTTTCTGCTCGACACGATAGGGCTCGACGGTGTATTTGACGTTGCGGATAGGGGTGTAGATAGAATCGATTGGAATTACGTTGACATCGGTGCAGAACTCACGGTTCTCATCAGCGGGCACGTAGCCACGTCCTTTGTTGATTGTGATATCGATCTGCATCGAGGCTTTTGCATCTAAATGACAAATCACCAAATCAGGGTTTAACACTTCAAATCCAGTCAGATATTTATCGATATCGCCGGCTTTGAACTCGGTGGAGTTCTCAACGGTGATACTAACTTTATCGTTCTCGAATTCTTCTACTACTTGCTTGAATCGCACTTGTTTGAGATTCAAAATAATGTTGGTGACATCCTCTTTTACTCCGGGTACAGATGAGAACTCATGCTCGACACCACTGATTTTGATGGTGTTGATAGCATAGCCTTCGAGTGACGAGAGGAGAATGCGACGGAGTGAGTTTCCGATGGTGACACCGAAACCCGGCTCGAGCGGACGGAATTCGAACTTGCCGAATTTGTCGTCTGCTTCCAACATTACAACTTTGTCAGGTTTTTGAAATGCTAATATCGCCATTGATTTAATGATTATTTAGAGTACAACTCAACGATTAACTGTTCCTTAATATTCTCGGGGATGTCGGCGCGCTCCGGTTTGTGGAGGAATTTACCGCTCCTTGTGTTTTCATCCCACTCGATCCAGGGGTACTTGCTGTGATTGAATCCGGCGAGTGCAGCCTCAATTACCTCAAGCGACTTTGATTTTTCGCGTACACCGACCACCTGTCCCGGTTTGACAGAATAAGAAGGAATGTTAACCACTTGGCCATCAACGACGATGTGCTTATGGCCAACGAGTTGTCGGGCAGCGGCGCGTGTGGGTGCGATACCCATACGGAAGACGACGTTGTCCAGACGGCTCTCGAGGTTCTGGAGCAGCACCTCACCGGTGATGCCGTCAGCCTTTGCAGCCTTCTCAAACATGTTACGGAACTGGCGCTCAAGCACTCCGTAAGTGTACTTGGCCTTTTGCTTCTCTGCCAACATGACTGCGTACTCCGACTGTTTGCGGCGACGGTTGTTGCCATGCTGTCCGGGAGGGAAGTTTCTCCGGGACAAAACTTTGTCCGGTCCGAAGATGGGTTCACCAAATCGGCGGGCAATTTTTGATTTCGGTCCAATATATCTTGCCATAACTTTGATAAATTTCAAAAACGTGGAGCGGTATGCGCTTCTCCGCTTTTGTCATTTTAATACTTAAAATTGATAATCTGTTTGATAATGAAAATTACACGCGGCGGCGCTTCGGAGGGCGGCAGCCGTTGTGCGGCAGCGGAGTGACGTCGATAATCTCTGTGACTTCGATACCTGCTCCGTGGATGGCGCGGATGGCGGACTCACGTCCGTTTCCGGGACCCTTGACGTATGCCTTCACTTTGCGGAGACCGAGGTCGTAAGCCACTTTGGCGCAATCCTCGGCAGCCATCTGTGCAGCATAGGGAGTGTTTTTCTTTGAACCGCGGAATCCCATCTTACCGGCTGACGACCATGAGATGACCTGACCCTCGCTGTTGGCCAAAGACACGATAATATTGTTGAAAGAGCTGTGGACGTGCAACTGTCCGAGAGCATCAACCTTTACATTTCTTTTCTTAGAAGTGACTGTTTTCTTTGCCATGACAATTCTAAATTAAGTGTTTGTGAATTGATAATTGTGAATTGTTAATTACTTGGTGGCCTTCTTCTTGTTAGCGACAGTCTTCTTCTTACCTTTACGGGTACGGGCATTGTTTTTGGTACTTTGGCCGCGCACGGGAAGACCGTTACGATGACGCACACCACGATAGCAGCCGATATCCATCAACCGCTTGATGTTCATCTGAATCTCTGAACGGAGATCACCTTCAACTTTAAACTCAGCGCCGATAATTTCGCGGATTTTAGCTGCCTGGTCATCGGTCCATTCATTGACCTTCAGGTCACGGCTTACGCCAGCCTTGTCCAATATCTTTGCTGAACTACTTCGACCTATACCGTAGATATAAGTCAATGCGATTTCGCCACGCTTATTCTGGGGCAAATCTACTCCAACAATTCTTATTGCCATTTGTTTGAAAAAAATAAAATGTTTTGTTTAGATACTTAACCCTGACGCAGTTTATACTTGGGGTTTTTCTTGTTAATCACATACAGGCGTCCCTTGCGGCGCACGAGTTTGCATTCCGGGGTACGCGGTTTTACAGATGCTCTTGTCTTCATATTATTTTCAATAGTTTATTTGTATCTGAAAACGATTCTTCCCTTTGTCAGGTCGTAGGGGCTCATTTCCACCTTGACCTTGTCGCCGGGTAGGATTTTGATGTAGTGCATTCTCATTTTCCCTGAGATGTGCGCGGTGATTTGCACCTCGTTTTCCAATTCCACACGGAACATAGCGTTTGACAACGCCTCGATTATCGTCCCGTCCACTTCAATAGCGGATTGTTTTGCCATAACTCTTGTTTAATTCTTTTGATTTTCTATTTCTTCAAACGTTGATAAAATCTCGGCTTCGCCGCGCCTCACCGCCAGTGTGTGCTCGAAATGAGCGGCAGGTTTGCCGTCGCGGGTGCGTATGCTCCAGCGGTCTTCGTCGAGATAGACCGCTTTGTCGCCCATGGTAATCATGGGCTCGATGGCGATGCACATGCCGGCTTTCAGCATTTTGCCGTTCCCCGCCCGTCCGTAGTTGGGCACCTGCGGTTCTTCGTGCATCTCGCGTCCTATACCGTGCCCGGTCAGTTCGCGCACCACTCCGTAGCCGTAACTCTCGCAATGGTCTTGCACGGCTGCGCCGATGTCGCCCAGATGCTTGCCGGCGCGTGCGTTGTCAATGCCTTTGTACAAGGCCTCTTTCGTCACGCGCAGCAACTCTCTCACTTCGTCGCTCACCTCGCCCACGCAGAATGTGTAGGCAGAGTCGCCGTTGAAGCCGTTGAGCAGCGTGCCGCAGTCGATGGAGATGATATCGCCCTCGCGCAGCACTGTCTGAGCCGAAGGGATGCCGTGTACCACCACATCATTTACCGAAGTGCAGATGGATGCCGGAAACGGCTTCCCGTAGGGGTTGGGGAAGTTTTTGAATGTAGGCACTGCCCCGTGGTCGCGTATGAATTCCTCGGCTATGGTGTCGAGTTGCAACGTGGTCACCCCCGGTTTGATATGTTTGGCCAATTCGGCAAGCGTTTTACCGACGAGTCGGTTCGCTTGCCGCATTAACTCGATTTCATCTTCCGTTTTGAGATAGATACTCATAAAAGAAAGAGTTAGTAAGCCGACACGCCGTTTCCGCGGGTATGTCCTGCCTTGAGCAGACCGTCATAGTGGCGCATCATCAGATGGTTCTGTATCTGCTGAAGCGTATCGATGACGACACCCACGAGGATGAGCAATGACGTTCCTCCGAAGAACTGAGCGAAACTCTGCTCTACATTGAAGAGGGAGACGATAGCGGGCATGACAGCGATGAAGGCGATGAAGAGCGAACCGGGCAGCGTGATACGCGACATGATGGTGTCGATGTAGTCGGCTGTCGGTTTACCGGGTTTCACACCGGGGATAAATCCGTTGTTGCGCTTCATGTCCTCAGCCATCTGTGTCGGGTTGAGGGTAATAGCCGTGTAGAAATAGGTGAAGGCGATGATGAGCACCGCGAACACGATATTATACAACAGGCTGGTGTGGTCCATCAACTTGCTGATGAGCGTGCTGCCTCCGGCTGAATACTGCACAATGGCCAGGGGGATGAACATCAACGCCTGAGCGAAGATGATAGGCATCACGTTGGCTGCGAACAGTTTCAGGGGGATGTACTGGCGTGCGCCTCCGTAGGTCTTGTTGCCCTGGACGCGACGCGCATACTGCACGGGCACCTTTCTGACGGCCTGCACAAGGAGGATAGCGGCACAGACGACGGCGAAGAGCACGAGAATCTCGATGATGAACATGACGAGACCACCGCCTTCAGCGTGCGACACGCGTGCGTTGAACTCCTTCAGGAAGGCCTCGGGCAGACGTGCGATGATACCGATCATAATGATGATGGAAATACCATTGCCCACACCCTTGTCAGTGATGCGCTCACCGAGCCAGAGGATGAACATACTGCCGGCGGCGAGGATGATGGTTGCGGGAATCATAAAGGTAGTCCAGTCGATTCCTGCTGCCAGAGCGCCACCTGACTGCATCTTCAGGTTGATGAGATAAGAGGGAGCCTGGAACAGAAGGATGGCGACGGTCAGGATACGTGTGTACCAACTGATCTTCTTTCTTCCGCTCTCGCCCTCACGCTGCATCTTCTGGAAATACGGCACAGCCACAGCCAACAGTTGCATGACGATGGATGCCGAGATATACGGCATGATACCCAGTGCGAAGATTGACGCATGGGAGAATGCACCACCGGAGAACATGTCGAGCAGCGCCATCAGACCGTTTTCTGTCTGCTCTGTCATCTTTGACAGTCCGGCATGGTCGATACCGGGCAGGGTGACGAACGAACCGAAACGGTATATGGCGATAAAGAGGATGGTGATGAGGATTCGCTGGCGCAAATCCTCCACCTTCCAGATGTTCTTCAGTGTCTCAATAAACTTTTTCATTTACTTAGATAATAGTTGTGTTACCACCTGCTGCCTTGATAGCCTCTTCGGCAGTCTTTGAGAAAGCGTTAGCCTCCACCTCAAGTTTCAGTGTCAATTCTCCCTTGCCCAGAATTTTCACCAGTTCTTTGCCGTTGGTCAGACCAGCAGCCACGAGTTCCTCGATACCGATTTTGGTGAGGTTCTTCGCCTCAGCCACTCTCTGCAGAGTGGAAAGGTTGACGGCGAAATACTCCTTGTGGTTGATGTTCTTGAAACCAGACTTCGGCACACGGCGCTGCAGCGGCATCTGACCACCTTCGAAACCAATCTTTCTCTTGTAGCCTGAGCGTGCCTTGGCACCCTTGTGACCGCGTGTGGAAGTACCACCGAGCCCTGAGCCGGGTCCGCGTCCGATGCGGCGGCGTGAGTGAGTAGAGCCCTCAGCAGGTTTTAAAGTATGTAATTTCATAATTTCTTTACAGTTTAAATGATTTGATCAATCTTCTACCACGGTTATCATGTGGCGCACTTTGCGCACCATACCCATCATTGAGGGATTGTCCTCTATTTCCACGACCTGTCCGATTTTGTGGAGGCCGAGAGCCTTGAGCGTTTCCTTCTGGTCTTTAGGATAACCGATTTTGCTCTTAATCTGTTTGATTTTGATAGTTGCCATGATTCAGTCTCCTTATCCTCTAAATACTTTTTCCATACTGATACCACGCTCTTGAGCCACGGTATATGCGTCGCGCATCTCTGAGAGGGCTTTGATGGTAGCCTTCACGAGGTTGTGAGGGTTGGAAGAGCCTTTCGACTTAGCGAGTACGTCTTTCACACCGGCGCTCTCGAGCACGGCGCGCATAGCACCACCGGCGACCATACCCGTACCAGCGGCAGCGGGTTTGAGGAACACACGTGCGCCACCGAATGCCACTTCCTTCTCATGAGGAATGGTACCCTTGATGACAGGCACTTTCACGAGGTTTTTCTTAGCAGCCTCTACGCCTTTAGCGATGGCAGCTGTCACTTCACCGGCCTTACCGAGGCCCCAGCCGATCACACCATTGCCGTCGCCGACAACCACGATGGCTGCGAAGGTGAACGTACGACCACCCTTGGTCACCTTGGTGACACGGTTGATAGCCACGAGGCGGTCTTTTAACTCAACGTCATTGTTTATTTTAACTCTGTTTGTTGCCATAATCGCTTAAAATTTAAGTCCTCCCTTACGTGCGGCGTCAGCCAGTTCCTTCACGCGGCCATGATAAAGATAGCCGTTGCGGTCGAAGACGACCTGTTCGATGCCAGCCTCGAGAGCCTTTTTAGCCACCAACTCGCCCACTTTCGCTGCCTGCTCTTTCTTAGGCATGGCTTCCATACCCAAAGATGATGCTGCGGCGAGCGTGTTGCCGGTCAAATCGTTAATAATCTGTACGTAAATCTGCTTGTTTGAGCGGAACACCGACATGCGGGGACGCTCAGCGGTTCCGTTCACACGTTTACGAATTCTGTATTTGATCTTAATCCGTCTTTCTACTTTCTTTGTTGTCATAGTCGTAAAATTTTAAAGATTACTTGGCTGAAGCCGACTTACCAGACTTCCTGCGGATGACTTCACCCTTGAAGAGCACACCCTTGCCTTTATAAGGCTCCGGCATACGGAAAGAGCGGATTTTAGCACAGATGAGACCGAGCAACTGTTAGTCGCACGATTCGAGAATGATTTGCGGGTTCTGATTTCTCTCAGACTTGGTCTCCACTTTCACTTCCTTCGGCAATTCGATGAAGATGGGGTGAGTGTAACCGAGTGAGAACTCCACGAGGTTGCCCTGGTTGGACACGCGGTAACCCACACCTACGAGTTCGAGTTCCTTTTTGAATCCCTGGCTCACGCCGACCACCATATTGTTGATGAGCGAGCGATAGAGACCATGGAAAGCCTGCTTCTGTTTGATGTTGACGGGGCTGTTCTCGTCTATCTCGAAAGTGATGTGTCCGTCTTCCATTTTCATGATGATTGACGGGTCCACCTTCTGTGAGAGTTCACCTTTGGGACCTTTGACGGTGACGACGCCGTTTTTCTGCTCTACGGTGACACCTGCAGGAATAGCGATGGGCAATTTACCAATTCTTGACATTGCTTTTTCCTCCTATGAATTAATAGACGTAGCAGAGCACCTCACCGCCGATTTTCAGTTCGGAGGCCTCTTTGTCTGTCATGACACCTTGGGATGTAGATAAGATGGCGATACCTAATCCGTTAATAACTCTCGGCATGTCTTTGTAACCGGTGTACTTTCTCAGACCGGGTTTAGACACTCTTGTCAATTTCTTGATGGCGTTGGCCTTCGTGGCAGGGTCGTACTTCAAAGCGACCTTGATAGTGCCCTGAGGGCCGTCCTCAACGAACTTATAGTTGAGGATGTAGCCTTTCTCGAAGAGGATCTTAGTGATTTCCTTCTTCAAGTTTGAGGCGGGAACCTCGACCACACGGTGATGAGCCATGATGGCGTTTCTGAGCCTCGTCAGATAATCTGCTATTGGATCTGTCATATAAAAAATTGTTTAATTAATCGGGACTGCCCCGACAATATTAAATAATGATAACTCTCTCTCGAATTGCTTACCAACTTGCCTTCTTCACACCGGGGATGAGACCAGAAGAAGCCATTTCGCGGAACTGGATACGTGAGATGCCAAACTGGCGCATGTATCCCTTCGGACGGCCTGTGATTTTGCAGCGGTTGTGCAGACGGATGGGGTTGGCGTTGCGAGGAATGCTCTGGAGTTTGCGTGCTGCCTCGTATGCTTCTGCGGGATCCTCGGTCGTTGCGATGATTTTCTTGAGGGCGGCCCTCTTCTCAGCATAGCGTGCGATGAGACGTGCGCGTTTCACCTCGCGGGCTTTCATTGATTCTTTTGCCATGTCACTTAATCTTTTTTAGCGTTCTTAAAGGGAAGCCCGAAAGCCTTGAGCAGCGCGTAGCCTTCCTCGTCGGTCTTGGCCGATGTCACGAAGGTGATGTTCATGCCCTGAATGCGGTCAATCGAGTCGATATTGATTTCCGGGAAGATAATCTGCTCGTCGATACCGAGGGTGTAGTTGCCGCGGCCGTCGAGTTTGCTCTCAATACCCTTGAAGTCACGGATACGGGGCAGAGCGATGCGGACGAGTTTCTCGAGGAACTCATACATGCGCTCGCGACGCAGAGTCACCATGACACCGATGGGCATCTTCTTACGCAGTTTGAAGTTGGCAATATCCTTCTTCGAGAATGTGGCAACGGCTTTCTGACCAGTGATGGCAGTGAGTTCGTTGATAGCCACGTCGATGATTTTCTTGTCCTGAGTGGCATCGCCGAGACCTTGGTTGACGACGATTTTCTTCAGCACGGGAATCTGCATCGAAGAAGTATAGTTGAACTGTTTTTTCAATGCCGGTGCGATCTGCTCGGCATAGACTGTTTTTAACTGTGCTGTATTCATTATTTGATCTCCTCCCCTGATTTTTTAGCGATACGTACTTTTTTGCCGTCAGCGCCGATTTTCATGCCGATGCGGGTTGCTTTTCCGCTTTTCGGGTCGATGAGGCTCAAATTAGAGATATGAATAGGGGCTTCCACCTTGACGAATCCTCCCTGAGGGTTCTTAGCGGAGGGCTTTGAACTCTTAGTGACCATGTTCACGCCTTCGACGATGGCACGCTCTTTGTCAGCGATGACCTGGAGCACTTTCCCGGTCTTACCCTTGTCCTCACCGGCGATGACAATCACTGTATCGTTTTTCTTGATATGTAACTTGCTCATTACTGTAGTCTTTTATTAAATTAAAGTACCTCGGGTGCGAGTGAGACCACCTTCATGTTGACAGCGCGCAACTCTCTTGCCACCGGGCCGAAGATACGGCTTCCGCGGAGTTCGCCGGCATTGTTGAGAAGCACACAGGCATTGTCGTCGAAACGGATGTATGAGCCGTCAGCACGGCGCACTTCCTTTTTCGTGCGGACGATGAGCGCCTTAGATACGGTGCCCTTCTTGATGTCGCTGGCGGGAATGACGTTTTTCACAGTCACCACGATGATGTCGCCCACGCTGGCGTAGCGGCGGCGTGTACCGCCGAGTACTCTGATACAGAGAGCCTCACGTGCTCCGCTGTTATCACAAACTGTAAGTCTTGATTCTACCTGTATCATAATTACTTCGCTTTTTCAATGATTTGAACTAATCTCCATCTCTTAGTCTTGCTCAGAGGGCGAGTCTCCATAATCAGCACGGTATCGCCGATGTTGGCCTCGTTGTTCTCGTCATGGGCATGGTATTTCTTCGTCTTCTGTACGAATTTACCGTAGATAGGGTGCTTCTCTTTGAACTTCGACGCAATAACAATGGTCTTCTCCATTTTGTTGCTGATGACGACACCCTGTCTTGTCTTTCTTAAATTTCTTGTTTCCATGTGAAGCATTGTTATTTGTTAAGTTCTCTCTGACGAAGTTCGGTCTTCATGCGTGCGATGTCCTTCTTCAGGGCGCGCAGCTGCATGGGATTCTCCAGCGGCGTGATGGCGTGGTTGAGCCTCAGTTGATGAAGTCTTGCCTCTTCGCCTTCCAGTCTCTCCACCAAGTCATTGGTCTCGAGTTCTCTTATCTCATTGATCTTCATATCTGACTATGCGTTTTTGTCGTAATCACGACGTACAATAAATTTGGTTTTCACAGGCAGTTTCTGGGCGCCGAGGCGGAGAGCCTCTTTAGCCACTGCGAAACTTACACCTTCCACTTCGAAGAGGATACGTCCGGGAGTGACGGGTGCGACCCATCCTGCGGGGTCACCCTTACCTTTACCCATACGTACGTCAGCCGGCTTGCGGGTGATGGGTTTGTCGGGGAAGATTCTGATCCAGACCTGACCCTCACGGTTCATGCGTCGGTTGATAGCCACACGTGCTGCCTCAATCTGGCGTGCGTCAATCCATTTTGCCTCAAGCGTCTTGATGCCGAATGTGCCGAACGCCAATTGTGTACCTCTGTGGGCGTTGCCTTTGTTGCCGCGTCCGTCTTGAGGTCTTCTATATCTTACTCTTTTAGGCTGTAACATGATCGTTTATCAATCTTTTATCGGTTATTGTTTCTCTTGCGATTTCCTCTGCCCTGACGGCCTCCGCCGTTGCCACGGCCCGACTGCTTCTCCTGTGCGAAGTTGGGTGTCAGGTCAACTGCACCGTACACCTCGCCGCGGCAGATCCAAACCTTGATACCGAGCAGACCCACTTTCGTGAGAGCCTCTGCGGGACAGTAGTCCACATCGGCGCGGAAGGTGTGCAGCGGTGTGCGTCCTTCCTTGTACATCTCGCTACGTGCGATTTCAGCACCGTTCAGACGTCCGGAAATCTGTACTTTGATACCCTCTGCTCCTGCGCGCATGGTGTTGGCGATAGCCTGTTTGATGGCGCGGCGGTATGCCATTTTGCCTTCCACCTGGCGTGCGATGTTGTTGGCCACGATGGTGGCGTCGAGTTCGGGTCTCTTCACTTCATAGATATTGATCTGAACCTCTTTCTTGTAGAGTTTCTTCAATTCTTCCTTAAGTTTGTCCACCTCTTCACCGCCTTTACCGATGACCACGCCCGGGCGAGCCGTGCAGATGGTGATGGTGACGAGTTTGAGTGTGCGCTCAATGACGATTTTCGAAATGCTGGCATTGTCGTGGCGTTTGCTCAGATACTTGCGGATTTTCTGGTCTTCCACCAGGTTGTCACCGAAGTTTTTGCCTCCGAACCAGTTTGAATCCCAACCTCTGATGATACCGAGGCGGTTGCTTATTGGATTAACTTTCTGTCCCATTCTGATTATTGTTTATCGTCATTGTTAATGGTATCTACGAACAGTGTCACGTGATTGCTGCGTTTGCGGATTCTGTAGCCGCGTCCCTGCGGTGCGGGGCGCATACGTTTCATGGTGACACCCTCGTCAACGAATACTTTCGAGACGAACAGTTCGCCATCTTCGGCTTTACGGTCATTTTTTGCTTCCCAGTTGGCGATAGCCGAGCGAAGCAGTTTCTCCACGTTCTCTGAGGCGGCTTTCTTTGAGAATCTCAGCACGCCGAGTGCCCTGTTGACTTCCATGCCGCGGATGAGGTCTACGACATAGCGCATTTTACGGGGTGAAGAGGGGCAGCCTTTGAGTTTGGCAAAGTACTGTGTCTTTTTGGCTTCATTTCTTTTTTCAGCCGCAATTCTTTTTCTTGCTCCCATTATAATTAGTTATTTTTAATTCTGTAGGTTGCCCTGATTATCGCTTGTTTCCGGCATGTCCACCGAAACGGCGTGTGGGTGAGAACTCGCCGAGTTTGTGTCCGACCATGTTTTCAGTGATGTAAACAGGGATAAATTTATTTCCGTTATGAACTGCAACAGTGTGTCCCACGAAGTCGGGTGAGATCATTGATGCTCTTGCCCATGTCTTCACGACAGTTTTCTTGCCGCTCTCATTCATGGCGAGGATTTTCTTCTCCAATGCCACGTTGATGTATGGACCTTTTTTAAGTGAACGACTCATAATTTTCGCTTGTTAACTTAGATTACTTCTTTTTTGCTCTTTCGATGATATACTTGTTGGAGTGTTTCTTGGGTGCTCTGGTCTTGAGTCCCTTAGCATACAAACCATTACGCGAGCGGGGATGTCCTCCCGACTGGCGTCCTTCACCACCACCCATCGGGTGATCGTGCGGGTTCATCACCACACCACGGTTGTGGGGTCTGCGTCCCAACCAGCGTGAACGGCCGGCTTTACCCGACTGCTCAAGAGCGTGGTCAGAGTTACCTACGCTTCCCACAGTAGCCTTACAAGCGGAGAGAATCTTACGAGTCTCGCCTGAAGGGAGTTTAATCACACAATAACTGCCCTCACGAGAAGTCAACTGAGCAAAATTACCAGCCGAACGAACGAGCAGAGCACCCTGTCCGGGACGGAGTTCGATGTTGTGAACGACCGTACCCACGGGTATGTTGGCAAGAGGAAGTGCATTACCCACTTCAGGAGCGGCATCGGGTCCTGAGAGGAGTTGCTGGCCTACCTGCAGTCCGTTAGGAGCAATAATGTAACGTTTTTCACCATCAGCATAGAAGAGCAGAGCGATACGAGCCGAACGGTTGGGGTCGTATTCAATAGTCTTCACGATTGCTGGAACACCATCTTTCTCACGTTTAAAGTCGATGATACGATACTTTCTCTTGTGGCCGCCGCCCATGTAGCGGACAGTCATTTTTCCGGAGTTGTTTCGACCTCCGGTAGAGCGTTTACCGAAAACGAGAGACTTCTCTGGTACGGATGCAGTAATATCCTCGAACGTACCAATAATTTTGTGTCTTTGTCCCGGAGTTACCGGTTTTAATTTACGTACTGCCATTTCTTATTTAAATATTGCTGTAAAAATCGATTGTTTCTCCCTCTTTCAGGGTAACGATAGCCTTTTTGAAAGCGCTCTTGTGACCGCGGATGAGACCGGCCTTGGTGTAGCGCTGTGAGCGCTTGCCCATGTAACGCATGGTGCGCACATCGGTCACGGTGACATTGTAGAGGCTCTCGACTTCTTGCTTAATCTGGAGTTTGTTGGCGTCAGGACGCACGATAAAGCCGAAGCGGTTGGGCATCTTGTCTGTGATCTTGGTCATCTTCTCAGTGACCAGAGGTTTGATGATAATAGCCATTTTTCTACTTTCTCCTTGATTATTTTGTTAAGATCGAGTCGATGGCCTTCAACGAATTTTCGGTCACGACCAACACATCTGCGTTCAAGACTTTGTAAGCATTGAGCAGATTTGCGATCATGACTTCAGTACGCTGTAAGTTACGAGCCGACAAATATACGTTTTTCTGAGATTCCGGCAAAAGGAAGAGTTGCTTCTTACCTTCAACTTTTAGATTTTTAATAATATTTAAGAAATCTTTGGTTTTGGGTGCGTCGAAGTTGAAATCCTCGATGACGATGATAGCGTTTTCCTGAGCCTTGTATGAGAGAGCGCTCTTGCGTGCGAGTGCCTTCACTTTCTTATTGAGTTTGAAGCGATAGTCACGGGGTTTGGGACCGAAGACACGGCCACCACCGCGCAGCAGGGGTGAGTTGATGTCACCGTGACGTGCGCCGCCACCGCCCTTCTGACGGCCGAGTTTGCGGGTCGAACCGGTATGCTCGCTGCGCTCCTTGGCCTTGGCTGTGCCCTGGCGCTGGTTGGCGAGATACTGTTTCACGTCGAGATAAAGCACGTGGTCGTTAGGTTCAATACCGAAGATCTCTTCGTTTAACGTAACCTTTCTTCCGGTCTCCTGACCATTGATATTTAAAACGTTAATTTCCATTATTTCTGAATTAAGACGGTTGAACCATTGCACCCGGCCACTGAACCTTTCACAAGGAGGAGGTTGTGCTCAGGTATGACTTTTAACACTCTCAGATTCTGGGTTGTCACGCGGTCGCCACCCATGTGGCCGCCCATGCGCATACCCTTGAACACCTTAGCAGGGTAGGAGCAGGCACCGATAGAACCCGGTTTGCGGGCGCGGTCATCCTGTCCGTGTGTGGCTTGTCCCACACCACCGAATCCATGACGTTTCATCACGCCCTGGAATCCTTTACCTTTAGAAGTACCCACGACATCAACATAGGTCTCGCCGTCGAAAATCTCGACAGTGATGACGTCGCCGAGGTTGTACTCCTCATCAAATTTGAACTCGGCCAAGTGCTTTTTCGGTGTTGTCCCGGCCTTCTTGTAGATTCCGAGCATGGCTTTGGTGGTATTCTTCTCCTTAGCCTCGCCGAAAGCCAACTGAAGGGCCTTGTAACCGTCCTTCTCGACGGTCTTTACCTGTGTGACAACACAAGGACCAGCTTCGATAACAGTGCACGGCACGTTTTTGCCGTCGGCACTGAAAACGGATGTCATTCCGATTTTCTTTCCAATTAATCCTGGCATTTCAGTTTAAAATTAAAAAATAATAAAGTTTGAATATATTCTGTTTCTTTTTAAGTGCAACCTCGCTGAACAGCCACAAAAAACACTTAAAAAGAAACGCTCACTTCTTCCCGAGTGAAGGTTAAGTCGCTCTTTATCAATGTATTGTTAGCATTTAGCCAGCGCAATACGCACTTTAGCGGATGCAAAGGTACACATATTTTATAACCCACGCAACACCGCAACGGCGCAAATCAAAAGATTTAAGTATTTTTAACTATTTATCATTCAAGCAAGCACTGCCCATCCGGAAAATACCGCATCTCCTGGGCGACAGAACACCTGGGAAGAGCCAAACTGACCTATACCGCCATGCAAAATGAAAGAGACGCCACTCTTTAAAGTGACGTCTCTGCTGTATCTATCCACCTGCTACCCTACCCTGCTGTATTCTCTTGCTCAATTTGGGAGAAACGGGGTCGGGCATCGGCTTCTGGTCTTATACCTTGATTTCTACCTCTACGCCCGAGGGGAGTTCGAGTTTCATCAGCGCCTCGACGGTGTTGGCAGTTGAACTGTAAATGTCGATGAGGCGTTTGTAGTCGGACAGTTGGAACTGCTCGCGAGCCTTCTTGTTGACGAAGGTCGAACGGTTCACGGTGTAGATACGCTTGTGTGTGGGCAGGGGGATGGGTCCGCTGACGACAGCGCCTGTAGCCTTCACTGCTTTCACGATTTTCTCTGCAGACTTATCGACTAATTTGTGGTCGTAAGACTTCAGTTTGATTCTGATTTTCTGACTCATGATAATGTTTGAATTGTTTGTTAATACTTTTATTTGGCGGAGGTCGGCTAAAGAGTCATTCGCTCAGCCGGAGCCTCCTGATTTTTCTTTGAGATTTGGGGTATCCTTGGCTCCGGGACTTTCTGAGGTCCGTTTCTGCCAAGAACCCTAAACCCTAAACACTCAACCCTAAACCTATGACCTTACACCAGGTCAACGCGGCCTTTGACTTCCTCGAGCACCTCTTTAGCCAGCGAACTGGAGAGCGGTGCGTGGTGGTCGTACTCCATGGAACTGGTGGCACGGCCTGAAGTGATGGTACGCAGTGCGGTGACATAACCGAAGGTCTCTGCCAGCGGCACCATCGCCTTCACGATGCGTCCGCCTGAGCGAGCCTCGTCCATACCCTGCACCTGACCGCGGCGTTTGTTCAGGTCGCCAATCACGTCGCCCATGCTCTCCTCGGGTGTCACCACCTCGAGTTTCATGATGGGCTCCATGAGCACCGGTCCTGCTTTCACGCAAGCGCTCTTGTAGGCCTGGATGGCTGCAATCTCAAACGACAACTGGTCGGAGTCCACGGGGTGGAACGAACCGTCGAGCAGGGTCACCTTGAGCGAGTCCATGGGATAACCGGCGAGCACGCCGTTCTTCATGGCTGTCTCAAAACCTTTCTGCACTGAGGGGATAAACTCCTTGGGGATGTTACCACCCTTCACCTCGTTGATGAACTGCAAACCACCCTCTTTGAAGTCGGGATCGACAGGACCCACGTTGACGATGATATCGGCAAACTTACCACGGCCACCGCTCTGCTTCTTGTAAACCTCGCGCAGGTTGGTCACTGTCTTGGTGACAGCTTCCTTGTAGTTCACCTGGGGCTTACCCTGGTTGCACTCCACCTTGAACTCGCGTTTCAGGCGGTCGATGATGATGTCGAGGTGCAACTCACCCATACCGGAGATGATGGTCTGTCCGCTCTGCTCGTCGGTACGCACGGTGAACGTCGGGTCTTCCTCGGCCAGTTTAGCCAGTCCGATACCCAGTTTGTCAACGTCGGCCTGCGATTTCGGCTCCACGGCGATACCAATCACGGGATCGGGGAACGTCATCGACTCCAAGACGATGGGATGACCCTCGTCGCACAGCGTGTCGCCTGTGTGGATATCCTTGAATCCCACACCTGCGCCGATGTCACCGGCGTCGATGCTCTCCATCGGAATCTCCTTGTTAGAGTTCATCTGGAACAGGCGGCTGATGCGCTCCTTCTTACCCGAACGGGGATTATAGACGTATGAGCCGGCCTGCACCTTGCCCGAATAGACGCGGAAGAACACCAGACGTCCCATGTAGGGGTCGGTGGCAATCTTGAACGCCAGGGCTGCTGTGGGCTCGTCGTCGGCGGGTTTGCGTGCCTCCTCTTCCTCGGTCTCGGGGTTCTCACCCACGATGGCCTCGGTATCGAGCGGTGAGGGCAGGAATGCGCAGACGTAGTCGAGCAGCGGCTGCACTCCCTTGTTCTTGTACGAAGAGCCGCACACCATCGGTGTGACTTGCATGGTCACCGTACCCTTGCGGATGGCTGCCATAATCTGCTCTTCGGGGATGTCCTCGCCTTCGAGGAACTTCTCCATGAGGTCGTCGTCGAAGTCGGCTGCGCACTCGAGCATCTTGCTGCGCCACTCCTCAGCCTCGTCCATGAGGTCGGCGGGAATCTCTTCCACGTCGAAGTCAGCGCCCATGCTCTCGTCGTGCCACAGGATAGCCTTCATCTTGATGAGGTCGACCACGCCTTTGAAGTTCTCCTCAGCGCCGATGGGAATCTGCACGGGGCAGGGGTTGGCACCGAGGATGTCGCGCATCTGCTGCACGGTCTCGTAGAAGTCGGCACCCGAACGGTCCATCTTGTTGACGTAACCGATGCGGGGCACATTATATTTGTCGGCCTGACGCCACACGGTCTCCGATTGCGGTTGCACACCGTCGGCTGCGGAGTAGGTGGCCACAGCGCCGTCGAGCACTCGGAGTGAACGCTCCACCTCGGCGGTGAAGTCCACGTGTCCCGGAGTGTCAATCAGGTTGATTTTATATTTGTTGCTGTTCCATTCCCAGTAACAGGTGGTAGCGGCAGATGTGATAGTGATACCGCGCTCCTGCTCCTGAGCCATCCAGTCCATGGTAGCAGCGCCGTCGTGCACCTCACCGATCTTGTGCGTCTTACCCGTGTAGAACAGGATACGCTCCGAGGTGGTGGTTTTTCCGGCGTCGATATGAGCCATGATACCGATGTTGCGTGTCAGGCGTAAATCTTGCTTTGCCATTGTCTTTTTACCTTAAATTGTTGTTTTACCTGTGTGTTATTCCTGAAATGAATTAAAATCTGAAGTGGGCAAAAGCACGGTTAGCCTCAGCCATGCGGTGCATATCTTCCTTACGCTTGAAGGCTCCGCCCTGGTTGTTGTATGCGTCCATAATCTCAGCGGCGAGTTTCTCGGCCATGCTCTTACCACCGCGCTTGCGTGCGAAGTTGATCATGTTCTTCATCGAGACGCTCTCTTTGCGGTCGGGACGGATTTCAGTAGGCACCTGGAATGTGGCACCACCGATACGACGGCTTTTCACCTCTACTTGCGGGGTGATGTTGTCAAGAGCCTGCTTCCAGATGTCAAGAGCGGGTTTCTCCTCTTTTGCCATCTTTGCTTGGACCAGATTAAGAGCATTGTAGAAAATCTCATAGGAGATGGACTTTTTGCCACTGTACATGAGATGGTTCACGAATTTCGACACTTTGGTGTCATTGTACACGGGATCGGGCAGGACCACGCGCTTCTTGGGTTTTGCTTTTCTCATTTTATTAAAAAATTTATTTCTGCTTGGGGGCTGTCTTTACGCTGTCTTCAACACTCACTCCTGAGTATTTACTCAACCTTGTTTGAACAAATCTCCAGCAAAACGATTAAAAAGTGTTTTTGTTTGAAACCTGGGGTTTTTAAGCAGTTGGGCTAAAGTTCTGAAGTTATGTGTCCCCACATGCTTACCAACCGACGCAACGCTTAAAGGCCCCAGGTTGGTGTCCTCGCAAAAGGATTATTTCTTCTGCTTCGGACGTTTTGCACCGTACTTAGAACGGCGCTGTGTGCGGTTTGCTACACCGGCGGTATCGAGTGTACCGCGAACGATGTGATAACGTACACCGGGAAGGTCTTTCACACGACCGCCGCGCACCAGCACGATGCTGTGCTCCTGCAGGTTGTGACCCTCACCGGGGATGTAGGAGTTAACTTCCTTCTGATTGGTCAGACGGACACGGGCAACTTTACGCATTGCCGAATTAGGCTTTTTAGGAGTGGTGGTATAGACACGCACGCACACGCCACGACGCTGCGGACATGAGTCCAATGCGGGCGACTTGCTCTTGTCTACCAAGTCCTTTCTGCCTTTTCTTACTAATTGTGAAATAGTAGGCATTTGAAATTAATTTTTATGTTTATATTGTTGTTTATATTATTGTCTTACAATAAGGTATGCTCATAACACACCGATTTGGGGTGCAAAATTACAAACTTTTCCGCAATTACCGACCCCACCTTATCTATATTTTTCCCCCGACGGTCAAGAATTAACATAAAATAACAATCTAAATGTTTTTTAATATAAATCACAGGCAGGATTTCCGGGTTACCCGGTGTTTCCGAGGAAAACAATGCCCTAGTCTTTGGAGAGGGGATAACAAGTTCAAAATAAAATGGCAGACATTGCTGTCTGCCACCTTATTATATAATATAGGAAGTATTTATCTCTCCCAAACATTCAAGTAACGGTAGTTCTTGTTGTACGCTCCCATTTCCTCTTCGAAGATGTATTCGTCGGAGAATGCCCCCTCGTCGCCCTCTTCGTCATGCATGGAGAATGTGGGGAACGTGCCCTCGTCTAACGTGGTTTGCATCATGCTGTCAACCGACCTTACGCTCACGTTTTTCACTTCTGGCTTGATATATTTTTTCATAGTCGTATGCTTGTTTTAGAATGTGAATAGAATAATGGTTGCCTCAGTCATTATTTGCGGATTTCCTTCTTTCCGTTGACAATGACCACTCCTTTGTAAGCGCCGTTCACCTTCTGGCCGTTCATGTTATAAACAGCGGCACCGGCATTTGCGGGTTCAACAGCCGTCAGCGACTCAATGGCAGTCAAATCACCCAAGTCAAATCCGACGATATTAGCAGCCAAGTCTTTGTCAATCTTCAGATATGCCTTGTGAGCACCAATTTCAAACGCCGCACCATTGGGTGCGCCCCAGTAGAAACCTACCACTCCGTTTTTCGCGCTGAGCATATAATACACATAGTTGGCCACCGGGTCTCCCACGCTGCCACCTTCTTCCGAACCGTAGAGCTCGTTGGCATTATCCACTTCGCCGTCCTCAAAACTCTCAGTCAAGGTGTAATCCGTGTTGGCTGCACCTTTCAGCACAACCGGCTCGCATGATGGTAGTATAGAGCCAGACTCATAAATCACACTGGGTTCAAGTTTTATCTTTTCGTCGCCAACCGATTCCATCTTATATGTGGCAGCGTTCAGTCCTTCCGGCAGAGTGAACGCCTTCTGCGCATAGAAGAATGTGCTCAAGCCGTATTTGTTGAGGGTGATGCTCACCGTCTCGGGTTCTGGCACAGGTTCCACCTTGATGGCATAGATATTGATGCCGCTTTTCTTACTATAGACATATACGTCCGCCACATCCTCGCCAGTATAAATAGCCCGGACAGCAGTCATATCAGCGGTCATATAGCCGCTGGTCTCTTCGCCGGCGATGCTTATACCCAAGGGACGGTCCTCACTATTATTACCCGACACACCTATGACCGACACCATGCAGGGGCCGCTTACCTTGAAATGAACATGCTGTCCTGTCATATTTCCGGCTCCGTTGAACTGCAGACGACGGGAATAAGACACGCCTTCAAAGGTTTTGTTGTTACCATTAATCTTCATCTCTTTTGACGAAGCCAAGATGCCGAGGTTGTTCACAATCACCTCATCGGGCGACACGCTGAATGTGGCCTCATCGAAATTAGAAAAATTGTAGATGTAGGTTGGCGAAACGGGAGTCAACACCACCACGCTGCCCTCCAATGTATAAGAGGCTGAGACAATCTTACTCCAATCGCCATCAGCGTTTTTACATGCGGCATAAAGGGTCGTGGTCTCGGAAATCGTAATCGGGCCGGTATAAAGCGTTCCTGAAGTTTTCACCGCCGCCTCGTTGTCGCTGTAATAGATGTCAAATCCATCTTCGTTTGTGATGGTCACATCAAGGCTCTCCTCAAACATGGTGCCGTCTTCGGGTGAGAACACCGGAGCGCTCACTACCGCACCTCCAGCGGAATAGGTGTAGTTGAACCCGTAAAAGCCCAATTTCGAACCTGCACAATAGAATTTGTAAGATTTTCCGGCAGTGACGGAGAATGAATACGACCCGTAATATTTTTCAGTGACCGTTATACCATTAAAGCCATTCAGAGCCGCGCCATTCTCTAAAACATAAAAGCCCTTGTTTGCATTCAACACGACAAATACCTCTAAGGTGCCGTCGAATTCAGGAACAACAGTGTAGAATGTTCCTCCGGTTTTTTCACCATTGGTACCATTACCTTCCGTATAAGCCGGGAAGCCCTCCACATGATCGTCTTCCTTTGCAACCTTGAACGCTGCGCCACCGGTCTCACCATAAGTGATTGTAGCGACAACTTCATCATCACTGTTTTTCACCTCAACAGTCTGCCCTGAAGAAAACGTGTCCCCTGCAGCCAGCGCATATGTCACCGTAACATCTTCTGCTTTTGCCCAAGAAGCGAACAGCAACATGACAACAGTAAATAAAAATGTAATTTTTTTCATCATGTTTTTAGTTGATTAGTATTATTTGGTAATTATATTGTGCAAATATAGTGTAAAAAAACGAAAAGCACAAATAGTAACACAAAAAAGTGGTTGATAACCCTGAAAAGGTTTACGTACAAAAAAACACCGGATAATGCCTGAAGCACTGTCCGGTGTGTTGACGGGATGATGGCCTGTCAGGTATTTGACCCGATAACCCTTATGATGCCAAATCTTGCTTAGAACTCTGCCGATTTCGGTGTGCGGGGGAACGGGATGACGTCGCGAATGTTCTGCATGCCCGTGACAAACAGGATGAGGCGCTCGAAACCGAGGCCGAACCCTCCGTGAGGGCAAGAGCCGAAACGGCGTGTGTCAAGATACCACCACAGGTGGGTCTGGTCCATCTTGCGACGCTCAATCTCGCCCATCAATTTGTCATAACTCTCTTCACGCACCGACCCGCCGATAATCTCGCCAATCTGGGGGAACAACACATCGGTTCCCTGCATGGTAGGGCCAGGAGCCACGGCACCTTTGTATCCTACAGAGCCGCCATCGGCCGTTTCCTCGTTCTGCTTCATATAGAATGACTTGAACGACCGTGGATAGTCAGTCATGATAACGGGTTTCTTGAAGTGCTCTTCCACAAGGTAGCGCTCGTGCTCAGATGCCAGGTCGTCGCCCCAATTGCAGGGGAACTCGAACTTCTTGCCGTTCTTGATAGCCTCTTGCAGGATGTTTATACCTTCGGTATAAGGCAGGCGTACAAATGTCTCTTTCAGCACCCCCTCTAAACGAGGTATGAGGTCATGGTTTGGAGTGATGAATTTGTTGTCATTGATGAAGTGCAAATCGTCCTTGCAGTTCTCGAGAGCCCAGCGAACGCAGTATTTGATGAAGTCCTCTTCAAAGTCCATCAGTTCTTCCTGACCGATAAAAGCCACTTCAGGCTCAACCATCCAGAACTCAGCCAGATGTCGCGGGGTATTGGAATTCTCGGCACGGAAGGTAGGCCCAAAGGTATAAATAGCGCCAAGAGCCGTAGCACCAAGTTCGCCTTCGAGTTGTCCGCTCACTGTGAGTGATGTCTGCTCTCCGAAGAAATCGTCGTCATATATAATCTTTCCCTCATCGTCCTTTTTCAGGTCGTAAAGATTTTTCGTAGTCACCTGAAACATGTTGCCTGCGCCCTCACAGTCGGACGCGGTGATGATGGGCGTATGGAAATAGAAATAACCATGTTCGTGGAAATAGGTGTGTATGGCTATCGCCATGTTGTGGCGTATGCGCATGACGGCTCCGAAGACATTGGTGCGCAGACGCATGTGGGCGTGCTGACGCATATACTCGAAACTCTGTCCTTTTTTCTGCATGGGATAGTCGCTGCCGCAGAGTCCGTAGACCTCCAACTCGCGGCACTGTATCTCTACGGTCTGTCCGGCGCCCTGGCTCTCGACCAGTTCGCCAACAGCACAGATACATGCTCCGGTGGTTATCTGTTTGAGCATCTCAGCATCAAAGTCAGCGGGATTGACCACCACCTGCACGTTCTTGATGGTTGATCCGTCATTGAGCGCGATGAAATCGACCGACTTGCTGCTGCGGTGTGTTCTCACCCACCCTTTCACACATACCATAGCACCAAAATCCGTGCGCTCCAGCACATCAATGACCTTGGTACGTTTGATTTGATTTTGTGACATATCTATTGATATTTTTATATTGCAGTTAAGTAGTCAAACCATTACCATGTTGAGGCTTTACCCTATCGGCTCATGCCCATTTAACATTTGGCTTAACTACTTAACGACAGAAGACCTTACTACTTGAAATATTACTCGAAAGCACCCATTCTGAGCATCTCCACTTCCTTCTCGGTGAGGAAACGCCAGTCACCGCGGCGCAAGTTCTTCTTGGTCAGTCCGGCAAACTGCGAGCGGTCGAGTTTGATGACGCGGTAGCCCAGATGCTCGAAGATACGGCGCACAATGCGGTTTTTGCCGCTGTGAATCTCGATACCCACCTGACTCTTGTCGGTGTCGGAGGCGTATTCGATGGCGTCGGCATGAATCTCACCGTCGGCCAGTTCGATGCCGTCGAGAATCTGCTGCATGTCATGGGCGGTCACGTTCTTGTCGAGGAACACGTGATACACCTTCTTCTTCAAGAATTTGGGATGGGTGAGTTTGCTGGCCAGGTCACCGTCGTTGGTGAGCAGGAGCACACCAGTGGTGTTGCGGTCAAGGCGACCTACGGGGTAGATGCGCTCGGGGCAAGCATTCTTCACAAGGTCCATGACGGTTTTGCGCTGTTGCGGGTCGTCGCTGGTGGTGACGTAATCCTTCGGTTTATTGAGGAGGACATAGACTTTCTTCTCAAGCGAAACGGGTTGGTCGTGGAACCTGACCTCGTCGCTGCGCAGCACCTTCGTGCCCAATTCGGTGACCACCTGTCCGTTGACGGTGACCACTCCTGCTGCGATGAACTCATCAGCCTCGCGACGGCTGCAAACACCGGCATTGGCAAGGAATTTGTTCAGACGTACGGGCTCATTGGGGTCGATGTGTGCCTCGCTATATTCTATACGTTTCTTCTGACTGTATTTGGCATTGGGATCATAGGACGGAGTGTGCTGGCGATAGCCATAGCCGCCTTGACGCTGCTGATAGCCACCCTGACGTTGCTGGTAACCGCCTTGACGCTGCTGATAACCGCCGCGCTGCTGATAACCGCCGCGCTGCTGATAACCACCCTGACGCTGCTGATAACCGCCGCGCTGCTGGTAACCACCCTGCTGATGACGGGGTTGATAACCGCCTTCACGAGCCTGATAACCACTTTCGCGAACCTGATAACCGCCCTGTTCGCCATCGGCATTCTCATAACGGGGACGATACTGACGCTGCTGGTAGCCGCCCTGACGTTGCTGATAACCGCCCTGACGCTGCTGATAACCACCCTGGCGCTGCTGATAACAGCCGCCATTATTGTAACGGGGACGATACTGACGCGGACCCTCCGACTGCAGTCCTGCACCGAAACCCTCGGGGCGGAAACCGCCTTCGTCGTTGGACGAATCAGCAGAATAAGCACGCTGCGCATGGATACGTGGACGCTGCGGACGATGTCCTCCACGGTACTCTCTGGAACCGGAATAATTTCCTGATTCACTTGTCGGCTGATAGCCCTCTCGGCCATTCTCGTTCTGTGCTGCCGACATCTCTTCTTGTTTGTTTTGATTCTCTTCCATAATTGAAATTGTTTAAGCCTCACGGCATTATTGATAATCCTGTTTTATCTGTCTAAAAAAAATTAAATACCTGTATAATTGGCTGGGGTGATGGCCATCAGTTCGGCTTTCACCTCGTCGCTGACATTCAGACCCTGGATGAACTCATGAATGGTCTGCTCGGTCATTTTCTCGTTGGTGCGTGTCAATGCTTTGAGCGCCTCATACGGATGGGGGTATGCCTCACGGCGGAGTATGGTCTGTATGGCTTCGGCCACGACTGCCCACGTGTTGTCAAGGTCGGCGCTGATGCGCTCCTCGTTGAGGATGAGTTTTCTCAGTCCTTTCAGGGTACTTTGCAAAGCGATGACGGCATGGCCGAGCGGCACGCCCACATTGCGCAGCACGGTTGAGTCGGTCAAGTCGCGCTGCAAACGGCTTACAGGCAATTTCTGTGCCAAGAATTGCAAGATGGCGTTGGCGATGCCCAGATTGCCTTCACTGTTCTCAAAATCGATGGGGTTCACCTTATGTGGCATGGCCGACGAGCCTACTTCACCCGCCTTGATCTTCTGCTTGAAATACTCCATGGAGATGTACATCCAGAAGTCGCGGTCAAGGTCGATGATGATGGTATTGATGCGGCGCACGGCGTCGAAGATGGCACCCAAGTTATCATAATTACTGATTTGGGTGGTGTATTGCTCGCGCTGCAGTCCGAGTTTCTCAGACACAAAACGATTGGCAAACTCGCGCCAGTCATACTGCGGATACGCCACATGGTGGGCATTGAAGTTGCCCGTAGCACCTCCGAACTTGGCTTTGACGGGAATATGACGGAGAACCTCCAACTGCGTCTCCAAGCGATAGACAAACACCATCACCTCTTTTCCCAATCGTGTGGGCGAGGCGGGCTGACCATGTGTCTTCGCAAGCATCGACACGTCTTTCCACTCGTCGGCATATTGGCGTAACTGCCCGACCAACTCGTCGACCATGGGGCAAAAGACCTGCTCCAAGGCTTCTTTCACAGACAAAGGCACGGAAGTGTTGTTGATATCCTGCGAGGTAAGTCCGAAATGCACGAACTCCTTGTACTGGTCGAAGCCGCCGATGGCATCGAGCCGCTCCTTGATGAAATATTCCACGGCCTTGACATCGTGGTTGGTGGTGCGCTCAATCTCTTTCACACGGGCGGCATCCTGCTCAGTAAACTGCAGGTAGATGTCGCGCATGCGGGGGATAAGTTCTTTGTCAAGGGATTTGAGTTGCGGCAACGGCAATTCGCATAGAGCAATAAAATACTCTATCTCTACGCGCACACGATACCTAATCAGTGCAAATTCAGAAAAAAAATCCGCTAACTGTTCTGTTTTCCCTCTATAGCGACCATCAACAGGCGAAATGGCCGTCAACACGTCAAGACCCATCATCATAAATTATTTAGGCAATACCCTATTGAAAATAAAAAATATATCTACTTGAATAATGAAAAGTTATACGCAAAGATGTATCACTACACTTGTACTACACTTGTAATTGTGGGCGTTGACGGATTCGAACCGCCGACCCTCTGCTTGTAAGGCAGATGCTCTAAACCAACTGAGCTAAACGCCCTTTACCCGAAAGCGTGTGCAAAGGTACTGGCTTTTTCTGATATGACCAAATTTTCGGGATAAAAATATCAACAGCCTCGCCCGGCATGCCTTCCGTTTCGGATTTTAGGAAAGAATTGGGGATATTTAGAATAATTATCCAAGGTTCACATTACCTGATTTCAACAAAAATTGTCCGAATTTCTTTCTTGTCAGACCATTTCTTTGCCGCGTTTCAGAGTCCGAGTTGCTCCTTATCAAGTTTGCCCACGTTTAATGAGCCTAAAATGCGTGCGCACTCGTCGAGGTCGGAGGGACGTACGATGATGTTGGCATGGTCGCCGAAATTGAATGAATACATGTACTCGATGAACACCCCCTGGTCGGACAGTTTTCTGAGTATCTTTGCGAGTGAACCGGGCACATTGGGGCATGTGAATCCCACCACATCGGTCACTTTCACTGCGAAATGCTCTTTCTTGAGCACCTGGTATGCTTTTTCGGGGTCGCTGACAATACAGCGGAGAATGCCGAAATCAGAGTTGTCGGCGATGCTCATGGCTGAAAGGTTGATATTCTCAGATGCCAGCACTTCTGTCACCTCGGTAAGTCGTCCGGATTTATTCTCCAGGAAGACAGACAATTGTTTTGCGAACATATATTTACAGATATAAGGTTGATAGATGGGAAAAAGGGCCTGTGGGGCATTCTTTTCCTTATTTTTCTGCAAACTTACACAAAAAAATTGACATGCGTGTGTTTCGGAAAGAAAAAAATACAAAAAAATCCCCGCCATCCCCGAAGGAACAGCGGAGAATCACCCCTGTGGGCGTTGACGGATTCGAACCGCCGACCCTCTGCTTGTAAGGCAGATGCTCTAAACCAACTGAGCTAAACGCCCTTGTTTTGAAAAGCGAGTGCAAAGGTACTGGCTTTTTCCGAGATAGCCAAATTTTCGGGAAGAAAATATTAATTTTTGGTGTCCGGTAAAAAGCGGGGCAGAGTCAACCAGCAAGTGCAAGACGTGGTCAAAATTATGAATAATGTTTGAAAAACTCTTCCTTTGGAGTGTTAAAGTTCAACTTTGCCCTTGGTCTTTTGTTGATTTTGGCCTGTATTGATGCTATTCTCTTGTCCGATACCGTACTGATGTCCATACCTTTTGGTATGTATTGCCTGATGAGTTTGTTGGTGTTCTCGACGGCTCCCTTCTGCCAAGAGGCATAGGAGTCAGTGAAGTAGACAGGGACGTCCAGCTGCTTTGTGATCCACTCGTGCGCAGCGAACTCCGACCCGTTGTCCGTGGTGATGGTATGCAGCTGCTCACCCTTGTATGGCAGCAAGAGCCTCCATACAGTCTTTGCCACTGGCATTGCCATTTTCCCGTGCTTGAGCTTGGCCATCAACAGGAACACGGTACTTCGCTCTATCATGGTGAGGATGCCGTTCTGGTCCTTGTCTACGATGAGATCCATCTCCCAGTCGCCAAAGCGCTTACCGTCTGCCTCTGCAGGCCGTTCGTGTATGCTTACGCGGTTCTTGATGTTGGTCGCCTTGGTCACATGCTTCTTAGAGGCTCTCTTATGGTACTTCATCTTGTGGCGGCAGTTCTCTGCCAGCTTGCCGGTCTCGTCTGCGCGTATAAGCTTGTAGATGGTCTCATGAGAGATTTCTATACCCTCCTTCTCACGCAGGTGACCGGATATCTGTGCCGGTGACCACTGCTCGTCCATGATGAGATGCTTGACACGCCATATGAGCTCCTGCGGCTTTGCACGGTTGCCTGGCTCACGATGGCGGCGCTCCATCGCCTTCTCATGCGCCTTCATGAAATTGTAACTGCCGTCCTTCCCGCCGTTGCGCTTCAGCTCACGACTGACGGTCGACTCACTCACTCCAATCGCTTCTGCGATGGATTTCTGTGTACTACCCTTTTGTCGTTCCAAATAAATGTAGTACCTTTGCTCAGAGGTTAGTTGTTTGTACATATGCAATGCAAAATTAATTAATCTCAGGGAGACCGCGGTCTCCCATTATTGTTTTTTGCATTGCTGGTCAACTTCAGGTGCTCCTTCATGGGGAGATGCCCCCCTCCGCTACGCTCCGGGGATCATCTCCCCATGAAGGAAACTCCCTCCAAAGATTGCACTTCTATCTTGAAAGTGGGTCCGGTAAAAAGCGGCCTGCAGGGCCAAACTGCACATAGCCCAGGGCAGCGCCCTGGGGATAGACGTTTGTGTAGCCTTCGCCCTGTAAGGGCAAAAGCATTGATTGTCAACTGCTTCTGCCCTTACAGGGCGAAGATTTTCTTACAACGATTAACCCAAGGCGTTGCCTTGGGCTGTGTGCTCATTGCCCCTCCGGGGCGAAGACAAGCCCACATCTGTAGAAATGCACGACTATGCTGGTGATTTTCCGCACTCTGAGTGATTCTGCACTTTTTTAGCGGACACCAATAAATATTAATGAGAATTGAAGGGAGTAGATGGAAGAGCGGCAGAATGGAGAATCCTGCCGAACAAGAAGGGACGGGAGAGATGGGAAATATGGGAAGAATAAGAGCAATGGGATAATGGGTTAATGGGTACTTACGAGTATTCAGGGTAATAACATATCTGAACTGACAGGTATTCGGGGCGGTAATATATCAAAAAAAATCGCCCCCCGATTGGGAGGCGATTATTTGTTGTGTCAGTGCACAGATTACTCGGTGATCTGGACAGTAGCACGACGGTTGAACTCGATGGGAGAGAGTGTATCAACACCACCCTGTCCGACGGTGCGGATCTTTGAGCGGTCAACACCCATATCCTCCAGTTCACCGGCGACGGTCTCAGCACGCTGCTCAGACAGCCACTGGTTGTGCTCTGCATTACCGGTAGCGCTGTCAGCATAACCTGTTACGAGCACGCCAGTCTTGTTGTCCACAGCATACTTAGCAAGAGCGCGAACGTTCACGAGGTCCTTCTGAGAAGCGATCTCGGTGCGGTTCAGGTTGAAGAACACAGAAACAGGAGTGTTCACGAACTCTTTCATGCCAGGATTTGTGGGGCACTTGTGGTTCTTGATGATGTCGTTCAGGCGAGCGATCTCAGCGTTAGCATCGTTGAGTTGTGAGTTGAGAGCGTCGATTTGAGCCTGATACATAGCCTTGATAGCATCCACATCGGGAACAGCATCCCATGTAGCACGACCGAGGTTGTAGGTGAAGCCGAGTTCAGCATACAGAGTCACATCGTGAGCCTTCCAGCCGCGACGGTGTGCGTCTTTGTAAACTACACCAACACCATCCTTGTCAAACTCATTGTACTTCCAACCAAACTCAAGGTTGATAGCGAACTTCTTGCTGAGGTTGAACTCGTTCAACAAACCAGCAGATACGCCGATGGCGCTGCGGTTGTCGGTCCAGTTACGTGTGAAGTCAGCACCTCCGAAGGGGATGAAGTTCCAAACGCGGTTGGGATTGTAACCCAGCAGCATGTTGCTCAGGTTGAACATCACCTGCGGGTCAATTGAGAAGAATTTGTAGTGAACGCTCTCTTTGCCTGCGTCAGCACGACTGCCAATGAAAGGAAGACGCTGTCCCCAGAGACCCATGCCTTTTACGCGGAGTCCGAGACCCGGGGTGAACCATTTACCAATAGCCACAGACACACCACCGCTGGTACGGTTACCTGAGAGGGGGAATCCGTCAAACATATCGGTATGATCGAAATCCTGACCGTGCTCCTGAGAGCCGATGAACCAATTCCAGTTGGCGCC
Organism: Prevotella sp.; assembly: GCA_017548275.1. GTDB lineage: Bacteria > Bacteroidota > Bacteroidia > Bacteroidales > Bacteroidaceae > Prevotella. The sequence goes on from JAFZAH010000042.1 coordinate 86,486, forward strand.
AACCTGGACAAACCAGTTGCTCCAGAAGGAATTCGTAGCGACGCTGTACTTGTTTACATAGTCGCTCTGTGCCATAGAGGCGACAGATACGCCGGCAAAAGCCAGCACCATGAATAATTTTTTCATAACCTTTATTTAATTAAACAATCAAAAAAATATATCTTATAAAAAGAAGCTTCAATACGAATTCGAGGGCAAAGATAATAATATTTTTTAAATCTTATCCTTTTTTTTTATTTTTTTTTCAATATTGGGCAAAAAAAATGCACAAAATGGGAAAAATGAGCGAAAAATCGCTCGTCAGGCTAGCATTTGCTCGATTTCTTGCTGTTTTAAGATGCATTGAATCGCTTTGCCGTCGGGGGTGTGATTGACGTCACGGCATGTGAACAATCGATTGACCACCATATCCATCTCCTCGTTGGTGAGCACTTGCCCATAAGGAATGGCTGCCGTACGCGCCATGGTGAGTGCCAATCGCTCGCGCTGTGCCGCCGCTCCTCCCTCGGTTTCATCCACGGCATGCTGGACAAACTCTCTCAACAGGTGCTCGCCCCCCACCCCGTCCATCTCTGACGGTATGGCATTGACGGCGAAGGACCCGCCACCCAGGTCAGCCACGTCAAAACCCATGGTCTCGAGCGTGGGCAACAATGCGCGCAGCACCACCGCCTCGGACGCGCCGAGAGTAACCATCTCAGGGAAGAGCAGACGCTGTGCCGCCCATGCGTGGGCGTCAGTTTTTGAGAGATATTCCTCATAGAGTATCCGCATGTGAGCCCGATGTTGGTCGATAATCATCAGTCCAGACTTCACGGCCGTCATGATATATTGCCCTTTATACTGATAATGTACGGGGGCTTTCTCATCGATGATGCTGCCGTCCGTCTCTTCGGGTGTGAAGAGTGTGGGCTCGGGCTGCTCTGGTTTGGTCATATCGGGGAAGAGTGTCTCCCATTGTTCGGGCGCCGCTTTTCTTCTGGGCTTGTCGCCTTCGAAAGGATTGTATTGTGGATTGTACTGCACTTTAGGCACAGTGGCAGTTGTCGATGGGTCAAAAACGGGAATGTCGGGTTTCCCCACGGTATCGAAATCGATGGAGGGCACGTCATGGAACCGTCCGATAGCATCTTTGACGGCTGCGGTGAGTATCTGCCAGATGGCCTGTTCGTTCTCGAACTTGATTTCCGTCTTCGTGGGATGGATATTCACGTCAATGTCACCCGGTGTGACATCGAAATAAATGAAATACGGCACCTGTTCGCCTTGCGGCACCACCCGCTCGTATGCGTTTTGCACGGCACGGTGGAAATACGGGTGACGCATGAAGCGCCCGTTGACGAAGAAATACTGTTGTGCACCTTTCTTCCTCGACGCCTCGGGTTTTCCCGTGAATCCGTAGATATGACACATGGACGTCTCGACACCAACTGGCAACAAATCCTGGTTCAACCTTTTCCCGAACACGTCGATAATACGCTGACGGAGTCCGGCACGCGGCAGGTTAAGCAGTTCGGCACCGTTGCTGTGCAGTTTGAACGCGATGTCGGGGTTGACGAGCGCTATGCGTTCAAAGGCGATGAGGATATTATTGAGTTCGGTGGTATTGCTTTTAAGGAATTTCCTTCGGGCCGGAACATTGAAAAAGAGATTCTCAACGAGGAAATTGGCACCTTCGGGGCATGCCACGGGTTCCTGCCCGCGGAACTTCGACCCGGAGATACTGACCAATGTGCCGATGTCGTCACCCTTGTGGCGTGTGCGCAGGGTGACCTGTGCCACAGCCGCTATCGACGGCAGAGCCTCGCCCCGGAATCCCATGGTGGTAAGCGTGAACAGGTCGTCGGCCTTACGTATCTTCGATGTGGCATGGCGTTCGAAGGCCAGTCGCGCATCTGTATCCGTCATGCCCTCGCCGTCGTCGATGACCTGAATGGATGTGCGCCCGGCGTCGACGACTACGACACTGATGTGTCGCGCCCCGGCATCGACGGCGTTCTCCACCAACTCTTTCACGACCGAGGCGGGTCGCTGTATGACCTCGCCCGCCGCAATCTGGTTGGCTACAGAATCAGGTAATAACTGGATGATATCGGACATGATTTAAGATTTGAGGTTTGAGATTTGAGATTTTTAGAGCGACACATGAAACGCTGCGGTGGCAAATGATAACCACATCAATTTGCTTTTTCCTTGTGATCCTCTTTGCCGCGCCAGACGAAGATGTCGTCTTTGTTTATGGGGCGGAGGTCATCGTACCATGCGAAACCGGGCAGCCGTTCCTCGCCAGGCGGAATCTGGCCCATGGGATAGAGCACACCCTCGGCCTTTGGCATCCATATCTTTTCGAGTTGCCGCCGCTCGCTGATATACATACGCATGGTGTCGGTCTCGGTATAGTTGAGCCCGATGAGCGTGCTGTCCTTGTCGTCGTACGGGAAATAGACGACCATGACGTTTCCTTCCGCCACATTTCGCCTGAGAATTCCCTTGTCATCGAAGAAGGAATGCATGAACTTCGACGCTATCTGGTTGAAATGCTTACCGTCGTACATCAATTCCACGGACATGGTTTTTCCGGAAGCATGGGCCTCGCGCACGGTAGAGTCGTTCATCAATACCCGTATCTCATCGCCCACCAACTGTCGGTCACCGTTCCAGAGTATGGGGTCGATAAACATGGTTAGCGACGAGTCGCGCGAGCAGATGACGAGCGAGTCACACATGGCCTGCAAGTCCTTTCTGTACGCGCGTACCTTATTATAACAATATATCTCACGGTAAACGGAGTCGGTATTGATGTAGAACGTCTGCACCCTCATGGTGTCGGCATGGAGGTAGAGCGTGTCCTTCTGCGAGTAGTCGATGAAGACGGGTCGCCGTGTGGCCTGACCGGCTCCGGTCAACTCATTATAGATAAAGGTTCCGGCGCGAAGTTCGTTTTTGTTCTTCTTGTCGATATAGACCACATCGCCGTATCCCCGGCTGGTTTTCGTGTCACTGTCATAATATAGGCTGTCGCCCACAATGGAGCGCTGTCCGTTTTCGATGGTCGAGCGGTCAAACATCTCCGTCCGGTCGCCTTTCATGTAATAATATCCGTTGGACGAGGTTATCTGGTAGCCGTCTTTGTTGGAATAGATGGTTGAACGGCTCATGACCTGCGCCCGTTCTTTGGCGGCATCGTAATAGAGCGTGTCGGTGCGTATCTCATAATCCGGGCTTTTGAGCGTGACGTTGTAATAAGCCACCGCCTCACGCGTGTCAAGGTTATATCTGCCCCAGTCGCTCACCATATCTACATTTTTCTTCGAGTCGTGGAAATGTCCTCCCTCCGCGTAAAAAACGTAATTGAACTTCCGGTCGTAGTTGAGACTGTCAGTTTTGAGCACCGATGTTTTGCGGTGTGTGACGACGACATTTTTCCTGGCATAAACCATCTCACGCTCGGGCCGTCCGTCGTACCACGCATAGTCGGAGGTGAGGGTGAGCGTGTCGCTCTGGTTCATCCTCACATGTCCGAACGCCTCGAAGGTGTTTTCGCGCTCGTTGAAATAGGCGCTGTCGCAACGGAGATGTGTGCCGGCATGCCGGAAAGAGACGTTGCCTTTGACAATCTGCACGTTGGGCCGTTTGTACTGGTCGTAATACAACTGGTCGGCGTGGTCGAGATATACTTTCTGGTCAGTCTGTCTGCGCTGAGCCCTCACCTCTGTCTGTGAAATGACAAAGAGGCATAGAACCAGCCAAAGGATTCTATGCCAAAAAACAGGACGATATGTCAGCGCACAGACGTTCATCTCACCCAACCGTCAAATTCAAATTCACAGTCACGGTAACTCTCATCCATACGCACATAGGTGTTCTTGAGTTTCTCTTTCACCCAGTTTTGCAGCAGTTTCTCGCGTCGGTCGGCCAGCACCACATCGCGCATATCCTGGAAATCCTCGGTGATTGTGGCACGATGGCTGTCGATGCGGTTTTTCAGTTTGATGATGGCACATACGGTTTTTCCGCGCTTGTTAATCATCGTGAAGGGTTCGGAAATCTCACCCGGCTGCAGTTTTTCCACCTCGCGGGCCACCTCTGTGGGCAGGTCTTGCATACGGAATTTCGACGTCCGTACCATGTTCGACTCGTCAGCATTGGCCATCAGTCCGTGGTTGGAACGCGTGTCCTTGTCGTCGCTGACAAATGTAGCCGCATCGTCGAAGGAAACTTTCCCCTCACGGATATCGTTGGCCAGTGTGTCGAGTTTGAGTTTCATGTCGTCAATGGCCTCCTGATCGACGGAGGGTTTAAGCAGGATGTGCCGCACATTGATGCGCTCACCGCGGCGGTCGATGAGTTGGATAATGTGGAATCCGAACTCTGACTCTACGATTTTGGATATTTTTTTCGGATCAGTGAGGTTGAACGCCACGGCAGCGAAGGCCGGGTCAAAAGCCGCACGGGGAGTATATCCCAGTTCACCGCCCTGACTGGCAGAACCATCCTCGGAATAGAGTCGCGCCAATGTGGCAAAGGTGGTCTCACCGTTGTTGACACGGTCGGTGAACTCACGCAACTGGTTTTTCACGCGGTTGACCTCCTCGTCAGATACTTTTGGCTGCTTGGTGATAATCTGCACCTCCACGGTCATGGGTATCAGCGGCAGACTGTCTTGGGGCATGTCCTTGAAGAAATTCCTGACCTCAGCGGGCGAAACGGTGATATCTTCCACCAGTTTCTTCTTCATCTTCTGCTCCAGTTCGCGGTTTCTGAACTCATCGTGCATCTCCTGACGCATCTGCGTGATAGACTGCTTGCGGTATTCTTCGAGTTTCTCTCTCGAACCGACCATCTGTATCCAATAGTTGATTTGGTCTTCGATGCTCTGCGAGATGTCGGACTCAGTGACCTCGATACTGTCGATGGCCGCCTGGTGGAGAAACAGTTTCTGCACAGCCAATTGCTCGGGAATGGCGCAGTCAGGATTTCCTTCCCATTTCATTCCTTGAGCCTCGCCCTGCATCCTCAACACCTCGATGTCAGAGCGAAGGATGGGCTCGTCACCCACAACCCACACCACTTCGTCGATGACGTTGTGCCTGTCGGCCTTTTGAGGGATGGTGTCATGTACGGTTTTCTGACGGTTCGCGCCACGCAAACCACTGCCCGCATGTACGGACAGCGCCACGGCAGCCATGCATATCGCCAACCTGAAAAATATCTTTCTCATCTGCTTGTTGTCTTAAAGGGAGTTATAAGAGGGAGTTAAAGGAGGAGTTATGAAGAGGAGTTATGAGGGGCCATTACTCTAATCATAGAGATTTGGGGGGCTTTACCTCTTTTCAATTTAAGTTCAAGTTAATGTTTATTGACGGTGGAGAGCACCTGTTTGTTGATGGTCACGGTGTAACGCTTGCGCAGTTCAGCCACCCATTCTTTTTCGAGGGCATCCTGATAGTCAGCCACGACGGCACCTTTCACATCGGTATATTCTTTGGGTGCCTTAAGCACCTTACCAAAGGTGGCATCGATGGGATAATCCTTGACAGGGTCAACGGTGACGTTTTTCTTGAACACCTCGCGGTCAACCAGTTTGCTGTCGCCGGGTTTGAACAATCCTTTCTCCACACGGATGCGGATGACCGAGTCGGCATTGAAGGTGTTTTTCAGTTTCTCCGTCCACTGGTCGAAAGGGATGTTCTTCACGGCGTTTTTCACCGCTTTCACGTCTTTCTTATCTTTCACGTGATAGGCGATGCCCTTGAATCGCGGCTGGTCCCACGTGTATTTCTTCTTGTTTTTCTTGAAGAAAGCCTTCAGTCCCGCCTCGTCTTTGGCAGCCTTTTCCCACACATGCTTGTTGCTCACCTCATAGAGCAGCAGGCCGTCGTGATATTCGCGAATGAGATTGGCGAGTTCAGGGTCGTCGGCAGCCATCTCGTCGGCTTTGGCTTCAAGCAGTGCCCCGGGAGTGGTAGATTGTTCCTGCGCCATCTGCTTGAGTTTGCGGTCGATGATGCTCTCGCGTATGCCCCGCTGGTCGATGAAGGTGATGATGTCGTTTTTGAGCGAGTCGAAGGGGAAGAACGCCGATTTGTCATCCATCTTGATGATATGATAACCGAAAGGCGAGAGCACGGGCTGCGAGATTTCCCCTTTACGGAGGGCGTATGCTGCCTGCTCAAACTCCTTCACGGTCTGTCCGGGCTGCACCCAAGGCAGTTGTCCGCCATCGACGGCCGTACCTTTGTCGTCAGAGCACTTGCGTGCGAGCGTGGCGAAGTCGGCACCGGCTTTGAGGGCGTTGTAGATGGAGTCGATACGTATCTTGGCACGGTTCTGCTGGTCAGGAGTGGCCTTCTGGTCGAGACGCAACAGGATATGTGACGGCTTAATCAGTCCGCCGAGCGAATCCACCTGCCGCTGGGTACGGTCATAGATGCGTCGTGCCTCGTCGGTGACATCGGCGTCGGTTATCATATAGGGACGTATCTGCTGGTCACGGTATTGCGCAAACTCGTTTCTGAAGGCAGCCGTGGTGTCGATGCCAGCCTCGATGGCTGCCGCCACCTTAAGTTTGTAATTGACGAACAGGTCCACATATTCATCGACGGTTTTCTTGTCGATGACACCTTCTGAATTGTTTTTGTTGTACGAATACTCAAACTCTGAGCGAGTGACAGGCTGCCCGTTAATGGTCATGATGACGGGGTCGTTTTGTGCCTGTGCTGCGGCGGCTGTCAAGAGCAATGCCGCAAAAAATGCTTTTATTCTCATTTTAGTATGCTGAATGACGAATGTTGAATGTTGAGTGGTCGCTTCGCGATGAAGAATTGTGAATTGTGAATTGTTAATTATGAATTATCAATTGTGAATTGTCAATTCTCTTATTCGGGGCGGCTGTAGTTGGGAGCCTCGGAAGTGATGGTGATATCGTGGGGATGGCTCTCGAGGACACCAGCGCCGGTGATGCGTGTGAACTTGGCCTGATGCAAGTGCTCGATGTCGGCTGCGCCACAGTAACCCATACCCGAACGCAAGCCACCGGTCAACTGATAGATGACCTCTTGTACGGTGCCTTTATAGGGCACACGTCCGGCGATACCTTCCGGCACAAGTTTTTTCACGTCCTTGGTGCCCGACTGGAAATAGCGGTCTTTCGAACCGTTCTCCATGGCTTCGAGCGAACCCATGCCACGGTAACTCTTGAACTTACGTCCGTTGAAGATGATAGTGTCGCCCGGACTCTCCTCGGTACCAGCCACCAACGAGCCAATCATGACACTGCTACCGCCGGCAGCGATAGCCTTGACAATATCGCCCGAATAGCGCAGTCCGCCGTCGGCGATAAGGGGCACGTCGGTGTCTTTCAATGCGCAATAGACATCATAGACGGCACTTAACTGGGGTACGCCCACACCGGCCACCACGCGTGTGGTGCAGATGGAACCCGGCCCGATGCCCACCTTGATGGCGTCGGCACCGTTTTCGACCAACATACGGGCAGCCTCGCCCGTAGCCACGTTGCCCACAACGATATCCACATCGGGGAACTCGCGCTTGGCCTCGACCAGTTTTTCAACAACCGACTTGGAGTGTCCGTGAGCGGTGTCAATAACGATGGCGTCGGCTCCCGCCTCAACCAGGGCACGCATACGGTCAATCGTGTCGGCAGTGACACCCACACCGGCAGCCACGCGCAGACGACCTTTCTCGTCTTTGCAAGCCATGGGTTTGTCCTTAGCCTTGGTGATGTCTTTGTAGGTGATGAGGCCTACGAGGTGGTTGTCGCGATCCACGACGGGCAGTTTCTCTATCTTATTCTTCTGAAGAATCTTGGCAGCATCGCTCAGGTCGGTCTGCTGGTGAGTGGTGACCAGATTGTCCTTGGTCATCACCTCGTCAATCTTCTTGTCGAGACGGCTCTCAAAACGGAGATCACGGTTGGTGACGATACCCACGAGCCTGTTTTCGTCATCGACCACGGGAATACCGCCGATGTGGTATTCAGCCATCATGCCGAGGGCGTCTCTCACGGTGCTGCCCTGACGGATGGTCACGGGGTCGTAAATCATGCCGTTCTCAGCGCGCTTGACGATAGCCACCTGGCGGGCCTGTTCTTCTATCGACATGTTTTTGTGTATCACGCCGATGCCTCCCTCGCGGGCAATGGCAATGGCCATAGCCGACTCTGTGACAGTGTCCATGGCAGCCGTCACAAAGGGCACGTTCAGTTCAATGTGCCTTGAGAAGCGGGTTTTCAACTCTACTGTCTTTGGCAGTACCTCAGAATAAGCGGGGATTAAGAGGACATCATCGAATGTGAGTCCGTCCATCACGATTTTATCTGCAACAAATGATGACATAACGTAGTTTAAAATTTATTGCGTGCAAAATTAGCAATAAAAAATCAAAAGGCGAAACCGTTGCCCCGTTTTCTATCCGATTTAATTGTATTTAACCTTATTTGGGCTAAATGGTCATATTGGGTGATGAAATCTCTTGGAATGCCTTTATTTTCTTACCTTTGCAGCATTTATTATTTATATGATGCAAAAAATGCTTTTTCTGCGGTTCAAACGTTGTTGTAAAGAACGGCAGGCGCAATGGTAGTCAATTATATAAATGCAAGACCTGCGGCCGTCGGTTTATCGGCGGCAACCGCCTGAATACCAATGATATAATATCGGATTACGTTGAGCATAAGATGACACTTTCAGAGTTGTCATCCAAGTACCGCAAAAGTGTAAGCACGATACAGCGAAGACTGAGTCTGATGCGTCGTGTCCATGTCGTTTCCAAGCACAAGGATGTGACGGTACAGATGGACACTACCTACTGGGGCCGGAACTTCGGCCTCATGGTCATAAGAGACGCCGTGCGCGGAAAGATCCTTTGGCATAAATATGTCAGGCATGAGACGGTAGCAGACTACTTGGAGGGCGTAGACTGGCTGGAGAAGAACGACTTCACCGTCTACGGAATCGTCTGCGACGGCCTTCGCGGCCTATTCCAAGCCCTTTCCAGATATCCGGTACAGATGTGTCAGGTCCATCAGCAGAGAATAGTGCGCACATACCTGACACAGAACCCGGAACTGGAAGCGTCAAGGGAACTGCTGGCTTTGTCCAGGCGGCTGACCGTCAGCGAGAAAGACGCGTTCATGGAGGCCCTGAGCACATGGAACCGGAAATGGTCGTGGTTTCTCTCCGAGCGCAGCGTGGAGAAAGCCACGGGAAAGACACACTTCACACATAAAACGCTACGCAGCGCATACCTGAGCCTGAAGAGGAACATGCCGTACCTTTGGACATACCAAGACTATCCCAACCTTGGCATACCTAACACGAACAATGCTTTAGAGGGTACATTTACGGATATCAAGTCCAAACTGAGGGCGCACAGTGGCATCAAAAAGGCCAACCGCATCAGGTTCCTGGACGAGTATATTTCCAGGCACTACTACTGACGCTCTTTGGGGGCTTCGCGCCCCCAGCCGCGAGGCAAACCGCCGCGGTGTTTTTCATAGTTTTAAATCGTAACCATCACCCATTTTGACCAATAGAGGTTTTTAAGGACGTTTTCATCACCCATTTTGATCAATAGACCCTTATTTGAGACCCACCCTAACCCTCCCAAAGGGAGGGAAAGATAATAGAGGACAAGAAACAAGGGCAGGGGACAAGAGGCGGGGTCGGCAAACAAATAACTTGGGAGCACTAATTATTTGATATCCTCCGCCATTTTAATAGCAAGTTTTTCAAATACTTTTTTCAATCTATTTCCCTCTTTATAAATTGCAAATCCATTGTTGCCTAACCCTTTTATGTCATCAATTCTTACAATAGACAACACAACGTCCGAATTATTATCTACCAATTCAAGAAACCCAGACATCGATGCGCCACCATCTATTGTTCGCATTCCCCAAATAGCAGCAGCGGTACTACCTAAATCGAGTTCTGTGATGAAAAGATTCATGGTCATGTCAGCATTGTTCTTTTTTGCACGAATTCCTTTCACCTTTTGGTTCCACTTTGAGATAAATGCATTTAAAGCAGCCTCCGTCTCTTGGTTAAATTCGTCTCGCCACCCACTTTCTCTTCCTTTGATATATTGTTCAAAAGACCCTCCCTCAATCCTTAAGGCAGGAAATTCCAAATTAACCCGAAAACTGTTTTTCTCATTTAAAAAACAATCCAAAGTGCCATAAACCAAAGTTAGATGTTCAGAAAATGCTCTCTCCAGACCCGAGCCTTCTGCCAATTCACACATCTTCGCAAATTCCGAGGAAACGCCAACATTATTATTGAAGGGTGAATCATTATTAACATCCTCTATTTTCGCCACATCTGACATTTTTATCTCAGATTCAACACCTGCGATACTAATTACCACATTCTTTGAAGAATCGATTGAAATAATCTTTCCGACAAGTTCAGTTCCATTCTTCAAGACAATCTTTCCCTGATGATTTTGCGCAGAAATTCCCCAAAAGACAAAGGAACAAATCAATGAAAATAATACTCTCTTCATATACTTAGATGCCACTAATTGGTGCATAACAAAAATCCAATGTAAATGCACAAAAAAACAAAAAGACCTGATACAACAACGTATTTCAAAAAAGGATTTTGCCCATCAAAGAATCAGTTCGCCATCTCGGAGAGGAATTTGATGCGTACGAGGCGTACCTGGTCCTCATCGGCCTCATCGCCCAACTCCTCCATAGCGGCGGCGAGATCGTCGGTCTCACTCTCACTGAAATAGTCGTAGATATCGTCAATCACTTCCTCGTCCATATCAATCTCGTCGAGGAAATAATCGATATTGAGTTTTGTGCCGCTATAGACGATGGCCTCAATCTCAGTGAGCAGGTCGCTGAATTCCAGTCCCTGAGCCGTGGCGATATCATCGAGGGCCACCTGCCGGTCGATACTTTGAATAATCTTTACTTTTAGAATCGATTTTTTGGCTACGGTCTTGACCCTGAGTTCCTCCGGACGCTCTATTTCGTTCTCCTCGCAATGGCGTTTGATGAGTTCACAGAATTCCTGTCCATACCGCTTTGCTTTACCTGCTCCAACGCCTTGTATATTTTGCAGTTCCTGCAAGGTAATGGGATACATGGTGGCCATCTGCTCCAATGACGGGTCTTGGAAGATGACGTAAGGCGGCACATTCAATTTCTTTGACATTTTCTTGCGCAAATCCTTGAGCATGGCATAGAGTTCGGGGTCGAGCGCTCCCGCCGCTCCGTCCATACGGTCATCGCTTTCATCTTCCTTGAACTCAGTATCTTCGACAATCATGAAGGAATGAGGATCTTTCATGAACCGCTTACCAGCCGCCGTGAGTTTTAGCAGTCCGTAGTTCTCCACGTCTTTTTTGATGTATCCGGCAATGAGCGCCTGCCGTATGACAGGGTTCCACAATTTCTTGTTATCATCCTCGCCGCTGCCGAACTCCTCCAACTCATTGTGCCGGTGCGAGACGATATCGTCGGTGGCACGGCCCTCGACGAAGTCGATGACATAATCGCTCCGGAAATTCTCCTTGATGGCGCTGATAGCCTCCAAGACGATGACGAGCGCATTCTGCGCCTCAATCTTGGTCTTGGGATGCAGGCAGTTGTCGCAGTTGCCGCAATTGTCTTTCGTGTATTCCTCGCCGAAATAATGGAGCAACATTTTTCTTCTGCAAACAGACGATTCGGCGTAAGCCGCTGTCTCCTGCAGCAGTTGCTTGCCTATATCCTGCTCCGCCACAGGTTTCCCCTCCATGAATTTCTCGAGTTTCTGCAGGTCTTTGTATGCGTAGAAAGTAATGCACTTGCCCTCTCCGCCGTCTCTGCCGGCGCGCCCCGTCTCCTGATAATATCCTTCGAGGCTCTTGGGTATATCGTAGTGGATGACAAAACGCACATCGGGCTTGTCAATGCCCATGCCGAAGGCGATGGTGGCCACGATGACGTCGATTTGCTCCATGAGAAAATCATCCTGGGTGTCGCTCCTCGTCTGCGAGTCGAGCCCCGCATGGTAGGCCGCGGCCTTGATGTCGTTGGCGCACAGAATGGCTGACAACTCCTCCACTTTCTTTCTGGAGAGACAATAGATGATGCCGCTCTTACCGGGATTCTGTTTGATGAAACGGATGATTTGCTTGTCGATGTCCTGCGTCTTCGGGCGCACCTCGTAATAGAGGTTGGGGCGGTTGAACGAACTCTTGAACTCCACGGCATCGACAATGCCGAGACTCTTCTTGATGTCGGTGCGCACCTTGTCGGTAGCCGTGGCGGTGAGCGCGATGACGGGCGCGTTTCCTATGCGCTGAATGGTAGGCCTGATATTGCGGTATTCCGGACGGAAATCGTGTCCCCACTCCGAGATACAGTGTGCCTCGTCGATGGCATAAAATGAGATTTTCACCGTTTTGAGGAAATCCACGTTGTCGTCTTTGTTCAACGACTCCGGTGCCACGTATAGCAATTTGGTCTTCCCCTCCACGATGTCGGCCTTCACCTGGTCAATGGCCGCCTTGTTGAGCGACGAGTTGAGGTAATGGGCCACTCCTTCCTCCTCACTCATGCCGTTGATGACATCCACCTGGTTTTTCATCAGCGCGATGAGCGGAGATATGACGATGGCCGTGCCTTCCATGATGAGCGAGGGCAACTGGTAGCAAAGTGACTTTCCGCCTCCTGTAGGCATGAGCACAAAGGTGTCATTACCCGCCAGAACATTTTTGATAATAGCCTCTTGGTCGCCTTTGAACTTGTCAAAGCCGAAATATTGCTTCAGTTTTCGGGTTAGATTCAGGTCTTTAGTCATATTGGGGTGTGTCTAAATGGTCAGATTTCTCTTTAGGAGTTCAAGAGTTTAACAGTCAGGAGAGGAAGTTAAAAGACAACACCGTGTCTTTTTGCCTCCTTCTCCTTGACAGTGGAGAGTTTCTCGCCTCAACGGTTGTCGAGTTTTGCCAGATGCGCTTTGCTGAGTTGCTGCTCGACGTATTCAGCGGTCACATTGAATTTCTTGGTGCGCTGCGAGGGTTTCTCAAACATGGCATCCATCATCACGCTCTCGACGATGCTTCTCAGTCCGCGTGCTCCGAGTTTATACTCCATGGCCTTATCAACGATGGTCTCTAACGCCTTCTTGTCGAACGTGAGTTTGATACCGTCCATCTCGAAGAGTTTCTGATACTGTCTGACGATGGAGTTTTTCGGTTCGACGAGAATTTTGCTCAGCGCGTCTCTGTCGAGGGGGCTGAGATAAGTGAGCACGGGCAGACGTCCGATAATCTCGGGAATCAATCCGAACGATTTGAGGTCTTGGGGCAAGATGTATTTCATCATGTCGCCCTTGTCGATGTTACGCACGTTCTGCACAGAGTTGTATCCCACCACATGGGTGTTGAGGCGCTGTGCTATCTTGCGCTCGATGCCGTCGAAGGCCCCGCCGCAGATGAAGAGGATATTGCGCGTATTGACATGGATGTACTCCTGGTCGGGATGTTTACGGCCGCCCTGGGGCGGCACATTGACCATGGTGCCCTCAAGCAGTTTGAGCAGTCCCTGCTGCACACCCTCGCCGCTCACGTCGCGGGTGATGGAGGGGTTGTCGCTTTTGCGCGCAATCTTGTCAATCTCGTCGATGAAAACGATGCCGCGCTCGGCCGCCGGCACGTTGTAATCAGCCACCTGCAGGAGTCGCGAGAGGATGCTCTCAACATCTTCTCCCACATATCCCGCCTCGGTGAAGACGGTGGCATCGACGATGGTGAAGGGCACTTTGAGCAGTTTGGCGATGGTACGCGCGAGCAGGGTTTTACCTGTTCCGGTGCTCCCCACCATGATGATGTTGCTCTTCTCTATCTCCACGCCGTCGTCATCGTCGGGTTGCTGCAACCGCTTATAGTGGTTATACACAGCCACGGAGAGGAACCGTTTGGCCTCGTCCTGCCCGATGACATATTGGTCGAGATAGTCTTTTATCTCTTTGGGTTTGGGCACTTTCTTCAGGTCGAGTGGCGACGGGGCTTCTTGGCGGCCATGCTGTCCTTCGGCCAGTCCCTGCGTCTTCACGATGTTGTAAGCCTGCTGAGCACAGTCCTCACAGATAAATCCGTTGAGACCTGTAATCAGCAGCCGTACTTCAGACTCACTTCTTCCACAGAAGTTACAAACCTTTTTCTTCATTTACTTCTTGCGCTTCAACACATTGTCAATCATACCGTACTCCTTGGCTTCCTCGGCGTCCATCCAGTAGTTGCGGTCGGAGTCGGTCCACACCTTGTCATAGGGGGTGTGTGAGTGCTCGGAGATGATGGTATAGAGCAGTTTTTTGTATTTCTGTATCTCACGTGCCTCAATCTCGATATCGGAAGCCTGTCCCTGCACGCCTCCGAGGGGCTGATGAATCATCACACGGCTGTGGGGCAGCGCAGAGCGTTTGCCTTCGGCGCCGGCCACAAGCAGCACGGCCGCCATTGATGCTGCCATACCCGTGCAAATGGTGGCCACGTCGGACGAGATGAACTGCATGGTGTCGTAAATACCGAGACCAGCGGTGACGCTTCCACCGGGAGAGTTGATATAGATGGAGATGTCTTTTCCGCTGTCAACAGAGTCAAGATAAAGCAACTGTGCCTGCAATGTGTTGGCGGTATAATCGTCAATCTGTGTGCCCAGGAAGATGATACGGTCCATCATGAGTCGCGAGAAGACGTCCATCTGTGTGACGTTCAACTGGCGCTCCTCAAGGATATAAGGGTTCAGATACTGTGCTTGCGCATTCATGACATCGTCGAGCACCATGCTGTTGATGCCCATGTGGCCTGTGGCGAATTTTCTAAAATCTTTCAACATAAAATATTAAGGTGTATTCTTATATAATAGCATAATAAAGAGCGGTTACCTGCTCTTTTTTTGTTATCTCTACTGAAACTGACGTCGTCGTGACGGTCTATTTAATGCAAAGATAATAAAAAAAATTCAGATAACCGCTCTATTTATACGTATTTTTTTCTTAAATATTCTCAAAAAGGAATTTTATTCGCTCATCATCTTGTTAAATTCGTCGAGAGTGACGTTCTTGACATCCAATTTAACAATGTTTTTGAGCGCTGCTGTCAACTTGTGGTCAATGGCACGGTCAACGAGTCCGTCAACATTCTCGCGCTTTTTGAGCATTTCCTCAGCGTAGTTCTGCAGGTACTCGTCGGGCACGTTGTTCATGCCGTACTGTGCGAACTGTGCGCGTGCAGCCTCTACTGCCACGTTCTTCACGTCATTGTCGTCAATCTTGATGCCGGCTGCAGCGACAAGTTGCTCTTTGATGAGGTGCCATTTCAACTCGCGGATGCTGCCCTCGAAGTTCTTCTCGACATACTCCTCGCCCTTGTCCTTGTTGTTGTTAATCATGACGCGCTTGAGCAGTGCCTCGGGGAAGGTCAGTTCACCGACTTTTTCCTCGGCATACTTACGCACATCCTGCAAGAACTTATACTCGGAATCAGCAACCAACTGACCCTTCAGATCCTCAGCGATACGGGCGCGGAACTCCTCCTCAGATTTCACATTGCCGTCGCCAAAGACACCGTCGAAGAGGGCCTGATTGACCTCTGCCTTGACAAAGCGTGAGATTTCGGTCACCTGATAACTGAAATCGGCAGTGAGGTCGGCCACCTCGTCTTTCTTGAGTTTGAGCATGGCTGCTATCTCAGCGTCATTGTCGGGATAAGCCTTTTTGGGATTGAAGGTGATGATATCGCCGGGTTTTGCTCCGTCGAAGAGGAATTTCTGAGCATCTTCCTTGATGTACTGCGGCATGATGGTGGCGCTGTCAACAGTGATGCCACCCTCTTTGGTGTTGCCCTCAGCATCGAGTTCGCGAAGGTCGCCCTTGAGGATGTCGCGCTTCTCGGGGTCGTACTCCTCGGCGCTCTCATAGCGGCCGTTGCGTGCGGCGAACATCTCTATCTGCTGGTCGATGAGTTTGTCATCGACGGAAATTTCATAATAGGGAACTTTGTCTTTATTGGTCAGTTCGATGCTGAACTCGGGTGCCACGGCGATGTCGAAAGCGAATTCGAAGGGTCCGTCGCCTTCGATGTTCTGCTCTACCTGCTTTTCTGACGGCAGGGGCTCGCCGAGCATCTGGATATTATTTTCACGGATATACTTATACAGTGCCTCGCCGAGAACCTTGTTAATCTCATCAAGTTTCACCGACGGCTCAAACTGCCGTTTAATCATCTGCATGGGCACGTGTCCGGGACGGAATCCGGGGACATTTGCCTTACGGGCATATTCTTTCAGTTTTTTCTTGACATTTTCTGCGTAATCAGCCTCTTCCACGGTGATGGTCATCAAGCCATTCACTTTGTCGGGATTTTCGAACGAAATTTTCATCTTTATTGTTTATTCTGTTTATAATTTTTCAATTTGGGGTGCAAAATTACAAATAATTGCCCTAATCACCTAATTATAAGGGCAAAAATTTGTTTTTTTAACCTAAATCAAGGGGTTGAGGAGTGAAGGATTGGAGGAGTGAAGACAATCGTTCACTAACAGGTATAATGGCTAATTTGTTTTCGGAAATGAAGGAATGGAGAAGTGAAGGCATATACTACTCTTCACTGTTCTCCTCTTCCCTTGCCCTACGTTCCTCATCGAGTGTCTGAAAATCTTTTTTGCGGAGCACGAAACTGGTGCTGAGATATTTCTCGCGCACAATCTTGTTGGCAGCCAGTTCTTCAGGCTTGCCTTGGAAGAGGATGCGCCCCTCGAAAAGGAGGTAAGCCCGGTCGGTGATGGTGAGCGTCTCCTGCACATTATGGTCGGTGATGAGGATGCCGATGTTACGGTATTTCAATTGCCATACGATGTGCTGGATGTCCTCGACGGCGATGGGGTCCACACCTGCAAAAGGTTCGTCAAGCATGATGAATTTGGGGTCGATGGCCAGACAACGGGCAATCTCCGTACGACGGCGCTCACCACCTGAGAGTTGGTCGCCCTTGTTCTTTCGCACTTTGTTGAGCCGGAACTCCGCCAACAGACTCTCCAGTTTCTCGCGCTGCTCCTTGCGTGAGAGTTGGGTCATCTCGAGCACAGAAAGGATATTGTCTTCAACGCTCATCTTACGGAACACGCTGGCCTCCTGCGGCAGGTATCCTATGCCGGCACGTGCCCGTTTATAGACGGGATAGTCGGTGATGTCCTGGTCGTCGATGAAGATACGCCCGGCATTGGGCACAATCAGACCGGTGGTCATATAAAAGGATGTGGTCTTTCCGGCGCCATTGGGTCCGAGCAGACCGACAATCTCGCCCTGATGCACATTGATGGACACATCGTTCACCACCGTACGCTTTCCGTAACGCTTAACCAGCCCCTCGGTGCGGAGCACCATACCTGTTTCGCTCATACTCGTCTTTCTTTATGATGGTGCAAAATTAACTCAAAGAGAGAGAAAAACCAAATTTATTCCAGTTTTTCAGATGTTTTGATTACTTTTGCACCATGATTAAGAAACTGCACACCTTAGGTGAGTACCTGATGCTGATGGGGCGCGTATTCAGCCGTCCTGAGCGTTTTCGGATGTTCCTGAAGAAATACATCAAGGAGATGTCCGCGCTCGGCGTCGATTCCATCGGCATTGTGCTGCTTATCTCCTTCTTCATAGGTGCTGTGATTTGCATCCAGATGAAACTCAACATCCAAAGCCCTTGGATGCCGCGGTTTGTGACGGGTTACACCACGCGAGAAATCATGTTGCTGGAGTTCTCGTCATCCATCATGTGTCTGATTCTGGCGGGCAAAGTAGGCAGTAACATCGCGTCGGAACTGGGCACGATGCGTGTGACGCAACAGATTGACGCACTCGACATCATGGGTGTGAATTCGGCCAGTTACCTGATATTGCCCAAGATACTGGGCATGATTACCATCATGCCGTTCCTGGTGATTTTCAGTGCCGCCACGGGCATCATCGGCGCCTATGCCACCGCCTATATCGGCCAGGTGCTCAGTCCGGAAGACCTGACCATCGGTTTGCAGCACGACTTCAACCCGTGGTTTGTGTGGATGAGCATCATCAAGAGCATCGTCTTTGCCTTTATCATCTCCAGTGTGGCGTCATATTTCGGATATAACGTGAAGGGCGGCTCAGTGGAAGTGGGCAAGGCGAGCACCAATGCTGTGGTGTCGAGCAGCGTGCTGATACTCTTCAGCGACGTGTTCCTCACGCAGTTGTTGAGTTAGGGCAATGAACAAGCCGATAAGGACCTTAAAGACCTCAAGGACATTAACGTCCTTACACCTCGATAGGTGTGCTATTGTCTGAACTCCTAAACTCCTGAACTCCTAAACTCCCCAAAAACAACCCTAAACCTTCCATGATAGAAGTCAATCATTTATTCAAGACGTTTGAAGACAAGGAAGTGCTTCACGACATCAGCGCATGCTTCGAGAACGGCCAGACCAACCTCATTATCGGTCAGAGCGGTTCGGGTAAGACGGTGCTGATGAAGAATCTGGTGGGTCTGCTCGACCCTACCAGCGGCAAAGTGCTGTATGACGGGCGCGACTTCACGGCGATGTCGAAATCCGAGAAGGTGAAGTTGCGCCGTGAGATGGGGATGATTTTTCAGGGTGCGGCTCTGTTTGACTCGCTGTCGGTGCTGGAGAACGTGATGTTCCCACTCGATATGTTCTCTACCATGAATTACCGTGAACGGGTGAAACGTGCACAGGAATGTCTGGACCGTGTCGGTTTGATTGACGCTCAGGAGAAATTCCCGGGTGAATTGTCGGGCGGTATGCAGAAACGTGTGGCCATCGCGCGTGCTATCGTGCTTAACCCTCAATACCTGTTTTGCGACGAGCCCAACTCAGGTTTGGACCCGAAAACCTCGTTGGTCATCGACGAGTTGCTGAGCGGCATCACCAAGGAATACAACACGACGACCATCATCAATACTCACGACATGAACTCAGTGATGGGTATCGGTGAACATATCATCTTTATCTATCAGGGGAAAAAGGAATGGGAAGGCAACAAAGACATGGTCATCTCGTCGAACAACGAGCGACTGAACGACCTGGTGTTTGCCTCTGATTTGTTTAAGAAAGTGAAGAAAGTCGAGGAGACCGGCCAATGAAGGTTGGCTAAGGGTCAACGCATCATCCAAATACCGTTTCTACGCACCATAGGCACGAGAACCTGCTCGTTGAGGTTGTCATGGAAAGTGATGACCAGATAGACCTGCGCTGTCTGTGTGTCATTGTCCACCTCAGACTTCATCACACGCAGCCGCTCTATCCCCCCATGCTCTTTTTTTGTCTGAGCGACGTACATCCGGGCGTTGTCTGCCAATTGCTGGCGGTAACTCTCCGGCATATCGTCGTAACCGTCCATGCCCGCCACAAAATCGTCGTATTGCCCTTGCAGCAGATAATCGTAATAGGCGCGCGCGGTGTTTGCCGCCAACTCGTCGGTTTTCAATTCCGACGAACAGGCGACAAACACCATGGCCATGAGCAATATCGCGATTATCTTTTTGTACATCAATATCTGGCTTAACGTCTAAGCGAAGTGATAAATTCTCTCCTGCTTTAACTACTTATTTCTGACGGATGAACACATTGATGGGGCATCCCGTCATATTCCAGTTCTCGCGTATCTTGTTCTCGAGGAAGCGCTTATAAGGCTCCTTCACATACTGCGGCAGATTGGCGTAGAACACGAACGAGGGTATCTGTGTGTTGGGCAACTGCATGCAATACTTGATTTTGATGTACTTGCCCTTGATTGATGGTGGCGGATAAGCCTCGATGAGGGGCAGCATCACCTCGTTGAGTTTCGATGTGCCCACCTTTGCCTTCCGGTTCAGATACACTTGCTTGGCCGTCTCCAGCACACGGAAAATGCGCTGTTTGGTCACTGCCGAAGCGAAGATGATGGGGAAGTCGGTAAAGGGCGCCATACGTTTGCGGATGGCGTTCTCGAAGGTGTCGATGGCTTTTTGGTCTTTGTCCTCGACCAAATCCCATTTGTTGACTACCACCACCAGCGATTTGTTGTTTTTCTGTATCAACTGGAAGATGTTCATATCCTGCGACTCTATGCCTCGTGTGGCGTCAATCATCAGGATGCAGACGTCGGAATTCTCGATGGAGCGTATGCTTCGCATCACAGAATAGAACTCCAGGTCCTCGGTCACTTTGTTTTTGCGTCTGATGCCGGCGGTATCGACCAGATAAAAATCGAAACCGAACTTGGTGTACCGGGTATAGATGCTGTCGCGCGTGGTACCCGCTATCTCGGTGACGATGTTGCGGTCCTCGCCGATGAAAGCATTGATGAGGCTGCTCTTACCTGCATTCGGACGTCCCACGACAGCGAAGCGGGGTATTCCCTCTTCAGCCTGGTCGGAATCGTCGCCTTTGAGATTTTCCAAAATCAGGTCGAGCAGGTCGCCCGTTCCGCTACCTGTAGCAGAACTGATGCAGTGGGGGTCGCCCAATCCCAGTTTGTAAAACTCCGCGGCATCACTGTACTGGTCGTAATTGTCGGCTTTGTTTGCCACGAGGATGACAGGCAGTTTGGTGCGGCGCAGAATCATCGCCACATCCTCGTCCCAGTCAGTGAGACCAGTCATCACGTCAACGAGGAAGAGCACGAGGTCGGCCTCCTCAGTGGCCACAATCACCTGTTTGCGGATTTCCTCTTCAAATATATCGTCGGACTTGACCACCCAACCGCCGGTGTCAACTACCGAGAACTCACGTCCGTTCCACTCACATTTGCCGTATTGGCGGTCGCGGGTGGTACCGGCTTCGCTACTGACTATCGCTTTGCGCGAATTGGTCAAGCGGTTGAAAAGGGTGGATTTCCCCACATTGGGGCGCCCTACTATTGCTACTAAATTTCCCATATTTCTAATATTTATATAAGGTCGTTAAGAACCTTAACGTAAACCTCAAATCTCAAACCTCAAATCTCACTCAGGATTATATCCGAAATTGTTCAGTTCACGTTCCGACGAGCGCCAGTCTTTGTCCACCTTGACGTAGGTCTCGAGGAAAATCGGTTTGCCGAAGAAACGCTCGAGGGCTTTACGGCTCTCTGTGCCCACCTTTTTCAAGGCATAACCCTGATGACCGATGATGATGCCTTTCTGGCTTTCACGCTCCACGTAGATGACGGCGCGTATGTCGATGCGCTTGGCACTTTCCTTGAACGACTCCACACTCACCTCCACCGAATAGGGTATCTCTTTGTCGTAATAGAGCAGTATCTTCTCGCGGATAATCTCTGAGACGAAGAACCGTGCAGGTTTGTCGGTCAACTGGTCTTTTTCGAAGTAAGGCGGTGAGTCGGGCAGCAACTCCTTGATGCGTTTGAGCAGCATGTCAACACCGAACTTGTTGAGCGCCGAGATAGGCAGAATCTCCGCATTGGGCAACAACGTGTGCCATTTCTCCACCAAGTCGCCCAGCGTCTTCTGGTCGCTCTGGTCGATTTTGTTGATGAGCAGCAACACGGGTATTGACATCTTTTGCACCTTCTCGAGGAACTCCATGTTCTTCTCGGGATTCTCCACCACGTCGGTCACATAGAGCAACACATCGGCGTCGGCCAGGGCCGACTCAGAGAAAGCGAGCATTGACTCCTGCAACTTATAGTTGGGCTTCAACACGCCCGGTGTGTCGGAGAAGACAATCTGCATGTCATCGGTGTTGACGATGCCCATGATGCGGTGGCGTGTGGTCTGCGCCTTGAAGGTGGCGATAGAGATGCGCTCTCCCACCAGTTGATTCATCAGTGTGGATTTGCCCACATTGGGGTTTCCCACGATATTTACAAAACCTGCTTTGTGCATGTGTTTTAAGGAGTTTAAGAAGTTGAAGCTTAGGAGTTCAGGAGTTTCAGATTGATGTGTAAGGTCTTTAACGACCTTACTCAATGCCAGTAATCTCTTGCTTCTTTTTAGTCTTTTCGTCAAAAAAACGCATTCTTTCATGAGAGGAAGGATGCGTTTTCTGTTGTTCGTCACGATTTACTTGACCGGAGCCGTTGCCGCCGAACCGTCGTAAGCCCATTTCAGATAGGAGGCTCCATGCACAAACCCGGCACCGAATGCCGTGAGTATCAGGTTGTCTCCCTTTCGAAGTTTGGACTCATACTCCCATAGTGCCAGGGGTATGGTTGCGGCGGAGGTGTTGCCGAAATGCTCGATGTTGACCATCACTTGTTCCATCGGCAGGTCCAATCGCTTGGCTACCGCCTCGATGATACGCATATTGGCCTGATGAGGCACTATCCATTGGATATTGTCCTTGTTCAGCCCGTTGCGCTCGGCGATGAGCGCACAGTCGTCGCTCATGCTGGTCACGGCATAACGGAACACAGTGCGTCCCTCCTGATAGATGTAGTGGAGCCGGTGGTCAACGGTGAAATGCGATGGCGGGCATACAGAACCTCCCGCTTTCATGTGGAGGAAAGGCAGTCCTTTTCCGTCGGTGCGGAAATAGGAGTCCATATATCCCATGTCATCATCCTCGGTTGCCTCGATGAGCACTGCTCCGGCTCCGTCGCCGAACAGCGGGCATGTGGCGCGGTCTTTGTAATCAACCATGGCCGACATTTTGTCGGCACCGATGAGTATCACCTTGTTATACCGTCCTGACTCTACCATGCAGGCTACGGTGTCGAGCGTATAGATAAAACCACAGCAGGCTGCCCAAAGGTCGTATGCGAAAGCATTTTTCAGACCCAGTTTTCCGAGTACGATGGATGCCGTTGACGGGAATTTGTAGTCGGCAGATGAGGTCGTCACTATCAGCGCGTCGATGGTGTTGGGATCCACCCCAGTTTTTTTGAGCAGTTGCTTAGCGGCTTTACGTGCCATATAAGAAGTGCCCAACCCCTCCTCTGTCAGGATGCGGCGCTCCTTGATACCGACACGCGTCATAATCCACTCGTCGTTGGTTTCGACCATGCGCGAGAGTTCCTCGTTATTGAGGATATACTCGGGCACATAGCCACCAACGCCGGTGATTATCGCTCTTCTTTTACCCATTATTCAGCCACTTCTTCCTTGACGATCGCTACTTTACCTCTGTAATAACCGCAAGTGGGGCATACAGTATGATATACATAGTAAGCGCCGCAGTTGGGGCAAACTGCCAATGTGGGCATCTGAGCCTTGTCGTGCGTTCTTCTTTTCGCGGTACGAGTCTTTGACTGTCTTCTTTTAGGATGTGCCATTGTTTGTTAATCTTTTAATATTGTTTTTAATTTCTCTAATTCACTCCATCTGGGATCGACCTCGGCCTCGCCACTGCTGCTTCGGGCGGCAGAATGCTCCTCAAGAACCTTCATCATCGCAGGGTTGCACTTTCCAGGTGTATGCACGTGCTTGATGGGTATGGCCAAAACGATCATCTCATAAATGAACCACGATATGTCGATGAAGCCTTCCCGCTCATCGATGGTCACCGTGTCATCCTCTTCGGAGTATGCGTCTCCAAATTTCACTGTCAAGCGGTTGGTGGCTGCCACCGGCTGGTCCATATCGTCCAAACAAATGTCACAGGGTATCTTGACGCTACCCTGTACACTGATGTCCAACAGGAAGAACCCGGGCTTTCGGCTCACGCTGACCGTCGCGTTCACGGCTCCGCGCTTCACGTCTTGCCCTTCGACAGCATGGAAGAATTCATCGTCGATAGCGAACTCAAAGGTCTCATTATCAGCCTTCAAATTCTTCAAATCTATCTGATATGTCTCCAAACCGCACATAATGGGCTGCAAAGTTACGAATATTTTTGATATTGAGCAAATTATCTCTCTTTTTTTTATTTTCTGCCGACAAAAGGGCAGGGTAAAAGGAGAGTGAAAAACCGAGGCAAGAAAATAGTTTCGGGAAAGGAAAGAGGCGGGTCTGTCATTTCTCCAACTCAATGCGGAAGGTAGTGCCTTTGCCCAATTCAGAGTTTTTGACAAAAATCTTACCCGTATGATACTCCTCCACGATGCGTTTAGCAAGCGAGAGACCAAGGCCCCACCCGCGTTTCTTCGTGGTAAATCCGGGTTTGAACACATTGTGCACATCCTTTTTTCGGATACCCTTTCCCGTGTCACTCACCTCAATGACAGCCAGTTGCTCATGGTCCTCGACATGGAGGGTGATGGTGCCTCCGTCAGCGCCCATGGCGTCAACAGCGTTTTTCGAGAGGTTCTCGATGACCCACTCAAAAAGCGAGGCGTTGATACTGACCACTACGTCATGATCGGGAAAATCCTTTACCATCTTTACCTTCGATGATGTGCGGCGGTCCATGTAGTCGATGACATGGTCCATCACCTCATTCAGACTCGAAGGCACAGGTTCGGGCAGCGACCCTATCTTGGAGAAACGGTCGGCTATCAACTGCAACCGCTTCACATCTTTTTCCATTTCTGGCAACAGGTCATCGTCGGGATACGTCTCTTTGAGTATCTCCGTCCACGCCATGAGCGACGATATGGGTGTGCCTAACTGGTGGGCCGTCTCTTTGGAGAGTCCAACCCACACTTTGTTTTGCTCGGCGCGTTTCGACGTGAGCAGTGCGAAGATGGCGACGACGACAAAAATCATCACGATGCCCAACTGCACGTACGGCCATTTCGACAGACGTTTAATCATGACCGAATCGTCATAGCAAACATATTGATAGTCAGTATGTTCACCGTCACCCACCTCTATTTGGATAAACTGTCCTTCTTTCTTCCACAACTTTCCAAGTGATGCCGCCTGACGAAGACTGTCCTCATAGTTGGTTCCGGTAAGCGACACATTTCTGAATATCTGCGCGTTTTGGTCGGAGTCGAGCACCACCACGGGTATGGTGTTGTTCTCGTCCATCACCTTGAGCACCAGACCCAGGTCGGTGTTCTCGTCAGCGGCATTGAATGAGCGGATGGCTTCTGCCCATACCCCCATTTTGTTGCGCTCCTCAATCGAGAGGTCATGCACCAGCACATGAGACACGACAAGTGAGGCAACCGCTATCAATACGGCTGCCACTACAAGGAATATCTTCACCTGACGTATCCTATCTGTCAATTGCATATACAATTAACGTAAACATCCCTGATTTATTGCATTCATAGGAAAACCAAGAAAGCCGAAGTAATCCCAGGAATGACTTGCCTCCTGCCCCACCCTCGCTTCGGGAGGTCCAGTGCGGGCACAAAAAAGCCAGCCGCCGGGGAATCATCCCCAACGGCTGGCGTAGCATATAAAAAAGGCGGCCTCCTACTCTCCCGCATTGCATTGCAGTACCATCGGCGCAGGCGGGCTTAACTTCTCTGTTCGGGATGGGAAGAGGTGGGACCCCGCCGCAATAACCACCTGATATAAGGGTTGACAGGCGGCAACAAGACAAAACACTGACGTTTCCGGATTTCTTGGAAACAAACACAAAAAACAGGACGACGGCGATACAGCCGTAAACACGGCACGGGCGAAAGCGTTCGGGCAATTAGTAGCGCTCGGCTTTGACGTCACCGTCTTTACACCTGCGCCCTATCAACGTCGTAGTCTGCGACGACCCTCAAAGG
>JAFZAH010000043.1 GCA_017548275.1 Prevotella sp.
AGGGAGACTAAGACTGGCTTCACCATCATCATTCAGATTCGTGTAGATATCCATAGGCTTTGCAGGATTCTTCAAATCAACATATTGCACTTGGATCTCCGTATTCATTCCCTTACGATAGTTCAACGACTTGAAATGTATGGTGGCAGGCGTAGCATCGAACTTCAGTTCCGCCAATCCTTCCCCGTCATCATCAGTCATGTATTCAATTGGCACGGAGGCGGGAGGAATCGTGTAGTCCTTGTCGTGGATGCCAAACACTTTGTAGTCGCCTTTCGCCAAACCTTCCAAGAAGTCAAATTCCTTCGTGTCCAATGGCAGGGGTTTGAAATAGAGAATGAAGTCTTTCCTTCCAGTGTCGTCCAGAATGATGTAATCTCCACCTAAAGGTATGCTATCGCTGCCAATGATGCCATACTGCTTCCCGTTTGTTTGCAGATAACTGTCTTTGCTGATTCGGAAGCCATAACTGGGTAAAAGAGACATCCTGACATACATGGCAGTCTTTTCCTTCGTCATTTCCACTTTCTGGATTTCAAAATACGGAATGGCTGAATAGGCAACAGATGGGTTTTCCCATACGATTGTCTTTGTCGATTGTGCCCAACCCGCCATTGCGACGAGGGCGAGCAGGGCGGTGATGATGGTAAATCTTAGTTGTTTCATTTGTTCGCTACCTGTTTGAACTTAAAGGTGTAGAAGATGTCGCCTGCTGTAACGGTCAGTTGCAGTGGTCTTTCTTTCTTGGTTTCATTAGCCTCAAAAACAACCTTCAGTTTATTCTCGTTTGTCTCGGCCTTGAACCAATCTGCCGATATCGTATGATAATCATTCGCTTCACGAGGAGGGTAATAGTATTCTCCGTTAGACTCAGCATGCTCAACCCAAGGGAATGAATAGTTCTGACAAGAGAAAGCAAGTACAGTTCCATTAGCAGAAACATCGTAAACGCCATCGGTCATCTGTACCGGCCCCTCTGCCTTCCACACCATAGGGTCCCACTTCCCATCAGGGTCGTCGCTGCAAGAGTTGAAGGAGAGGACAGCGACGGTCATCACAAGGATGTTTCTCCAAATTTTCATTGTTTTCGTTTCCATTATATTTTTATTGACATTATCTCTATCTAATTAAACGCCGAAAACCGGATATATTGCACGTAACTACTTAATACCCCTAAAATAATTGTACTTCGGAGTGCATCTTTCGGGGCAGAAATCTATCTAGTTTCATCAAATCGTCCAAAATAATTGCTATTATTTGTTTTATTTGCACCGATTTGTGTTATTTCTGCCCGCAGGGCATTCCCTATCCAGTCGCTTCGGTGATTCTATTTCTGAACATAATATAACATGGGGTGCTGAGTAGTTGCTATTGCACTGTCGGACATTTAACTATCCTAATCGACACGAGGGCCAGCAGAATGGTGATGATGTGGAGCCATTCCACGATGTTATCAACATCGCAAAACCTTTCCTTCTTGTTCATTAAAATATCTTGTTTAGAATGATTATTTCGAATTATTTCTGTATCTTTGCAGCCGAAGGCGGCGAGAAGGGGCTACGCCTCGGCAATTCAAGCGAACTTGATTGCTCTCGGCTTGCACTTTCCTTGCCCCCGAATTGATTTAACATTATAGTTATGAATTCAACAATAGACACATATCGGTTGACAAGTATGGAAGAGCCTTCTGACGCTATGCTTTCACAGTTGATGAAGGAGGCTGCCGAGGAGGCTAAACGTACAAATGAAGAGGCTACTACCCGTTTCTTTGAGCAAATGCGAGAGGATGCACAGAAGATTTCAGCCACATGATAACCACTGTTCATAAGCCCGTTCTTATTGTCATTGCCGGACCAAATGGTTCGGGCAAAACAACCATAACCACTCAAATATTGCATCATGAGTGGATGGAGAACGCCATATATATCAACCCAGACCAGATAGCCAACGATAAGTTCGGAGACTGGAACTCGCATGAGGCTATCATGCAGTCGGTGAATTATTGCGAGGCATTGCGAGAGGAGTGTCTGCGCGAAAAGAAAAGCCTGATCTTTGAGACCGTTCTCTCGGCTGATGATAAGATTGACTACATCCGTCGTGCCCATGAGGCGGGATTCTTTATTCGTTTCTTCTTCGTAGCCACCAATCATCCTTCCATCAATGCCTCTCGTATTGCCCGACGGGTGATGAAAGGTGGTCATGACGTACCTATCACCAAAGTTATTTCCCGCTACTACAAGTCCATCCTTAATTGTAAGCGAGTAAGCAGTCTTGCAGACCGTACTTATATTTATGACAACTCCATTGATGACCAAGAAGCGCGTCTGCTCTTCCGCATGGTTGACGGTAAGGTGTTCAAACAATACGTTAAAGATTTGCCCAATTGGGTTCATACGATAATTCCTTAATCCATCTCCACACACCATCCCTCTCCCCCTCACCGGTGAGAGGGGTGTTTCGTTTTGGCGATATGGTGTCAGATGTTTCATTTCAGTATTTTAAGAGAGGGCGAGCAGTGCGGTGAGGATGTGGCACCATTCCACGATGTTATCAACATCGCAAAACCTTTCCTTCTTGTTCATGTTCTATTTGTCTGTGAAGATTTCTTCGAGTTTCGCTTTCAGTTTCTCGCCCTCCAAATCTGTAGAAAGAACCTTGCCGTCGGGAGTAATGAGAATAACAGCCGGGATGCCTGTGATGCCATATAGTTCGCAGGCATCGCCCTTGCTTGAAGGGCTGCGGAGTGCCGTCCAGGGCAGTTGATGCTTTTCAAGGGCTTTCAGCCATGCGTCGCGGTTCTTGTCGCACGATACGCCAAGGAAGACGAGGCCACGGTCTTTGTAGGCGACATAGAGTTCTTTCATGAACGGGAACGAACCGATGCAGGGGCCGCACCACGAAGCCCAGAAGTCAATCAGCACGTATTGGCCATGCCCTGTGTATTCCGAAAGGTGGTGCATCGTACCGTCGGGAGCCTCGGCCTCAAAGTCGGGGGCGGGCTTGCCTGTGATATTCATTTGCTGAAGCATGCCCCAATACACCTTCCACGGTCGTTCCATCGCGGGGTGGTGGGCGTAGGCGGCATCCTCGCGAATGAATTCATGCATTTCCTCGTAGTTGAGTTTGTCGTTATCTGTATAGAGATACCATGCGGGGATGATGTTGTCTTTGTTCTCGCGGATGTTCTGGCGGACGAGTGCATTTCGGTCGCCCATGAAGTCCTCGTATTTCATGAAGTTTGCGCTATCCTTTTCGGTTACATCGGACAATCTGCCCATTCTCATATCGATGATTCTGTCTTTTTCATCGTCGCCAAGGCTATCCCACCAAGGCTCTGCTACACGGTCAATATCACGCTCACGCATCTGGCAGCGGATGAATCGTTGCTGCAATTCGCTACCCGACACCTCGCCTGTGACGAGATTGATGTTTGTCGGTGTTTCTTCCACGATGAAACGGAGGTCGTTTTCAGCATTGTCACCAATTTGGATGAATGTATGGCGAGGCTGTCGGCCTGTAACTTTGAACTTGCCACCAACGATGGGGAATTTCACGGTTTTGCCATGTGGTGCGCATGGAAACATTGCCACGCTGTCATGCGAACTGGTTGTCGTGCCAGTGATGACGAAATCGATGCTGTCCTCCACAACGTGAGTGAATGTCTGTGCCTGCCCCGCCACACAGACGAGGACGAGCAGAGCGGTAATAATGGTTTTCTTGTTCATATCGTTTTATTTCAGTCTTTCTAATAGTCTTTTCAGTTCATAGTCGAAGTTATAGAAGCCGCTGATGCTGAGGTCATCGCGGACACGACGGCAGTCGGGCGTGATAGTCTCGTAGTGGGGGATGCCGCCAAAACGGAACAACTCCTGCAGGCGGGTGAAATCGGCATTGGTGACGCAGACGGTCTCTTCGTCGGCCAGCCACTCGGCCACGTACTTTCTGTAGGCTTCGCTACCCTCTGTGGTGCGCTCGCCAGCGATAAAAACGAGTTTCACATCATCGCGCTTGGCTATCTCGGCACGCAGGTTCTTGCTGTCCTGTATGGCACCACGACAGGGACCGCAGCCCATATCCCAGAAGTCGATAATGAGAATACGGCCAGGGTATTTGGCGCATAGCGAGCGGATGAGTTCTGTCATCGGCATGTCGGGAAGGGGCACTGAGAGTTCTTTCTGCGCCATTGCCCGATGGTAGAATTCATCAGCCTTGGCTTTGACGTAGGGATGCGTAAAGGTGTTGCTGACCGTCGTATATTTCGACTCTACGGTAGGAATGCTGTTCAATGCCCTTTGTCTTAGTGAGTCTGGCAAATCTGGCGAGTTCTTCAATGCTTCGATGGTACGTTCTTTCTGTGTCCGCCAATTTCTGAACTCCGTCAACATCTGCTGGTACACACAGAGTTGAGCCATGAGTGTGTTGTCCTTGCTGCCAAGCATCTCACGCATGACGGTATAGTAATTATCCAACTGATTATTACCTGCAGAGCCGAAATAGGCTTGCATAGCAAGTTGCGCATACTGGATGCGGTTGACAAGGAAATAGAAATGCTCGTTTGACATCATCAAAGGATTGTCGAAATCGAAGCGATGCAAAAACGTGTAACTCTTAGCGTCATTGAGTGCTTTCCAGTTGATGCTGTCAACAATCTCGTCAGAATACACACCGTCAGCCTGTTTTTGGACGCTGTATTTCTTATTCGAGGCATAATCGAAGAAGGCTTTAGTTATACAAACCTGTGCATCGGAGAGTGCCAACTGCACCTCCTGCGGTGTGAAATGGTCGCGGCGGCTCACCATGCCTATGCGGTAAAGCATATTTTGCCACACCTCCTCAGCCAGTGCCCTAGCATCGCTGAAGGAGCCATTAAACAGTGCCAGCATATTGCTCAGATAGCCCGTCATCAACTTCGATTTCAGCCATCGCTCCACCTCGTGGCTGCTGCCGTTATGATAGACGCACTCGTAGTGACCATCAGCGTTTTTCCGCACGGTGATGTCGAAAGTCTCTCCAGGGCGGGCGTAGAAAAACATTTCGCTGAAATCCACCTTCGACTCCATCGTATAGAACCGCTGATAGACGGGGTAACTGGCCAGGAACTTCTTGTAGAATGTTCCGTCGTCCTCAATGTCGAGCACTTGCGTCGCATCGTCCTTCTCAAAGATATCCTGAAAGTAACATTCCATCGACGTGAAACCGAACTGCTCGGCATCGTAGCCTTCGATACGGCCTCGGATGGTGATGGTATCTGTCTTAAACCAGTTTTGCGGCATTGTGTAGGGATTCTTGGCAGACAGTTCTTCCATCGTCGGAACTGTCAGTTTCTTCTCCTTGTCGTGGATGCCCAGCAGCATGAATGCCCTATTGCCATTGCCCTCGATGAAGTCGAAGACCTGCACCTTCTTTGGCATCGGCTCGAAACGCATCGTGAAGTCGGTCACGCCGCTCTCCGGCGACTGCACCCATGAGTCGAGTGCAATGCCCTCGGCGGAGCGCAGCGGGTAGCGGTTGCCGTCTTCGTCCATGAGATAACTCCCCTTGGCGAAACGGAAATGAGTTCCTTTCTCGTACTCCATCGTGAAGTGTACGGTGGTCGCCGTGTCGCACATAATTACCTCACGGACTTTCAGTTCGCCGTTACTCACATTCACACATGCCATTGCCACGGGTGTTTTGATGGTCTTGTAAGTCTTTGCCTGTCCCGCCATGGCAACGAGGGCGAGCAGAGCGGTGATGATGGCTTTCTTGTTCATTGTTCGTTTCGCTTTATTTGTGGAATACTGCCCCAATAATATAATAATGAGGCGAGTATTTGAAGTATTGGCTGGTCTTGGCTTTTTCCTCAGTTAGTTCGTTCTCTCCACAGAAACGCCATCCTTTTGATTGTTCGTCCCACCAAAATGAGCCGTAGAATACGAGGGGAATAAAGGTGTCAAGGGAGAACGAAGTGGGCTGGTAAGGTGCTTTCTGATAGCGGTAAATGGTTTGTGGTGCTCCTGCAATAGGTTTCAGTGTCAGTTTCCATGGCGAAGCATCAGTGCGAGAAGCACGCAAGGTGATGGTCTCGATGGAGTCGGATTGAATGGGAGAAAAGCCAACGGAGAGGGTCTTCGAAAGGCGATAGATGCCCCGTTCCATGTCATCGCCATCTTTTTCCTCATAGATGTTCTTCTGGTCTTGCTCGTTGAAGTCCGAAATCATGGTCTTTGTCCTAAATCCATACAGTTTCTTCTCGTCTATCATTCCCTGATGGTCGTATTCACGTATGACGATGGTGAAACCAGATGCAGAATCCCTCAAAGACGAAATGTCGTAGGTGTAAACCTCATAGCCGCATAAGGCCATGTGTTCCATAAAGTTCTCGGGGGTGGCTGTTACTCTTTTGATTTCTTGCCCCTTCCCCGCCATGGCGACGAGGGCGAGCAGCGCGGTGATGATAGATTTCTTATACATTGTTCGTCGTTTCATTCGGTCTTACTATTTCAATACGTTTGTTTTAAGAAATGATTAAGTTCATAAGCCGTTAAATATTCTTAATGGAGGGAAATACCGTAAAAACACGTTTCCCCGTGTGGCAAATATACGAAAAATCACCCCAAAAACCCTCGGCAAAACCGGGAAATCGGATGCCGAGGGCAAAAGTCTTAACCTAGGTAAAGGATTTTGGGGGTATTTCTAATTTTTAGGCTCCGTACAGGTTAAAAAACTGCCCATTTGGATGCAAACGATTATGGGGCAAAGGCACAGGACGCATCGCTGCGACCCATGCCCGCCCCGGGTTATCATGAAACATTGAGAATAACTACTTTTTATCTGTTTCAATATCCATTTCTACCATTTTCGCGGCCATTTCTTTCATGTATTTCTCCATCAGGTCTTGCACGAGTTTCCGTGCCTTTTTGGCTTTCTTGCTGCCGGGTGCGACCGCCTGCATCGCGATTAGCGCGTTGTTTTGTTCGGTATATTTGCCGACCATGTGTTTATACTCATCCACAAACCCTGATACCGGCATGCCGGCGGCCTTTTCTTCCCAGATAAGGTCTTGAAGACCGGCATCTATTTTCGTGTTCAGGCGGATAATCTGTTCAAACGATTCGTCTAAGTCAAGCCGTGGTCCTCCTGCATGCGACAAGTCAATCATCCTTCCCGCCACCACGTAAAGTCCTTCGAGTTCGTCCATATCAGTTTCCAGAATTCCAGCCTTTCTCTCTATCCGTGTCATCTGTTGCGCAGGTACAGTCTTCAGCCATTCTTCCATGGTCTGGTCAGGACCTTTCAGGGGGTCATAAATCAAGGGGTCGGGCAACGGTTCGGAACGAGGCGTCGCCGCATTTCGCGGGCGTATCAGGCTTTTGCCAAACCGGGCCTCCACACGCTGTTCGTAGCCGCGGTCTTCGTCGTAGTAGCCGTCGTGAACCGTGATGCGGTAGGTCTCGCCAGGCACGAAGTCGAGGTCTATCCATGCGGAGCAGAGCGAACCGTCAGGGAAGATGCAGCGCAGACGTCCGACACAGGGATGGTCCAACTCGGTCTGGAACTCAAAACGCTTGTTCACCACGGGCACACAGGCCACATAGTCGTCGTCGCCCAGGGCATAGAGAGCATCGCGTGTGTCGGCAATATATATGTTGTAGAGCGAGTCGGTGATGTTGGCATCTACACGGCCCTCAATCTTGAATGTCCGACTGTCGCTTTCAATATTTTTCTCATAGATGTCGGGGCGCAGCGAGGTAATCATATAGATTGTGCCTTCCACGTCATCAAAATCACCCTCCTCCCATGTAATGGCATAAACGTCGCGCAGTTGAGGGTTATCCGGATTCTTTGTACACATGAGCCACATCTCCTGTTCGGTTTTTGTACGGAGAAAGATATTCTTCGACATAGATTTGGTTACCATTTTGAGATTGAAGGGTTGAGGATTGCCGGGCACCATGTGCATAATCTGATAGCACAACGGTTCGTCGGCCATGAAACTCTCAGGTATTTCCATAAATGAGGCATCGTCCTTTTGACAGGAGAAGGTCACAATCTTCTCGCTTGATTCAATGATGCCGGTGTTTGGATCCCTGTTGATGGCAAACGATTGTCCCAGATGGTGCCCGAAGTGACTGATGATGTCATTCAGGGTTGCGATGACTCTTTCGGGCCGTTTCTGTTGGTCGGTGGGTGCCGATTCTGCTTGAGATGAAATGACGCTGCAAGAAATAATGAGCAGCAAAATGATGATACGTTTCATATTCATTTTTTCGTGTAATATTTTAAGGACAGTTATTCTATTTTTGTGCCACTCCGTGGCAGAACCAACGGTCACTGTTCGCGAAGCGAGGGAAAGTAAATCTGACAAATATTATTCAAATCTGACAGTTCAGGAGTTCAGTCAATAGTTCACTGATTTTGAGGTGCGGGCGGATTGTAGGGGCGGTACCTCCGTGCCCGCCCCTACGACATGACAAGACACTTATTATGAAGACACAATTTGCGACTTATAAGGGTACTATTCCTGTATTGTTTTTTAGGTTTTGTTTCGCTGTTTCCAGTTCCTGCTCCATACACCTCAGGTAGGCTTCGTCTGCCCGCCTCTTCATGCGGGTCAGTTCCTCGTGCGTGTAATGGTAATTCTCAGGGTGCAAAATGGGAATATCGCGTTCTGACAATGCCGCCGGCTTCACATGAGGTTGCAGGCTTGGCGGCACGAGTGCTGTCGTCTCGTGGTCTTTCTCTCCTGTCTGCATCTCAAAAGATGTCTCTTGAGCCAAGCACTTTTGCTCGGTTTGTGCTGCCCGTTTAACAGGTCTTGCTTTCTTCACAGCGACGGGTGCGGGTTGCGCGGTCTGGGCAATGACAGGCATTTCTTGAACGGACACCGGATCTTTCCCTGTTTCTTCGGTTTTGGGATCGTTGTCTCGCGGTTCCGTGTGTTGAGCCAGAACAGGTCTCATTGTCGGCTCCACACTTCTAAGATTACCATGGAGCATCAGCAATAGGAGCACGATGGCGGCAACGGAAGCGATGACCGGATAGAGCCATACATGGCGACACTTGGTCTTCGGGGCTCGCTGATTGACGCGTCGCATCAGACGGTCAGTGAAGTCGTCCGGGAGCGTCATCCTCTCGCCTGCCCCGGTCTTGCGCTGAACGGCGAGCCGTAGGCCTTGGTCTTTATATTGCTCATTTTTCTTCATTGTTTTCAAAGTTCTTAATGATGGTTGCCATTCTTTTCCGTATCCATTGCAACCGCGAACGGAGATAACCTTCCTCATGCTCCATAATGCCGGAAATTTCTCTTATCGGTCGGTTGTCAAAGTAATAGAAACTGAGCAGCATCTGGTCTTCGGGTTTCAACATGCCAATGGCTCTTTCCATGAGTGCCACGCGGTCGGCAGCGGTCTCGTTCAGAAGGTTGTCGGTTTCATCATCCGGGATGGAATCAAACCTGTGCTGATTCACTTCGACGAACGGGGGCGACTTCTGACGCTGCCGGTAATGTTTCAGTGCCGTATGGTAGGCTATGCGCATCAGCCATGTCCGGAAAGAGGCCTGCCGCGCATCGAAACGGCAAAGGCTCAAGAAAGCATTCAGCAGTGCGTCCTGAGCAGCCTCCTCGGCTTCTTCGGGCGAAGGAATCAGACGGGCTACCATCCGCAGCACCTGCCCGGCATATCGGTCAGCCAACAGGCGGAATTGTTCCGTGTGTCCGTCGAGAATGTACCGTATGAGCAGCGTCTCATCCTGTGTGGCTTTGGACGTATTGCCTGATTCTATTTCCATTCACTTTTTCTTCTCTACTTATTTATTACCACTTTTCAGAAAAATGTATAATTCTGTTACCGTCATTTTTGATGTCAGTGACTTTTTACCCGTAAAATTCCCAAAAAACGCACGAAAAGCCCTCGGCAAAACCTGAAAATCAAGTGCCGAGGGTGAAAGTCTTAACCTAAGTAAAGGATTTTGGACGGATGCTCCTTAATTATCTCCCATAAGTAATATCACGACGTATCATCGATAGGGTTTTGGGAGTGAGGTTAAGGAACGATGCGATGATATTGAGCGGGAGATGCTCTACGATGCCGGGACAGCGACGAAGCAGCAATTCATAGCGTTCACGGGCTGTGGCACGATGGAAATCGAGATAACGGGCGCGTGCCTGACTGAGCAGATGCTCGGCGATGATACCGCGCAATGCCATCGTTTCCGTATCCCGACGTAACCATTCCATCATTTGTTCACCACTCACTCTGTACATACGGCTGGGCATCATCGCTTCAATCGTGGTCATCGACGGACTGCCATAAAGACAGGCAGGATAATCGCCCACAAACTCGCCTTCGAACGAGAACCACGTGATATGCTCGCGTCCGTCGCTGATGCCCTGCGTCACATACTTGAAACATCCCTGCGTCACAAAGCCGAACCACTGTGCAGGATTGCCCTCGTGTTCCATCTGTTCTCCTTTGCGGTACACCACATGCTCGCCCTCCTGCTCGCAAAAGTTACGGAGCAGTTCCATATCAATGCTGTTTATCCCGAATTTCTGTTCCATAGGTGTGTAGTCTGTGAGGGGCAAGGGGCAGGGAGCAAGGGGCAAGAGATTAGAGCATTCTGAGGGGCAGGGAGCAAGGAGCAAGGGGCAAGAGATTAGAACATTCTGAGGGGCAAGGAGCAAGGGGCAAGGGGCAAGAGATATTTGAAGAACACTAAACACTAAGCATTCAACACTCAACCTTCATCCCTTACCTCGTCAGCGAGAATTTCAGGCTGAAGCCGAAATCGGAGGTGGTGATGGGATAACTGCTTGCCGACAACAGCGGCGTGTTGGTCTGCCGGTCGAAATAGAACGTCATGGTAAGCAGTTTTGACAAGGTATAATCGGCTTTGAAAGAGAGTTTAAACGCTGTGTTGCCCGACGAGGCCGAACTGGTCATCGAGGCGATGTCGCGGCTGATGTTGGCCTGGTCGCGATAAGACAGGTCTAACCGCAGATTCAAATCATGGTTGAAGCCCGACATATTGCCAGTGTTGGCTTGTTTTGGACCACTGCTTCCAGACTCTCCCTTGTCATCTTCTGTGCCGCCTTTCTTGTTGCTCTTCACTTTACGGTGGTTGCCGCCGCCAAAGAGACTGGCGAAACTGAAGTTGTTAATCTTATAACCCATGCCCAAGACCCAGTCTTTTGAGGTCGTCTCATTGATTTGAATACTGGTCATACTGAGGTTGATGACGCGTGTGGTCTTGTATTCAAGTTTGAGGGTCATGTTGTTCTGCAACGTGACATCGACACCCAGCAACGGCGAGAATGACTCGTTGATGCTGACGGTGGAGACGTTGAACATGCTGCTGGGAACGGGATTGCCCGTCGTGGCGTCATTGATGAATCCCAATCCGTCCATATACTCCTGCCATGTGCTGTACGACGCATAGGAGCCCACCATATAGGCACTCTTGTAAGAGTGGTTGAGGTTGACGCTCTTGAAATGGTCAGCAAACCACGGCAGTTTGCTCAGTCCGCTGTAACGGATAGACCAGTTGGGCAACAATCTCGACAATGAGGGGAAGATGCTCAGCGAGTGGCCTCCCATCGAGGTATAGGCGTCGAGGAATGCGGGCACCATCACATCGGCACTGTAAGGATTGAGCGCCCCGTTCTCCGGGTTATAGGTCTGTCCCGCCAACGACGTTCCGGCGGGATAGGTGGCACCGGCATACCGAGACTCCACTCTCTCGCGGAATTTTCCGAGCGAATTGCAGAATGTCTCAAAGGTTTTCGACCGATAACCGTTGTTGGCGTTGCCCGTGCCCTCGAAAGCGCTCTTGATGGAGATGGTGGTCATCGAGAACGTGCCGCTTTGCGTGGTGGGGTTGCCTTGATACATATATTGGATGCTCTTGGCGGTGGTCATCGTGCGCGAGGCGTTGAGGTCTATTTTCAGGTCGCGCACCGGCTCAACCGTCATGCGCAACTGCAAATCCTCGGTTTTGTTTGTCGTGGCAGGCGTCGCCACACTCTCATTATTGAGCAGCCATCCATTCTCGCGGGCCTTGTCAAGATAATCCTCGTCTATCAATCCGAATCCGAAGTCAAGACCGGGCGCCAAGATGTCGCCTCGGCGCTGGCCGAAAGCATCGCCGATGTTGGGCATGAATCCCGGTATCGACATCGCAAAATTATTGTTGTATGTGAAACTCACATTACGCACCATCATCAGCACACGCGCCAGACATTGTGCCGTCTTATACCAGCCCTTGTCGTCGAGCGGCTCTTTGGGCGTGATGGTCACCTTGAATTTCAGCGTGGAGTCGGTCTTGTTGGTTATCTTAATGGTGTTGTCGTCCACCTTCTTGTAACTCACTGGCACCGACTTGCCTTTGCTGTCTTTGGCTGTCACGGTGATGCGTTTGGTCTTTTTGTTGTGTGTGACGACAACCGACGTGTCGCCCTTGATTGTCACCTCTTTGACAAAACTCTTCTGGTTCTTGGGCAAGTCTTTCTTATTGTCATCATCCTTTTCGCCCTTCTTGGCGGAGTCGGCCTTTCCGTCCTTGCCCGCTTTAGGTTGGCCGGGACTTCCCGCCTTGGAACTCTTCGGCTTGGCGTTCTTCTTCTGTGTCTTGTTGAAGCGCTCGTTGGTTTTCTTCAAAAAGGGGATATGGTCATAGAGTTTCTGCATATTCAGCGCACCGTTGAGTTTGACAGTGCGGTTCGACGTGATGGTATTACCCATCGAGGTGCCGTCTTCCAGCGCCGTACCTCTCACCCAAGTGTATGTCGATTGATAGGAGGCGTCGCTGGTCAACCAGTCAAAGACAGGTATCAGGTTGAGCGGTAACTGGTAGGTCAGACTGACCTGCTGGTTGTAGTCGAGCGGTGTGCCCAGATTCTTGATGGAGGTCCACACGGAGTCTTTCCACGCCGTATATTCATCGGGATAGAGGTCTTTGTTCACGGGAGTGTAAGGCTCTTCGATTTCGGCGTGGGTGGCACTGTGGAAATTGGCGTGCAGGTTTTTCGTCAGGTCCCATCTCAGCGAGAAGTCACGGTTCCAGAGGAACTGCTCATTAAAGATGAGGGGCAGTTTCGAGTCTTCCATGCTCTCCATGTCACGAGATTGCAACTCATGGTAGGTGCGCGAAAGTTCGGTGTTGAACGACACGTTCTGCGGCAACCAGTTCAGTCCGAAACGCTTCAGGATTTCCAGCCATTTCGATTTGCTCTTGAGGTTCTTGAACGGTTCCCAGGACTTATACACCGGTGTCCACGAATAGTTCATACCGCCTCGCCACTGGTCTTCGTTTTCATAGACGGTGGTCTCGCCGCTGGTATGACGGTGTGAGTGGTTGTACCAGAAGGTGAAGTTGGCGGGGTCGTAAGGCATGGGATGGCGCTTGTTGGCGATGCCCACCCGCACGTTCGACAACGAGAAATTGGTGTTGATGGTTTTTGTCACCGCTATCGACTCGATGCTGTCGCGCTCATGTTTGTTGGCCGCTCCGTCCAAGGCGTCTTTCAACTCCATGTCGGTGTCGAGCGGGTTGTATTTCGGGCTGCTCTCCTCCTTGGTCACGGAGTAATAGAGGGGCGCCGACACCTTGGCTTTTTCAGGGAAGAATTTGCCCAATTCGAGACTGGTCGTCACACTGTAATTCATCACATTGTCTGTCGAACGCTGGGTGACGCCCTCCTCCAAACCGCCGAAGCCCTCGGTGAGATAACGGCCCGTCATGTTGACCGTACCGAAATCGGACAGTTGCATATTCAGACGGCCCTGGGCTGCCCAACCGCCGCTGTTGTTGTACTCTTTCAGACGCAGTTCGTTGATCCACACCTCGCCCGACTTCATCTCGTTCGAGAGGTTTCTCACACCGATAATCATGGTTTTCACCTCGCCGAGTGTGGGATTACCCACGATGCTGACTTTATTGCCGGGATGGCGCTCGTCGTATGCGGAATAGACGGCATTATACGATGCCTGCCCCTGCGCCTTGGCTATATTACGCTCTTTTTTCAGGTTTGTGAAGATGCTCAGGGGGATGTCGAGCATGTTGGCCTCGGGCCACACGATTTCACGGTCGCTGGTGGAGTATTTGTTATATACACCCGGTGCCGTCAGTTTGAGCGGTATCTCATATTCATAATAGTTGCTCTTATAGTCGCTGCCCAAACGGATAAACACGGC
This sequence comes from Prevotella sp., assembly GCA_017548275.1. GTDB lineage: Bacteria > Bacteroidota > Bacteroidia > Bacteroidales > Bacteroidaceae > Prevotella. The sequence goes on from JAFZAH010000043.1 coordinate 14,175, forward strand.
CAACTGGTCATCGGAGAGGTTGGTGGTGTTGTCGAGCATCGTGTTGGCATGGACGAACATCTGCAAACGGCGATACTGGCGGAGATCGACCGTCGTGTTCTTATACACGCATTTCGACTCGCCTGTACCCAGATTGGTCACCACCATGTTCAGGGCTTGCTCGTTGCTCTCCACCAGTTGGGGCTGGGTGGGGTCTTGTTGGCGCGATATGCCCGGGGGAAGCACGTAGTTGACAGGCTGCTTCTCGCTGTTCTCCTCGATATTGACGGCGCTCACCGACAGATGGCCAGAATTGGAAGCGCTGTTGGTAAGGTTCTGCGTATAGACACGCCACTCGCCGCGCACCAGGTCCAACGTGCCGAAACGCATGACGATAGGTTTCTCGAAATTGGTGAGGAACATACGCATGAACCGGATGGATGAGAAATCGCTGATGCCGCCCACACGACGGTCGTACTGGTCGAGCGGTATGCGGAACTGATACCATGTCACGTTGTAGGGCTCGCCGTTGCGACCCTTACCGCTGTATTCGCGGCTGTCGACGATGAAGTTGCGGCCCACAACCATGTCTTCGGGACGGATGGACACATGGTATTGGAAATACTTCTCATACTCATTGAGCGTGAAGTCCTGGTTGATGTCCTCCACATCGGGAGTGGTCTTGTACGAGGTGTCGTAACTCTCCGTGCGCGAATCCGAGTCGGGTGAGTTGCCCTGGGGATTGTTGATGCGTTTGTAGCGGTTGAGGATAGAGGCTTGTATCTGGTCGTAATCGCTGCCACGGAAATAGTGGTAATCGTCATTGGCGGGGTCGGCCATGATGGAGTCAAGCACCTCCTGCGACACTTTTCCCTGAATGGCGTTGAGGAAGTCCTGATACGGCTCGAATGTGCGCTCCTCCTCGTCGGTCAGACCATTGAAACCCACATCCTGACGCTCTCTCGAGCCCGATGAGGTGACGAAGGCGTAATTGACCGTCGCCTGCTGGGGAATCTTACCCCACTGCGTGGTGGTGAAACTGCTGCTTCCGTCGACGGGCATGCCGCTCTCGTAGAATTTCTTTCCGTCGCGCAGCACATCCTCGCTCACCTCGCCCAAATTGATATAGAAATCGCCGCCATACAGATGGGCGTCAGACTCCTGGTTGGAATAGACGAAGGGATCCATCAGCCAGAATTCCACATACTCGATATTGGCGGCCTCGAAGTCGTTGGTGTCGAGTTTGCGCATCATGCCGCCCCATGTGTTCTGGGGTGTCTGCAAACGGCCGCGCTCCGTCAGGTTGGGATTGAAGTTATAAGGTCCGCGCTCGTCGGGATAATAGGCCAGATTGAGCACAGGCAATGTATTGGTCGCACCGCTGTAACTGCTTTGGTCGCGGTTGGGGAACAACTCGCGCACATAAACCTCGCGCACCATGTGGTTGGACAACTGGTCGAGGTCGCTCTTGATGTGACTGGGGGTCAATGACGAGGTGCGGCGGGTGAACAATGGGTCGATGGTATACCACGCCAGCAGCGAACGGTTGAAACCGGATGTGAGACCGGTCTTGTCGTTGCTCTCGGGGAACATGGACGGCACACTCGAGATAATCCACGAGGTGGATCCTGACACATCGATGGCATTCTTGGTGTTCTCGAAGTCGTCGAGATAAGAGGCGTTATCCTGAGTGCCGCTGCTCTGACCGGCTATCAGTTGTGCAAACTCGGCATTGAATGAGATGTGCGAGGGTTGTGTCAGCCTGAGGAAGGGGATATAGTCGAGCATATTGGTGAGCCACTGACTCTCTTTCTTCCAATTGAGATTCACGCCCCACAACGTGTTGTTCAACGGCTCGGAACCCATCGACACCTTCGTGGTCAACGACTGCTCGCTGAGGTGTTGCAGTGTTCCGCTCAACTGGAAGTCTTTCGAAAAGTCATATTGCCAGTTGAGGCCGAGCATCGTCTTCCGTTGCTGGCCATAGTCGGTATTGCTCTCAAACGACGCGCTGACAGGTGTGTCGGCGTCGAGGATGCTCTGGTTGATGATGGTCACCTCGCCAGCAGAATAATCTACGGTGTAGTCCGTGCCCTCAATGAGTTCCACACCGCCGGCAGTGACTCTCACCGACCCTTGCGGCACATTGTATGCACCGAGGGAGATAACATTGGCAGCCGAACCGCGGAACTGGCCCATGAGCACATATTTGTTCTTCTCGGCTATCTGTTTGGCTACGGTCTTTGTCGAGTCGTAGAGTTCATAGAAACAGTATTTGTCTGCCACGTCTTTCGACACGCCTTTCGAGGTGAGGAAAGTGGCCAGATATTCACCGAAAGGCTCCGCCTCAGGCAGGAACACGCGTCCGTTGCTCACGGTAAAACCCTCGACATAATCGAAATAACCGTTCGAATGGGGTTTGTTGTTATTGTCTAAGCGGTCAGCGCCCAAATCCTTGATGATGGTCTGGTCCTTGACCTGTGGCTCGGGGATATAGGTGATATAAACGCCAGTGGTGTCGCTCTGGTATTTGACATCCAGACGGAACTTGTCTCTCTGTATCGACGAGGCGAGATAATACACGTTCTTCATCATCAAGTCCCAGTTGCCCTGCTTGGGGTTGTTGCTGGTGTTTTTCAGCGCCTTGACAAAAAGACAACGGCTGACATCGGTGACATCGGAGGCGAACTCACCCACCTGATAAGTCATGCCGCCATAGGTGTATTCATAGGCCACGGCCAGCACCTGGTCGGTCTGTAACGCGGTTTTGAGCGAGATGTATCCGAGAGCGGTGTTGACGGTATATTCCGATGAGGAGAGCAGACGGGCGTTCTCCAATTTCTCATAGTCGGTGCCGCCGACGAAATCGCCGATACCATCAAGTACCGTGGTGGTCTGGTCTATGTCGCGCGCCGAAGAATAACTGCTCACCAACGTCGAATACTCGGTGTTGGCGTTGTTCGACGGAACGGGCTGACCCGTCGTGCCCCATAGCGGATTGCTTATCTTGTTGTTCTCGCCCAAGTCGGTCAGCGCCACGATGTTACGCGTATTGTTGGGCGTACCCGACTTGTTGGTTATCCACACCTCCACGCGGTTGATTTTCATGCCGGTGGTCAGATTGGGCAGGGATTTCATCGCGTCATCGTAACGGCTGCGGAAATGATGTGAGAGGAAGAAGTGACGGTTCTCCTCGTAATTGGCCACGTCTATCTCAAACGGGGTGAGTTGCACACCGCCTTTCGACGACACGCTCTTCGAGTTGGATTTCTTTTGCGAGAACACCGTCTGCAACTTCAGTTTGCCGAATTGCATGTCGGTACGCACACCGAAGAGCGACGACGCGCCGCGTATCAACGTCGAGTTGGTGGGGAAGGTGATGTTACCAGCCTCGACGAGTTTGATAATCTCATCTTCCTTGCCCTCGTATTTCAACTTCATGTTTTGCGCGTCGTAATCGAAGGTGGCATCGGTGTTGTAGTTCAAGTTCATGTTCACCTTGTCACCCACTTTACCGTTCACGTTGAGGTTGATTTTCTCGTCGAAATCGATGGTGGTGGTGTTGCGGTTGCGGATGGGCAACGAGGGGTTGTCGATGCTTTTCAATGTGACGCCGAACTTCAACTCCGCTGTTCCCTGGGTTTTGATGCGCACACCGCCGGGACCGAAGATTTTTTCCGCCGGTCCCAAATCGAAATGCATGTCGGTGAAGTCGAATTTCTCCTTGCCCTTATTCGCTACGGCCTCCTCGTTCTTTGTCTTGAAATAGCGGTAGAACTCCTGACGGTCGCGCCATTTGAAATACTCCTCGGGTGTCATCATGATGGGGGCGTCAACCCATGTGCCGCCTATCTTATTGCCGATGATATAGCGTTCGAGAGAATCATTATAAATCACCTCTTGTTTCAGATTCTCAGGACGGTTCAAGTCTGTGGCATTCTGATGAAGGTCGTCGATGGTCACAGGCACGGTGCGCTGTATCTTCCAACGCGGGTTGAGCAATGAGTCAGGGATATCCTCCTCATCGATAATCACGTCGGGCATGTTGACCTTATTTTTCTTCACCGTGTCAGGGGGAAGAGGATACGCGTCATTCACACTGAGGGGAGTCTCTACCCTACCCCGTGCACCTGTCAAACGTGAGGTCGATTCAGATTGTGCTACGCTTTCCGTATCGGCACACCGCTCCGACGGAGCCTTGCGCAGACCCGTCATCATATTGCCCGCCACCACCGTGATGGCAAACAATACCACTATTAGTGCCTTGATACGTTGAGCGTTAAACATTTGTTTCTATTTTTAGGAGTGAAGGAGTGAAGACATTAGTCCACTAATAGTTTCCTCACTTAGGGAGGGTCAGGGCGGGTTTCTAATCTCTTGCCCCTTGCCCCCTGCTCCTTGCTCCTTGCTCCTAACTATTTTATCATCTTCAGCGCCAGTTTCACCACCTGCTCCACAGGCAGGTCGGGCTGCGCTTTGAGGATATCCGTCACCACTTTGGCAGAAGGCGCAGGCGAGAAACCGAGCATGGAGAGGGCGCTCACCGCCTCGTTCTTCACCTCATTGTTCACACGCACACCAGGTTCGCTGCCAGCCGTGGCATGGAACTCGTCAGCAATACCGCTCGCCACAATCTTGTCCTTCAGATCGACGATAATACGCTGGGCTGTCCTCAGCCCGATACCTTTCACACTCTTGAGCATCTTCTCGTCGCCCGAGGCGATGACATTGCACAGGTCTTTCGGTGTGGTGGCCGAGAGTATCATGCGCGCGGTATTGGCGCCCACTCCCGACACGGTGATGAGCATACGATACAGTTCGCGCTCCTGTTTCGAGGCGAATCCGTAAAAGGAGAACGAATCGTCGCGCCCGCCAGTGACCAACTGTTCGTGCACATAGAGTTTCACCTCTTTTTTGCCTTGTACGGCCGAATAAGTATTGAGCGAAATATTGAGCGCATAACCCACCCCTGCCGTCTCGATGACAGCAAGCGCCGGGGTCAGTTCTACGAGTTCGCCCCTAATATAGTCTATCATTACGTTAAAAAGTTGTATATACGTAATGATAAACGATAAAAGGGGCGGATTATTGCATTTACAATCTGATTTTCACCACTTCGTCGCCCATGCGCACCAGATAAGTGCGGTTGGCGGGAAGCGACAGACGCAGTTCGCCGGTTGAGGCGACGGTCTGCCTTACAATTATGCCTTGCAGGTCATAAACCACCACACGGGCACCCTCGGGCAACTGTCTGAGCGTGAGTGTGCCCTTGTCGGCAAGCCAGTTCCACGTCTTGGTCCTGACCGTCTCAATTCCGTCGGGAGAAGCAAGTTTCACATTGATATTCAAACTGTTACATTGCGGCATGGCAAAGGTGTAAGAGTCGCCCCAGATATCGGTTGTAGTGGTGCCGCTCGATGTCGTGGTCTGCACTGTCCATCCGACCACCGTGCGGTCAGCGGAAGAAGTGGCCTGCAACGTGACTTGCCGGTCGGCATAGAACTGACCGTCAAAGACGCCCTTGGTCAGCGTCAATCCGTTGAAACTGATGCTCACACCTTCTAAATCAGCGGCACTCACCTCTTTGTTGACCCGCATCTTGATGGGACTGCCCAACTGATAGAAATTGCCGATATGCTGATAACAATAGTTGGTGCGCTGTTTCAGCCAGTTGCGGGCATTGTTTAACTCCTCACCGTAATTGGGCCACCACTGATTTATCAGTGCGCGATGATAGGGATATTCATATTGTATCTTCTGATACATGGGGTCCCAAATCTCGCGTACGCCCTGCTCGTTGAGGAAATCGCCCATATAAATGGCGGCACGGTCCAAGAACTCGCGCTTGAAATCGGCATCCTCCATCAAACGGCGGAACAGACGAGTGTGACTGGATTGATTGGCCCAAGTTCGGCCTGAATCATAATTGGGGTTGTGCAGCCATTCAAGTGTCTTGTAATTTGCCGATGAGCCATACAAACCCAGACCGAAGTCGGTGTCCTTGGCTATCCAGCGCCAACGGCCGTTTTCGGTGCGCGGACGCCACATCACGATATTGTTGCCCGGGAAATCCTGGTTGTTGAAATACAGGTTCATAATCATCAGGTTCATAAACTCGCGGCAGTCCATCCACTGCTCATATTCCGCCATGGTATGCCCATGCGCAGTGTAATAGGCTGTGAACCGGTTGAAATTCTCCGTGTCGCCCTCTTTCAACTCATACCAGTTCTCTATCATGTCGATGTCTTCCAATCCGTCGCCGTCCTCCCCCTCATAGTGGGTATAGATGTTGTCTTCGTTGGAGCGCTCGCGGATATTGAGCATCCCTCTGTAAACACCGTTGATATAGATGATGGCGGGGCTCCATGCCTGCCAGTCTAAATCGACACGCTCAGCCATTGACCGCTGGATGATGGCGTCGCGCTGATAGAGATAGTCGAAGTCGTTGCCCGAATTGCGCAGCACAAGCGATTTGAAATCCGTGTCACCGGGACGCTGGTCGGGGAAAAACTCATAGTTGAAACGCTTGGTGCCGAAACGTTTGTGGGCGTAAATGGCAAGCGATTTAAGTTTATTTCCGCGCGTGGCACCGCCCTGTATGCGGGTCTCGCACAGTTGGTTGAGTTTGCTCTCCTGTCCCTCGCCCTCGAAATATTCGAAGTTGATGGGGCGTCGCCAGTCATACTCATAGTTCTTTTGTTGGGTGCTATAGTTGCCGTCAACATAGATGCCTATCTTCGGGTCGTTCAGATATTTGTCGTCGGTGGCGATGGAGATGACAGGCAGGGTGATGTTGCGCGAATGGAAGAGATAAGACTGTGTGGCCGAACGGGGCGAGAGATAGCCGTCGCAGAAGATTTTCGCGCGCACCACCGTCGATTTGTTGATGGTCAGCGGACTGGTGTACTGCGTGTCATTGGGTGTCGGCTCACTGCCGTTGGTGGTATAATATATCTTCGCGCCTTCAGGGGTACCATTGGGCAGGGACAGTTCCAACGTGAGGGAGCCCGACTGCACCACGCGTCCCTGCTCACTGAAAACGGGGTTGCCAAGGATGTCCTTATTGCTGAGCACGGTGCCGCAGTTGGCGGCTCCGGGTGTCGGCACGGCCTGATAGCCGTATTGGTCGCTGTTGGCACTTTGACGACCGTATGAGATGTTGGGTGCAGGCTGTTTCTTCAAACCGGTAATCTGATCCACGACGGCACCGTCCTTGAACAGATAGACAGCGCATCCTTTGCCGCTCTCCAAGCGGTAGTCGGTGTGCATACTCGTGGCTTGCTTGTCGCAATATACCAATATATATTGCTGAGGCTGCAACAATATGTAGCCCAACTGCCATGCTTTTTCAGCGTCGTTGGTGACGCCAAGTCTGTATTTGCTCAGGTCAACCTCTGTGGAGCCACTGTTGTATAGTTCCACCCATGAGTCGGGAAACTCGTTTAAGTCGTCCATCACACAGTCGATGTTCGACTGCATCAATTCGGTGATGATCACCTGGGCGCGGGCTGTACTTATGGTGAGCACAAACAATAGAGTGATAAAATAAAATCTTGTCTTCATTAGTCTTTTTGATTTGCCTGAATATTTTGCGTGCAAAGGTAGTCATAATAATTGACATCTACCGCATGACAGGCCAGAATTATTCTGACCACCCAGATTATCCGGACGTTATCCGCTTACACTGTTTAATTCTCATTCGTTTTGTTTATCGTTTCTGTATATCAAACAACAACATTACGTAATCTTGCACAAGGAGAGAAACTTTTTTTCATTTTTCATGCAAGATTTTGGGAATCTGGGGGGGAGGGGTACATAATTTGAAGTAAAACAGATACTGATTATAATATAATGTTCAACGTTCAACGTTCAATGTTCAACGTTCAATGTGGAAATCCCTCTTCAAGTTTAGGGAAAGTCCCCCCGCACTTTAGGAGTAATCCCTTGTGCGGGGGAGTTTTCTGCCCTATATTTGCAGCAGAGAAACAAACAATATGTCTCACATCTTAACACTTACGACTATGAAGAAAATGATGACACTGGCAGTGATGATGACGATAGCCATCCGTGCCGCAGCAATGACATATACCGAGGCTCGTAACGAAGCCCTGTTCCTCAGCGACAAAATGGCATACGAACTGGGTCTGAGCAACGC
>JAFZAH010000044.1 GCA_017548275.1 Prevotella sp.
AAATTCCTCGTCCGGATCTAATATCTCTTCAGTTCCTGCCATCAGAGGTGACTCGTGCATCACAGAGAGGTATTTCATCTCCGGTTTGATATACTTTCTCATAATCATTAGCCTTTCTTATTTTTTGATGAATTTCTTACCATTCTGGATAACTACGCCCTTATAGGACTTCTGCACACGCTGGCCGGCAGTGTTGTACATCGGAGCGTTCTGGTCGAGCATGTCAGTGCTGACAGTGTCGATGCCAGTTGTCTCGCCATCCTCAAGGAAGGTGACGCCCAACAATGCGGCAGCATTTGCCAAGTCGTCTGACAGACGGAGATAAGCCTTTCCGGCACCCACTGTCTGAGTCTGTTTCGTGACGAGTTGGAATCCGCACTTGCCACCAGCCTTACCGTAACGGTAGATGCTCTTGGATTCTATATCATCCTGTGTCGGCGTGTAACCGTCAATGGCCGCCACGATCAGGTTGTCATCAAAGAACTCGTTGTAGTCATCTTCGACCACAGGAATCTGATAGGTTCCGGCAGGACCCTTGACAAGGATACCCTCCTCAGCGGGAACGATGCCTTCGGTCATTGCCTCTGTAGCGACATAGACAGTCTTGGTGCCGATGGTGCCAGTAGATTTATAAACGGTCAGACCAGAGTCTGAGAAGTCAAGCGCATACTGGCTGCCAATGGTTGTTCCGTCGAAGCCCTCCTTGATGGTCACCTCGATGAACTCAGGTATATTCGTGAGTGTGAAATTAACGATCTGGTCACCCTCAGCGAAACTTACATTCTCTTCAGTAGCGTCGTCATAACCCTCCTTAGACACGGTCACGTTGTAGGTGCGGCCCGACTGGATGACGTTGATAGTGTAAGCACCCTCGGCATCGGTCGTGCCCTCATACATCACATTATCTCCGTCATCGCTTACCAAAGTCACGGTGGCGCCCTCGACAGGAGCCTCGCTCTCGTCAATTACAGTACCAGAGATAGTGGCTGTAGCGGATTCTAACTGCATGTGCAGTACGGGTAATACTGAACTGGTCCAACTATTGGACTCAAACGTACTCTGCGTATCATTATAATGATAATAGGCTAAGCCGCTTGTTGCTGATGTACCTTTTTCAAAGTTTACGGTTTTCCAAGCAGTAGAATTGGAACGGACTACAATACGCAAAGCCTTACCAGACTCATAGACGAGCGGCTCATCAAAATTCAATGTGATGAAGTCCTCTAAAGCGGTAGAAGAACCCTTCGTCTCCCATACCTTTGTCTCGTCAGTCACGATTTGAGTCATTCCTTCTGTATCATACAGACCATTAGCGGGTTGCTGCTGGGTTGTTTCATCTACCCACTCATACCAGACATTTAATGTAGAAGAATGCTCTGCTGCGGTCTTATAGCCTTTATAAGTAATGGACTTGATCTTTGCTCCATCAGTAAGTTTGTAAGAGCCTGACAACACATCAGAAGTATAAAGTGAAACGGATTCACTATTATAATACATCAGATTGAGCGGAACATAAGTCGAGGTACCATCAGCATCAGCAGTGGCTTCGCTTTGTGCCTCTTCCTCGGCAAATGTCACTTCTACTCCCTCAATTGCAGCGAGGTATTCACCACTTTCATCGGTAATAGCGATAGTGACAGGATATGTACCTACTTTGGGGAACTGGAGTTGCACAGTTAACTGTGTGCCGGCATCGGTCAACTTATGGTTCATAGGAATGACCTTCTCGCCAAACGCCGTTTCTGCTATCTGGGAGTCGGATGTCTCATCGCCGATAACCCAGAACACATTATAAGCACTTGGAGCCAGATCTTCCAAGCCGAAGTTCTTCACGTTGATGGTAGCGGTGAAGGGAACATTCTGCATTGCCTCTGCAGGGATGCTGTAGTCGCCCATCACGAGGTCGTAATCCACATCAGCGAGTGTCAAACCGTAAATCTCATCGACATACGGACGATTGCTGATTTCAAAGCCGAGATAGAAGTCGCCAGCCTCGGGCATCTCCACTGTAAAGGTCTGGAAATCGGTGGTCATGCCCTCCGTGGTGAAGATAGGAGTCTTTTCAACCTCTGTGTCGATCAGTTCGTCGCGGGTAGCAGCGGCATAAACCTTCACCTGTCCGTCATCCCAATATGAATTGTACAGTTTTGCGTCGAAGGTAAGGGCCTCACCGGCAGTGGCTGTCAGTTTCGGAGTGATAAACATGTTGTTAGTCGTGCTCGACGATGTGATAGCATAATCGCCAGTAGCGACATACGTGGTGCTCACATTGTTCTGATAGACAGAACCTGCAGGCCACTGATTGCTCTCAGAACCAAAGTTGGCATACCACTTGTTCGGGTCGAGTTTCGTACCGCTGAGGGCGATAGAGAAGGTAGGATCTACTTCTGTGCCCATGGGCCAGGTAATCACCATGTCGCCGCCATATTCACCTGCCTCAGTAGCCGAGAAGGTAATCGTCACAGCCTGAGCGGATGCGCTGAGGTCGTTCTCATCAAACGGAGCCACGTCGAACGGAGGCGTCACATCAACCGAGAAGCCCTCGGGCAGAGTGATGCCGTGGATGTGGAGCGGAGCAGAACCCCAGTTGTAGATATAGAAGGTCTGCGAGTCCTCGGTGTTGGTCTTGCCGAAGGTAATCGGAGTGGTATAGTCGGACGGCTCCCACTTGCTGGTAGGAATCGTCTTGACGAAGTGGAACACCGGCTCGTTGGTCACTTTGAGATTGAAGGTCTCGGTCTCATAGGTAGTGCCGTCGGTGAACTCGAACACCACTTTCGTGTTCTCGAAGAGAGTGGTGTTCTCCACCTCCGGAGTATATGAGAATGAGAAGTTCGTGGTGCTGGTGGCACTGGCAGTCAGAGCCACGGGTGTGCCCTCAACCACGTTGTCGCCGTAGATGTACTTCACGGTGTAAGCGTCGGCTGTTTCATTGGTCAGCGGGATAACAGTAACGGTCGGTTTGGTCTGCGACGTACCGCTCTTGATGGATCCGCCATCCTCATGCGGCCAACTTACGCTCTTTATATAGATGTCGTGGTCAACAGGAACGAGTGTGCCACCGATGATGTTATCAAGACCCATGCCGTAGATATCGAATGCGAAATAGAAATCGCCGGACATCGGGGCGGTCATGGTCTGTGTCACACGGGTATTGGTTTCCGTGAGGTCGTTATTGCTGACAGTAAAGAAGGGCGAACCCCATTCCATGCGATCGGAACATACATACACCGTAATGTTGTAATCACTGCCCGTTTGAAGTTTAATGGCATCGAAGGTCATCGTCTCACCTGCCTCGAAGTGAAGTTTCGGAGTGATGAACTTGTTGCCGTCGTGACGGTTGTATGAACGGAGATACTGGTCATAATTGTTGTAGGAACCGGTAGCGGCTGCATACAACGTGCTGCTCTCCACCACTGAACCTGCTGGATAACTAGCAGTAGAACTGCTGGTCTTTGAACCGTTGAAGTCGCAGAACCATACGCCCTCGGCCAGCACATTGCCCGTAAATGCCAAGGTATAAGTGACCTCGGTATTCGACGCATTCAGATATTTAACCTCGAGATTGCCCGAGAAAGCGCCCGTTGTGGTAACAGGCAGTGTGATATCAACAGCCTTGGCAGACTTAGCAGGCACACGAATTGCCCAGTGGCCTTCGAGTTTTTCATCGCCCCATCCGTCGATGACATAGATACTGCCATTCTCCACATCAAGGTCAACTGTCTGGTTCCACTTGTTATCCCATGAGGGAGCACCGGTAGGATTCATTCTCACAAAGAGCACCTTGTCTCTCAAACCGGAGAACTTGCCATCGGTCTCAGCCACCCATGTTCCGTCTTGTCCTTCATACCAAGTCCAAGCGTACCATACGGCACCGTCAGCGTCATATCCTGCGTGCATGAGATACACATCAGTGTCATCAGTCTCAGCCACGTTCATGGTGAAGCCCTCCGGAGCGGTGATGCTATTCACGATGAGCGGAGCAGTACCGTCGTTGTAAATCTCATAGTTCTTGGTGGTTTCTGTAGAAATCATGCCGAAATCGACCGTTCCTGACAGGCTGGAGGTAGAGGTACTACCTGCCTCACGGAAAGCAAACTTCGGTTCGTAAGTTACAGACGTTGCGTAGCGCGGATTGGTCGTGGTCGTTCCAGTCACATTCTCCTTGATGAAGTAATACTTATAACCTGAAACGAAAGGTACGTTGAATGACACATCAAGTGTCTTTGTCTCACCAGCCGCCAAATCCTCAGTAATTGCCACATCTGCATCAGTGAAGAAGGTGGGGGTAGAACTTGAGGTACTGGCGTAACCCAATGTCAGGGTATAACCTTCGGTAGTACCTGCGATGAGATCCACATCACCGCTGTTGAGCAACTCCACTTTCAGGTTGGCAATCATATTACCGTCGGGCTGCTGCTCGAAAACAGGGTTGGTGCCTGTCGAACCGGTCTGACCAGTGCTGTTCATCACCTTTGCGACAGTAAGACTCGTCTCAGCAACGATTTCAGCGCTACTAGCAGAGAAGTTGTCAAGATAGACATACTGTCCACGGATACCTATACGCTGAGGAGTATCCACTGTGATTGTCACAGCCGTCCATTCAGCACCACTGTTGGATGTCCATTCCTGTGACCCGAGTTTGGTGTCACGGGCAGTGCCATCACTGTTCAGACTCCAAAACTCCACAAAGCCTTTGGCAGAGGATGAAGCCGAAGAAGAAGGCAAAGCGTAGATTGTAACCGTACCCGATACAACAGGTGTGACAAGCAGGTCATAACTGACTACACCAGAACTGGTCTGTCCCCAGTCATACATCAATTGTCTGTTACACAGCAGTGTACCAGAGCCTTCCATACCTTGGTCTTCCTTGTACTGATAAGACATATTGTTGTCGTAGTAGGTATCTACATCAACAATATGCTTCCAGTTTGAGGCGACCTTAAAATCGCTGCTCGAGGTCGAGATGGTCGAATTGAAATCGACCGTGTACTCGGCCCACGCTCCGCTATATCCTAACAGAGCGAGCAATGTTAATAGTAAAAATTTTGCTTTTTTCATAAGCGTAGAATTAAAGTGAATATTAAGATGTTTTTCGTTTGATTAAACTTGATGTTTCTTAAATAGCAGATTCTGTATCAACATGCAAAGATATGAATATATTTTGAAATATCAAACTTTACGGGAACTTTTCTTCAAAAATCAAGAAAAAACGAACGAAAGACGAGCACGAATAGTGATGTCTAAGGAATTTTAGGAATAAAAGAACGAACACGAATGACACGAATATTTTAGTCTAAGGAATTTAGGAATAAAGGAATCGGCTGACGCCGAAGAATATTTTCCTAAATTCCTTGATTCCTAAGAATAGAGAGGACACAAATTTGTAAAAAAATCGGTCGGAAAATAATATTGATGGATAATTCGTGGAAATTGATGTGAGGATAAACAACACGAGTCTCACGAATAAGCCGAATGGCGGGTTCGTGAGACTCGTGTTGATATAAAAAGTGCGGATAGGGAGGGTGATTATCTTACCACATATTTCCGTCCTTTGCTGACAACAATACCGCGATAAGAATCGCTCACACGCTGTCCGGAGAGGTTATAACGAGGAGCGTCGGCGGCATCGGAGGCGCGCACCTCGGTGATGCCCGAAACGATGTCTTTCAGGGCTACGGACTCGGCATTGGTAATGTCCATCTCCTTGAGGTTGTCGGCCGTCACGCTCTCGGTGTAACGTGTGACGAACGCCACGAGCGTCAGGTTCTCCGGCACCCATGCGTCATCGAGGGTCGTGGTGAACTGCGCCTGATAGGTGTCGCCCGTGACAAGGGCTTTGCTGCCCATCGGCTCGCTCATGAAGCGCCGCAACACATTATTGTGACGGTAATTGTTGTTACGTACAGTGCGGTTGCTCGCATTGACATAATACTGATAAGACTTCACGTAGTCCTCGGTCAGCAGCACCGTGACACCCACATCGCCGTAGATGGGCAGCGCATCCTCGGAGAGGGTGCCGCTCACATCTACCGTCAACTGCTTGGTGGCCGGGTCGTAGGCAGGTGTTGCCTCGATGGTGGCAAAGGAGGCGAAATCAATATCCTGCGCGATGATGTCGGCCACAATGCCTGTGACAAACGCCGGTCCCACCATTTGCACATAGTAGTTGACATCGTAGGCGATGTAATCCTCGGCAGGGAAGTAGGCGCGATTGCTCGTGAAGCACGGATAGGTGTAAGCGTATGCCTGTGTGAGGTATTCCGACTCTGGAATAGCGAGGGGGTTGCCCGGTTTATAGACATTGACCATGCACATGCGGTCAACGGTGTTTTTCACCTGTTCAAACACACTGTTTACCGCATCGGCCAAAGGTTCGTCCTGGTCGGTGTATTGCTCCACATACACTTTATTGCGTGCCAATGGATGTGCATAAACATAGAAACGTGCCTCCTGCACCTTGTCGGGGTCGGGAGTGACTGCCTCGCCGTCGATAGAGAAGGCATAGACCTTGATAGTATGTTTGCCCACGCTGATATCGTTTGTGAGATGGAGCACAGGCAAGAGCGACGCCGTAGCACCCGCTTTGAGTTTCTTGTCGGAAGGTATTGTCACAGGGGTTTCATCATCGAGTTGGTAAGCCAGTTCGAACGCATTCATATCATCACGGCCCACATTCGTCGCTCCAATCATCATCTCCACACTCTCGCCGGGCTGCTTGTAGCGGAAACCCGTGTCAAGATAGGTGATATCTATGGCTTTGGAGGGCAATGTGCTCACATCGACGATGAGTTGCACGCACAAAATGCCCGAACTCGTGATGGGATACCACCCCTCGCCCTGTGAGAAATTGCCGTAGAGCAGAAATTCATTGCCGCTCAGATTGCTTTCCGTCTGACCTTCCTCCATGCCAACGGTACAGAGGGCACCCGTCTCAGCGGCTACCATCTCTTCGCTCTCTGTATAGTCGAATCCGACTATCAGGTTCTCGTCGCCTGTCAGTTCAAACTCATTGCCTGCATTGAAGAACACATTGTTCCACCCCGGATAGGTACGTTGGTTCTGGACCACGGGGTCTTCGGTGATGGCACCGTCTTGCACTTTATAGATAAAAGCCCGTGTGCGTCCGATGCTCTCTCCCACGGCAAAACGCACACCCACCACCTTACAGCCGACATACGACCGCAACATGTTGTTGGTGATGTATGCGCCTACGGGATAAGTGTTCGCCGCACCGATGTACGCATGGTCAATGGTGATACTGTCATCGGGCCAGTAACCTATCGGGCGCTGCATCGATGATAGACCCTCAGCACGATTGGTTGTCGCCAGTGCCTTAGGTGCCGCTATGACCTTACCGTTCAACGACGCGGGGCACTCACCGACCGTGACTATCCTCGACTGTGCCATGACAGCCGATGTGGTCAGAAGTGCAAACAAGAGGATTATCGTCTTTTTCATCGTTTCTGAACTTTTTTGTATTCATTGCCTGATTTCACGAGATAGATGCCTGCGGGCAAATCAGAGAGGCGTGTGCCCAGTTTCTGACCAGAGAGGTTATACACCTCGCCGTCGGTTGTCATCGTGTCGAGACGGACGGTTGCAATGCCCGACACCACATCGATGACATACTCGCCCATCTCCGACTCGCCATTCTTATAGATAGCCTTAATACCCACGACATGTTGCCCTGGAGTAAGCGACTCAAAGGTGTAGGTGGGAGTGGTAGATTCGCCCACTTTCACACCGTCGAGATAGATTTCATAACGTATCACATTGCCGTAATCGACAAAGGGAGCCTCGCCCTCGCCCGGACCTACGGTGAAATCGTCGAGTTGGAGGATAAACGCGTCATAAGAGGTGTAACGCACAGCGAGACGCACCTGATTGCCGGCAAAGGGGGCCAAGTCGGTCTCGAAGATGTTCCACTCCTGGGCGGGCACACTTTCCACGGTGCTGATGACGGAGAAGTCATTGGGGTCGGCACTGCCGTCGGAGATCAGGAACTCCACCGACTCAGGATACATGGCGTCGTAAGATTTCAAAGTGGCACGTAGGGTGTACCCCTCGCGGATATCGAGCAGCGGCGAGATAAGCCATTTGTCAGCCGTTCCGCGCTGCGGGGAGAAGAATATGATGGTTTTGTCGCCCGTGGGAGCCATGATGGCGAGGTCGGTGGGCAACATCGGCGGGTTGGTATTCCACGGATTAAACACCATGGGTGCTATGGGTGTGGGATTAGTGGCTGTGCCGGAACCCGGGAATGACACGATGTTGGAGGTAGAGCCCAGTCCGATGGGATAGACGGGCAACTGGTCGAAATCATACGTGGTCCAGTCACCAAACGAACCAGTTGCGAAGTCGGGATAATCCTCGAAACTGTCGGAGAATATCAACTCCTGGTTCCACCGCAACACGGCAGTGCCCATATCACCCTCAACGGTCACGTCGGCGGTGATGTTATATGGCGTAAGCATCCGGTCGGTAAGCAAAATGTCGAACGACTGTTCGCCCGTGACGCGGATGGTCTGCTGATACTCATTGAACGCGCCCTCTTCCACATTGACGACATAATCGCCCAAGGGCAGTGACGCCAGCGACACCTTGCCGTCGGCCACGGTAAGGTGGTATGCCTCCGACGTGGTGGTGTTCACCAGATGGAGCACTTCGCCGTCGGCGCTGATCACACTGTTGGTGCTGACATTGAACTGTACCGGTGCAAATCCAGCGGCGTCGATATTCACCTCGGTGGTGACCAACTCACTCTCGGCAGCCTGATACACGGCTTTCACGCCGAGGGTATGGGCACCGGGCAACACACGGGTCAGCGTGTAGTTGTAGGCATCGGTGACACCCTTCTCCTCGCCGTCGAGGAAGATATGGAACATCTCATAGGGGTTGGCCTCGGAGCGGTGTGCACGGCGGGCCTTCGTCATGGCAATCGCTTTTTCGTAAGCATTGGCCTGCCCCACAAACACATCATCGACCATGAGCATGAACGACCCGTAACGGTTGTAATCGCTGATATATCGGATGGCGAACTTCACTTGTTGTCCGGCGTAGGCGCTCAAGTCATATTGATAGGTCTTCCATCCCTTGAGGTCGGCAGTCTCGTAGTTGCCGGCATCAAGACGCACAAAGTCGCCTTGCACGGGATTGTCGATTTTGGTGGTGACATACACCTGGAAACGCTCGTAGTATTGGTCGGCGGCTTTAGCCTTGAACATGAGCATATTTTCCGTGCCTGGGGTGACAACAGGTGAGATGAGCCAGTCGTCATTGGCTCCGCCCGATTCCGTGCGCGTGAATCCCACATACTGCTTGCCGCTATAGGGACGCAGGATGGGATAGTCGTACCACCAGGTGGGCTCTACGGTCAAGGGGTTGATAATCTGCGCGTATTGGAACACGCAGCGGTTGGGATAATTGCCCAACAGCGCAGCGGCAGCCAGTCCGTCGGCATCGATGCCGGTCCACTCGCCAAACTGTATAGCAAACGGCTCATAATCCTCAAAATCGTCGAAGAACACGGGCGGTTCGGTGTTCCACTCCATCTGAATCTCGTTATTGCCTGTCACGGCATCGTGCTCGACGCGCGCCTGTAGGGCATAGGGTGTGCGCACCTTCTCCACGAGGTCGAGCGTCACGGTCAGGCCGTCATTGGTGGCGTCTATGTTGAATTCTGTCTCGGCCGTCTGATAACCCTCGCGGCTCACGCTCACCTGATGAGGGCCGGCATAGACCTTGACTGTGCATTTGCCCTCAGCATCGAGTTTCACGCCCGAATAAGTCAGGCCGTAATCAGAATGCTGCAATGTGACGGGCTGACCCTCAAGCGACTCACCCGTTCCTATGTTGACCACGATGTTGACGGTTTTGTCGCGTGTTTGTCCGAAAACAACCGCCGAACCGCAAATGAATAGTAATAACAGTAGATATTTTTTCATTGCCATAAGATTTAAGGAGGGGAAAAGAAATGAAGGAGTTCAGAAGTTCAGGAATTCAGGAGTTCAGACAATACTATCGCAATTGGAAAAACATCGTCTGAACTCCTGTACTTCTGCACTCCTGAACTCCTAAAAAACTACTTCCTCGTCACACGGTAAGTCTTCACGCTGTCGCCGTCTTTCACCTTGACGATGTAGAGGCCGCGTTCGAGCGACTGCATGGTGTCGTTGCCGAAGCCTTGCTTGACGAGCACACCATTAGCGTTATACACACTCACCTCGGCATTGCTGCGGATGTCGGCATTCACCTCTTGTATGCCATCAGGGATTTCCTGACTGATATGGGTGAAAGTGAAATCGTCGAACAATGCAAACCAGTTGGCAGAAACAGTGGTATGACGCAGAGCCACATAGATGGGTTTGCCCTCGTATGCAGAAAGGTCGACACCATAATGGTTGTAGTTGTTACCATCGAGATAAGGCATCTCGGTCTCTCTCATCACCACGGTGAAGTTAGAGGTCTTGGTGTTGTCAGTCTCGCTCACGAGCACGGTAACGCTATGCAGGTCGTTGTCGCCGATAAAGACCGAACCGGTGGTACCGAGGTTACGGGCATAGAAGTCGAAGGTGGCACCAGCCTGAGGAACAATCCGTTTGCTGATGAGCCAGTCGTCAGCGGCCGAGTTGTTGTCGGGTGCACAAGCGGCGATGGTGTGTGTGCCGGAGTGTGCGGGCAGGTTGTCGATGTTGTTGTTGGTCACCTGTGTGAAGGCATAACGTCCGCCATCATCCTCGAGGATAGTCAGATAATAGTTGGACTTGTAGTTCACCTGTTTGTCCACGTCAATCATGGTGAAGTCGGTCTTCCAGTCATAATCGAGCGGATTCATCTCGAAACCGTAGTAGAGCACATCGGCAGCCAAGCCCTCGCCACGCACGAGGAAGGTGGCGGTCAGACCGCTCTCGAACTCGACGGCCATCACGTCTTCCACCACCTGAGCCGGTTTATTGGCTGTGAAGGTGATGTTGAAAGGAATGCCTTCGCCTGCCGCTAACTCCTGGCCGACAGGGATTGAACTGACAAAGTCGTTGGTGTTGAAGGTCACGCTCTTCACGGTCTCGGCCTGTTTGCCGTTGTTCTTGATGGTGAAGATGTCGCCGGAATTGACAGCTTTCTGGTAGTTCACCTTCAAAGCGTCCCAACCGTCCTTGTTGAACTTCACACCACTCTCCACGGTTCCGTCGATGACGACATTGTCGAGGGCTCCATAGCCATAATATGTAACCAATGCGGTGGCAATCCAACGGAACTGCACAATCTTTCCAGCATATTCCTGAAGGTCAATGGTCTCATTGCGCCAGTACTTTTTCCCGTCTTCGTCAGAGTTCTCCGAGAGATAGGATGCCTGGTGCCATTCGCCATCGCTAAATATTTCAAACACCAACTCGTCCTTACCGTTTCCACCGGGTACATTCTGTTTCTCCAATAGGCCAGACTCGTCGATAATAAGGTCACTTGGATGGGCATTACCCCAAACAAAGGAGATGCTCATGCCCTGGCCATCTGCAGGCAGTTTGAACTCTGGCGTGGTAAGTGTAACACATTCATTGGCATTAAGCCATCCTGCAGCCAAACTTGTTCCTGTTCCTCCGTAAGGATAAAGTGAATTAGGACTCCACTTGGCAAAGGCATACTGACCATTAGTAACGCTCAACCATCCAGTGGGAACCGGCAAGTCTTTTGTGCACTCATCGAAGTTCTCCTCATAGGGGAATTCCATGACGGAAGCGTCGGGCTGGGTGGTAAAACTCCATACAAGCACATCGTCTTCCTTGGCAGAACCTGCGGCATTGTAGGGCACAATCTTCCAGTAATAAGTGGTTTCATAACCGGCTCTGGGAACGGTATAGGTGAGTGCGTCAGCCACATCCACGCCATTGACGAGGTCGTCAGCGGCATCGTTGCTGCCCACATACACTTTATAGCCTTCGGCGAACTGTGCAGGTCCCCAATCGAGTTTGATGTCACGCGGATAGACGTTCTGCGCGCCGAGTTTGGGAGAAATCATGGTCACACCTTTTGGCACTCCACCGGCTCCGTAGACATTGGGAAGCAGCACGCGATCGAGATAGACATCGGCAAACGGGTCGATATCGCCGTCTTCCGATGTGACACCTGTCAGCACAAAGCGCACTTTGGAGTTGTTTGTACCTGTACCCAGGTCAAGGGTCTTCGTCTCGCCATAACTCATCAGTTCATAGTCGAAAGTCCAGAGGTTAATCCAAGATTGTCCACCGTCATAAGAAACCTCCACGCTGAAGTCATTCATCTGATAGGTGTCACCTTCTTCACTCTCAAAGAAATTGTAATAGGTGAATGTAAGTTGTCCGCCATGACTCAGGTCGAGACGCGGAGAGGTGAGGTAAGAATTCGACAGCGAAGCGGTGGCGTAGGCCGACTGATCACCTTCGATGGCGGTGCTGCGTCCTGACCATCCGTTTTGGTTGCAGGTCCATCCTGCCGGCGGGAAATACCCTTCGAAACTCTCGAGCATATATCCTTCGGGAACATCCTGCTTGGTAGTGGAGTAAGCGATGGTGACATCACCGCCATTGGTGTGTATCACGACATTGCCGTTGACGGGACTGGTGAGAGACGCGCTATAAGCGAGTTGGAACTGCACGCTCTCGTATTTCTTGAGGTTGACGCTAGCGGGGTCAAGTGTGCATGACAAGCCTGCGGGCAGGTCTATACCCGTGACCTGCAAGCCATTGAGTCCCATGTTGGTCATGGTGATGACCTCGCTATAGAATTTCTCGCCGATATACATGTCGGGGAAGATGTAACTGTTGGTGCTCATCACCGGACGCGGACCCGTCTCCTCGTTGACGCGATAGACTTTCACATCGTCCATCCATACAACATTGGCCACATCGGTCATCATCTTATAGACAAACGCCAGACGCACTTTCTGACCCTTCCAGTCAGCCAAACTGACTTTCGGTGAGTATGGCGACCAATCGCTGATGGGGAACGTCATGACACCACTCTCGCGCAACATATTCTCATTTTGGATGGAGAAAATGGTTTCAGCCCCTGCCAGATTGTCATTCTCAACCACACGCACCTGAAGGTCGTATTTCGAGTTGTCATAGGCATTCATCGGGCTGACACGGAAGATGAAATTCAACTCATAGAAATCGTTAAGGTCCAATTCGGGCGAGAGAAGGATTTCCTCACGGGGACCTTTTCCGTCTTCCGAATAAGAGATAGGAGCATCGCAGGAGGCACAATGCTTACCGTTGATTGTGGGATTGTCCTCGCTGTTGGTGTAATAGTTATGCCACACATACGAGGCTTTGCTTCCTTTGTAACTGTTGACGGTTGTCCAACCCTCACCAGCGGCTACCGGCTGCGAGACGAGCGTAGTGCTCTCAGTCTCAAAGTCTTCAAACAGAATGGTCTGGGCCTGAGCCTTGGGAGCCCATAGCAACGCAGCGGCAGCAAGAATGAAGAAGTAGTGTTTTTTCATAAATTTAAAGTTTTATAATGATAATATTCTTTGTGCTTTAATGAAACAATCAGTTTGCAAAGATACGATTATTTTTTGAATACGCAAGTAATTTGATGTTAAATTCATATAAGATGTAACGAATTGCTCCAACAAACATTTGGTGTGCGGACACACTGTAAAAACATATTCAAAAAAACGAATGAGCCCACTAAAAGCAGACTCATTCATCGATTCTATGGAAAGTAATTCTCCCTGAAGTTCAAACCTCAAATCTCAAACCTCAAATCTCAAACCTTTATCAGGTATTCTGCTATCTGCACGGCGTTGAGGGCGGCGCCTTTGCGTATCTGGTCGCCACTGAGCCAATAGGTCAGTCCGCACTCGTTGGCCAAATCCTTACGTACACGGCCAACGAAGACATCGTCTTTGCCTGCGGTATCCAACGGCATGGGATAAACCAGATGCGAGGGGTCGTCGAGCAAGGTCACGCCCGGTGCAGCGGCAAGTGCTGCCTGTGCCTCTTCCACACTGACAGGACGCTCGGTCTCGACCCACACACTCTCAGAATGGGCACGAAGCGACGACACACGCACGCACATGGCCGAGCAGCATACATCGGAATGCATGATTTTACGCGTCTCATTGAACATCTTCATCTCCTCTTTCGTGTATCCGTTGTCTTGGAACACATCAATCTGAGGAATGACATTATAAGCCAACTGATAGGGGAATTTCTTGACTGTGACAGGATTGCCCTCCACGATGTCCTGATATTGCTGCTGCAGTTCGGCCATGGCTGCAGCGCCGGCACCCGAAGCGCTCTGATATGATGACACATGGATGCGGCGAATGTGTGAGATTTTCTCTATGGGTTGCAAGGTCACCACCATCATGATGGTCGTACAGTTGGGGTTGGCGATGATGCCGCGGGGGCGCACCAATGCGTCAGCGGCGTTGCACTCCGGCACCACCAGGGGCACGTCCTCGTCCATGCGGAAGGCACTGGAGTTGTCTATCATCACAGCACCATATTTCGTGATGGTCTCTGCAAACTCTTTCGATGTGCCGGCACCTGCCGATGTGAAGGCGATGTCAACACCTTTGAAATCATCATTGTGCTGAAGGAGTTTCACCTCTATTTCCTTGCCACGGAATGTATATTTACTTCCGGCGCTTCTCGGCGAGCCGAAAAGAAGCAGTTCATCGATGGGAAACTCACGCTCAGCCAGCACACGGAGGAACTCTTGTCCTACGGCACCGCTTGCACCTACTATTGCTACTTTCATATCTTACAAAAATTACATATTGAATTTGCGGTTGCAAAAATACGAAAAAAAACAGTGTCACGGCATAAAAAAGTCAGCAAAACGAACTATTTTTTATCAAAACTGCAACAAATCCCGATTTTTTTCTTAATTTTGCCACATAATTGATAGTCTAATTGCATATTTTTTCATTATAAACACATAAACCTCATAAATATTTAATTTTTGAATCATATCATCCATTTCTTAATTGTATAATCCTCAAAAGTGCCCGACCTGTCCGCATATTTCCCCATCACCAACCCGACACTGATATTCTTTCTGGTGTTGTGCATCATCCTGTTTGCCCCCATCATCATGGGCAAACTCAGGATTCCGCATATCATCGGAATGGTATTGGCGGGAATTCTGATTGGTGAATACGGGCTCAATATTCTCCAGCGCGACGAGTCGTTTGAACTCTTCGGGCGCGTGGGATTGCTCTATATTATGTTCCTCGCCGGTCTGGAGATGGACGTGGAGAACATCAAGAAAAACAAATACGAGATGCTGGTGTTCGGGCTATTGACGTTCATCGTGCCCTTTTTCATCACCCTCTGTTTCTCGGGGCCCATATTACACTATTCTGTACCGGCATCCCTATTGTTGGGGTGCATCATGTCGTCAAACACGCTGGTGGCCTACCCCATCATCGGACGTTACGGATTGCAGCAGCACCGCAGCGTGCTGCTCAGTGTGGGCGGCACGATGATTGCCCTGTTCCTCTCACTGGTGTTCATCGCAGCCATCGCCAGTTCTTACACCAACGGCGGGGGAAGTGTCACCTATTGGTTGCTGTTCGTCGCTAAACTGATTGTCTATTGCGTGGCCATGGTGATGTTGTTGCCGCGGCTCACACGATGGTTCTTGCGCCGCTACTCTGACGCGGTGATGCAGTTCATCTTCATTTTGGCGGAGATGTTCATCAGTGCCGTGCTGGCCGAGGCCGTGGGACTGGAGGGTATCTTCGGCGCCTTCTTGTCAGGATTGATTCTCAGCCGCTATGTGCCGCGTCTGTCGCCGCTGATGAACCGCATCGAGTTTACCGGCAATGCGCTGTTCATTCCCTACTTCCTGATTGGTGTGGGCATGCTGATTGACATACGCCTGCTTTTCCAGGGAGGAGCCATTATCTGGGTGGTGATGTTGTTCGTGTTCATGGGTACCTTCGGTAAGGGTGTGGCCGCCTATCTGGCATGTATCATCGGACGGTTGCCGCTCTCATCAGGCCACATGATGTTCGGTCTGACTTCAGCCCATGCCGCCGGCGCCATCGCAATGATTATGGTGGGAAGGCGGTTGGAAGTGGCTCCGGGCGAATACCTTGTGAGTGACGACATGCTCAACGGGGTGATTATCATGATTCTGTTCACATGTATCATCTCGACCCTGGTGACCGAACAGACCGCCAAACAGTTAATCATCATCGACAAACAACAGCATGAGGAAAACAAAGACGACGATGACGAGAAAATCCTCATTTGTGTGAAATATCCCGAGATAGCAAGCGGGTTGCTTTCCGTGGCGGCCATGATGCGCAATACACAACTGAACCGTGGCATGGTGGCGCTCAACGTGGTGATTGACGGAGCCCACCGGCAGCAAGGACAGGAGACAGGACGACGGTTGCTCGACAATCTGGTGAAAGCGGCCAGCGCATATAACGTGCGTATGCAGACACAGGTGCGCATAGCCGCGAACATCGCCAACGGCATCAAGCATGCGTTCAAAGAGTTCGACGCCTCGGAAATCGTCATGGGCATGCACATCCACAAAGAGCAGTCGCCCACATTCTGGGGAAATTTCGCCAAAAGCCTATACAACGGACTTGACCGGCAAATCACCTTCGTCAGGCTCAAACAACCGCTCAACACTCTGCGGTGCATACAAGTGGCGGTGCCTTCGAAGGCTCAGTTTGAACCGGGTTTCCACAGATGGGTTGAACGATTGGCACGGTTGGCAGGAAATCTCGACTGCCGCATTATCTTCAACGGACGGGCCGACACGCTCAAACTCATCAAAAATTATGTGTCAATACACCATAAAAGTATGAGGGTGGAATATCAAGAGATGGAGCATTGGAATGAGATGCCACGACTGGCGAACAGCATCCACGACGACCATTTGTTTGTGGTTGTCACCTCGCGTCATGGCACCATCTCCTATAAAAGTGCCCTCGACCAACTGCCCGATGAGTTGGAACGGAATTTCAGCGGAAAAAACCTGATGATTATCTTCCCCGACCAGTATGGCGACCGTATGGACAACCTGACCTTCGCTGAACCGCAACACCATGAGGAGAAGAGCGCATACGAGGCTATCAGAGACATCTTTAGGGTGAAGAGGAAATCATCATCAACAGAATAACCGTATAAAAAAATGAACGATATCAACAAAGACATTATGGACGAAACGGTAGAAAATGAAACTCCGCAAATGTCCACTCCTACGGAAGAAAACGCCGACAATGACAACTATATCATTGACATTCATGGCATCACGAAGAGTTTCGGCACCCTGCAAGTGCTGAAAGGCATCGACATGAAAATCAAGAAGGGCGAGGTGGTGAGCATCGTGGGCCCCAGCGGAGCCGGAAAGACCACATTGCTGCAAATCATCGGCACGCTCGACAAACCCGACAGCGGCGAAATCGTCGTTGACGGTGTCAATGTGAGCAGAATGTCGTCGAATCAACTCTCTGAATTCCGCAACAAACATTTGGGATTCGTTTTCCAGTTCCATCAATTGCTGCCCGAGTTCACCGCCATCGAGAACATCATGATACCCGCCTATATCGCAGGCACGCCGACTCATGAGGCACGCCGTAGAGCCGAGGAACTGCTAGCATTCATGGGGTTGTCCGACCGTGCTTCACACAAGCCCAATGAGTTGTCGGGCGGTGAGAAGCAACGCGTGGCTGTGGCAAGGGCACTCATCAACCGGCCGGCGGTTATTCTGGCCGACGAACCCTCAGGAAGTCTCGACAGCAAAAACAAGACGGAGTTGCACCAACTGTTCTTCGACCTGCGCGCACAGTTCGGACAGACCTTCGTCATCGTCACACACGATGAGAGCCTCGCCACCATCACCGACCGCACCATCCATTTGAAAGACGGCAGCATTGTAGGTTGAACATGGAACATGGAACGTTGAACGTGGAACGTTGAACATGGAACGTTGAACATTATGATTTGTTGGACTAGAT
Source organism: Prevotella sp. (assembly GCA_017548275.1). Taxonomy (GTDB): domain Bacteria; phylum Bacteroidota; class Bacteroidia; order Bacteroidales; family Bacteroidaceae; genus Prevotella. Next base: position 17,972 of record JAFZAH010000044.1, read on the forward strand.
ATTCTAGAAATTCTAGATCATCTAGATTGGCTATTATATCGACAAAAACACTATAAAAAAATGAATCTGGGAGCATACAACCGCTTAAAGATAGTCAAAAGCGTGGATTTCGGCGTCTATCTCGACGGAGGAAAGGACGGCGAGATACTGTTGCCTGCGCGCTATGTGCCGAAAGACGCGCATATAGGTGATGAAATAGAGGTGTTCATCTATCTCGACCAAGATGAGCGGCTCATCGCAACGACTGAACATCCCTTGGCTCAAGTGGGCGACTTCGCTTTCCTGAAGTGCTCTTGGGTCAACCAATACGGGGCATTTCTCGATTGGGGACTGATGAAAGACCTTTTCTGCCCATTCCGCGAGCAAAAGATGCGGATGGAGCGTGACAAAGGCTATATCGTGTATGTGATGATTGACGAGGAGAGTTACCGCATCATGGCCACGGCCAAGGTGGACCGCTACCTCAACGACGACATCCCACCCTATCGTCATGGCGATGAGGTGGAATTGTTAGTATGGCAAAAAACGGAACTGGGATTCAAGGTCATCGTCGATAACCAATACGCCGGACTGGTCTATCGCGACCAATTATTTTCCGACATCCACACCGGCGACCGTATCCGCGGTTTTGTGGACAACGTGCGCCCCGACGGTAAACTCGACATCACACTGCAACCCACCGGCCGCCGCGCCACCACCGATTTCTCCGAGGTATTGCTCGACTATCTGGAACAAAACGGCGGTATCTGCGATCTGGGCGATAAGAGCGACGCCGAAGACATCCGCGAGCGTTTCGGCGTAAGCAAAAAGACCTTCAAGCGCGCTGTCGGCGACCTTTACAAACGACGCCTCATCACCATCTCCGACACAGAAATCAGGCTCATCATCACCGACTGACAAGACTGAATCAGGACAAAAGGCCCTATTAGCCCATTAAGGGTCAATAATGTAATAATCCCCCTGCCTCACATGACAGGGGGATTATTATCAGTGTCTTTCCCACAGATTCGTGCGATAATAGATATCTTCCCATATATGGACTTCGTTGGTATGGAAAGCGCCATCGTAATCGTCTTCCTCCTCTTCATCTTCGGTATCTGAGGTGACGGTGTTGCCGTCGCTGCCGGTGATAATCACTCCTAATAATTCCTCGGCATACACCTCAGCCGATTTCACGTCGGGTTGAATATAGGTTTTCTTCATGGCACACTCCTATTTAACCAACACTTTCTTGCCGTTCGTCACATAGACACCCGGTTGCAATGACTTCGTGTCACTTACCTTTCGACCGCCAAGATCATACACGTCACTGCCGAAGGGATTGTTTTCGACATTGCGGATACCCGTCACCTCGGCACCTTCAATCATGATTCCATATTCATTGGATGTGGCGTCGGCAGACATCTCAAAATAGCCGCGCAAGCCTAAGAGATGCGCACCACTGCCACCACGACGGATGGAACCCTCATCGGTCACCCCATACATGCCTTCCATGGCTGGGGCTTCCATCGGCTCGTAGGAACCGTGGAACGTGACACCGTCCTTGGTCTCAGACTGAGGCGTGGTGGTGAAACTGAAAATGACCACATTACGGAAGGTGATGGTCTCTGCCACTGCGGGGATTTTCAGCAGATAGGGATAACCTGCCTCCATTCTCTCCACAGGCGAGAACTGCAACACACCTGCGCTGAAGCCTTTCAACTCGTATGCCGTGGTGCCTTCGCCAAAGACGGAGAAGTCATCCACCGCGAAGGGCAGGCAAATGGTGTTCCACTCGCTTGTCACGGTGTAAATCAGGTTGACCACGGGTTGATTGCCTTCCTCAATGGTGTTGCCGCCGTTTTCGCTCAGCGTGTAAGCGGGGGCGATGGTCAGAGACGCCACATCGGTTTTCAGTGTGCCGCCTTCATAGGTCACTTCTATATATACAGGCAGGTCTTCTCCGGGTACTTCGGGCAAATATGTGAAGGTGAACGTTTTTGTGCTGTTGGCGGTCACGGATGCATCGTCTATGACAGCCACCGGTTCGCCATTGACGTATAGTACCGCCGAAATAGCCTCGTCCTTGCCGGTGAGTTCCTGCAGGGTCACAGTGGCGGTGTATTCCACATACGCTTTTCCTTCAGCAGGGATGTCGCTGGCAATGATAGCCATGTCATGCTCTTTGACTGCAAGTTTGAGACCGAGGAAGTTGTCGAGCATGGCGAAGGTGGCGGTGAAGCGCAGATAATAGTATCCGTCGGCGGGAGCGGTGAAGGTTACGGTTCCCGACTCGGTGTAACTTTCGACATTGGCATCTATCTTGGTCCATGTCTCACGCTCGTCGTTGGAGTATTCTATCACCAGCGGCTCATCGTTATACTGCATACCGATATAGAACTGCAGTTCGTCGCCAGCCTTTGCCTGCAAGCGAGGTGTGGTCAGTGCCTTCGGCGCGTTCAACGAGCGGATAGAGGCCATGTAAGTGCCGTTGCTGCCCTCGTATGTCGGTGTAGTCACTTCCCAATTGCCCTCACTGATCCAGTACTGTGGCATCACGCCTCCTTCGAAATCCTCATCCCAGAGGTTCGGGTCTTTGGTCATCGCTTTCACGTTGATGCTGACAGCCGACAGGCCTGTATTGGCAGGGGTGACGGTGATGACACCGGTCTTCTCGCCAAATGTCTCTTCAGGGAAGTGGAATGTCACATCGAAGGTTGCCGATTCTCCGCCTGCCACTTCGAGTGTTTCGGGACTGACAGTGAAGTCCGTGCCGTCAGAAGCGATGTTCACGCTCAACGTGCCCGTTCCGACATTGGCGACGGTATAAGTGTGGGTAGCGTCGGCGGTCAACAGGCCGAAGTCATCCTCAGTCACAGTATTTCCGTCATACGTCACTTCCATCTTCGGTGCATTGTCATTGTAATTGAATCCGGCGATATCGTCGATGGCAAAGCGCATACCCTCGAAAAGCAGAGCGTTGACTGAGGCGGGGATGTCGGTCAGTTCGACGGTAGTATATGTGTCAGCCCCAAACTCTCCGCCATCGGCATTGAAGGTCTTGGTGTAGGCCGTCCAGGTATCACCGGCATCAGAAGAGCCTTTCACGGTGAGTTCACCCATTGACGAAAGCAACTTACCCCTGATGGCGAGCGCGTAACCTTCCTTTATAAGAATGGCTGGCGATGTCAGTGTATTGGTGCCATATTCAGCCGTAGCCGTCCCGTCGGTAATAGTGAAGCCCATGGCCGTCCATGCCGGTGGCAACGAAGTGAAGTCAAGGTGCTCGGCATCTGCAGGATAGACATAGCCGCTGACGGGTATCTCAAACGATTTGACATCCACGGCATCGGTAGTCAGTACCACGGTGCCGCTCTTGATGCCATGCGCTCCGGTAAACAACCCTACGGCGAAGTCGGCTGAAGCACCTGCTGCCACAGTGAGCGTGGCTGGCACATTCAATGACTTGGGAACACTGAAAGTGATGTTCATGTCTGCTGTGCCGTCGTTGGTCACGGTAAATGTCTTCTCAGCCGTTTCGCCCGTAGCCACAAAACCGAGGTCTTGCAGCGTGCCGTCAGTATCAATAGCGAAACGTGCGCCGGCTAAACGAACAGTGATGACAGCGGGCGTGGCAAACACTTTATCGGTGAGGTCCTCTTTCACGTAGAACGCCACCTCGCCGTCTTTCGTGGCTGTTCCGTTATAAGTGAGAGAAACGTCCTGAGTGGCTCCCTGAGCGATAGCCACGGGTTCGGATATGGCGATGACGTTTTTCGACGCATCGAGCAGACTCACCGTCACATTGTCAGCAGCGGTAATATCCACATTTCCTTTATTCTCTACAGTGGCGGTGAATGTGGCGGTGTAATTGCCTGCGGCATCGGTAATGACAGTCGTCTCATCAGCTTCGAACGCATTCACGGCGACGGCTTTTACCTCCGAGCCTTCTTCATAGATTGTGGCGGAGAAATCGTCGATGGCGGCGCAAATCATGAAAAAGGCCACCATTTTGCCTTCAGAGCCCAAATCAATGGAGAATGAAGACCAGGACGATGTGGTCGGCTTCACTGTTCCTATCTTATTGCCGATGGTGTAAGAACCGCCGTCCTCATTCACCTCATAAAGGCTGACCTCCACGGAAGAAAGATAAGAACTGGATGTGCGTGTGGCCTTGGCTTTGAACGTCACTTCACCTGTCAGTTTCTCCGGGACGGCGAGATAGGCAGTGTTGGTTTTTCCGTAACTATAAGCGATGCACTTGCCCTCATTGCCGTCGGAAATGAGGCCGTAATAACCGGTGTAATAATCCGCATCGGTATAGATTCCGCCGTTGCCGACGATGAACCAGCCGTTGCTCAGACTATTGCCTGTGCTCCAACCCGACACAGGGGCTCCGTCTTTCAGGATGGTCACGTTGTCGAAATTCTCTGTCAGGGTCTCAGCCTTGGACTGTGTCCATCCCAGGACAAACATCATCAACGCGATAAGTAGTTTTAATTTGCTCATAAAGGTAATAGGTTTTGTTATTATTTCCGGTTTTTCATTTATTATGTGCAAAGATATGAGAAAAAGTCAACAAAACGGAATTTCGCCATTTCAATTTTGACAATTTGCCATATTTATAAGTAATACCCTCGCAACTTGAAATACCACTAGCCATAAAACGTAAAGGCCGTTAAAGTCCGAAACCTTAACGACCTTTACGAACAATAAATGTTCAACGTTCAATGTTCAATGTTCAATGTCAAACGTTCAACGTTCAATGTTCAACGTTCAATGTTCAACGTCTTACGCTTCTCCCTTTCCGAAGGGGTTGATGGTGCGCGGCTGACGGGTGGGCAGTTCGATGCGTCCGAACTCCTGCTCGTATTTCACGATATTCTCCTGCAATGCCATGGCGAGGCGCTTGGCATGCTCCGGAGCCAATATGACGCGACTGCGAACCACTGCTTTCGGCACACCCGGCATCATCTGTGCACAATCGACGATAAACTCTGAACTGGTATGTGATATGATGGCGAAATTGGAATAAACGCCTTGTGCCATATCGGGCGTCACTTCTATCTGGAGTTGATTGCCCTGGGGTTTCTTTTCTTCCATAGTTGATTATTCTTATTATTTTAAGGATTTTAAGGACTTGGTCCTTTACGGCCTTTTGACCTTATAACCTTATGACAGACCTTAGAAAAAAATTCATCATGGGGCGTCGCCCCATGATGAATTAAAGATTGATTAGTCTTGCTCTTCCTGATCGTAATCAGTGATATTGTTACGATTGGCTTGTTTGCGCTCGTACTCCTCTTTGGAGTAAACAACCAGGTTCTCCCACTGACGCAGACCTGTACCGGCAGGGATGAGGTGACCGCAAATCACGTTCTCCTTCATACCTTCGAGATGGTCTTCCTTGCCACGGATGGCAGCCTCGTTGAGCACCTTCGTTGTTTCCTGGAAGGATGCAGCCGACATGAAACTCTTGGTCTGCAAGGCGGCACGAGTGATACCCTGCAAAATCTGTGTAGAAGTGGCGGGTACCACGTCACGCACCTGCACCAGACGCAAGTCACGGCGTTTGAGCGAAGAATTCTCGTCACGCAATTTGCGTGCAGAGATAATCTGATCCTTGCGGATAATCTCACTGTCGCCGGCGTCGATGACATACTTCTTGCCCCAGATGCGGTCATTCTCCTCAGCGAAATCGAGTTTGTCGACCACTTCCTGCTCGAGGAAGTTGGTGTCACCCGGTTCGATAATTTGCACCTTGCGCATCATCTGACGGACGATAATCTCGAAGTGCTTGTCATTGATTTTCACACCCTGCAAGCGATACACATCCTGCACCTCGTTGACGATATACTCCTGAACAGCGGTCGGGCCCTTGATGGCCAGAATGTCGCTGGGAGTGATGAGACCGTCGGAGAGCGGTGTACCGGCACGTACAGCGTCATCCTGCTGAACAAGAAGCATTCTCGACAGCGGAATGAGATATTTACGCTCTTCGCCAGACTTCGAGGTGACGGTTATCTCGCGGTTACCACGTTTCAATTTACCCAGAGACACCACACCGTCGATTTCGCTTACCACAGCGGGGTTAGACGGATTGCGTGCCTCGAAGAGTTCGGTCACACGAGGCAGACCACCGGTGATATCACCACCCTTGGCCATACTACGCGGAATCTTGACGAGGGTATGACCTGTCTTAACGGTTTGTCCGTCTTCGACAACCACGTGACCGCCTACAGGGAAGTTGTATGTACCCACCACATCGCCATTGGAATCAACGATTTCGCATGTGGGCACGCGGTTCCTGTCTTTCGACTCGATGATAATTTTCTCAGTCAGACCTGTGGTTTCATCGGCCTCAGCCTTGAAGGTAACGTTCTCAATCACATCGCGGAAACGCAGTGTACCGGCATATTCGGTGACGATGACAGCATTAAACGGGTCCCACTTGGCTACCAGGTCGCCCTTCTTCACCACATCGCCCGTCTTGAAGTAGAGCGACGAACCGTAAGGCACACTCAAGGTTGAGAGCACGATGTTGGTATTAGGCTCGATGAAACGCACCTCGGAGAGACGGCTCACCACCATTTGGCATTCCTTCTCACCATCACCGTCGTCTTTGACGAACGGCACCGTACGCAACTCATCGAATTCAAGGCGAGCGTCGTTCTTTGCCACAATAGAGGCATTGGCGGCTGCGTTACCAGCCACACCACCAGCATGGAACGTACGGAGAGTCAACTGTGTACCCGGCTCACCGATTGCCTGTGCTGCGATGACACCGACAGCCTCTCCCTTCTGCACCATGCGCGAAGTAGCCAGATTGCGGCCATAACACTTCGCACAGACACCCTTGCGGCTTTCGCAAGTAAGCACCGAACGAATATCGACGGACTCGATGCCTGCATCTTCAATGGCTCTTGCCAATGGCTCGGTGATTTCCTCACCGGCAGCCACGATTACCTCACCAGTATGGGGATTGGTAACCTCATGTACAGACACACGTCCCAGGATGCGCTCATAAAGCGAGGAGATAATTTCATCGCCGTTTTTAAGGGCGGAGCAGGAAAGTCCGCGAAGCGTACCGCAGTCTTCCTCGGTGATAATCACATCGTGAGACACATCGACAAGACGACGGGTCAGATAACCTGCGTCGGCAGTCTTCATGGCGGTATCAGCCAGACCCTTACGTGCACCGTGAGAGGCGATAAAGTACTCGAGCACGGACATACCTTCCTTGAAGTTCGATAGAATCGGGTTCTCAATGATTTGCTGAGTCTCGGCACCGGCTTTCTGAGGCTTAGCCATCAGACCACGGATACCAGACAACTGCTTAATCTGGTCTTTCGAACCACGGGCACCTGAGTCAAGCATCATGAACACGGCGTTGAAGCCCTGATCTGCCTCGGTCATCTCCTTCAAGAGAATGTTGGAAATATCGTTGTTGACGTGTGTCCAAGTATCAATCACCTGGTTGTAACGCTCTGTATCGGTGATGAAACCCATGTTGTAATCATCTAAGATGCGACGCACCTCGGCGTTACCTTTCTCTATGAGAGCAGCCTTTTCTGGCGGGATGATGATGTCGTCAAGGTTGAACGACAGACCAGCCTTGTAAGCCATACGGTAACCGAGGTTCTTGATACCATCGAGGAATTCGCATGCCTCGGCAAAACCTACCGACTTGATAACATCGGCGATGATGTCACGAAGGCTCTTTTTAGAAATGACCTTATTGACATATCCCACCTCTTTAGGAACGATGCCATTGACGATGACACGTCCGACAGAGGTCTCGACGATGTGACGGATAGGGTTGTGATTCTCATCGAAATCATCAACGAGCACTTTCACCTGCGCATGGAGGTCGCAGCGGCCGTTGTTATAGGCGATAATTGCCTCTTCAGGACCATAGAAGGTCAGACCTTCACCCTTGGCTCCCATACGTATCTTGGTGATATAATAGAGACCGAGCACCATATCCTGTGAGGGAACGGTGATGGGGGCTCCATTGGCGGGATTGAGGATGTTATGGCTCTGAAGCATAAGGATTTGTGCCTCAAGGATGGCCTCGTTGCTCAACGGGAGGTGAACAGCCATCTGGTCGCCGTCGAAGTCAGCGTTGAACGCGGTACATGCCAGCGGATGGAGTTGGATGGCCTTACCCTCAATCAGTTTGGGCTGGAAGGCCTGAATACCCAGACGGTGCAGTGTCGGAGCACGGTTGAGCAGCACCGGGTGTCCCTTCATCACGTTCTCCAGGATGTCCCAGATGACGGGTTCGCGGCGGTCAACGATTTTCTTCGCACTCTTCACGGTCTTGACGATACCGCGCTCGATGAGTTTGCGGATGATGAACGGCTTGTAGAGTTCGGCAGCCATGAGAGTAGGCAGACCGCACTCACCCATCTTCAGTTCAGGACCGACGACGATAACCGAACGTGCAGAGTAGTCAACACGCTTACCTAGCAGGTTCTGACGGAAGCGTCCCTGCTTACCTTTCAGCGAGTCAGAGAGAGACTTCAGCGGACGGTTGGACTCGCTCTTCACGGCTGAGCCTTTACGAGAGTTGTCGAACAGTGAATCGACAGCCTCCTGAAGCATACGTTTCTCGTTGCGGAGAATCACTTCAGGCGCCTTTATCTCCATCAGTCTCTTCAGACGGGTATTACGGATAATGACACGACGATAGAGGTCATTGAGGTCGGAAGTGGCAAAACGACCACCATCCAGCGGCACCAACGGGCGCAACTCTGGCGGTGTGACAGGGATAATCTTCATAATCATCCACTCCGGACGGTTGACCTCGCGGCTGTTGCGGAATGCCTCGACCACCTGCAAGCGTTTCAGGGCTTCCGTCTTACGCTGCTGCGACGAGTCGGTATTGGCGCGTCCGCGCAACTCCTCAGCCAGTTTGTCCAGGTCGAGCGACTCGAGCAGGTCTTTCACGGCCTCAGCACCCATCTTGGCGATGAATTTATTGGGGTCGCTGTTGTCCAGACGCTCATTGCCGGGCAATCTGTTCTCAATAATCTCGAAATACTCTTCTTCAGAGAGCAGGTCAAACTTGTTCGAACCTACAGATTCTGAACCGTCGGCTTCGGTGTGTTTCTCGTATGCACCCGGCTGTATCACCACATACTTTTCATAGTAGATGATGGCGTCGAGTTTCTTGGTGGGCAATCCGAGCAGATAGCCAATTTTATTGGGCAATGAGCGGAAATACCAGATATGAGCCACGGGAACGACGAGTTCGATATGGCCACTGCGCTCACGGCGCACTTTCTTCTCCGTCACCTCGACACCACACCTGTCGCACACGATGCCTCTGTAACGGATGCGCTTGTATTTACCGCAACCGCACTCATAGTCGCGTGTGGGGCCGAAGATACGCTCACAGAAAAGACCGTCGCGCTCGGGCTTATATGTACGATAGTTTATCGTTTCGGGTTTGGTCACCTCGCCGCAACTCTCTTGCTGAATTTCTTCAGGGGAAGCCAGGCTGATGGTGATCTTCTTAAAATCTGTCTGGATTTTATTATCTTTCTTGAAAGGGGACATGTGTGTATTATTTTTCGAGTTTGACACTTAAACCGAGTCCACGCAATTCGTGGATAAGCACATTCAGAGATTCGGGGATGCCCGGTGTAGGCATTTCCGTGCCTTTGACAATTGCCTCATAGGTCTTGGAGCGGCCCACCACATCGTCAGACTTGACGGTGAGGATTTCCTGCAGCACATGCGAAGCGCCGAAGGCTTCGAGAGCCCATACCTCCATCTCACCGAAACGCTGACCACCAAACTGTGCTTTACCACCGAGAGGCTGCTGAGTGATGAGAGAGTACGGACCGATGCTGCGTGCGTGCATCTTGTCTTCAACCATGTGACCAAGTTTGAGGAAGTAGGTGATACCCACTGTTGCGGGTTGGTCGAACTTCTCGCCCGTCTCACCGTCATAGAGGTGTGTAGAGCAGAGGCGGGGCAGTCCAGCCTTGTCGGTCCACTCGGAGAGGTCTTCGAGTTTTGCACCGTCGAAGATAGGTGTGGCAAACTTCACCCCGAGACGTTTTCCGGCAGCACCGAGGATGGCCTCGAATATCTGACCGAGGTTCATACGTGAAGGCACACCGAGCGGGTTGAGCACGAGGTCCACAGGACGTCCGTCCGAGAGGAACGGCATGTCTTCCTGTCTGACGACCTTCGACACGATACCCTTGTTACCATGACGGCCTGCGAGTTTGTCACCCACGCCAATCTTACGTTTCTTGGCCACATACACCTTAGCCATCTGGAGGATGCCTGAGGGCAGATCGTCACCGATAGAGATGACAAACTTGCGGCGTTTGTGTTCTGCGTCGAGCAGTTTGTATTTGCGCAGGTAGTTGACGATAAGCACCGAGATGAGTTTGTTGGTGTGTTCATCTTCGGTCCAGCCACCGGTCTGAATGCCCTCGTAATCGAGGTTTTTCAGGTTGAGGGCGGTAAACTTGGCACCCTTGTAGATAATCTCAGTGCCGGAATAGTCCTTGACACCCAGACAGTTGCGTCCTTCGGTGAGAGTGAGCAGTTTGTCGACCAGAATGTCCTTCAGGTCGTTGTACTTTGCTTCGTACTCATCCTCAATCTTGGCAAGGAGTATCTTGTCTTGTTTCTTCGACTCACGGGTCTTGACGGCACGCGAGAAGAGTTTCTTGTCGATGATGACACCGCTGAGCGAGGGATTGGCCTTGAGTGAGGAGTCTTTCACATCACCTGCCTTGTCGCCGAAGATGGCGCGCAGCAGTTTCTCCTCGGGTGAGGGATCGCTCTCTCCCTTCGGTGAAATCTTACCGATAAGGATGTCGCCCGGCTCCACGCGTGCACCGACTCGGATGATACCGTTCTCGTCGAGGTCTTTGGTTGCCTCTTCGCTCACGTTGGGGATATCGGAGGTGAATTCCTCCATACCGCGCTTGGTCTCGCGCACATCGAGAGAATACTCATCGACATGGACTGATGTAAGAATGTCCTCGCGCACCAGACGCTCTGAGAGCACGATAGCATCCTCGTAGTTGTAACCCTTCCAAGGCATGTAAGCCACGAGCAGGTTGCGACCCAGTGCCAACTCTCCGTTTTCGGTGGCGTAACCCTCGGTCAGAATCTGACCGTTGTGCACACGCTCGCCTTTCTTACAGATAGGACGCAAGTCGATGGTCATATTCTGGTTGGTACGGCGGAACTTGGGTATGCGGTACTCCTTCAGGGCGGGCTCGAAACTGACGAACTCCTCCTCGTCGGTGCGGTCGTAGAGGATGCGGATGGTGGTAGCATCGACATATTCGATAACACCCTCGCCCTCGGCCACAATCATCGTGCGGGAATCCTCGCAGACCTGTTTCTCCAGACCGGTACCCACGATGGGGGCGTCGTTGTGGAGCAGAGGCACTGCCTGACGCATCATGTTACAACCCATGAGGGCGCGGTGACCGTCGTCGTGCTCGAGGAACGGGATGAGTGCTGCCGAGACAGAGGCAATCTGCTGGGGCGATACGTCCATCAAACCTACACGTGAGGGCTCCACCACGGGGAAGTCGGCGTCGAGACGACATTTCACCACGTCGCGGATGAAGGTGCCATCCTCGCGCAAGGGTGCATTACCCTGACCGATGATGACATTCTGTTCCTCCTCGGCTGTGAGATACACCACCTGGTCGTTGTCAAGGTTGACCTTGCTGTCGCTCACCTTGCGGTATGGTGTCTCAACAAATCCGAGTTCATTGATGGTTGCATAGACACAAAGCGACGAAATCAGACCGATGTTCGGGCCCTCAGGGCTCTCAATCGGGCAGAGACGGCCGTAGTGTGTGTAGTGAACGTCACGCACCTCGAATCCGGCGCGCTCACGCGACAGACCGCCAGGACCCAGTGCGGAGAGACGGCGCTTGTGCGTGACCTCTGCCAACGGGTTGGTCTGGTCCATGAACTGCGAGAGCGGGTTGGTGCCGAAGAACGAGTTGATGACACTCGAAATAGTCTTGGCATTAATCAGGTCTGTCGGAGTGAACACCTCGTTGTCGCGCACGTTCATACGCTCGCGGATGGTGCGGCTCATACGTGCCAGACCGATGGAGAACTGGTTAGCCAACTGCTCGCCCACGGTGCGCACACGACGGTTGGAGAGGTGGTCGATATCATCGACGGTAGCGTTGGAGTTGACCAGTTGTATGAGGTATTTGATAATCTCAATGATGTCTTCCTGTGTGAGGATGCGCTTGTCGGGGTCGATGTCGAGATTCAACTTCTTGTTGATACGATAACGTCCCACCTCGCCCAGGTCATAACGCTTGTCTGAGAAGAACAGGTTCTGGATGACCTCGCGTGCGGACGCGTCGTCGGCAGGCTCTGCGTTGCGCAACTGACGGTAGATGTAAGCCACGGCGTCACGCTCATTGTTGCTGGTGTCCTTGGCAAGGGTATTGAAGATAATTTGATAGCGGCTGGCTTTCTCGTCATCCTTATGCACAAAGATGGTGGAAGCACCACTTTCGAGTATGTCCTCAATATTCTCCTTGGTAATTTCCTGCTCGCGCTCGAGAATGGTCTCATTGCGGACGATAGAAACCATCTCGCCGGTATCCTCATCGCTGAAGTCCTCAGTCCAACTCTTCAGCACACGGGCTGCGAGTTTGCGGCCGATCATCTCTTTGAGGTTCTTCTTGGTCACCTTCACTTCCTCGGCCAAATCGAAGATGTTGAGGATGTCCTTGTCACTCTCGAAACCGATGGCTCTCAAAAGCGTGGTGACAGGCAACTTCTTCTTACGGTCGATGTAAGCGTACATCACATTGTTGATGTCGGTGGCAAACTCAATCCACGAACCCTTGAAAGGAATGATACGCGCTGAATAAAGCGGTGTTCCGTTTGAGTGGATGCCCTGTCCGAAGAACACGCCCGGTGAACGGTGCAACTGCGACACCACGACACGCTCGGCACCGTTGATGATAAACGTGCCGTTCGAGGTCATATAAGGAATGGTGCCGAGGAACACATCGGTAGTGACCGGCTGGAAATCCTCATGGTCAGGGTCGGTGCAATAGAGTCTCATCTTCGCCTTGAGAGGCACACTGTAGGTGAGCCCGCGCTCGAGGCACTCCTCGATGGAGTAGCGCGGCGGGTCGATGTAATAGTCATGGAATTCGAGCACGAAATTGTTCCTCGTGTCAGTGATGGGGAAGTTCTCGGCGAACACCTTGTACAATCCGTCATTCTTTCTCAACTCTGGCGGTGTGTCCAGTTGCAGGAAGTCTTTGAACGACTTCAGTTGCACATCAAGGAAATCCGGTGTGGGCATCGGATTCTTGACGGTAGAGAAGTTAATTCTGTTGTCAACGATTTTAGAAGCCATTTATTATGATGAATAATTTAAGTTTCTGAAATGAAAGCGGTAAGAACACTCCGGCACTGCGGCCGGCGGCCTTAAAGGACAATATTCTGCGCCATGTAGAGCGTCCGGGGTATTGTCCCTTAATGCCCTTGTCGGTATGGCTTTCTCACCCGCGTCACTTCGGCGACCTGATGACAGGTATATGGTTTTCTGTTTGAGACACAAAAAGGTTAAGAATCTCAGACTGTGAGATCCTTAACCGTAATTATCAAGTTGTTACGTGGAGGGCGCATACGCGCCCTCACGCAGTAGCGTCAGCAATATTATTTCAGTTCCACCTTGGCGCCTTCAGCCTCGATAGCCTTCTGCAGGTTCTCAGCCTCTGCCTTGGACATACCCTCTTTCAGAGTTGAGGGAGCGCCGTCAACGAGGTCTTTAGCCTCTTTCAGTCCGAGACCGCAAGCCTCTTTCACAGCCTTCACGACCTTCAGTTTGTTGGGACCAACCTCAGCGAGCACCACATTGAACTCGGTCTTCTCTTCGGCAGCAGCCTCAGCGCCACCAGCAGCGGGACCAGCAGCAACAGCAACGGCTGCAGCAGCGGGCTCGATTCCATACTCCTCCTTGAGGACATTTGCCAACTCATTAACTTCTTTTACTGTCAAATTTACCAATTCTTCAGCAAGTTTCTTGATATCTGCCATTTTATTTGAAAAATTTAATTGATTTTTAATGTGAATGTTTTTGACTTTGATGTATTACTCAGCACGCTCGCCTAAAGTCTTCAGCACACCATGAATAGTGTTCGCGCCTGACTGCAGAGCAGAAACAACGTTCTTGACCGGCGACTGCAGCAATGCCACGATGTCGGCGATAACCTCGTTCTTGCTCTTGAGAGATGCAAGTTCTTCCAGTTTGTCAGCACCCACGAAGAATCCTTCCTCAGCGTATGCGGCTTTCAGTGCGGGGATACCTTCCTTGGTGTATTCCTTGAGCAGTCTTGCAGGGTTATTGGCTGTCTCGGTGAAGAGCACAGCGGTATTGCCTTTGAGGGCGTCATATAACGGTGAGAAGTCAACGTCGGAAGCCTCGAATGCCTTGTGGAGCAAGGTGTTCTTAACAACCACCATCTTAATCTCACTCTTGAAGCACTTGCGGCGCAGTTTCGAAGTGTTCTCTGCATTCAGACCGGTCACGTCGACCAGATAGAAATGCGGATACTGCTTCAGTTTCTCGCCCAGTTCAACAATGATAGTATCTTTTACTTCTTTCTTCATTTTTCTTTAGCGCATTAGCATTATTCAACAGATTTCGGGTCAACTTTGATACCCAGGCTCATTGTGCTCGAAAGATAGATACTCTTGATATATGTGCCCTTAGCGGCAGCGGGTTTGAGTTTAATCACAGTGGCGATAAACTCTTTCGCATTCTGGTACATCTGTTCCGGAGTGAACGTAACTTTACCTATGGAAGTGTGAATGATACCGGTCTTGTCGACTTTGAAGTCGATTTTACCCTGTTTCACTTCTTTCACTGCCTTGGCGACATCCATCGTCACAGTACCGCTCTTGGGGTTAGGCATCAATCCGCGGGGACCGAGCACACGGCCCAGAGGACCCACCTTGCCCATGCAAGAAGGCATCGTGATAATCACGTCTACATCCGTCCATCCACCTTTAATCTTCTCGATATACTCATCGAGACCAACATAATCAGCACCAGCCTCTTTAGCAGCGGCTTCAGCATCGGGTGTGCAGAGCACCAACACACGTGTGACCTTACCTGTACCATTGGGCAGTGACACAACGCCACGTACCATCTGGTTGGCCTTACGCGGGTCAACACCCAAGCGCACGTCGATATCTACGGAAGCCTCAAACTTGGTCGTGGTAATCTCCTTGACCAGTTCGCAAGCCTCACGCAAAGTATAAGCCTTCCCTGCTTCAATCTTATCAGCCACTGATTTTTGGTTCTTTGTCAGTTTACTCATTTCTTAATTGAAGTTTATGATTATTTAACCGGGGAAGTCACCTTTGACAGTGATACCCATACTTCTCGCTGTACCGGCTATAAGTTTCATCGCAGACTCTACGGTGAAGCAGTTGAGGTCGGTCATCTTGTCCTCTGCGATAGCACGCACCTGATCCCAAGTCACCGAGGCGACCTTTTTACGGTTGGGTTCGGGGCTTCCGCCCTTCACCTTTGCCGCTTCCATCAGTTGTACGGCAGCAGGAGGTGTCTTGATGACGAAGGTGAAAGACTTGTCGTTGTAATATGTAATCACGACGGGCAGAATCTTTCCAGCCTTGTCCTGCGTTCTGGCGTTGAACTCTTTGCAGAATCCCATGATGTTGATACCCTTCGAGCCGAGAGCCGGTCCTACGGGAGGAGAGGGATTCGCAGCGCCACCTTTAATCTGTAATTTGATTAATCCAGCAACTTCTTTAGCCATTGTTAATAAAAAATTAATTGATTTTTGATATAAAAAGAACTCACACTTTCGTAACCAAGCGCTTATTCTTTTTCAACTTGCATAAAACCGAGTTCGAGCGGAGTTTTCCGTCCGAAAATCTTGACCATCACTTTGAGTTTACGCTTCTCAGCGTTCACCTCTTCGATGACGCCGCTGAAACCGCTGAAAGGACCATCGGTCACTTTCACCGTCTCATTGACGATGTAGGGGATTGCGACATCGTCAGCAATCTCCGACTCCTCAGCGTTACCCAACATACGGTTGATGTCAGCCTGCTTGACTGGTGAAGGATTGTCCATGCCTCCAAGAAAACCCAGAACGTTGGGAGTGAAACGCAACATGTGAGCCACGTCGCCGACCATTTCAGCCTCAACGAATACATAGCCAGGGAGAGACACTTTCTCCTTGACTATCCGTTTGCCGTTTCGCTGGGAAGCGAACTTCTCCATAGGGATCAGTATCTGCGAAACGTGCTTAGCCAAAAAATCGTTGTGCTTAAGTTCGGCTTCAATGTATTCTTTCACCTTAGCCTCTTTGCCGCTGACGGCCTTAAGCACATACCAGTTTTTCCCTGTCTGAGCCATTTCTTTTACGCGAACAATTTATAAATCAAGTCCATGACATTCCTGAACACCAAATCCATGCCAGCGACCACAAGAGCAATGATAAGGGAAGCAGATAAAACAACCATTGCACTGTGAGCCAGTTCTGACTTTGTGGGCCAAGTAGTCTTATGCGCAAGTTCTTCGTAACAAACTTTGCAGTAATTAATAAATTTCTTAAACATAATCGTTTATACAATTTGCACGGGAAGGAGGACTCGAACCCACGACCCTCGGTTTTGGAGACCGATGCTCTACCAACTGAGCTATTCCCGTGTGTGAGGTTGAGGGTTTAGAGTTTAATGTTCAGTGTGCTATGCGGGCCACGTAAGCGGATTTCCACACAAAACACTCAACGTTAAACCCTCAACCCTCAGCCTTCGTTTCGAATTAGTCTTCGTAAACCTCTGTGATCTGGCCAGAGCCCACGGTGCGACCACCCTCACGGATAGCGAAACGCAAACCTTGGTTCAGAGCAACAGCGTAGATCAACTCGACAGTAATCTCCACGTTATCACCAGGCATCACCATCTCAGTGCCTTCGGGCAAAGTGATCTCACCCGTGCAGTCCATGGTGCGGAGGTAGAACTGGGGACGATACTTGTTGCCGAACGGAGTGTGACGGCCACCCTCTTCCTTCTTCAGCACGTAGATAGATGCCTTGAATTTCTTGAAGGGTTTGATCTGACCCGGATGGCAGAGCACCATACCGCGCTTGATCTCGTTCTTGTCAACACCACGGAGCAGCAGACCGACGTTATCACCAGCCTCACCCTCGTCGAGGATCTTGCGGAACATTTCAACACCAGTCACCACAGAGGTGCGGTCCTCACCAAGGCCGAGCAACTCAACCTGGTCACCGACCTTCACGCGGCCAGTCTCGATACGACCGGTAGCAACGGTACCACGACCAGTGATTGAGAACACGTCCTCAACAGGCATCAGGAACGGTTTGTCGAGATCGCGAGGAGGCTCCTGAATCCACTCGTCACAAGTGTTCATCAACTCCATCACTTTGTCTTCCCACTGAGCAACGCCGTTCAGAGCGCCGAGAGCAGAACCACGGATAATCGGGGTGTCCTCTTCGAACTCATACTGAGCGAGAATCTCTTGCACTTCCATCTCAACGAGGTCGAGCATCTCTTCGTCGTCGACCATGTCGCATTTGTTCAGGAACACAACGAGACGGGGAACGTTTACCTGACGGGCGAGCAGCACGTGCTCACGGGTCTGAGGCATAGGACCGTCAGTAGCAGCCACCACGAGGATAGCACCGTCCATCTGGGCAGCACCAGTAACCATGTTCTTCACATAGTCAGCGTGTCCCGGGCAGTCAACGTGTGCATAGTGACGTTTTTCAGTCTCATACTCCACGTGTGCAGTGTTGATAGTGATACCACGCTCTTTCTCCTCAGGAGCGTTATCAATAGCGTCGAAGGACTTCACCTTGTCGGCGTTGCCGGCCACGCGCTTCGAAAGAACGAGCGTGATAGCGGCGGTCAAAGTGGTCTTACCATGGTCAACGTGACCGATAGTACCGATGTTCACGTGCGGTTTAGTACGCACAAAATTCTCTTTAGCCATAGCGTTTTATTACTTTGTATTTATTGAATGAATAATCGTAGATTTCTCTGCTTCTTCTACATAAAAAAATAGAGCTGTAACTGAGAGTTGAACTCAGGACCTCTTCCTTACCAAGGAAGTGCTCTACCACTGAGCTATTACAGCATGCCTTAGAGCGGAAAACGGGACTCAAACCCGCGACCCCCAGCTTGGAAGGCTAGTGCTCTATCAACTGAGCTATTTCCGCAAAAACAACTTCCCTTGAGAGTGGGAGGTGATGGATTCGAACCACCGAAGTCGAAAGACAGCAGATTTACAGTCTGCCCCATTTGGCCACTCTGGAAAACACCCGTGTTTCAACAGCCCTGTCTCGCTTGTCGCTTGTTTTGAGTCCCTTATTAAGTCTCG
>JAFZAH010000045.1 GCA_017548275.1 Prevotella sp.
CAGATGCTTTGACAACTTCGTCGTTAACATTCTGGGAGCATTGGCCGCTTATTGTTGTTTCCCAAAAAAGCCGTGCATCAATGTTCAAAGAACATTAGACACACAGCTTTCCTTATTTTGAATTCGTCGAACTCACGTTAACTAGAAGATTTCTCGCCGAAGCATTCTATTATATTGGTGTCCGCTAAATGATATCAAACTTTCTCAACGGCGTCTGCCAGTTCCCCACCCCTTTAAGGGGCGGGGCAGGGGCGGGGTATGTAAACCAGTTCCCTAGGACGGAGAACGGACGAGGGCGAATGATGTGGAGTGCCCTGCGGGCAGAAATTCCGCAAATCAGTTCAAATCAAACAGATAACAAGAGATTTGATAAATTTGTGAAGATTTGAAAAATTTCTGCCACGGAGTGGCACTAACATTACTTCCCGTCGGTTCTCGCCGTAGGCGACTCTTTTTCTGATTCGCTGAACATTTTTTCCATGGGGTGCTGAGTAGTTACTTAGACTTGATTAATCCGTAAAACTAGTGAAATCCGTTGTTTGTATGGTTTAGGGTAGAGTGCTTAGGGTTTGGTGTTCTCCCTAATTTGAATTCGTTTAATTTGTAAAATTCGTAGTCGAAGTGATTGAAGAAATCCGTTTAATCCGTCAAATCCGTTGTTTTGGAATACGAATCTTACATTCCTTAATTCCTTGATTCCTTAGAATATCGAAACAACGGAGGTTATCTCTTTTTGTGAAACTCGATGATGGTGTCGGCCATGCGGATCTGGTCGCCTTCATTGAGGGCGATTTCATCACCATCGCCGAGCAGTGCGCCGTTAATCTCCGTGGTGTTCTTGTTTTTGAAATTGCGAATGTAGGTGCAGAGACTGTTGTCGGGCATCCTGACCACGGTGATGATGGCCTGCTGGCGGCTGCAATAGACGTCGGGTGTGGGTATCTGAACATTGGCGGGCGAACCAGCCGCGGCGCGTCCCACGATGTTTTGCCCGATGTCGAGCGGGAAAGGTCGCCCGTTGAACGTGACAACCCCAGGCTCTTCCATTTTTCCTCCTGAAGGCAGTATCGTCTTGTCCTCAGCCGTCAAGGTGAACGTATGCCCGCATGTGCATTTCACCTGTCCTTGGGTGAAATTGTCGGGAACATTCACTACCAGTTGCTTTCCGCATTGCGGACACGTGGTCTTCATCTGTTTAGACATGGTAAACTTTTTACGTTGAACATTGAATGTTGAACATTGAACGTTGATGACAACTCCTCTTCTTTAACTTCCTAATGTTGCGTATTTATGCCAGCGACACGTCGGCGTCGTTGATGAAGTCATCGTTGAAGTCGATGTCGGCGTCTGCGGTCAGCGTGTGGTCGTCGAGGCCTGAGTCCATGGTCTCTTCTAGTTCGATGAATTCGCCAGTGTTGAGGTCGATGGCCTCGCCCGGATTCAACTCGCCGTCATTATTGAGATCGGCCAGAGCGATGTCGGGCTCACCGTCATTGTCGAGGTCGATGAACGCCACGTCGGTGCCCTCGATGTTGGTCTCCATCACCGTCACCTCTTGCCCGTCGGGCATGGTCACACGTTCCACGTTGACGTCTCCCCCCAATTCATGCGCGGCGAATTCCGTTTTGGGCTCGGGAATGGTGTCGTCAACGATGGTGTTCACATCTTCACCGTTGATTTGGATGTTGATGGTGATGTCGTGGGGATTGTCGGCAGGGACATCGATTTTGTCGGCGGGCACTTCGGGGTGCACACTGTCGGCATAGAGATCGCGCTCCTCCTTCGACATGCTTTGCCACTCGTCGGCATAGTAGGTGCCGTAGTCGCCGCCACGGTAGTGGAACACGCCGCCGGGACCTACCTCTGCGCGTGCTGCCGCGAATGCTTCGCTGAACGACATGGAGTCATCGACGCCATAAGCGACGGGTGCCTCAGAGTAGATTTCCACATGCCCCACTTGTGAATACATGATGGCGGGTTCGGGTTCGGGCTGGGCCACTGCTACGGGCTCGGGTTCGGCAGTTGGGGTGTTGAGGTTGATGTTGACATTGATGGTGGCACTGTCTGTCTGCACGGCAGCATCTGCAGTGGCGGCAGTGGCGGTGGCTGCGGTCGTTCCTGTAGTGGCGGCAGAGTCGGGATGGACTGCTCCGTCGGTCACATCGAGCGTCACAGGCTCTTCGTCGGCAACCTTCACTTCGTCAACCGGTGTGGCAGCCATTGAACTGCCGGCATAGAGCACACCTGCACCCACGAGGATGCCGGGCACGCCGCCCATGGCTATCAGTTTTACACGTTCTTTGTCGGATTTCGCGGATGTGTTGTCAACCGGGACGTTCATGGTGTTCTCTCTTTTCAAAGTTTCGTCGTTCATAATTCTTTATTGTTAGGTTAATGTTTCGTTTGATGTTGCAAAGATAGGGCGTAATTTCATTGTTTGCAAGTTATTTTCGCCATTTTACACGACCCCCGCTGGTTTCGTGTCGAAAGGGGTGGTTTCTTGTGAGAAAGGTTAAGGTCAGGTAAATAATCGCACCAGTTATTTGATCAGTTGTGACCCGCATCCGGGGCATTTAGCGGGAATCCTTTTGTAACTGGTGTAATTGAGCGGATATCCACACTGGCAAACGCATTGGTCTTCGAATGCTTTTTTCAACTCTCTTCTCTTTTTCGGGATGTCATCTTTTAAGGCATAATAGACGTTAGCGAAGATGATGATAGCATAAATAGGAATCAGGATGACCAATTTGCTTTCGTTGAGTCCGCCGCCAATGGAGCCCAGCACCAGACTGGCTGCGATGGCGATGGTGGAGAGCACACCCGTCACGGCTTTGATTTTATTTCTGCGCGACTGTTCTTCCTCAAGTTTATCCATCTGCTCGTTATAATCGTCATATACCTTTTCCAGATGCCTGACGTCCACTTGTTTGGGCAACAGTTTTTTGATTTCATCCCAGGGCAGCACATATCCGCCGCCACCGAGAATGACGGTATCTGCGAACGTCACGCGTTTGGAGTTCACCTGTTGCCCGTTGACGTAGGTCACATTCTGCATGTTGAGGTTTTTGAGCAGCATCGACCCGTCGGGGTTAATGGTGAGTGTGCAGTGCTCGCCGCTGACGTATTTGTTGACGCTCTCGAATGCTCCCACACAAGCGGATTTGCCGTTGACGGTCAGTTTCAATCTGCCCGCTTTTTGCCCTGTGGGACTTTTCTCTCTGCCTATAATGATGTCCATGGTAATTGAAGGAGCCTTAATTGTGAATTGTCAATTGTTTAATTGTGAATTGTTTAATAGATTTTATTCTACAAAAATACATGATATTTTGAACATTACAAAGAAAAAAGCGTTTTTTCGGTGAAAAAAACGTATTTTTGCCGACGAATAATTGTTGATAACTATTCCGCATGAGAAAAAGACTCTTCTTTATCGTCCTTGTGTTGGTGTCGGCAGCGTTGAGCATGTCGGCCCAGCGTCCTCAGGTCAATATGATGGAGTTAAAACGTATGGCTGAGGAGGGCGACACGGCTGCGCAATACCAGTTGGCGTATTGCTATGACCGTGGTTGGGGCATGAAGAAAGATGTGGCGCTGGCGGCGAAATGGTACGAAGTGGCTGCGCTACGCGGACATGCTGAATCGCAGAACAGTCTCGGCAATTGTTATCTGTTGGGCGACGGTGTGGCACAGAACGACAGTCTGGCGGCTTATTGGTTTGAACAGGCTGCCCGTCAAGGGCATGCGGCTGCACAGTACAGCATCGGTGTGAGTCTGCTCTTCGGTCGTGGTGTGGCACGTGATGAGCGCCAGGCGGTGCGGTGGTTCCGGCAGGCAGCGGCCCAGGACGACGCCGACTCGCAGTATAATCTGGGCTGGTGTTTGGAGACGGGCACGGGCGTGGAAAAAGACGAGCGCAAGGCGGTGTTCTGGTACACCGAGGCTGCCCGTCAGGGGATGCCTCAGGCTCAGTACAACCTTGCGCTATGTGCTCACGAAGGACGTGGCATGGAGAAAGACCTGAAAGCCTATATCTTCTGGTTGGAACAGGCTGCCCAACGCCACGACGAAAAAGCCATCGAAGCCCTCGCTACCGCCTACGAACAGGGAATAGGGGTCAAACCTAACATGAAAAAAGCCCAAAAACTACGAAAGAAATCGAAAACAACGAATTAATCACTGACTACGGATTTTCTTCGATAACTCTTTTTCAACTACGAATTTTCTTTGACTACGGATTTTCTTCGACTACGAATTTCTCCAATTAAACGAATTATACAGTATCACCAAATTCGCCAAGCGTAGGGGCGGTGCCTCCGTGCCCGCCCACATATTATTTTTGAAGATTTGTGTCGATTCGTGAAGATTGGTGTTCGTCTAATCTTTCTACGGAGCCAAGGAGTATAGGAGTTCGGCGTTCCGCCGACTTCCTTTTTTCCTAAATTCCTTAGATTTTAATCCGTTGTTAAGAAATAATTCGTTTAATTTGTAAAATTCGTAGTTTTAGAATGGTTTAGTGTTCTCCCCATTCAAATTCGTATTTTTCGTAAAATTCGTAGTCTGTTAAAAAGTTTAGTGTTTAGTGATCTATTTATTCCCTCCCCTCGGGGAGGGTTAGGGAGGGGGCTTCAGGGGGCTTCTGGTGGGCTTGTCAGATTCGTCGTTCGCTGCCGCGTTCCCAGATGTTGAGTGAGGCGGCGCGGTTGAGGGCTCCCAGTTCGGGGCGGTCGGTCCATTTGGGTGTCGTGGTGTTCGGGCTTCCGTTGAGGTTATGGATGTGTTCGGGTTGTCTCACGCGTCGCAGTTCCTCTTCTATTTTCATGTTACGTCCTCTCACTTCTCCTTCGTGTGCTGCGGTGGCGATGGCTGCCTCCAGGGCCAGCGCATGTTCGCGCGCCTGTTCGTCGAGCAGTTCTTGCAGCACTTCGCGTTCGTCATAATTGTCGTTGATGGCCTTAAAGAAAGCCTCGTCATCGGCCCAACTCATCTCGGGGTTGGTCGCTTTCATCCGCTGTTCCAGAATCTCGCGTTGGGTCATCGGTTGCGGGTTCATTTCTTTGTTTTCTGTGTTTGTTTCCATGGTATTTTGTTTTTGGTGAATAAGTTGGGAGTTATGCGGGGAAGTTAAAAGGAGGAGTTATGAAGGGGAGTTAAACAGAGCCATTACTGGAATACGTCCCTGACATGCTTGATGGACACGTGGCTCATCTTAACTCCTTATTTTAACTCCACTCTATATATTCTCCTCATAACTACATTATAATTTTATCGCTGCAAAGATAAGACCGTACTACCTTCTTCGAGTGGTATCCATTCAACTTATCTGCGATTTATATTTCTTTGAAAAACTTTATATTAAATTTATATTATTTTTCGATTTTAAGTATTATCTTTGCAGGGAGCAAGAGGTAAGAGATTACCTCGCGTTTGTAGGGGCGGTGCCCCCGTGCCCGCCCGTACGAGCGAAGCGAGTTAAAACTCTGTGATTTGTTTGGGTTGAACGGCCTGATGGCCATGCGGGCGGGCACAGGGGCACCGCCCCTACGATCCGCACTCTCCCCTCGCGTTATGGCGGATTTGCAATCCGCCGTTTATGAGTATCAGGATTTCAAATCCGAAAACATCATATCTCGCGTTCAAGGCAAGAGGTAAGAGATTACTTCACTATTTGTTAACTAATGTCTAAACTCCTAAACTTCTGAACTCCTAAACTCCTTAAATAACTCGCTTCGCTCGTGCGGGCGGGCACAGGGGCACCGCCCCTACAATCCGCACTCTCCCCTCAATTCGCGGACTAATGTCAAAACTCCTGGACTTCTATACTCCTAAACTCCTTAATAATAATATCCCATGAGAACAGAAAATGAATTAAACGAAGAGCGTGATCAGGATTTGTGGCGTACCTATTTGGAGGTAAGCCGAAGTTTGGAATTGTTGTCGGAAGAGGATGCCGTGCGACGTACGGTCACCTCTGCCGCCCCTCGGTTTTATGTGAGCGACGAGCGTGCGGCGCGTGTCGTGTCATGGCTGGAGAATGATAACGAACGTGTGGAGCGGATGTTACCCCAGCGACGCGAGATGTTTGATGAGATATACCGCCGCACACAATTGTTGCGGACCGAGCACCCCGACTGGTGCCTGCGCGACCTGGTGCGCCATGTCGTCAGCCGTCCCGCCCCGCAGTTCTATCTTACCCCAGGCAGCGGCTATATGATACTCCGCCGCATCAAACGTCGCCGGCGGCGAGAAAGGATGCAGGTCTTACAAAGGTTTAGAAGGGAATGAAGTTAAAGAGCCCCCTCCCCATCCCTCCCCGAGGGGAGGGCGTGATTAGCGGAGTAATTTCTTGCCCCTTGCTCCGCGTTGGAGGGGATTTGAAATCCGCGACTCATGAGATGCGGAAATCCGCATCAACTAAAGGTGTTTTACCTTAACGAAAATTAGACAATTAACAAGGATGTGAAGAACTAATGGCTTAATTACTTTAGCTCTCCCTATAAAATCAATTGATTTTCAACCTTCTCCAGACCCAACGGGGAACTCTGCGCCAGAAGGCTGTGATGATGCGCCAACGCCAGTCGATGACACAGACATGGCGCTTGTGGTCGATGGCCTGTAATGCTTTCTTCGCCACGTGGTCGGGCTTCATCATCAACGGGTAGTGGTTGCCGTCGTCGAGCAGTGCGGTATCAACAAACCCCGGACGGATGTCGGTAAAACGGATGGGGAGTTTGCGCATGTGCGCCTGTTGCTCGAGCGACTGCAGATACGTGTTTTGGAATGCTTTGGTGGCAGAGTAGGAGGGAGCGGCTCCCATTCCTTTCGTGCCGGCGATGCTGGTGATGGCTGCGATATGCCCGCTGCCCTTCTCCGCGAAATAACGGTATGCCTCGCCAATCATGCAGGTAAACCCCAACCCGTTGGTCTCCAACGTGTTGTGCTCGATGTCCTCATTGAGTTGCGGGTTTTGTTTGCCGATGCCTGAGACATGGAAATAAAGATCCATGCCGCCTGTCTTCTCAATCAGTTGGCGGAGGAGTGCGGGTGCGTCGTCGTGGGTCACATCGATGCCTGCGGTGAACACCCTGTCGGGCGCCAATGCACGCAGTTGCTCCAGTCGGTCAGTGCGGCGTGCAGCCACGCCCACCGTCCAACCGCGCTCGATGAGCAGACGGCTCACCTCATTCCCGATGCCAGAAGAGGCACCAACGATGATTGCATGCATGATTTGGTCGTTTAGTCGTTTAGGAGATTGGTCGTTTGGGAGATTGGACGATTAGGAGTTTAGGAGTTTAGACAATAGTCTGCCGCTTGAGGAGTATTGGCCTTTTGGGAGATTTGTCGTTTTGTCGTTTAGGGTTTAGTGAACCTCCCCTTATCTTCTCCGAAGGAAAGGGAAACCAACTTGAGGTAGAGGGATGAAGTGTTCTAATCATGCCCTCCCCTCGGGGAGGGTTAGGGAGGGGGCTCCTAATTCGCCGCCTCAAACTCACGGAGGAAGCGGGTGTCGTTCTCGGAGAATAGACGCAGGTCGCTGACAGAGTATTTCAGGTTAGCGATACGCTCCACGCCCATGCCGAAAGCGTAGCCGCTGTAAATTTTGCTGTCGATGCCGCACAGTTCGAGCACATTGGGATCAACCATGCCGCATCCGAGAATTTCCACCCAACCGGTATGTTTGCAGAATCCGCAACCCTCGCCGCCGCAGATGAAGCACGAGATGTCCATCTCGGCGCTCGGCTCGGTGAAGGGGAAGTAAGAGGGGCGCAGGCGGATGTCGGTGTCGGCACCGAACATCTCGCGTGCAAAGGTGAGCAGCACCTGTTTCAGGTCGGTGAACGACACGTTCTTGTCGATATAGAGTCCTTCCACCTGATGGAAGAAACAATGGGCGCGGGCGGTGATGGCCTCGTTGCGATAGACGCGGCCCGGGCAGATGACTCGGATGGGGGCGGTCAGTTTGCCGTCCTCGGTGTGCATGTTCTCCATGACGCGGGCCTGCACACTGCTGGTGTGCGAGCGCAACAGGATGTTTTTCGTCACATCGTCGGGATGCTGTGACACGAAGAATGTGTCTTGCATGTCGCGCGCAGGATGGTCGGCGGCGAAGTTCATCTTCGTGAACACGTGCAGGTCGTCTTCCACCTCGGGACCGTCGGCCAGGGTGAATCCCATGCGTGTGAAGATGTCGATAATCTCGTTGGTCACGATCGACAGCGGATGGCGTGTGCCCAGACCGATGGGGTAGGCGGTGCGTGTCAGGTCCAGGTCGTCACAAGTCTGCTCGCTGCTCGTACATTGTTCGCGCAGGGCGTTGATGCGCTCCAGGGCCGTCTGTTTCAACTCATTGATTTTAATACCGACTGCTTTCTTCTGGTCTGCTGCCACATTGCGGAATTCGGCCATCAAGGCGGTTATTTCACCTTTCTTGCTGAGGTATTTCAAACGCAGCGCCTCAATCTCTTCAGCATTTGAGGCACTCAGGTTGTTCACTTCCTGAAGCAACTTCTCTATTTTCTCGAGTATCATATTTGATTTTGATGTTGTTATCGTTGAATTTGGGTGCAAAGTTAATACTTTTTTCAGTAAAAATGATGTGGCTTGCATTTTTTTGTTTATCTTCGCAAACGAAATAAGGTATTTACTAAAAATCTACAAGTTATGAGTGAAAAACAAAAAAAGAATAGAGGCCGAAAAGGCTTTATCTTGACTTTAATCGTATTACTGCTGGCCGTCATCGGTTTTCTTGCTTATAAAATATTATTTGAAGAGAAAGGCGGACGACTGCTGAAGACCGACGTGCCCACCGACTCGCTGAAGACTGCTGCTATCGACCCTGCCAACTGCTCCGAAGCCGCGATTCTGGGTTTCGCGAAAGGGATACATTATGCGGAGTGCGTCATCGATGACAGACATGGGTATAACTACCGTTTCAATGAGGACGGTCAACTCTACGAGGTTTATTGCTATAACTACGGTACCAACAGCACGGTGACGATGCAAGACGGAAAAGCCGTGAAATGTGAAGGGCTGGAAGGCCCGGCCGAAGAAGTGGAGAATCCTCCCGAGGCTGAGGAGTTCAGCAGTGTCTATGAATACCGGCAGGACGGTGACAGTACGGTAATCTATTCGAAGTCTGACGGCCAGCCTGACGTTAAAATGGGTGCCCTCTATTATGGTGAAAACGGGCGTATCACAAAGGCCGTTAATGAGTGGAAGACGTGGGAGTTTACCTACGATGCCGAAGGACGTGCCTTTGACAAGGAGGATGGCAAGGAGGTTTATCCGCCCATCGTCCTCTTCTTTGCAGAAACGCCCACCTTGCCCAAGAACCATAAGTCCACAAAAACCGACAGTCAAGGCCGTATGACCGAAGGACAAACCACTGACGGCAAAATACGTTACCGCCTCGTTTATTATGAATAGCCACCTGCCCCTCTCCAAAAGAAGCCTCCCCCCC
>JAFZAH010000046.1 GCA_017548275.1 Prevotella sp.
ACGTAAAGAACAAAATCATACATATACTTACTGCCATGGTGAGAAAAAAGCAAAAGTTTGACAAGGATTATATTTTTACATTTGACACAAGTGTTAAAAACGTTAAATACCTTGTTTCTTAATATAGATTACCCCTCCTTTGAAAAAGGAGGGGAACTGGCTGACGCCTTTGGAATGATTTCCTTGAGATGATATAATGCTATTATAATGCAAGAAGCAGATGCCAAAAACTTATTTTTTTGCACATTTTTTGGCAAAGCGGAAATTTATCCGTACTTTTGCAGTTTGATAGGAGCCTCACCCCCGACCCCCTCCCCGAAGGGCGAGGGGTGTAGTAAGTAACCAGCCCACTCTAAATCTGAGGCGATTTTGCAACGATATCAAGCACAGAAGGGCAAAACCAAACCATAAACCAAAATAACATCAACAAATAAAAACCTCACACGAATGAATCAAAATCAGTCAGGTAGCAAAGCCTACCTATTCTCTATTGTATTGGTTGCCGTCTTGGGCGGCTTGCTGTTCGGTTATGACACCGCTGTGATTTCTGGCGCGGAAAAGGGTCTTCAGGCATTCTTCAAAGATGCAGGCGACTTCAACTACACCGACGCATGGCATGGTTTCACCTGTTCGTCAGCCCTTATCGGCTGTATCATCGGCTCCGCCCTCTCAGGTTTGCTTGCTACTCGTTTAGGACGTAAAAAATCACTTATTCTGGCAGGTATCCTGTTCTTTATCTCGGCATTGGGCAGCATGAACCCCGAGTTCCTGTTCTTCGAGAAGGGGAAAGCCACATTCGACCTGCTCATCGCATTCAATATCTACCGCGTCATCGGCGGTGTGGGTGTAGGACTGGCCTCTGCCATCTGCCCGATGTATATCGCCGAGGTGGCACCGTCAAATATCCGCGGCACCCTAGTGTCATGGAACCAGTTTGCCATCATCTTCGGCCAGTTGGTCGTTTATTTCGTCAACTTCTTCATCTTAGGTGAACATATCCAGCCGCTCGTGGAAGAGATGGGCAAGGGACTTGCCGCCATCAACCCCGCCGCACAGTGGACAGTGACCACCGGTTGGCGCTATATGTTTGGTTCTGAGGCTGTTCCCGCAGGTCTGTTCGCCCTGCTCATCTGCTTCGTTCCCGAGACCCCGCGTTACCTTGTGATGATTGGTCAGGACAAGAAAGCAGAAGGCATTCTTGGCCGCATCAACGGCACCGACAAGGCCAAAGCCATTCTCGCCGACATCAAAGAGACCATCACCGTCAAGACCGAGAAGATTTTCACCTATGGTTGGGTGGTCATCTTCGTGGGCATCATGCTCAGCGTGTTCCAGCAGGCTGTGGGTATCAACGCCGTGCTCTACTACGCCCCGCGTATCTTCGGCGACATGGGCATGGAAGACCCGATGAAGGTCACCGTGCTGATGGGTATCATCAACATTCTCTTCACCCTCGTGGCTATCTTCACCGTGGAGAAATGGGGCCGCAAACCGCTGCTCATTACGGGTAGCCTCGGTATGGCTATCGGCGCCTTGGGCGTAGCCTTCACCTTCGGCAAACCAGGCATGGAGATTGTCACCGCCATCAGCATCATGGTCTATTCCGCATCGTTCATGATGTCGTGGGGTCCCATCTGCTGGGTGCTCATCTCCGAAATCTTCCCCAACACCATCCGTGGCGCAGCCGTGGCTATTGCTGTGGCCTTCCAGTGGATTTTCAACTGGATTGTCAGCACCACCTTCGTGCCGATGTTCAACATGGAACTGTCTGAAGGCGACGGATTCGGCCACTGGTTCACCTATGCGCTCTACGGCGGTATCTGCATCATAGCAGCCCTCTTCGTCTGGCGTATGGTTCCTGAGACCAAAGGCAAGACCTTGGAGGACATGACCAAACTTTGGAAGAAAGAAAAGTAAAAAGCCTCACTCCCATCCCCTCCATCCCGAGCGATGCTCGCCCCCCCGTAGCCTTCCCAAAGGGAGAGGGGCGTGGATAGAGACAGGGGGCGGGAGCCAGAAAACAGGAACCCACCCTTACCCTCCCAAAGGGAGGGAACGATTGGCTAACTATTGTCTTCACTCCTCAACTCCTGCACTCCTACACTCCAAAATAGTGAATTATCGGCTTTAACTTCCTTTACTTCTTATACATCCAAATAAATGAATATACAAAGGTTGTTTGATGACAATATGACGGGGCGGCACTTCTCTTTTGAAGTGCTGCCGCCGCTCAAAGGCACGGGTACGGAAAGCCTTTTCCGCACCATCGCCAAACTGAAGGAGTTGGACCCGCTCTATATCAACATCACCACGCATCACAGCGAGTTTGTGTATAAGGAGGCGGGCGACGGACTTCTGGAGCGGCGGCGTGTGCGTCTTCGCCCCGGCACCATCGCCATCGCAGCCGTCATCCAACAGCGGTTCGGCATTCCCGTCATCCCGCATATCATCTGCAGCGGCACCACCATCGAGAATATCGAATATGAACTGCTCGACCTGCAGTTTCTCGGCATAGAAAACGTGCTGTTGCTCCGCGGCGACAAAGCGAAAGACGACCGCGTGTTCACCCCTACCCCGGGCGGACACACCCACACCACCGACCTCATCCAGCAGGTCAGGCGGTTCAATGAGGGTTTCTTCGCCGACGGCACCCCCATCAAGAATCCGGGCCGTCCGTTCTCGTTCGGTGTGGCATGCTATCCCGAGAAACACGAGGAGGCGCCCAATCTGGAGCAAGACATGCTCTACCTGAAGATGAAACAAGACCTGGGCGCGCAATATGCCGTGACCCAACTGTTCTTCGACAACGAGAAATACTACGAGTTTGTGCGGCTGGCACGGGAGATGGGCATCACCATCCCCATCATTCCGGGCATTAAGCCATTTGCCAAACTGTCGCAACTGACGGTGGTGCCCAAAACCTTCCATTGCGACATCCCGCAAGAGTTGGCAGCAGAGGTTATCCGCTGTAAAACCGACGAAGACGCACGCCGTCTGGGTATCGAGTGGGCCACCCACCAGTGCCGCGACCTCTACGCCCACGGTGTGAAAAACATTCATTTCTACACCGTTTCGGCAGTCGATGCCGTCAAAGAGGTGGTGAACAGACTATTGTAAAAGAAAAACATTGGGCCGACAGGGTCGTTAAGCCTCATTTGCCCAATAATGCCAATCAGAAAGCGATGCGTTTCAGCGAAGTCATCGGACAGGAAGAAGTGAAAGCGCGGTTGCGCCAAATGGTGGCCGACAATCGTGTGCCTCACGCCATGTTGTTCTGCGGTCCCTACGGATGCGGCAAGATGGCCACGGCCTTGGCATTCGCCTCCTATCTGCTTTGCAAAACGCACGACAGCGACGATGATTGCTGCAATGAATGCCGGCAGTGCGCCATGGTGCGGCGGTGGGAGCATCCCGACCTGCACTTCACCTACCCCACCATCAAACAGAAGGGGATGCCTGCCGACTACAAACCGATCAGCGACGATTTCAACCGCGAATGGAAACGCCTGCTCAGCGGCGGACCCTATTTCACACTGCAACAGTGGATGGAACTGCTGCCGGTAGAGAACCAGCAATCCATCATCACCGTGGCCGAGAGCGATGAACTGAGCCGGAAACTGAGCATCAAATCCAGCCAAGGCGGCTATAAGGTGTCACTCATCTGGCTGCCCGAAAAGATGAATGCCCAAGCGGCCAACAAACTGCTCAAACTGCTGGAGGAACCACCCTCGCAGACGGTGTTCATCATGGTGAGCGAGCACCCCGAACAACTGCTCGACACCATCATCAGCCGCACACAGCGCATCGACTTCCGCCGCATCAGCGAAGACGACATTTATCAGGCGCTTGTCAACCAGCGGGGCATCGACGAGGATGCCGCACGACGCATAGCGCGCATCTCGGCCGGTGACTGGATGAAAGCCCTTGAAGAACTGGATGCAGGCAATGAGAACCGCCTCTTCCTCGACATGTTTATCATGCTCATGCGGCTGGCTTACATGCGCAACGTGAAAGAACTGAAGAAATGGTCGGAAAACGTGGCCGCCTTCGGACGTGAGAAGCAAATACGGATGCTCACCTATTTCATGCGGCTCATACGCGAGAATTTCATGTATAATTTCCACCAGAAGGAACTGAACTACATGACCGCCGATGAAGAGAATTTCGCACGCAATTTCGCACGTTTCATCCATGAGGGCAATGTCATCGAGTTGACGGATAAGTTGCAACTTGCCATCCGTGACATCGGACAAAACGCTGCGGCAAGAATCGTATTCTTCGACCTCGCACTGTTTACGATTATGAAACTGAAATAAAGGGACGAAGGGCAAGGAGCGAGAGAACAGGCCGTTCTCTTCACTCTTCATCCTGAATAAAATAAATAAGGAATTCATGGATTATAAAAATATGAAATTCAAACTGGCGACGGGGTGCGACCGCGGACTCTGCCGCCGGGGCGTGGGCCGACAAGACAAGCAGTTGAACACCTACGACTGGTTGGCTGATGTGCCGGGCAACGCCGAGAGCACTGACCTGGTGGAAGTGCAATTCAAAAACACACGGAAAGGCTATTACCACAACGTCAACGGACTGGACCTGAAAAAAGGCGACATCGTGGCGGTGGAAGCCAATCCCGGACACGATATCGGCGTGGTGACACTCACCGGACAACTGGTGAAACTGCAAATCAAGAAGGCCAACCTGAAATCGGCCGATGACATACGCCGTATCTACCGCCTCGCCAAACAGGTGGATATGGACAAATACGAGGAAGCGAAATCGCGCGAGCACGACACCATGATTCAGAGCCGCCAGATAGCCAAAGACCTCGGTCTGGAAATGAAAATCGGCGATGTGGAGTATCAAGGCGACGGCAATAAAGCCATCTTCTATTACATTGCCGACGAACGCGTGGATTTCCGTCAACTGATCAAGGTGCTGGCCGACACGTTCCATGTGCGCATCGAAATGAAACAGATAGGCGCACGTCAGGAGGCAGGACGCATAGGCGGAACAGGTCCCTGCGGACGCGAACTGTGCTGTGCCACATGGATGAAGAATTTTGTCAGTGTGAGCACCAATGCCGCACGGTTCCAAGATATCTCGCTCAGTCCGCAGAAATTGGCCGGCATGTGCGCCAAACTGAAATGCTGCCTCAACTACGAGGTGGACGATTATATCGAAGCAGGGAAAAGCATGCCGCCGCGCGACGCAGTGCTGCAGACGGTCGATAACGACTATTTCCCGTTCAAGGTTGACATTTTAGCAGGTCTCATCACCTACTCCACCGCCAAGGGCATGGCTGCCAACATCGAAACTATCACAGCGGCAAGAGCACACGAGATCATCGAGATGAATAAACGGGGCGAGAAACCGCTCACACTGACCGACGATGACGAAAACCGTGAAAACGACCGTCCCATCGACTTGTTGGAAAGTGAAAGCATCACCCGATTTGACAAAAACAAGAAAAAGAAGAAAAAACGCAAAGCAGCCCAGAACAAACCCGTAAACAACGACCAGGGTTTCAACAACGCCAAGAATCAGGGCGCAACTCGCCAGATGAACAAACGGAAACGCCCGCAAGGAGAACAAGCGGAGTAATTGCTTTTTCTTGAGATGAACAAGCGGCAACATCTTCTATACATCCTATTCATGCCACTGCTGTTGTGTCTGTGCATCACGGCAGTGGCATGTCATCCTTATACCCAGTATGACGAATACCGGCATACAGACGCGTCAGGATGGGACCGCGACAGTATCCTCACCTTCGACGTGCCTGCCATCGAACAAGACGGCACCTATATCGAAGAACTGAACATCCGCACAGACAACAACTACCCTTTCCGCCAACTCTCATTGACCGTTGACCAGCAAATACTCCCTTCCGGCAAACATCTCATCGACACCTTGCAAATCGATGTCTATGACGATGAAGGCGATGCATCGGGAAAGGGTTTTTCCATTTTCCAAAACCAGTTGGTTTTCAAATTTATCTCACTCCACAAGGGAGATTCCCTCCACATCAATGTCAGCCATAACATGCGGCGCCACAGCATATCCGGCATCAACGACGTAGGAATAAGACTGGAACAGAGATAGATTTGAGATTTGAGGTTTGAGGTTTAAGAATTACAGTTAGAACACTAAACCTTAAACCCTAAACACTAAACCTTAGAACATTAGGTTGCCCCCTCCTTCGGAGGGGGTTAGGGGGAGGTTCTCTCCTACTCCTTCACCAACTCCTTTCTGCCGGCATCGATGCGGAGGAAGATAAAGAGCAGGATGGTGAAGCCCCACAACGACGAGCCACCATAACTGAAGAACGGCAAAGGAATGCCGATGACAGGCGTGAGGCCGAGCACCATGCCCACATTCACAAAGACATGGAAGAAGAAGATGCCAAGCACACAATAACCATACACACGCCCGAACTTAAACGGTTGTCGTTCAGCCAGATAGATAATCCTTAATATCAACAGCAAAAACAATATCAGCACTGCCGACGAGCCGAGAAATCCCTCCTCTTCGCCAACCGTGCAGAAGATGAAGTCGGTATCCTGCTCCGGCACGAATTTCAATTTTGTCTGCGTGCCGTTGAGGAAGCCTTTGCCCGCCAAGCCGCCCGAACCAATGGCTATCTCGCTCTGATGCACATTGTATCCCGCACCCGAGATATCCTCGTCAAGACCCAGCAACACATTGATACGTGCGCGCTGATGGGCTCCCATCACCTGATTGAGCACATAACTGGCAGAGTAGAAAAAGATGATGCTGCCCAGTGAAAACAGCGCGATATACAGGTAATTGCGCACCCGCGACCCCAATCCCTGATATATCAGGAATCCTATCAACGCCGCACAGATGACCAGTTGCACCCACACCACATCAAAAGGTATGACATAGACCGAGAACAGCAGGAACCCGAATGTGACCGTGAGGATATAACTCAAGATACCCAATGCTTTGCGTTTGTCATTGCAATAGACATAGACCATGGCGGAAGTGAATATCTGCACCAATAACAGCACGACAAACTTACCCACCGACGTGGGCGTATTGAGCAGTTGCAACTGCTCGTAACGTATGCCCAAGACGAAATAGACGACCATGGCCACCCCCGCGAAAAGGATGCTGCCCGGCATTCCCTCACGATAAAACATGAGGAAGAACGACAGATAGACCAATGCCGAGCCCGTCTCTTTCTGCCCGACAATCAGTATCATCGGAAACAGCACAATGGCGCAGGCAGAAATGAAGTTGCGCATGTTCTGCATACTGAACCCGTATGCGCTCATGTATTTGCTGACGGCCAAGGCGGTGGCGAATTTGGCAAACTCGGCAGGTTGCAATCTCAAGGGACCCATCACCAGCCACGAACGTGAGCCTTTGATTTCATGCGGATTGAAAATAGTACCGAACAGCAACACCAACATGATGCCGTAAATCACATATGCAAACGTGTCGTAATAGCGGTTGTCGAGCAACAAGATGACCAGTCCCAGCACCAGCGACGTGCCTATCCACACTATCTGCATCCCCGAGCGGGTATCAAGGCTAAAGAGGTCAGGGTTCTCGAAACTATACGACGCGCCGCAGACACTGAGCCAGCCAAAAGCCAGCAGTGCCACATAGATAGCCACTGTCCACCAGTCGAGTGAGCGAATCACGCTTGAGCCTTTATCGGTCTGCTTTGCCATAGTTGATGTGATTACGTTGGATACTTGCCGCCTGCGACTCTGACGACGACGACAACTTGCCCTTGATATACTGTTCCATCATCAGCGCACCGATAGGCACACCGAAGGTGGCTCCGAAACCGCCGTTCTCCACATAGACAGCGATGGCAATCTGCGGGTCTTCCATCGGTGCGAATCCCATGAATGCGCTGTGGTCGCGTCCCCTGTTCTGCGCGGTACCGGTCTTTCCGCACACCGCATAGTCAGAGCGGTTGGCGCGGCGGCAAGTACCTGCCTGCACTGCCCTTCGCATACCCTGCACCACCAGTTCGTATGCGCTGCGGGGCGCTTTCGTGTAGTGCTTGACGGTATAAAGAGAATCCAAAGGTGTGTCCTCAATCTCTTTCACCACATGGGGCGTAATGTAATAACCGCGGTTGGCGATGGTCGCTCCCAGATTGGCTATTTGCAACGGGGTAAGCGTCACCTCACCCTGTCCGATGGCGATACTGATGACACCGAGCGCGTTCCACCCGTTTTTGAAGGCATTGTCATAGAAATCGCCGTTGGGTATCATGCCTCTCGCCTCACCGGGCAAATCCACGCCCAATTTATAGCCAAAGCCCATGCTCACCATATAGTCGCGCCACACATTCATCGCATTCGACACGCCATTGTATTTTTTGTCGGTCAGCATGTGATACAGCCCCCAGCAGAAGTAACCGTTGCACGACGTGCCGATGGCCGGTATCAGGCTGAGCGGTGAGCCATGGCCGTGACAACCCACACGCATGCCCGAATAGACAAATCCCCGATGGCAAGGATAGTTGGTGGCTTCGGTGATGATGTCCTCGCTGAGGAAGGTGAGCGCCTGCGATGTCTTGAACGTCGAGCCCGGCGGATAGGTACCCATGATAGCACGGTTGAGCAACGGTTTCATCGGGTCGCGACTCAATGCCATGTGATTTTTTCCACGTTGGCGGCCAATCATCATTTGCGGGTCATAGGAAGGGCTCGACACCAGACACAATATCTCGCCCGTGGAAGGCTCGATGGCCACGATACTGCCCAGTTTTCCCTCCATGAGCCGCTCGCCCAGACTCTGCAATTCTATGTCGATGCTCAACGTCAGGTTTTTTCCCGGCGTGGGCTGCGTGTCGTATTCGCCGTTTTGATAATTGCCCTGTATGCGTCCGCGAGAGTCGCGCAAGAGCACCTGCACACCTTTCTTACCACGCAGATATGTCTCATAAGAACTCTCCACCCCCACCTTGCCGATATAATCGCCAGGCTGGTAGTAATCATCCTTTTTGATTTCAGCGGACGACACCTCGGCCACGTCGCCCAACACCAATGCCGCATTGGGATATTCATATTGGCGTACGCTTCGTTTTTGGATATAGAAACCCGGAAAACGATACGATTTCTCATTAAAAATGCTGAACTCCTGGTCGGACAGTTGCGACATGAACACCTGCTGCGTATAGGGCGAATAACCGGGGTTTTTCGACCGGTCCTTGATGTCGCTCATACGCCGTTCGAAAAAGTCGGGGGTGATGTCGAGCGTACGGCAGAACTCCAGGGTGTCGAGCACCTGAAGCGAGTCTTGTTGGTTGCCCACCTCATTCATCACCACCATAATATCGTATGAGGGCTTGTTATACACCAACAATTTACCGTTTCGGTCAGAGATGATGCCTCGCGACGGATATTCCACCTTCTTCAGAAAAGCGTTGCTGTCAGCGTTTTTCTTGTAGTCGGGGCTCATAATCTGGAGATAGAACAGCCGGATGATGTACATCACCACCACGGCAATGGCCACACCACCTATCACCCAACGTCGTTTGTCAAGTTCATACTCTTTCATTCTTTGTTCCTTTCATTCATAATTTAGTCCACATTATCATTTTTATTCTCTCTGGTCAGTAGTTTTTGTTTTGCCTTCACGAAACGGCCTCATTCTTTCCGTTTCTGCGCCATCTCCAGAAGCATGATAAGCAATATCGTAAGCACACTGCTGCCGACAACACGCTGTATCCACTGCATCCAGTTGAAGAAGGCAAACAATTCCAACGTGTAAAACGCCACACAATAAATCACTGTGGCGATAGTGACATAATAGAAATATTTGATACGGCCGAGTTCCGCCGCCGAAGGGCGTGCGTCTTCCGCCAATTCACGCGTGACGAACAAATCGAGCAACACGGGTTGCATCATACCCAGCAGTGTCATCGAACAAGCGCCCACACCGGGCGTATTCTGGAAGGTATCCATCAGCAGTCCGAGCACGAACGCCTCGACGATGATAGCCCACCGGGGATAGTTACGCCTCATCTTCAGCACAAAGAAGATATACAACAATGGCGTGGCCACACCGAACAAAGAGATGTGGTTGAGTACAAACACTTGCACCACCCCCAAGGCGAGGAAACTTAACAGATGTCTCAGATAACTAAAATTCATGTTACTGCCCTCCCCTGTTATTTTTTCACTTCGAGGGCTTCCTCAGCCTTCTGTTCCAACTCTGCCTGTTCGTTTTGCCTGCGGGCATAGCGTATGACACACACATTGCGCAACTGTGCATAATCCGTCGTCAGATTCACTTTCAAGCGATATGACAATCCGTCGCGCGAGTCAAGTTGCTCGGTCACCACACCCACCATCAGCCCTGCGGGGAAGACAGTGGAATAACCGCTGGTGACTATGGTGTCGCCCGTCTCAAACTTCGCATGGCGGGGCACATCATCCACGTACGCCACATTGCTCGGACCGCCGTTCCAGTGGAGATATCCGAAATAGCCCCTGCCCTGAATGGCGCAACTGATGTTTGATTTCTCATTGAGCACAGGAATCACCACCGAATAATGGGCAGAGGTCATATAGACGATACCCACCACGCCGGTGCCGCAGGCCACGCCCATGTCGGGCATCACGCCGTCGGCCTCGCCTTTGTCGATTGTCATCAAGTTGTTGGGTTTGTGTACTGTATTGCCAATCACTTTGGCAGCAATGGTCTGGAGCGAATCAATCTCCAAAGCACGACGCACCTGGCCTGTCGTATCAGCACGCTCGAGTTCATTCAGACGTGTACGCAGCGCGCTCACCTCCTGCTCCAACTGCAAGTTGCGCACGGTCAGGTCCTCATTCTCGCCGCGCATGTGGAAGAAAGCGCCCACCCATGCGTCGGCCTCCATCACCTTTCCCGTGATGGCATTGGCGGACGAGGACCACACACTGGCATGGTAACTGCTGTACTGAAACAGCAGCACCAATCCCACCACCTCTAATAAAATGAATACGAACCAGTGGTTATGTCGTGAGAGAAACTCTAATAGATTGCGCACCGACCAGAAATTTATGAAGGCTGGCTCTACCCGTTATCACGCGTGAGGCCAGCCTGTGTCGATTATCTCATGAGGAACGAGAAGCGGTCAACATTCTTCAATGCCACACCCGCTCCTTTTGCCACGCTGTGCAACGGGTCTTCCGCGATATGGAAGGGGATGTTGATTTTGTCGTGCAGACGTTTGTCAAGCCCCCTCAGCAATGCTCCACCGCCAGTGAGATAGATACCGTTGTGCACGATATCGGCATATAACTCGGGAGGAGTTTGTTCCAGAGCCGAGAGCACCGCATTCTCAATCTTTGCGATGGTCTTGTCCAGACAGTGTGCGATTTCCTGATAGCACACCGGCACCTCCATAGGCAGTGCCGTGATACGGTTAGGACCATGCACAATGTAGTCTTCGGGCGTCTCGTCGCCCAAGTCGGTCAATGCGCTTCCCACATGTATCTTGATACGCTCGGCCATACGCTCTGACACCTTCACATTGTGCTGACGGCTCATGTACTCCTGAATGTCGGCGGTCAGATCGTCGCCGGCGGTGCGGATAGAGTTGTTCGACACGATACCGCCCAATGAGATGACGGCAATCTCGGTAGAACCGCCACCTATATCGACAATCATGTTGCCCTCAGGAGCCTCAACGTCGATACCGATACCGATAGCGGCAGCCATCGGCTCGAAAATCAGATACACATCGCGGCCGTCGGCATGTTCGGCAGAGTCGCGCACAGCACGCAGTTCCACCTCAGACGCGCCCGAAGGCACACCGATGACCATGCGCAGTGAAGGTGAGAACAGACGGCTACCGGAGTGAACCATCTTAATCAATCCGCGCATCATTAACTCACATGCCGTAAAGTCGGCTATCACACCATCGCGAAGCGGTCGGACGGTGCGGATGTTGTCATGCGTTTTCTCGTACATCAGTTTGGCTTTCTCGCCCACGGCTATCATCTTGTCCGTTCTGCGGTCGAGAGCCACCACGGATGGCTCGTCCACCACGATTTTATCATCACTGATGATAATCGTATTGGCGGTGCCCAAGTCCATAGCTATCTCTTGTATAAACGAAAAGAATCCCATCTTAATAAAAAATGAAATGTGAAAAATTTTGGAGTGAAGGAGTGGAGAAGTGAAGGAGTGAAGACAATAGTTTTCAATTAGCGAAGCATTCTCTAACCTCTTACTTCTAACCTCTAACCCCTTATTTCCAACCTCTTACCTCTAACCTCTGCTGAAATACTCGTGTATGGCAGTGTCGTAGTGTGAACTGACGCCAAAGGCGCGGGTAGCAAACATACGGCGGTCGGCCAAATCGGTGTAAGCACCTTTCTCCTTGAGGATATCGAGCAGCACACCATATTCGGCTTTGCTCGGTACGATGACCACGTCGTTGAAGTTTTTGGCACCGGCACGGATGAGCGAGATGCCGCCGATGTCGATTTTCTCAATGATGTCGGCCTCTGAGGCACCGCTGGCCACCGTATCCTCAAAGGGATAGAGGTCAACGACGACGAGGTCTATCTCTGGTATCTCGTATTGTGCCATCTGCTCGCAGTCAGACTCCAGTTCGCGACGGCCCAGAATGCCTCCGAACACTTTGGGATGCAGTGTCTTCACACGTCCGCCGAGAATTGACGGATAAGTGGTCACACTCTCCACAGTCTGGCATTCATAACCCAACGACTCAATAAATTTCTGCGTACCTCCGGTAGAAAGGAATTTTACCCCTTCTTCATT
This sequence comes from Prevotella sp., assembly GCA_017548275.1. Lineage (GTDB taxonomy): Bacteria > Bacteroidota > Bacteroidia > Bacteroidales > Bacteroidaceae > Prevotella. The sequence goes on from JAFZAH010000046.1 coordinate 12,766, forward strand.
CAACTTTTTCAGCAACTCATCCAGTCCGTCCTTGTGAAAAACGGAGATAAGTGCGGTTTTTATTTGTTTTTTGTCAGTCATAAATATGTCACTTGTAAAATTGTTGCAAAGTTACTTTAAATCAAGTGCAAAACAAAAGATTTTTCAAACTCTTTTTCCTTAATAAAGTTAAAAAGAAAAAACATTGACCTAAATCAAAAAATGATTGGATGTTTTTATTATGTCATCAACACGCTTTTAACGAGAAATTAAACTTTTTTATTTTGAATCCGTCTAAATAACAAAAAAAACCTCATCACATGTAGGTATTTCGAAATAAAGATGTATCTTTGCACCAACAAAATGTAGGTATGACCTGCATCATATAAGAGAGTAAATAAACATTTTTGAACCAATAAACTTAAAAAAGAATTATGGCATACGTAATTGGTGACGACTGTATCGCTTGCGGTACCTGTATCGATGAATGTCCCGCTGGAGCCATCTCCGAGGGCGACAAGTATTCAATCAACCCTGATGAGTGCACAGAGTGCGGCACTTGCGCTGACGTTTGTCCGTCAGAGGCTATCAGCCTTCCGTAATGTAACCAATCATCGGAATCATATTGAAGGGCAGTCCATACACGGGCTGCCTTTTTTGTGCGCATAACCGGCGCGGAAACCATAGTTGCCGCACAGCGGGAAAGCGGTCCGAGAACAGGACGCACAGCCAAGGCTCATCATGAATAAACGACAGCCGTATGCAATAAACCACCTAAAAACTCGTTATTGGTGTATGCGGAGAACGATATTCTGTTTGATGTTGACCCTGCTGTGCGCAGTGCATGTCATGGGTCAGACGCGGCGTGTGCAAAACAGGCCTTATACTGATTTGCGCCCGTTTCATTTCGGTGTGTTCGTGGGCACTCACCTGCAAGACGTTGAATTTCTCAACGTCGGGCCACAAACGCTCGAGATGGAAGACGGCACCATGGCTGAGCGGCTTGTCACCTGCGACCAGGACCGTTGGGATCCCGGTTTCAACGTGGGTGTGCTGGGAGAATTCCGCCTGAGCGAGCATTTCCAGTTCCGCGTGGCGCCCGCCATGTATTTCGGCACCCGCCACCTCATGTTTCACAATTACTCCGAAGAAAAGGAAATAGAGGAACATCAGGAGTTGAAATCGGCATACGTCTCCACCGCCCTTGACTTGATTTTCGCCTCACCGCGTTTCAACAACCACCGTCCTTATGTGATGGTAGGTTTGAACCCGATGATCAACCTCTCGGCGCGCGACAATGACTATTTGAAACTCAAGGGGACCGACCTGTTTTTTGAAGCGGGTGTAGGTTGTGATTTCTACCTGCCATTCTTCAAACTCCGTCCAGAACTCAAATTCATGTTCAGCCTGGGCAATGCCCTCGACCCGAAGCACAGCGAGAAACTCAAGAACAAGAACATGCTGCAATACACCAAGTCGGTGAGTGAAGCCAGCACCAAGATGTTCGTGCTGAGTTTCTATTTTGAATAAACAATTTAACTGTCAAGAAGATAAAAGAAGGTAGAAGGAGATAGAAGGAGATAAAAGACAATAGTACAGGCAACAGATTGACAGTACAGCAGGGTATCGCCTTCTATCCTTAACGACCTTAAAAAGCCATACCCTCATGACCGAATAAAAGCGGGCGGTTTCTGAATCCATCAGAAGCCGCCCGCCGAGCATATTTACCTATTTCTCAAATTTTTCAAAAGATACTGTGTGAGTTATTTTCTCTCAATCATGTTGTCACACAGGATGGCTGTAGCCACCATCATGGCACTTACTGCCACAAAAACTGTAATACTCATAACTGTTATCCTTTCTTTACTTTAAGTGAAACAATCTGCGCGCCATCTCGGCGTAAGCGTTCTTTTAAGTTATCCTGCAATCTTTTTACTTTCCTGTAACAATTCTCTTTTTACCTCTTAAAACCTACTTATTCTGCCAAACAATCTTCTTACCTAAGTACTCTGAAAATGGTCTCTTTACCTTATAATATTTTTATCAATCTTTTCTATTTCTATGCTTTCGCATTCAAAACATCTCTTTCGCACCTGACCTCATGTCCGCTAACATTGGTTTCGACACCCGATGTCTTGTTTTTCTGGTGCAAAAGTAATGCTGTTTCACAAATTCCACAATACTTGCGACCCCTTTTCAACGAAAAGCACCCCCTTTTTTGACCTAAATCAAAGTACTGTGTGCGCACACAACGGAAAAATCGACCATTTTTCGCTTTTTTTGCCCTTTATCTGTCAGATAATCATTATCTTTGTGGAAACAAACGAAAATAACACCGGAAAACATGAAAAAAAACGCATTTTTCTTGTTGATAATCTCACTTTGCATACTCGGATGCAAATCGAAAAACAATCTATCGGCCATCAGCGAACCTCATTCCATTGGCATCGACCTGTCAAAACCGGAAAGACCGTATTTCTCCAAATACAAAGAAATGATAGGAAGACAACCGCCTATCCCTACCACCAGTTACAAGAGTGGCATCGCACAAAGATACATGCGTGAGCGCATCATCGCCCCACTCCAAGCGATTGACGGTCTGACCGTGGAAGAGGTCATGGAAGAATACAATTCAAGATTAGCGAAAATCACGATTTCCACAGACTTTCTGTTCAACTCCATGTCGCCCCGTTTGACGGATCGTGGTTCTGAATTGCTACGACAGATAGCACAACTGCTTGACGCCAACCCGCACACTGTGGTCATGATTATCTGCCATTGCGAATACTCCTCCTTCCAAAACCGCACATTATTGACCCAAGCCCGTGCGGAAAGCATCGCCGAAGTATTGACAGGCATGGGGGTCGCTCAAGAACGCATCCTCGACCCCATGGGTTGCGGCGACGAATGGCCGGTAGCCAACAACAACACCAGCGTGGGAAGAAAGGAAAACCGACGCGCAGAGATTTTCATCTGTCCCGCCAAATCATTGTATGAAAAGATTCTCAACGATGAAATAAGATTAGAGAACGGGAGGTTGAGAACAGATAGCGAACAATAATAGTTTTTGCATAAAACCGATGGGATTTTGCAAAAAAATCCGTATTTTTGCGGTGATTTTGCAAAATCTCATTTTAGCGCATGAAAAAAACACTTTTGATGATACCCGTACTGGGTATCGCCATGCTTTTCGGTATGGCCAGTTGCAAGAAAACGGAAGGCGGAAACACGGACAATAACGCCAAAGAGACAGCCACAGACTCGACGGCAGCCATCAACAATGAGGGCGAGCCTGCCTTGTATGAGAATTACATCAACGAGAAATACGGTTACAGCGTGCTTGTGCCGGTGCAGATGAAATGCACCGACGACCCGGCTATGGCTGAAGGCGCCAACTTTGCCATCGACGGCGAGGAGATGAACGCGCTGAGCGTCATCGCATCCGACAACTACGGCGGCAAGGCTTTCACTCCCGATGACATCAAAGCAGAGATGGTTTCCCTCGTGGCAGAACTTGACGGAGAAGAAGGCACCAAGGTATCGACAGCGGAGGAAGCAGACGGATGGACCATCACCGTCGAGGGCGGCGAACTCTTCCATCAGGTGTATAAAGCCAAATACAAAGGCGGACGCCGCTACGAACTGACCTACATCTACAGTGAGAACCAAGCAAAAGTGCTCGGCAACACTATCGAGGAGGATGTAGTCAAGTCACTGAAAATCAAATAATTCAACTTAATGAAACAGTTAAGCAGTCTGTAGTTAAACCAGTTGTCCCGTACACAGATTATGACAATGGTTTAACGAGGACGAACTCAAAGATAACATCAAATTATGGACGACGAAATAAAAGACGAGATACTGAATGAGGAGAATCCCGCAGAAGAGGATATCCAGCAACCTGAAAACATAGCGGAAGAAGAGGCTGAGGAGGCATCATCGGCTGATGAAGACAGCGGTCTGCACTCCGACTACAAACCCGTGAGCCGTTTCGACGCGTCAGCAGTGCACCACCTCAGCGGCATGTACCAGAGTTGGTTCTTGGACTATGCCTCGTACGTCATTCTGGAGCGCGCCGTGCCCCATATCGAAGACGGTCTGAAACCTGTGCAGCGGCGCATCCTCCACTCGATGAAGCGCATGGACGACGGTCGCTACAACAAGGTAGCGAATATCGTGGGACACACCATGCAGTTTCACCCCCATGGCGACGCATCCATCGCCGACGCGCTGGTGCAGATGGGACAGAAAGACTTGCTCATCGACACACAGGGCAACTGGGGAAACATTCTGACCGGTTCACCCGCAGCAGCATCACGTTACATTGAGGCCCGACTGTCGAAATTCGCCCTCGACGTGGTGTTCAACCCCAAAACCACCGAGTGGCAACTGTCTTATGACGGGCGCAACAAAGAACCTATCACGTTGCCCGTGAAATATCCCCTGCTCTTGGCGCAAGGCGCTGAGGGCATCGCCGTGGGACTGTCGTCGAAAATCCTGCCGCACAATTTCAATGAGTTGTGCGACGCGGCCATCAGCCATCTCAGGGGCGAGGAGTTCCACCTCTACCCCGACTTCCCCACCGGCGGCAGCATCGACGTGTCGAAATACAACGACGGACAGCGTGGCGGAGTCATCAAAGTACGTGCGAAAATCGAAAAACTCGACAACAAAACACTCGTCATACGCGAGATACCTTTCTCCAAGACATCGGAGACACTCATCGACTCCATCACCAAAGCCGTGGAGAAGGGAAAAATCAAAGCGCGCAAAGTCGAGGACCTGACAGCCGCCGACGTGGAGATTCTCGTGCATCTGGCACCGGGCGTGTCGTCAGACAAGACCATCGATGCCCTCTACGCCTTTACTGACTGCGAAATCAACATCTCGCCCAACTGCTGCGTCATTCAAGACAACAAACCGCAGTTCCTCACCGTGAGCGACGTGCTGCGCCACTCGGCCGAGCAGACCAAAGACCTGATACGTCAGGAACTGGAGATTCGCCGCAACGAACTACTCGAACAACTCCACTTCGCCTCTCTGGAGAAAATCTTCATCGAAGAGCGCATCTATAAGGGCAAGCCCTTCGAGAACGCCCCGACGATGGATGCCGCCTGCGAATACGTGGATGAGCGGTTGACGCCCTATTATCCGCAGATGATACGCGAGGTGACAAAAGAAGACATCTTGCGACTGATGGAAATCAAGATGCAGCGCATCCTGAAATTCAACAAGGACAAGGCCGACGAACTGATGGCACGCCTCAAGGAACAGATTGAGGAGATAGAGCGCGACCTGGCTCACCTGACCGATGTCACGGTCAACTGGTTTGAGTTCATCAAGAAGAAATACGGCGCCGAACACCCACGCCACACCGAAATCAAGAATTTCGACACCATCGTGGCGGCAAAAGTGGTCGAGGCAAACGAGAAACTCTACATCAACCGCGCTGACGGATTCATCGGCACCGGACTGAAGAAAGACGAGTATGTCTGCAACTGTTCCGATATCGACGACATCATCATCTTCTATAAAGACGGTAAATACAAGGTGATTCGTGTGGCGGAAAAAGTGTTCGTGGGTAAAAACGTGCTCCATGTACAGGTGTTCAAGAAAAACGACAAGCGCACCATCTACAACGTGGTCTATCGTGACGGCAAGCACGGCTTCTATTTCATGAAACGATTTAATGTGACCAGCCTGACCCGCGACAAAGAATATGACCTGACGCAGGGCACAGCCGGTTCGCGCGTGCTCTACTTCACCGCCAACCCCAACGGCGAAGCTGAGATTATCAAGGTGACACTTGACCCCAACCCCAAACTCAAGAAGATTTTCCTCGAGAAGGATTTCTCGGAAATCATCATCAAGGGACGTGCATCGAAAGGCAACCTCCTGACCAAAAACCCCATACACCGCATCAGCCTCAAGAGTCACGGACACAGCACACTGGGAGGAAGAAAGGTGTGGTTCGACCCCGATGTGAAACGCCTCAACTACGATGAGCACGGATTGTATCTGGGCGAGTTCAACGAGAGCGACGCCATCCTCGTGGTGCTTAAAAACGGAGAGTTCTATATTACCAACTTCGACACCAACAACCACTATGAGGATAACATCCTGATTATCGAGAAATGGCAGCAAGACAAAGTGTGGAGCGCGGTGCTCTACGATGCCGACCAGCAGGGATACCCCTATGTGAAACGCTTCCTCATGGAGGCTTCCAAACGGCATCAGAACTATCTGGGCGACAACCCCAACTCGCAACAGGTGCTGCTTACCGACACGGTCTTCCCGCGACTGCTCGTCACCTTTGGCGGTGCCGACGAAAACCGTCCCCCGATGGAAATCGACGTGGAACAGTTTATCGGAGTAAAGGGTTTCAAGGCCAAGGGAAAGCGCATCACCACCTGGCAAATCGCCAAGATTGAAGAATTGGAGCCGACACGGTTCCCCGAAGAGCAGGAAGATGGCGGTGAAGATGAAAATGCTGACGATAATGAGGACCTGGACCCCGACGCAGGAAAAAGCCAGCAACAGGTGATTGACGAGATTACCGGCCAACTGAAACTCAATCTGTTTGAAGAAGATGAATAGGCGACATCTCATCATGCTCATGCTCTGGGTGTGCGCTACGGGCATCATGGCTCAGAGCGACACCATCGCCCCGAAGAAAGAGACTGTCTCGGCCAATTATTTCGCTGTGGGTTACACCGACATGCTCGACACCTATCTCTCGCCCGAGAAATTCAAAGGGGCGGAACTGCGGTTCATCAACGAAAAGACAAGCATACGTCCCGGTAGCCGGTGGACACGCCAGATGACCACGCAGACACTTATCAGCACAGGCAGCAGCCGCGGCGACGGCACCTCCATGGCCCTGCAGGCCAATTACGGCTACGCATGGCACTACAACTGGGATTTCATGGGCGGGCGGCTCAACGTGAAAGCCGGAGGCATGATTGACGGCGCCATCGGAGTGCTCTACAACATGCAAAACCAGAATAATCCCGCACAGATGCGCCTCTTCGCGAATATAGGTCCGTCAGGCATCGCCGACTACCGCTTCCATCTGTGGCGTTTTCCGGCATCACTGCGCTATGAGGTCTTTGTGCCCTTGTGCGGTGTCATGTTCAGTCCCAATTACGGACAGTCCTATTACGAGATTTTCAACAAGGGCAACTACGACCACAACATCGTGCCCACCACATTCATTTGTGCGCCCTCGCTGCGGAATATGCTTACACTCAACGTAACGTGGGGTCGCAACACCTATTCCATCGGTTATCTGGGCGACATCCAACAGGCGTCTGTCAACAACCTGAAACAGCATATCTACTCGCACCTGCTGGTCATAGGTTTCGTGCGGCATTTCAAAATTACGGACATCATACCACTTTGAACATTGAACGTTGAACGTTGAAGGTTGAACATTAAAAGTTGAACGTGGAACATTGATCATTATGAGAAAATATATAGCCATCATTCTTCCGCTCGTGGCATTCATGTTAACCTCCTGTATCGACGAGGAGGAATACGCCGACACTGCCAAAGGTAATTTCGAGGCGCTGTGGAAAGCCTTCGATGAGCATTACTGTTTCTTCGACCAGAAGCGCATACAGTACGGCGTGGATTGGAATGAGGTGTATACCCGATATGCGCGCCAGTTTGACAGCCACATGACCGACGAACAACAGTTTGAGGTGATGACCCGCATGATTGGCGAACTGCGCGACGGCCATGTCAACCTGTCCACCGCCTTCGATTACGGGCGCAACTGGAGTTGGTATGAGGATTACCCCATCAATTTCAGCGAGAACATCCAGCGCAACTATCTCGGCACGGACTACCGCATCGCGTCAGGGCTTTATTACCGACGTTTGGACGACAATGTGGGATATGTCTATTACGGCAGTTTCTCAAGCGAAATCGGCTCGGGCAACCTCGACGAGGTGATGCTTCATCTTGCGCCTTGCAACGGCCTCATCCTCGACATACGCAACAACAGCGGCGGCCAACTCACCAATGCGGAGAAACTGGCGGCGCGATTCACCAACGACGAACTGCTGGTGGGTTATATGCAGCATAAAACGGGCAAAGGACACAATGATTTCTCGAAGATGGAGGAACAACGGCTGAAACCCGCCGACGGCATGAGATGGCAGAAGAAAGTAGCGGTGCTGACCAACAGGTCCGTCTTCAGCGCAGCCAATGAGTTTGTCAAATACATGAAATGTTGCCCGAACGTCACCGTCATAGGCGACCATACCGGCGGAGGTGCAGGCATGCCGTTCAACAGCGAACTGCCCAACGGATGGGTGGTCAGATTCTCCGCCTGCCCGATGTATGACCGCAACAAACAAAGCACCGAGGAAGGCATCGACCCTGACATCTTCGTCAACATGACCGCCGAAGACGAGGCCCGCGGCGAGGACACCATTATCGAATATGCCAGGAAGTTGTTAAGATAAAAGGGAGATAAAGAGAAGAAAAAAGATGATAAAAGGACATTACTACTCCATTTGAGTGCTATTGTCCTTTTATCTTCTCTTTATCTTCCGAGCGAACGCGGTGAGCGAAACAACCCTTTACTTCCCATTCTTCTCAGACTTATCGTCAGGCACATAGATGACATCACCCTCCAGACGATACTTATCCACATCGACCGAGTCTGTCGGGGAAGCAACGGTAGAATCGCACATTGTAACCTTACCTCTTTCGATGTCCGGAGCGGGAATAATCCCCATCAAAGGGGAAGGACGTTTAGTAGCACAACCGGCAATAGCACCCACACCTATTGACAGTCCGGCAATAACCACTGCCTTGCCCACTTTACGGCGCAGGTTGAGTTGACGCTCCAGATAGCGCACCTCGGCCTCGCATGCAGGACAAGTGCCGGCGCACTCACCCTCGTGTGTACACTCACGCGGCTGATAATCTATCTCATTCGCTTCAGCGATGCTTTTACGCACCGATTTCAGTGCCTTACAAATTGCTTTACCTCTTGTCATAGTCATTTAGTGTTTAGTACGATGCAAATATAAGGTATAATTGTCAATCATCCAACTACAGCCTTATTTTTTGACATTTTTTATTTTAACTGCGAAAAATTTGGCAAATTGAGAAAATCGGCGTACTTTTGCACCACCTTAGTGAAAACCTTAAGACATAAGCGCTTGTGGCGGAATTGGCAGACGCGCCAGACTTAGGATCTGGTGTCACACGACGTGAAGGTTCGAGTCCTTTCAGGCGCACCATAAACCGTCAATTATCTGGTTATCAGATGGTTGACGGTTTACATATTCCTCTATGGATGCTTAGGAAGACTTAGAAAGATAATCTCTCCTTTCCTCCAAAGACTCCGTAGAGAAAGACCGACGAAAACCTAAATACAACTTAAAAATGTCTGTTGAGGCCGCGCCTTGCTGTCAATTGCCAAGAATCTCCACTTTATATTTCATCACCTTCGGCAAGATGCACACGATATTCTTCTGCCCATGCGGCTCGATGGTGATATAATTATCACTATAAATGACCCCGTCAATGGGATTGCCTTTCTTGTCCTTGAGCACCACACGCTGCATATAAGCCACCTGGTCGGAGGGGTTGCTGACAGTCAGATTTACATACTCCCCGTTTTCTTCTGTCACTTTCACCTGACATTTCGGGTGAAGTTGGTTGCCGATGGCCTTCATGTCTGCGTGTCGTATCACCGGGGTGCCCGTCCAGTCGGATTTCGGCCAGTCAAAGACATCCTCCGAACGTGTGAGGGCATATTCGTTCTCGGAGATGATATGGCCGTCAGACTCAAGCGTCAGGAAGAGATAGCCATTGTCTTCGGCCAATTCGATGGCGTCAAATACTGCTACCGACGATAGGGGCGGCATCGTCACTTGTTTCACCTGGCTTAGCAGCAATTTCCCATCCATACCATACACGTTCATGCGAGCAGTTGCAATGATGGTATCATCCAGACTGTTGACCGCTCGCACATCGTGCTGATAGTGGTTATAAATGAGTTGCACAGGTTCGCACGCTTTTCTTACTGCATAGAACGACGCATTGGGTCGCAGATAATAATCATAGAGTTGCCAATAGACGCTGGGCCTTGCGCTGTTGAGCATCCATTGCACCAAAGCCGTAGCCTTCGGAAAGTTATAACGGAACGCCTCGAACATGGCTTTCGTGCCGTCGTAGTTGACCATGTTGGCCTTGCGGAGGAAGTCATCCAAACCTGTAGCCTCTCCATATCTTTCTGCGACCGTTTTTTTCAGGATATCCAGTTTATTGAACGCCTCAGCCGCCGAAGTGCAGTGGTAATCCCACACTTTGTCCAACGGCCACAGTTTATCGCCGAGCATCTGCCGCAATGACTCCTTCACGGGCAACTGCGCTCCGATACCCGTCTCGGTGTTGAAACCGAACGCACCGCCCGGAGCCTCGCTCCTGTACCAATAGGCGGGAGCGACATATTCATAGGGACCCGCCATCTTGGTGCCTGAAGCGCCCGAGATATCGCTCTCCATCTGTTTGGCGGAAGTGATGTAAGGACGGTCGTCGATGGTCTTTTGCGCCTCCTGATAATGCTGTTCCAGTTTAGGAACGGGCAGTTTGTCACTACCCACGAACCATGCGATGATGGAGGGGTGATTGCGGAGATAGCGCAACTGGTCGTCGTATGAGCGCGAGATGATTTCCACGTCATCGTCGGTAAGAATGCCGCCGTAACGGTCATCGCAGGGTTTTCCGAGATAGTCCTCCCACTCCCAGAAACAACTCCATCCCGCCAACAACAAGATGCCTTTCTCGTCGCAGAGGTCATAGAGTGCCTGCGATGTGCCCCAGAACCCTTCAAGGCGCACAGTGTTGAGATTCATCTGTTTGACCATTTCCAACTGGCGGTCGTAACTATCGGCATTGTCGCGAAGGAAGATATCATCCGTCCAACCGGCACCCAGCAATTGGATGCGCTTGCCGTTGAGCGTAAAGGCGCGATAGCCGTCGCTGGTGATGAAACTGCCGACTTCGCGGATGCCAAAAGACACTTCCTGATTGTCAGAGAGAACATCATTTTGTTCAAACGAAAGATTCATGGAATACAAGGTGGGCGAGCCCATCGTATAGCACCACCACAGTCTCGGGTTCATCACATGCAAGGTCTCCATGACCTCGTCGTCAATCCTGACAGTCTTTGTCTGTTTGGCTTTCAGGGTGACAGGGACGTCACACTCCTCCCCCTCGAACGAACATACCAGTTTCCCGGTTACATCACGATTGCTGAGGTTGCGCACCTGGGTCTCGACATTCACCCACGCCTCTTTTAACGTGTTCAGATTGAGGCGCGTACACACCCGAGGCGACTCTATCACCACGGGACCGCAACGCTGCACCTTGACAGGCCTGACGATGCCCATGCTCTCGTCAAGCGGACGAGGGTTCCAATCTACGAAACCGATGTTATACTCTCCGGGCTGACAGCGCCATGTCTCCACCACCAGCGTGTTCTGTTCCTTCGCCACACCTGTCACGTCGATGGCAAAGGTACGGAAAGGACCTGCTATGGTGTCACGCGAGGCCACCTTCACCCCATTGAGGTAGATATCGGCACGATAATCGAGTCCCTCAAACAACAAACGAACATGTTCGTTGTCGTTCAAACCATCCAAACGGAATGATTTCTTAAAAAGCCAAGGCACGAGAAACCGTTGTTTGTCATATTGGCGGTAATTGTCTTTCTCCAAGATGCCCTGGTACTCACCATTGGCCGTAAGCGCTCCCATGACGGTAGTCGGGACACTTGTGGGATACCACTTGGCGGAAGATGCCCTACCCGACGACAAGGCTGCCCCATCCTGCCCTACGACCTCCGACGACTGACATTCCCAACCCTCGCTCAACTCAACGGTCTGGGCGAATGCTACTTGTGTACAGAGCCAAAATGACATCAATGACACGATTTTTCTTGTTATATTCATGAGTAATAATATTTGACGATATAGTTTTGATAAATACTCTGGCATTTCCAGGGTTCTTCAGGGTTTTCTAAGAGAATCACTCTTCAAGCGCGGCGGCACCGAGCAGAGCCGCGTTTTCGAGATGCGAGGGGGCGATATGCAGGCGGGCCACAGACTCAGGATAAGGGAACTCGCCAAGACGTGCCAACATTCCATCCTTGTAAAAGTCGAAAGCATCGGCAATACCACCGCCTATGAAAACGGCCTCAGGGTCATAGGCAAAGAGCACGGCTTCGACCAAACAGCCCAGATTGTCGCCGAAAACACGCCAAATGTCGAGTGCCTTCTGGTCACCCCGACGGGCATCCGCTGCCAATTGTTTGCCCGTCGTGCCATATTCTTCGAAGAAACGGCTGGCACAATAGTACTCATAGTCTTTTTCGCGGAAAGGCAGCGAACCGACCTCGCCGGCACAGGTATTACGCCCATTGTAAAGACGGCCGCCGATAATCAGACCCGAGCCCACACCGGTGCCGAGAGTCAATCCCACCATGTCGTTATAATCACGGCCCTCGCCAAACACATGCACACCCAACGCGAAACAGTTGGCGTCGTTGTTGATGAACACAGGACGATGAAAAGCATCTTCCATGATATCTTTGAGATGGACCTCCTCCCATGCAGGAATGTTCGCGGCATGATAGACAATGCCACGCTCACGGTCAACGATCGTCGGCACGCCCACACCGATGGATGTCACATCGTCGGTCAACAACCGTTTTACCAATGCCAGCAATGCGGCGTTCACCTCTTGCTCCGACCCTTTCGGGCAAGGCACCACCTCTTTCCTGACAAGCCGTTCGTCATCGACCAGCCCCGCCCTGAAATTGGTACCGCCCAAATCCAATCCGATTCTCATAAGTTTGTATTTAATGTTGATTAAAGTAGTTAGAAAAAGACAAATGCAGATTACGCTCCCATCAACACCCAGAACTCCCATCAACTCCCAGAACTCCCATCAACTCCCAGCCCCCAAACGACTAAACGACCAAACACTTAATCACCCTCTCCCAGTCTCTCATGGGGTCGAAGCCGAATTTATCGTCTATGCCCACGTTGAAATAAAATTTGGCGTCGAAATTCGAAAGACGGGTGTTGTCCACCTCCGGATTGCCGTTGGCATAGTCGAAACGGATGCCGTCCTCGGCAAATTGCTTCAGATAAGCATCCATCTTGTCTTCATGGCAAGCGCTCCACACAATCAGACAAATATCCTCACGCGCCGACATCAGTTGCAACGCCTCTTTGGCAAGGGGGTAATAGTCGTACGTCTCCTCATCTTCATAACACGCGCGTACGATGGTGTCATGGATATCCACGACGACATAGATTTTCTCCCAGTTTTTCTCTCTCTTGCGTTTGAAAGCGGCTTGAAATGCTTTGCTGATGCTCATGGTAATTGCGGGGAATAGATTGTTTATGCAAAGGTAAAGAAAAAGAACGAAACGATAGCGGTTTTTGTTTTAATTTTATATCTTTGCAAAAAGAAAAAAGACTTCACCATGAAAAGAACAATTCTATTGGCATTGGCGGCTGTTGTTTGCATAGCCATCCAAGCACAGAGCATATCGAAAAAAGACATTGACAAGACCGCCTTCTCTTATACGTACACACTCTCTGGGGGCATGTCGAGACTTATGTCCCGTGACGGCCGACTTGTCCGTCAAGGAATAGAAATCAACATTGCGAGAAAAGGCGGCGAGTGGTTTGTTTTTGGTTATCGTAATGAGGATGAACAGAGCATGAAAGTGCCTGAGAAAGTGGCTAAACGCGTGATGAAGATGTTGAAGAGAATCAAATGGTCTGACCTCCATCCGGAACCTGTTGAAGGAATGATCAAAACTTTCGCCGATGACGCTCCACACTGGACGTTGGAAGCCGAGAATCTTTTCGGGAAAATTATCCGTGAATCGGGCAACGAACTCGAGGGGTATGCAGAACCTAAAAAGATAAAGAAAGCCTTTGATAAAGTCATCCGTCAAATCGACAACGTCAATGACTATCTCAAGGGCTTCCTCACCATTGACTGGGGATCGCTCAAGCGAAAAAAGTAACTCAACTATAGGAAACGAGATTTTCGATAGGTCTTGAAGTCTTTTGGTCACTACGCTTGCAGGTTTTGAGGTGGCAGGTCACACCAGCAATTCCCTCCCTTTGGGAGGGTCAGGGTGGGTTTGGACCATCATCTTCATGCCCCATTCATAGACCTGATCCATGACAGGCGTAGATTTGCCCTTCTCGTTTGCAAGTCTGCGGACAATGGCCAATCCGTACGAAAAATCCTCGGTAAAGTAACGGCTCTGAAAATCAGGGACATATCCGTCAACCGTTTTTTTCATCGGAGCCTTGATGCCCTTGAAGGCTTCTATACTGCGTAATTTCCTGGCCAGAGAAACGGCGTCGGCGCTATCATAGTATTCAAGCACTGAGGGGATACTGCCGGGTTCGATAGGCAACACCTCTAACAGACGCTGCAACTCCTCATCCATTGCCATGTAGAGGTTTGCCGCCCGCTCTGTCCACTCCTCATAAAACAACGGCACATGGTCATAAGTAACACCCTCATGCCAGTCGCACCACAAATCATAAAGACGCGAGGGGTGCAGCAACGGGTTGCTGTTGGAAAGGCTTGCCTCATAGAAACTATTGAGTAAATGAACGGGGGTTTTCAACATCTTTTCTAATGATTCACGCAAACCCTCCTTATCATCTGTGTGCTCTATGGCCACACTGAGACTATCCTTATAGCCCATCAGTCGGGCACGGCTGCCATATTCGACCGTGCGCGAGATGAAGGGTACACGCTGAAAACCAAAGAGTGGAATATTTGGCGGAAGAATGCTCATCGCTTCAAAAAAGAAGCCGGTGTTGCTCACCACACTGCCCACAGCCGTTGATGGCGACAGACAGTTTTTTATATTTTCAAGTATTTCGCGGATAGAATAGCCTGGCAGGCAGAGCAGTACCACATCGGCACCAGAGACAGCCTGAGCGGCTTCGCTGTAGATGCCGTCCAGTTCCCCTCTGAGTTCGCCTCCGTCAGGTGTCTCAACGATAATATCCTTTTTCCATCGCCCAGGGTGGCGCGTCAGCACACATACCTCATATCTGTGCTGCGCTGACACGAATCCGGCCACGACATGGCCCAAGTTTCCTCCTCCACAGATACAGATTTTCATTCTTCCCGTTCTTTTAGAGCGTCACCCATGTTGTCGGATTACTTCACCGTCTTCAACTCTATCACCTGCCCTTTCTTGGTCACGATGTCATACTCATAGACCGGTCGAAGGGTGGCCGACGGAGTCTGTTGCAGTTCTTTTGACACGAGCGGCTGTTTCACCTCGGCGCCCATGAGCAAGGGGTTGGGACAGGTACCGGAAGCCTTTTTCAGGCCTTTTCCGGTCAGCGGATAATAGGAGCGGACGCGCAGCGTGCCGCCGATGGTGGAACGGATGCGGACGGTCATTTCACGACCCTTCGAATTCCAATTCTCATCGACCACGAACCCGCCACGGGCACATAAGCCTTTCACCTCGCCATAACTCCAACAGTCGGGCAGCGCTGGCAGCAGATGCACGGCGCCGTCGTGACTTTGCAGCAACATCTCTGCCACTCCGGCCGTAAAACCGAAATTGCCGTCAATTTGGAAGGGCGGATGAGCATCGAAGAGGTTGGGATAAGTACGTCCCAACGCCATTTGTTCACGAGCATTCTCCTTGAAATAATCGCCTGAACGGCCGTCGGGCGGCATCAGGTGCAACATATTCGATATGATGCGGTAGGCATGGTTGCCGTCGAGCATACGCGCCCAGAAATTGATTTTCCACCCTAGACTCCATCCTGTGGCCATGTCGCCGCGCTGTTGCAACGTGTTTGCCGCGGCGGCGAAGAGTTCGGGATGACTGTAGGGTGAAATCTGATTCGAGGGATATAGTCCGTAGAGGTGCGAGATATGGCGGTGTTCGTCTTTCGGGTCATCACCGTCAATCAGCCATTCCTGCAATTGTCCGTGGCGTCCGATTTGCATAGGGGGCAACTTATCGAGCACGTTTTTCAAGCGCTGCTGATAGTCGGCGGGTTCGCCCAGAATGCGGGCGGCGGCCAAGGTATTGCTCAATGCGTCGAACACGATTTGATTGTCCATGGTGCATCCTGCCGTCACGGCCGTGCGTTTGCCCATGGGTCCGTGCTCCGGCGACACCGACGGCACTGCCACCAACCACCCGTACTGCGGATGGGGTTGCAGATAGTCAAGATAGAAATCGGCAGTGCCCTTGATGATGGGATACCACTGACGGAGGAAGGCTTTGTCGCCAGAGTAGAGATAATGCTGCCAAAGATGTGTGGCAAGCCATGCACCGCCGTTGGGGAACATGCCCCACTCCGCGCCGTCCAACGGTCCTGCGATGCGCCACAGGTCGGTGTTGTGGTGGGCTGTCCATCCGCCGCAGTGATACATCTGCTGCGCAGTCTTGGCGCCCGTCTCGCTCAAGTCGCGTATCATCGAGAAGAACGGTCCTTGCGTCTCGGACAGATTGCACACCTCAGCGGGCCAATAGTTCATTTCGGCGTTGATGTTGATGGTGTATTTCGAGTCCCACGGCGCCATGACCTTATCGTTCCACACGCCCTGCAGATTGGCGGGCTGTGTGCCGGGCTGCGAACTGCTGATGAGCAAATAGCGCCCGTATTGGAACATCAGTGCCACAAAGCCATAATCATCGCTCTTGGAGAAATTCATGAGTCTGTCAGAGGTTGATATCAGCCCCGAATCGGTCAGTGGTTTGGGCAGCGTCAGACTCACGCGGTTATATTGTTCTTGGTATTTCTCCTCATGGCGTTTGAGCAGTTTTTGGTAAGATTTGCCGTTGATGGCTTTCAATACGGCATCGTTCTTGGCCGAGGCATTGCCGCTCACATCGTGGTAATTGACGTAATTCGTCGCAGCCGTGATGTAGAGCGTCGCTGATGAGGCATTGCTCACTTTCATCTCGTCGCCTTCACCGTTCACCTCACCGTCGGTGTCGATTTTCACGCGGCATTCGGCTTTCAAACCAGCCTTGATGCCCTCATGGTCGGCTCCGTCGATGACGGCCGTCAACATGTGATAATCCACATGGCGCGCGATGGGCATCTGACTGCGCAATCCAAAGGTGAAGTTGAGTTTCCGGTTACTCGAATAAGGCTCCATCCTCACCACGATGACATCATCTGCCATGGAGGCGAACACCGTGTATTTGTATCCGTTAGCCTCCTGACCATGGTCGCAAAAATACATCTCGGCCTCGGCCTTGTCTAAATGCAGGTAACGGTGGTAAACCAACGGTTCCTTCTCACCGCCCGTACGGATATACAGGTCGGCCATAGGCAGGAAACGCTGACCATGCGGGCCTTTGATGAAATGTTTGTTGATGAGGTCAGCGGCAGCCTCTTCCTGACCGTCGAAAATCAACTGTCTTACTTCTGCCAGATGGTCATACGACTCCGAGGAGTTGTTGTCATGGGGCGAACCGCTCCAGAAGGTGTCTTCATTCAGAGAGATGACCTCCTCGTCGGTACGTCCGAAGACCATGGCACCCAAATGGCCGTTACCGATGGGTAGGGCTTCTAGCCAACTGTTGGCGGGCTTGTGATAAGATAATAAATAATTTTGCGCCGCTGCATTGGCTGCCCAAACCAGGCAACACAAACATATCAATGCTTTTTTCATGACGATTCTCTTACTTCTCTTTTACTACATTCATGTCCACAGAGTCGGGCAAAGCCTCCACATCGCCTGCCAATTCCTCAATCGTGTCGTTTTTTGACACATTTGTTGTTCGGGGGTCTTTCTCCACCATGCCGCTCGGCTGGAAGAGATTGCAACTGGCCAATGTGCCCAGGCTCATCGACAGTCCGGCGATGACCACCGCCTTGCCTGCACGGCGACGCAGACTGATTTGCCGCTCCAGATAACGCATCTCGGCCTCACATGCCGGACAGGTACCGGCGCACTCGCCCTCATGATGGCACTCACGGGGTTCATATACAATCTCATTCGCCTCGGCGATACGCTTGCGCACCGATTTCAAGGCCTTACATATTGCTTTTCCTTTGGTCATAATCGTAACGGGTTAATATGATTGGTTGACAAAGATAATTCATTTTTGCGAAAACACAAAATTATGACGCCTTCGTCACGCCTTTTTATGTTTTTTCCACAAAAAGGGACGATTATTCTTTCTCAGGGCCTCCTTCCACTGAATCTGGCACATTAGACTCATTCGGCCTGACAGGCTTATCTTGCTCGTCTTTCACCTTACCCGTCGGTTCGTACGATACTTCTCCGACAGCAACTACTTCCAGAGCCCCAATGCCCATAACGGTGTCATCCTTGTCGGATGGCACCACCTTCACGTCGGATTTACCATCCTCACCTGCGGAATCAGGCACTTCCATCACGGCACCGGCCAACTCTGTCACCTTTAACGAATCGACTCGTGTCGTGTCAGTGCCGCTCTTCTCGTCAACAGTTGTGCGTTTCACCTGATGGCAAGCGGTCAGTGCGCCCAGACTCATCGACAGTCCGGCGATGACCACCGCCTTGCCCGCACAGCGACGCAGACTGATTTGCCGCTCCAGATAGCGCACCTCGGCCTCGCAAGCGGGACAGGTACCGGCGCACTCGCCCTCATGATGGCACTCACGGGGCTCATACACAATCTCATTCGCCTCGGCGATACGCCTACGCACCGCTTTCAAGGCCTTACATATCGCTTTACCTCTGGTCATGGAAATTACTTGTTGATGTTTTTGCAAAAATAATCCTTTTTTACAATAAAACCAAAATTGACACCTACGTATCTTTAAAGAAAGTTGTTTACCAATGTTTTCCTACATCAAACCACAACTTTGTTATCTTGCTCGTTATTCGTGTCATCGTTGTTTACCAATGCTTTCCTACATCAAACCACAACGCATCATCAAAGATATATGGAGTGCGGTTTGTTGTTTACCAATGCTTTCCTACATCAAACCACAACTCTCCGTATTTGCGTTCCATCCGTTCAATGGTTGTTTACCAATGCTTTCCTACATCAAACCACAACTCAGTACGGCTCATATTTTGCCGTTCTCTCGTTGTTTACCAATGCTTTCCTACATCAAACCACAACTGGTAAAGGTGTTACCGATTCTCCTAATAAGTTGTTTACCAATGCTTTCCTACATCAAACCACAACATGTACTCAATCGAGTACATTTGCTCTGCGTTGTTTACCAATGCTTTCCTACATCAAACCACAACTAACTGTATGATTTTGAATAATATTATATAGTTGTTTACCAATGCTTTCCTACATCAAACCACAACGATTATCTGCCTGGCTTTCTTTTTATTGTGTTGTTTACCAATGCTTTCCTACATCAAACCACAACGCGCTGTTTCTCGCCCTTAATTACAACAAAGTTGTTTACCAATGCTTTCCTACATCAAACCACAACAGGCAGACGACACCATTGAGGATTACAACGTTGTTTACCAATGCTTTCCTACATCAAACCACAACTCCACCGCTCAAACAGTGCCTTGTTGGGCGTTGTTTACCAATGCTTTCCTACATCAAACCACAACGCAAGAAGGAGAAAGTGGTCAACGGCACCGTTGTTTACCAATGCTTTCCTACATCAAACCACAACATAAGGATTTTTAATATTTTGAGGTCTGATGTTGTTTACCAATGCTTTCCTACATCAAACCACAACTGACGGCCGATGTCGTTGGCGGTGAGGGTTGTTGTTTACCAATGCTTTCCTACATCAAACCACAACCCTGGTGCAGAACTGCCGCCAGCAGTATAGGTTGTTTACCAATGCTTTCCTACATCAAACCACAACTATGCGACCCATGCGTTAACGGCTTTCCTAGTTGTTTACCAATGCTTTCCTACATCAAACCACAACTGGCGATATAATATTATTTTGTTCTCTTAGTTGTTTACCAATGCTTTCCTACATCAAACCACAACTAACTATCGTTAGACAACAAATCGCCAACAGTTGTTTACCAATGCTTTCCTACATCAAACCACAACTTGCGAGTGCTTCGGGATAGGAGTTGACAGGTTGTTTACCAATGCTTTCCTACATCAAACCACAACTCAAGA
>JAFZAH010000047.1 GCA_017548275.1 Prevotella sp.
AAAAAAGAGGCACGAAGCATGATGCTCCGCGCCTCTTTTGATTGCTATGTGTGTGTTCCTATTGAAGATTAGAAGCGTCCGCCGCCACCGAAACCACCGGGACGACCACCGCCGAAACCACCGCCGCCGGGCATACCGCCACCGAAGCCACCGGGACGACCACCACCTTGACCACGGCCACCGCCAGGCATTCCACCACCCATGCCGGGACCCATCATGCCGGGACCCATCATGCCACGACGTGCTTCTCTGCCGCCGAAGGCGTTGAAACGGTAGATGACGTGGAGCATCACATAAGAGTTGATGCTGTTGTACTCCGTATCGCTACGCATCATCGCGTTGATGGTACGTGTGAAGTTGCTCTGCTCGTGCAGGATGTCATAGAACTGGAGTGACACGGTGAGGGGTTTACCCTTGAGGAAGCCCTGGCTCAACTGTGCGTTCCAAATCAGTTCGTTGGTGTTCATCGACTTATCGTTATATCCACGGCGTGAATTCTCCGAGATACCGCTGGTGAATGACAGACCGAAGTCGAACAGCAGGCTGACGTTGACACCATAACTAAACTGCCATGTGTCGAGGTCGGATGAACTCTGCAACTTGTTGCGTGCGTGCATGTAAGTGAACGAACCGTTAGGCTCAATCTCCAACCAGTCTTTTCTGAAGGCGAGCGACAGACGCTCACTGACGTTCGTGGTGCGGGTCACGTTCTTCTGTGCCTCTGTGTTACCCAGGGTGAGGTAACTCACGTTGTTGGTGTAACCGAAGTTGGTGAAGGAGTTCACGTTCCAGATGCCCAGTGAATCGATGGCTGTGTTGAACATAAATGCGGAGTTCATGTTCCAGTTACCGTTGATGTTCTCGGGTCTGGTGGTGCGTCCACCGGTCTTCTCATCGTAGGTCACCTTGTTGCTGATGCTGTTGCGCGTGTTCGAATAGTTGACAAACGTCATGATCGAGCGCATGTGATCCTGGATGTAAGTGTTATAGAACAGTTGGAAACTGTTGGTAAACGAGGGTTTCAATCCCGGGTTACCTTCCTTGATGTTCAGCGGGTCGCTGTCATCGCGGATGGCGAGCAGGTCGGTCATGCCGGGCTGCTGTGATTGTCCGCGGTAGTTGATACGCAGGTTGCTGACATTCGAGAAACGATAGCGGAAATCCAAGGTCGGCGACACATTCACCACATTACGGGTGGTATCGACGTGGACGCCCTGATAATCCTGGGTGTAATATGACCGCTGCGGCTGCACCATGAATCCGGCATTGAACTGGAACTTGGGCTGAATCCAACGGTAAGTGAGTTGGAAGTCGTGAATATAGTTCTTATACTCTGAGAAACGGCTCAAGTCTTTGTCAAGATATGTCTCGAGCGGATTTGTCAGACGTGAGAGGAACGGATCCCATTCGCGGTAACGGGGGTCGATGCCGTCGAAGAAGGCTCTACCCATCGCGCTGAAGTCATAGGTGTCGCGGTCGCTCTTGTTGTAACTATACTGATATCTGTAACTGAACTGCAGGAACATGGCCTTGGCGATAGGCTCGCTGTAGGTCGTCTGGATAGAATAACCCCAGTTCTTGGTCGGCGAGAGGTTGTAACGGTTGGTCTGGTAAGTAGAGTCAAGTCCTGCCGCAGTTTTAATCTGATAGAGTTGCACATCACTGAATGAGAGTGAGGTGTTGTCATTGTCACCGTAGTTACCGTTGAGTTGGAGGGTGATGTTACGTCCGGCCTTGCCGAGTTGGCGGTTGAACTGGAACATACCTCTTATCGTGGAACTCTTTCCGTAACTGATGGTGGCGTTTTTCTGGTTGTTAACCATCAGACCCAGTTCCTCCATCTTTGCCACGTCTTCATCCTCGAGAGGATTATCGACATACTCGTAGGGGTCGTCATTGTAGGTGCCGGAGCGGTCCATACGGTTGCCGTCATTGGTAGAGTAACTGAAGTTAGGACGGAACATGATGTTGGTCAGTGTGTCGGGTTTCCACTCCAGACGCATCTGGCCGTTCCACTGATTGGAGCGCGTGTAGTTCTGATTGTGTGAGTTGCTGAACGAGGACATGGTGCTCACGAAGTTCTCTGACGATTGTTTTGAGAGCACGTCGCCGTTGCGGTGGTTCCATCTCACCGAACCGTCGATAGCCAGTTTATCCACCTCGTAGTTGAGGTTCAGACCAATCATCTTGGCTGTGTTCAAACCATTTTGTCCGGCGCCGAAACGTCCGCGGCCACCACCGCCGGGGAATCCCATGTCATTGGTGTTGTTGGCCGAACCCATCAGCATGATGGTGTATTTATCATTGAACCATGCGCCCATGACACGTCCGCTATAGCGATCTTTCGTACCGACACCTATGTCGATATTACTGAACATACCTTTATTCATGCCTTTCTTCAAGCCGAAGTCGAGCACGGTCTGCTCGTCGCCGTCGTCGATACCCGTGACACGTGCCAGGTCACTCTTCTCGTCATAAGCCCTGACTTGGTCTACGATACTGGTGGGCAGGTTCTTCAAAGCCGTCTGTGTGTCGCCGGTCATGAACTCCTTACCGTCGAGTTTGATTTTCTTCACCTGTTTACCGTTGATGGTGATATTACCGCTTTCGTCTACGTCGGCACCCGGTATTCTCTTCACCAGTTCCTCCACGACCGAGCCCTCGGGCGTACGGTATGCTGAGGCATTGTAGATGAAGGTGTCTTCCTTGACCACCACTTTCGGAGCGCGGCCTATGACGGTTGTCTCGGCCAGCATCGTGGCGTCGGTAGAGACGACGATGTCGCCGATGTTGAGGTCTTCACCCGGTTCGATGGTCACAACATCCGCGATGGTGTTGTATCCCACGGATGTGATACGAAGAATGTACTTGCCCGGTTCCGGGGCTTTCAGCGAGAAATTACCCTCCAAGTCACTGACGCCGCCCACTACCATGGTGCTGTCGCTACGAAGCAACATCACTGTGGCCTGGATGACATCTTCCTGAGTGTCACTATCCCAGATATGACCAGTAATCTGGTGAGTGGCGATACTGTCGGTAGGGGTTTCTTCTTGTGCTTGCGCGGTCATCATCGAGACGATAAGCAAGCAAAGTGTCACTACAATTTTTCTCATAAATATAAGTTGTTTCCTATTATAAATTCAGAACTGTGATTTCATCGAAAAGGTGAAACAATCAAAATGTGTTCTTTTTGATGATTAGACGCCTCAACCGCAAAATGGTTTAATCAAATCGAAAAATAATTGTCAGAAAAACACTTTTTATGACATTTTTTCAGTTATATTTTGCCTATTTTTCACAAAAAGCGTAAATTTGCAGTTTAGAAAGGAGTTATAAGGAGGAGTTAAAAAGGGACATTACTCCTCCACCAAAATTCCCAGAACTCCCAGAATTCCCAGTGCTCCCAAAACTCCCAGAACTCCCAGAACTCCCAGAACTCTCAGAATTCCCCTCTCATTTACCCGATAACATTTGGCCCATCTTAACTCCTCCTCTTAACTCCTCCTCTTAACTCCTCCTCTTAACTCCCCAAAAATAAAAAAATGAACCAGCGTATCATCATTTCCCAGAATATCGAGCAGGAACTCGCCGAGGCCATCCGTTTGTGCGGGGGTGACCGCCTGTTTGTGCTGACCGACATCAACACCTTCCGCCAATGCTGGCCCCGCATCCGACAGTTCGCATGCATGGAGGGCGCTCATGTGATAACCATCCCTTCCGGTGATCAGAACAAGGAGTTGCAATCGCTCACAAGCGTCTGGCAGGCACTGGGTCAGGGCGGTGCCACACGTCACAGCACACTGGTCAACCTTGGCGGCGGCATGGTGACCGACCTGGGCGGCTTCGCGGCTGCCACCTTCAAGCGCGGCATACTGTTCATCAACATCCCCACGTCGCTGCTCGCCATGGTCGATGCGTCGGTGGGCGGTAAGACGGGCATCAATTTCCGGGGACTGAAAAATGAGATTGGCGTGTTTCGCGATGCTCACACCGTCATCCTCGATACACAGTTTCTCTCCACGCTCGATGACGAGAACATCCGTTCGGGCTATGCCGAGATGCTGAAACACGGACTCATCAGCGATGAGAAGATGTGGGCCGAACTGATAAGTTTCGACCTCAACCAACCCGACCTCACACAATTGCAACGTATGTTGGCCGACTCCGTGGCGGTGAAAGAGCGCATCGTGGATGAGGATCCTCACGAGCACGGCATCAGAAAAGCACTGAATGTGGGGCACACCATCGGCCATGCCTTCGAGTCGTGGGCCATGCGGCGAAACCGCCCCATATTGCATGGTTACGCCGTGGCGTACGGCATCATCGCCGAACTGTATCTGAGCACCGTAAAATGCGGTTTCCCGACCGACAAACTGCGCCAGACCGTACGTTATATCCGTGAGAACTACGGCTCGCTGCCTGTCACCTGCAAGGACTACCCCACCCTGCTCGAACTGATGACACACGACAAGAAAAACACTGCCGGCACCATCAACTTCACCCTCCTCGGCAACATCGGCGACATCCGCATCAACCAAACCGCCACCGAAGAGGAAATCAACGAAGCCCTGGATTTTTACAGGGAGGGGTGAGCATGACATAAGAACATTGTTTTTAGACATAAAGACATAAGAACACAAGAAAAAATTTATGTTCTTATGTTCTTGTGTCTAAAATTATTGGTGTCCGCTAAAAAAGTGCAAAATCTCTCAGAGTGCGGATAATCACTGGCTATGTTGTGCATTTCTACAGATGTGGGCTTGTCTTCGCCCCGGAGGGGCAACGAGCACATAGCCCAAGGCGTTGCCTTGGGTAAATCGTTGTAAGAAAATCTTCGCCCTGTAAGGGCAAAAGCGGTTGACAATCAATGCTTTTGCCCTTACAGGGCGAAGGCTACACAAACGTCTATCCCCAGGGCGCTGCCCTGGGCTAAGTGCAGTTTGGCCCTGCAGGCCGCTTTTTAGCGGACACTAATAGTCTAAAATTATGTTCTTATGTACTTATGTCTAAAAACACGTCCTTCTGTCTAAAAAACTACTCAAACACCAACTTGCCGAAGAAATTGGGTTGGTGAAAATCGGGGGTGGAGGTGTTGATGGGTCGCCATGAGAGGTAATGACGCTGACAAAGGTCGTTGCCGCATTTGTAGAAATTGCCTTTCATGACTTTGCCGGACAATGACGTGACGGGATGCCGGAAAAACGCCTCGACGGGAATGACCAATGCCAGTTGCCACTTGGTTGGCTCCTCACGCAAGGCGAAAGGTTCACGACCCAAAGAAGCCCAACGCTTGACCGTATCAAGCACCGATTGAGGAGCCGCTATCCGCTGATTGCCCTTTCCTTTACCTGCCTCCAGGAGCAATGCGCCGGCACAATTGGCCTCGAAATTATAGTAAATGCCATCATCGACGGGAGCCACGAAAAACTCACAACACGCATCTTTATACACCGCTCCGCCATCATTGGCCAAAGCAGCCACACATTGCTCTTCTACCTGATAATGAATAAGAATAGCGTTGCCCGTGTGGGCTATCCTGAACTGCACGGAAGGCTTGTATGGGTAACCAGACCAATTGACAATGCCGATAGTTTGGAAAGCGACGCCAGCGGCATCGAGCAGTGACGGCACATCGGCTGCATCAACTTCCGTCTGGTCGATATAAGGTACGATGAGCGTGCCCGGTTCATTTTCAATCTCATGTGTATGACAAGACTGAATAGATAACAATCCAACGAACAGCAACAATAAACGTATCGTATTCATAATTGTAATCAGCAATTTAATTCTTCTATGACGGCATCATCGGGCAACGGGGCGTTGCGGCGCGGTTTGCCCGTCTCGGTCATGGGCAGACAGTCCACCCACACGACTTTTCGAGGTTTGAGGTTTGAGGTTTGAGGTTTGAGGTTTGAAAACAGAGATTTGAGGTTTAACAACTGCTCATTTTCTAAGTCCTGCCCTCTGCCCTCTGCCACTTGCCACAAAAAATCCCCTTGCCCTGCAATTCTTTCCACCACCAATGTGACGGCCTCGCCCAGTCGGGCGTCGGGGGTGCGGGTGACGTAGAACGGCTGTGATATATAGGGCTGGAGCAGACGCTCCACCTCCTCGGCCTGAATCTTGATGCCCCCACTGCAAATGACATTGTCGCTGCGCCCGAGGATACGGAAACGGCGCCCGTCGGGATGAAACGCCACGATATCGTGGGTGACAAGCCGCTCTGCACAGACCTCAGGAGCATCAATCACCAGACAACCCTCCTCATTGGCCGACAGCGACACTCCGTCGAAAGGCGTGTACCACTCCGAGGCCTCCTCGCCACTCAACCGCCGCAGGGCGATGTGCGAAAGCGTCTCGGTCATGCCGTAGGTGCTATACACCGCATGGGGAAAAGCACGCAACTCACGCGCCAAAGCCTCGTCAATAGCCCCGCCGCCGATAATCAGGTGACGAATCTGCATCAATCGCTCACGTTCCTCGGGCACTTGCAGGGAGTTCCACACCTGCAGAGGCACCATGGCGGCGAAAGAGGGAGCCTCACCCGTACCCCCTCCAGAGTGGGGCTCAAACAGAAAAGAACTGTCTATTGTATTTTCTTCCATGTGAGAGAGCAGGCTTTTGAGCGGATGGCCTGAGGGGGGAACGCTGATGAGTCGGAGCCCTGCCACCAGAGCACGCACCACCATCATCTTGCCGGCGATATAATCCAGAGGAAGGCACAACAGTGCCGTGTCGCCCGCTTTCAGACCCAAGAAACGACAGGTGATACGGGCACTCGCCTCCATCCTCCGTTTCTCCACCCACAATGGCTGCGGACTGCCCGTGCTGCCACTGGTATGCACCAGCAGCCGCGGGTTGTCATTGCGCCAATCGGAAAGGAAGGAGTCGAGGGTCATGAGTTGGTCGTTTGGGGTTATTGGACTAACCATCCGTTTTCCAAAAAAGTCAGTTCATCATTGTACAATCAAAACTATTCTGTGTCGAGCAATGAGGGCATATGGTCATAGTTCCTGCTCTACCCATCAGATTTCTCCATGTCCAATCTGGTGAACGGAAATATAATTCCAAAAGAGATTGACCAAATCTTGGGCATTTCTCACTATTATAACCCACAAACATATGCCTTTCTCTCATACTGGCAAAAACATCCTCCCACGGGAAAAAACCAGCGTTATTTCCACTATTAATACCATCAATGATGGCGTTTACCTCCTCTATTGTCATGATATTATGGTTTTAATATATGTCCTTATGTTTTTCTGTTCTTATGTCTAAAAAAATCCTTATGTCCTTATGTCGAAAAAAGTACTTATGTCTTGACCCATAGTTGCTCGCCACGGATTTCGAGGGGCATGGGGATGTTGTCGGAGTAGATTTGTCCGGTGCCCAACCCCTGCGGCATGGTGATGTGCGGATCGTACATCAAAGCGGTGAAGTGGGCAATGGCATTGAGACCGATATTGCTCTCGAGGGCGGATGTCACCCAACTACCGATGCCACGTTGCCGAGCCATACCAATCCATTCCTCGGCACCGCTCATGCCACCATGCAACGAGGGTTTGAGGATGATGTACTGGGGCTGGATGGTGTCGAGCAACGCCTCTTTATCCATGGGCATGTTCACCCCGATGAGTTCCTCGTCGAGGGCGATAGGAAGGGGTGTCTCGCGGCAGAGGTGCGCCATGGTCTCCCATTGACCCTGTCGGATGGGTTGCTCGATGGAATGGATGTCGTATTTCGCCAACTCGTCCATGCGATTGAGCGCCTCTTCGGGCGAGAAGGCGCCGTTGGCATCGACGCGCAGTTCCACCGTCTCACGCCCGTAACGCTGACGGATGCGGCGGATGAGCGTCAGTTCGTCATCGAAATCGATGGCACCGATTTTCAGTTTGATGCAGTGGAAACCTTGCGCCAGTTTTTCCTCCAGCCGTCGGCTCATCTCGTCAAACTGTCCCATCCATATCAGTCC
Source organism: Prevotella sp. (assembly GCA_017548275.1). Classification (GTDB taxonomy): domain Bacteria; phylum Bacteroidota; class Bacteroidia; order Bacteroidales; family Bacteroidaceae; genus Prevotella. Next base: position 7,973 of record JAFZAH010000047.1, read on the forward strand.
GTTGATGGGGATGCCCTCCTCGCCCCGTGCGAAAGGCGTGTTGTCAAGGGGTTGATTACCCCGTTCCAGTTGCCAGAGCGCCGTCTCCAACCCGAAGAGCATCGAAGGATAAGGCAGCAGTTGACTGTAAGGTATCTCGCCAGTCTGCTCAATCTGTTGCCCCATACGCCGGAGGATATCCTCGTAGTCGGGCAGCGCGTCGCACGAGAGGTCAGGCAAGGGCGCAGACTCCCCCACCCCGCTGCGTCCCTGGTCGTCGGTCAGGGAGACAAACCATGAGCGCCGCGTGGTATAAACACCGCGCGATGTGCCCGCAGCAAAACGAAAATGGAACAGTCGGTTTGTAATATTAACTTTCATAACAAATAAAAAGCAAGAGGTAAGAGGCAAGAAGCAAGAAGTCAGGAGCAAGGGGCAAGGGGCAAGAGATTACTCCACTATTGGAGTGGTATTGTCTGAACTCCTACACTCCTACACTCCTTTCTTCACGGCATCTTCGGGTATTTCTTGAAATCAGGTTTGCGTTTCTCGAGGAAGGCTTTGCCGCCCTCTTGCGCCTCGTCGAGGAAGTAATAGAGCATGGTGGCATCGCCAGCCAGTTCCTGAATACCCGCCTGACCGTCGAGTTCGGCGTTGAGACCCGCCTTGATCATACGCAGCGCCAGCGGCGAGCGTTCCATCATCGTCTCGGCCCACTCCACACACTCGTCCTCGAGGCGTTCGAAGGGCACCACCTTGTTGACCATGGCCATGCGCTCCGCCTCCTCGGCAGTATATTGGCGGCACAAGAACCATATCTCGCGCGCCTTCTTCTGTCCGACGATACGCGCCAGATACGACGAGCCGAAGCCCGCATCAAATGACCCCACTTTCGGTCCCGTCTGTCCGAAGATAGCGTTCTCGGAAGCGATGGTCAGGTCGCACACCAGATGCAACACATGTCCGCCGCCGATTGCATAGCCGTTGACCATGGCGATGACGGGTTTAGGCAGACGGCGTATCTGCATCTGCACATCGAGCACACTCAGCCGTGGCACGCCCTCCTCATCGACATAGCCGCCGCGCCCTTTCACATGCATATCGCCACCAGCACAGAAGGCTTTGTCGCCCGCACCCGTGAGGATGACAACACTGATGCACGACGCCTCGCGACAATAAGCGAACGCCTGCGACAGTTCGAGTGTGGTGAGCGGTGTGAATGCGTTGCGATACCGCGGACGGTTGATGGTGATTTTGGCGATGCCATTGTACTCTTCAAAGAGAATCTCCCGAAACTCTTTGATGGTTTTCCATTCTCGTGTCATATTTTGAATGTTTTATTTTATTATTAACTGTTTTGTTGTCGCTTATGGTTTTA
>JAFZAH010000048.1 GCA_017548275.1 Prevotella sp.
CGTAAAGAACAAAATCATACATATACTTACTGCCATGGTGAGAAAAAAGCAAAAGTTTGACAAGGATTATATTTTTACATTTGACACAAGTGTTAAAAACGTTAAATACCTTGTTTCTTAATATAGATTACCCCTCCTTTAGAAAAGGAGGGGAAAAGAGAGGGTGTGGCGAATGTTATTACCAGGCTGTCAGCATTGAGAGCAAAGTATTTGCTGATGGTGTCGATGGAGAGCGAAGTGCAGAGACGCTCTGAGCTTTGCGAAAGCGTCTCGCACTTCCCTCGCACCGACACGGAGGATTTGGTGGTTTTGCAGGAGACTGCAAAACCGAACAAAGTGATGAAAAGAAGTGCAGGAGTGCAGGAGTGTAGGAGTTTAGACATTAGTTCGCTATTTGAAGAGTTCTTGATATTCTGTCTTTGCATCGAAGCAAGGACAGGCTTTGTTGGCATATTCCCGATGGCCATGGACTGTGGCGTTCGGGAATCGTGCGTGCAACTCCTGAAGAAGGCTGACAAGGGCTGCCTTCTGCGCCGCAGTTCGCGTATCTTTCGGGGTCTTGCCATTTATAGCAAGGCCACCGATATAACAGATACCGATACTGTGGCGGTTGTGATTGACGCAGTGCGCCCCGGTTTGCTCGACGGGTCGCCCTGCATGTATGGATCCATCGCGGTATATCACGTAGTGATAGCCGATGTCACGGAAGCCGCGCCGCAAATGCCATTGGCGTATTTGCTGCACGGTGAAGTCCTTGCCCTCCGGGGTTGCAGCGCAGTGGATGATGAGTTCGGAAATTGAGCGCATTTTATTAGTCGTTTTGGAGATTGGTCGTTTGGTCGTTTGGGGTTGTCGGAGACTGTGCTTTGTCTTGTAGTTGCTCATTGAGGTATTCGCGGATGCGGTGCTCGGACTCTCCGAGCTTGGTTTTGAAGTAGATGGAAACGCCGAATACGCCTCCTGCGAAGGTCAGGGCTTGTGCCATGTACCAGAGCACTCCTTCGGTCACGTCGCCGTTGACGAAGAAGGAGATGAATGAGAGGATGACACCGGAGACGACCATGAGTGTGGCCGTGCCGTACTGGATGAGTTCTTTGGATGAAGTTTTCATTTTTAGGAGTGTGGGAGTGTAGACACTAGTTCACGATTTGGGAGGTTTGGAATTTAGGGGATTAGGTATTATTGTTATCATCGGTGATGCCGGGGTCTTCCTGGTCTGCTTCGGATTCGGGTGCGACGTAGTCTTCCGGAGCGAGTTCGGGGAGTACGAACGAGCGGTCGCTGCCATAGCCGACACGCGTGCAATGCACGTGGTTGTCGTCAGTGACGGTGATGATTTCAAAGGCGCAGTCCGTCTCGATTGAACTGCCGCCTACCGAAGTAGTTGTCGGAACAGAAGAAGATGTTCCTCCGTCTCTTCTTACGGTGATGAGCAGGTATTGCGACAGTCTTCCCGCCTCGGTAGCCGCCCACGGGTAGGAATCGCCGTTATAGTTGGGCAGCGAGCCTTCGTATCTCCCCGGTCCTTGGGTGACACATTGAGCGGATGCTCCGTGGCGGTGTCCGTTGACCAGAATGACGCGCCCCACATGGTTCGCTTTTGCGAAGTTGAATGTACGTCCTGCTGAAGGTCCTATCCACGTGGAGAATGCGCTTGCGAGGTCATCGGGTTTGACGACGGTATAGGATTGCCGTTTCCTGTATGCGTTAATCATCTCCAGCATCCAGTGCGTGCCGTAGAAGAACGGTGACGTTCCCGTCGGGCCTTTGGCAAACCAGTGTCCTGCGAGGATGACGTCATACCCTTCGGGCAGCGTCATCAGCGCCTTCGCGATGTGCTTCAGCTGGGTGCAGAGGCATTGGCTTCCCGATGCTCCGAACACTTGTGTCGGTATGCCGTCAAGGCTGTTACCCTGCCCTGTGTAGGTGACGATGAAACGCAGCCGTTGCGAGGGGTCATCCACATAATAGCACTGTTTGATGTACGCCCGCAGTTCCTCTTTCTGCTCATCGGTCAGTTCCGTGAGCAGTTCCACGTTTTCCAGACCTGCCTCGTCATAGACGGCGCGGTACTGGATGTCAGATTGTGACTCTCTGACGATATCCCGGAACGGGACGCGTGCGGTGTTCTTGTCCGCCGTTGTCCATCCGCTGCCGTCGAGGTTGGCCAGTCCGAGGTCATGGTTACCCGTGACGAAGAGGAAATGGTCGCCGAATCGCAGTTTCATGGCCTCACAATATTCGGACAGTTCCCTCTGCGCCCTGAGCCGGCTCTCTTCGGGGGTGTGCCATCTGCTACCGTTCATTGTCCAGATGCCGCTGCCGGGTTGCGACTCCGTGTCCTGGTTCGCAGGACGGTGCATCGCGTCGCCTCCGAAGATGACGAAGGGGATTCCCGTCCGTTTCCTGACATAGTTGATGACAGCCGGTGAGATCTTCGTGTTGTATCTCCAGTGGGAGTCGGTGACGAAGATGAACCGTTTCCCCTTGGGAATCGATTGTATTTTCGTTTCCAAATAGGAATTATAGTTTTCGAGCGTCGGTGTTTCAGGCCGTTCGAGGTAATATGCGGGCAGTTCGTTTCTCTCGGAAGGCGTGACAGTCCGGCACACGTCGTCTTTCGCCCATGACTCCTGTTCCTCATGGCGCTTGTCGAAAGCGTCGAGTCTTTGCGTGGCTGCCTCGAGGTCGGCAATCAGTCCGTTGCGGTCCACTCTCTGCGTCAGTTCGATTTTCACGTTCGGCTCGTCGGTTGCGGATGTGTTCCCCCTGAGCGAGACGTAGATGACCGTGCATCCCTCCGGCACGTCCGCCTCGTACCATTTGAAGCCCGTCCTCGTGCTCACGATGCAATTCTGCGGCGCGGTGTAAGCCCCGTTGACATAGAAGGCGATGGCGCAGATGGCGGAGTATGCCCTGGTATATGCTCGGATGTGCGTGTAATTGTCGTTAGATATCCTCCATGCTCTGTATTGATCGTTGTTTCTGTAACTGAGGTTTACGTCGATATAGTGATTGCTGTTGTAGGTGCCTGCTTCCCTGCCGTTGATTTTACGATAGTATGTGCCCCCGAAGATGTTTGTCTCGACTGCCGGGAATTGCGCCAGCTGTTCCGTTTCCTCTTTGAGTGCGGCAATCTCATACGCTGCCGTGTGCCACAGTTTGTATTGTCGCTTGCCGCTTATCCAGTCGCTGTTGTAAAAACTGTAGATGAGCCATGCCTCCTCATACGGGCACGTCAGCTCATGGTCATGCACGGTGCCTGAGATTACGCTGAGGATGTCAAAGGTCATCCCTGCGACAAGTGCCACCGGGTTCTCCTGAATGAAACAGAAACGCATGGTTCTGCTCTTTGTCGCTTCGTCATGGAAATGGAAGATGTCTCCCTTGTGGAACGGAATGAGGATAGCCGTGACCAGATAGGTCGTGTCGCTCTGCGATGTCAGCACCCCGGCCGCCGAGATGGTCAGTCCGGAGTACGCCTTGTATGTCTTCGCGGTGTCATCCGTGCCATACAGTTCGAGCAGCGTGCCGGCGATGGTGACGGGTGTTGTCTGCTTGACGGCAGCGTCAAGGTTGTCGTCAAGCGTCTGCCTCAGCTGCGTCACCGCGTTGACCGTCGGCACGGTGCTTGCCGGTGTCTGCGTCTGTTCCATCTGCTCGACGGTGTCGGCGAGCGTTACCCCGTCGAGGACAGCACCGTCCATTCCTCTCTCTCCCGGTACGCCCTGTATGCCCTGCGGACCCTGAATAGATCCGCAGTCCTGCCATATGCCGTCTTCATAGGCGTAGAGGTGCATGTTGACCAGGAAGAGTGTCTTCTGCTCTTCGTTACTGGGACTCTCCGGTAATTCGCCTGTGTTTTCGAGCCGTGCGATTTTATCGAGGGGCGAGAGTGAAGACAACGAATCTATGATTTTATCAAGGATTGCACCGAGGGAGTCCGGTGAGATGCTGTCCGTGCGAGTTTCCGAGCGGAGGGCGGCAATGAGGGATTTGATTTCTGCGATGGTCATATCTTTGGTTTATGGTTGAGGAATGAGTGTTTAGTGTTCTATGTGGCAAAGATATGAATGGGCGGGCGGTGGGGAAAAGACAAAAATCAATGGTTATAGCGGCGGTATTTGTCATCGATGGCTTTTGCCACGAGTCCGACAAATTCTTGCCCTATCGAGTCAGCCATGAAATCTCGAAGATTCATGACTGATGCGTAATATTTTCTCGAAAACCACTTTTTCGGTTTTCGTTTGCGGCCGCGCCCGATGTCTCCCGGGTTGCCACGGGGAATCTCCTTGCCGGTACCGAAGTCCTGCCAAAGTCCGTACTCGAGGAAGGCTTGCGAGAGGGTTGCTTCTATGAAGCGCCCGTCAGCGCGGACGGCCACGGACTTCGGGGATTTGAGCAGCCGCCCGGTATCGATGACATCGAGGAGGGTGATCTGCTCACGCCATATCTTCAACATGGTGTTGTTGAACGCCATGATGAATTTCTCTCTTTCCTGTTCCGTGTTTCTTAACTTTGCCATTCTTCGGGATTGTATCTTAAATCGGTGTAGGTATCGACGGTGATTTGGAAGTAGGCGCAAGCGCATCCTGAAAAGAAATAGCGGTCGATTTCTTGGAAGGAGATGCGCGGGTCGAGGTAGATGCTGTGTTCTTGCAGCTTTGTCTGTTCGAGAATCAGCTTCGACATGAACTGCCGGAAGAGCTCGCGCATGGTTTCCATGCAGCGGTCTCGTGCGGTCATGTCATCGATGGCGTGGCGCATAGCGAGAAACACCGTCTTCACTCTTCGGGTGTGTGGTGTGTTGTTCAACTCGGTATATCCTTGCGATATGTCCGAGACGCACACGAAAGCGGTGTCTGACTGCAGGTGTGCCAACGTTTCCTCGAAGCCTTCCAGTCCGCTCACTCGGCAGAAGGCGAAGTCATGCTCACGTGCGAACTTGTTTCGTGCGGTGAGATCCAGGAAGAAAGCGATGGCGTTCCAGTTAAAATTCTTTGGTATGTCCATGTGATTAATGGGAATTGATGGGATGAATGGGAATTATGATTTACTTGCCTTGCGGTATTCCTCTGCCTCACGGGCTTGTGCATCAAGTTCCGTGAGTGCCCGCCACGTATCAAGTTGCTTGATAGTGACCTCTTTGGTGATATCCCCACCTGTAAGGGCGCGTATTTGCGCATTTGTTGAATCTCGTAGCTGGTCAAAAAGAGATTGGGCTGCCAGGAGATTTGTCGTTTGGTCGTTTAGGGGTTGGAAGAAGTGCGGAAACAGACGTGCGAAGTACTGCTTCAGCGATGCGAACCAATAGAAAACGCTCACAAGTTGCGCTTGGGAGGGTTTGATATTGTCGCAATCATAGAGGACTTGGGACATATCCTTTAGGAGTTTAGGAGTTTGGGAGTTTAGGAGTGTAGACGTATGCCCGTTGTTTGAGGACATGTGAAGTACACCTTGAAACAGGTTTTCAAGGTAGAGGTACTTCTCAAATGGCACTCCCTCGAAGTCCGCTGGTAGCGCACGGTGGCGCCCTATATGCGATAAGCGGATAGGCTCAGGTGGGAATGAATCGAGGAAATCCAAAGTGCTCGTTGCCGCTTGGATTTGGGAAGAAGTAATAAGCCTCCCTCTTCTCCCCCGAGGGGGATGAAAGAAGTGCTTGCGCCTTTGCTTTACGCAATAGGTGTTGTTGGAGTGCTTATACAGCACCTCCAGCTTGTTCCACTTCATGAGGCAGAGCGTCTTGACCTCTGGAGCCGACAAGTCACGTGCGAATAGTGAGTACACCATGAGCAGTTGCTTGTCGGTCAGCGAAGCCCATGAAGTGGGAAGGTAGATATTAAGAACTGCGCCCATGTCTTTTTTGTGCAAAGATATGGGCGCAGGGTTATGGGGGAAAAGACAACAGAACGTCTATTTCCGAGGAATTATTATAATATTCTTGAATATCGAGAATACAGGATGATGTCGATATTCCCAAGATTCCCAACAAGGACTTGAAGGGATAAATAAAGTGCATTTCTTAATTTGAGACTCATCGAATGCCATAAGCCAACTTGTTATCCGATCAGGGTCTTCTATATCAATGTGTATTTCTTTCAATGACCAGCAGTCGCTGAATGCCCAGTCACCGATATTTGTGACTGAGTTTGGGATGTTTATGGACTGAAGTAACCAGCAGTCGCTGAATGCCCAGTCACCGATATTTGTGACTGAGTTTGGGATGTTTAAGGACTGGAGTGATATGCACTTTTGGAATGCCCTGTTACAGATATGTGTAACCGAGTTAGGGATGTCTATGGACTGGAGGGAAGCGCAGCCAACGAATGCCCAGTCACCGATATGTGTGACCGATTCTGGGATTTTGACTGATTTGCAGGATTTGTCGTTTACACCTATAAGCGTTTTACCATCTTCACTGAGTATGAGGTTAGGGTCTATCATTGTTTGTCATGTTTGGTTAGCGGTGACAAAGATACGGCTATTTTTTCAAAACCAAAAACTTGCATTGGGTTTTGATTAAAAAAGCATATAAAAGCGCCCGACTTCACAGCCGGGCGTCCAACACTTTAGTACATCTGAGTACATTGGATTAAATAACTTGTATACGATTGCTCTCGCAATTTGGGGCAAAGATACAGCAAATCTTTTAAAACCAATATCCTCCGGAGTTTTTTTTGTTTCTGAAAACGGAGGGAGTATATAGTTCGGCGGTAGCTGAAGCGTGCCATTCCGGGAAAACGGATTCATTTTCGCGGATGGTGTTGACTAGGTCAAAGAATGATTGAACGAAGCATGGAGCCCCCCTCTTATCCCCCGAGGGGGAGGAATTAATGTGGTCAGCTGTCAGGATTTCCAGTTCAAGCGACTGGAGCGAGCGGATGACCTGTACTTCGAGCGGATGGCAGTTGGTCAGTAGATGAAGTGCCTTGTCACGGAAGACAGACATCTGTTCCTGCGAGAAGTATGTCTCTGCAAGTGTGTTCTCAATCTTTATCAGGCGGTCATGTAGTGCCTGGTACTCTGCCCATAGGTGCTGCCTGATGGCGAGCCGCCGGCAGAGGGAAAGATTGGGGAACAGCGTGGCGGCGAAATATTGCCCTTGTGCGGACTGCTGCCAATCAGTCAACAGGGGCAATCGTGGGAGCAAGAGGTCGATGGCTTGGTCGCGCTCCGATTCGAGCGAGGCCAACAGCCTGTCGACACGCTCCTTTGAAGCCGGTGCGATGTTCTGGTTAGAGACGATTCCGAAGCCGTTTGGTGTGAGCACCAGATCGAGCGAGGGAACGGCATGGAGGAAAGCGTCGTTGGCTACTGTCTTCATCAGCAGCCGCAAGAACGGTTGCCTTTCTTGCGCGACGATTTTCTGAAGGGCGGGTTCGGGGACGAATGTTTGAATGAGCCATTCCTCGGACGTTTCGAGGAAGGAGGCGATTTTATCAAACAGGCTCTTTTCGCCATCGACTGTCACGAGGGCGTTAGGGATGAACTGGCGGAGGGTTGTATCAGATGTTATTAGCATAATTATTTGGGGCCTCCCCCTCTCCCCCTCCGAAGGAAGGGGAAACCTACTTGGGGAGATTATTGATGGTGAATTATTCTTAGGGCTTGGTCTCTTTATTTGGAGTGACGAGTTTTGCGTCACGGTTTTCATCGAGGGTAGAGAGCATGATGAACGGACAATCCGGTTTCACGCCCTGCCATCCGTTGTATCGTATGATGATATGATGCACGGTGAAGAGCAGGTCGTGATACGGTTTCTGGAGGGCCTGTGCGATAGTGTATAACTCGCGCTTGTCGCTGCCTGAGTTATTCGTCTGTGACTTGCCGGGAACGGAACCGACAAGGTTGGAGTGTACGCGCATGGTGAAGCAGAACATGTTCACCGCCTCTATGATGTCGGTGGACCAGTCGCCGCCCTCCTTGTCCGTCTCAATCTTCGTAATCATCACGTCGTGCTGTTCGTTGCCGTCCGGGGAGACATAGAACGTGGAGAAGAGGACTTTGCCCGAGTTCTCCATGCCGGTGAGGAAGTTGATGATTTTCTCCTTCTCCTCCACCACTCGTTCCTGCTGTTTCTTCCGGTCAGTGATGCCCTCTGCCTTGAAGATGCCTTCCCAGAAGCGGTTGGCGATTTCGATATGGTATTTGATGGGAGCCGAGTTCTTCAGCTTCGCCTCCTTCGCCATACCGATGAGCCGCTTGATATTATACCAGTTGCCACGGAACAGGGAGCCGTAATAGGGAATGGGATAATAAGTGCTGTCAGGCGTTGGGACACGGCTGACCATCGCGTACTTCCTGCACTTATTCTTCTTGTTCGCCATGCGCTCCTTCAGGTCAGCCCATGGAGAATGCACATCGAGGAGGTCTATCTTCTCGATGTCCGCTTTCTGCACCACCTTTCGCCAGTTGGCGTAAAGGAGGTATGGGATGTGGCCGTGTTTGTCGGCTTCGGCAAAACGGCAGTAACATGCCTCTTTCCTCAACAGCCGGACAATCTTTGAGCCGTCCGCATTGAGGATGATGACGGTGACGCAAAACGCGAAGTGTTTGAAGTCCTGGCACACCCCGAGGAAGTATGTGGCGAGGTCGTTATCCATGAGGAAGTCCTGCACTTCGTCTTGGATTTTCCTCTTGGCTGCGGTGGTGTCATAGACAAGGCCGCTGCCGTAACAAACTTCCGCGTTGAAGAGCTGGCATGTGGAAAGCGTCTCGTCGCTTTCTATCAGGTCAAGGATGCGGTACGGCAGATTGTTGTCAGCGCCCCACGGCATATATGACAAGTCCTTGTCAATAATCGTGGGGGTGATGTCGCCGTCTTCTTTGAAGACTTCGCTACTGTTGACCGTGAAAGCGGCGGCCGCTTTGAGGTCAGGGATGATTTCTACGCTATTAAAAGAATAATCCATAACTTGCTTTTTGGGCAAAGTTATGGATTGGTTGGGGATGGGGAAAAGACAGTGTTTATTTGATAGGCTGGATTGTATGTTATTTGAATTATGTTATAATAATAGTAAAGTGAATGTAAACTTCACTTATCTGGGTGCTAAATATATATTTAATTTTGTGATTGTTTCTTTCCCAAATCATTTCACATACATGACCGATTTTTGAAATGTTGTTTTTTTCTGCATAATTTATGGTCTCTTCGTATGCTCCTTTCTTATGAGGAGTTCCGACCTCAAACTTAATATCTTTATATTCATTTCCTCCATCTTGTGTATAAGCATATTTATAAACAGCAGCATATAAAGGTTCCCCTAAATTAGTAAATGCTTCTTTTGTAAATAATTTGAAATGCTCAAAAGTAGTTGTATCTTCATCGCTACGTCTTAAATTAATGTTATAGCATATATTATTATCATCAAAATAGAAAATTGCATTAAAAACTTGATTATATAACCATTGCCGATTTGCATAATAATTTATGACGTTGTATTCTAAAGGCTCGGTAAAATAATTTTGGATTTCATCCAAAGAAAGCCCAACATATTTAATATATGGATCTATTGACAACTCAACATTTGTCGGTTTTGGATTGTTTTCCTCTTCTTCATCGTCACCACCACAAGAAAAAAGGGCAAAGATAGATATGAATAATGAAAGATAAGTTAAATTTATTTTCATAATTACTGATTTATTATATTATTGAATTATTCTATTGGTCATACTCAACAACTTTGTTTGCAAAGTTAATACATTTTTTATAATCCAAACGTTTGGATTATAAAAAAACTTCCATGCCGTTAAGTTCAAACAGGCAGCACTCCCGCATCTGGCGGATTTGGTTGCTGTCGAGGAGTTTGAACTTACGGGTGCCTTTGTAGTGGTCATACTTGATGGAGATGCAGCGTCGCCATTCCTGGATCTCGCCTGTGCGAGTCCATAGGCGGATGTCAACCGGCTCGGGGCGGTTGAGGATTAGGCGGGCGGTAGATATATGTATGGATTGCATTTGGTTGTTTGGGAGATTGGTCGTTTGGACGTTTGGGTTATTGGAACTGGGATTGGTATTCTTCGGAGAAGACTTGGGTTGCGGCGGGTGGGCTGAGCGTTTGCTCGTTCCGGGCAAACTTATAGGTGAACTTGTGGCGGTTCGTCTCACTGTCGGAGTCGGAGATTTCCGATTCCGATTCAGTGATCAGAATCTCGCGCCCGTCCTTCATGATGTGGTGCGAGGCGAAGAGCTGCTGGAGCCAGACGGCTTCCTCGTAGGGCAAGGCGGCGGTCTCCACCTCGTAGGAATGCTCCGTGCGCCTGTCGTAGAAAATGCGGTTGCGTTGGCAGTTTGCCTCGCTGTGCTCCACCTTCTGCTTGGTGGTTGTCACGGCGTATAGCTCCGCGATTTCTTCGACATTGAAGGCGTTGCGGAAGGCGATGACAAGATCCGGCGTTTCGTCGGTCACATAGAATGTCATGGAGCGGCTGCCCCGATGCACAGTGAACGAAACAAGCGTGCCGGTCACCTGCGCCTGTATCTCCGGGACATTCATCATCGCTTCACATACGGATGGAAATTCGCTGCTTTCAGTGTATTCCTCAATTCTTGTGACGATGGCGTTTCTCTCGGCATCGAGGGAAACGGCATCGATATAACCGCCAACGGATTCACCTGCGGCAGCGAGCCATGAGAGTGTCTGCGCTCCTTGCCGGTTTATGCGGAAAGAAGAGCGTGTGGTCAGGAAATGCCGGGCAAAGAACGATGTGGTGTCCTGTATGAGGAAATCCGAGTACACCACATATATGTCATTGGACATGAACGTTTCTTCCGCAGCTTCATCATTTACCCAGATGTTTGCTATTGCCATTGTGTGGGAATTACTTTGCAGGTATTCCTCCATGATGGCGCGAAGGTCGTAGAGGGTGATCATTCCTTCATACGCAAAGAGAGTGGTCTGGAAGATAGGCACGGCACCTGTCATCACGAACACCTCTGCCGAAGCGCCGTCGATGGCTATCTCTATGTTGTCCGGCAGCTCAGCCGTGGTGACGATGGTGGGTATGTCTGTGATGATTGTTGTCATAGTGCAAAAATAATAACGGGTGGTGGGTGGGGAAAAGACAAAAAGAAATATCCCCGAACAGGAGGCACTTCTGCGTGGTCTCAATTACCACGAATATCCTACCATTCAGGGATATGTGAACCCTGCCATAGTTGCTTACGGTCCTTCATCGAACGGAGGGTGTAGGTTAGACTACGACAGGATTACGGATGCAAAGATAAAACTATTAATTTATCCGTGCAAGAATACAAACTTTTTTTCGTTAGCAATAATAAAAAATCCGACTTTGCAGCCGGATTTGAAAGCGGAAGTGATTGCCCTTATTGGAGGGCAACCACTTGTGCTGACTTCTTCGCGCGAGGCACTGACTTCGTCGAAGTTCGGCTGCGCTCGGCAGAGCCATTGCGAGCATTGTCTTTGCTCTCGCTGGCACGAACTTTGCGGGCTTTCTTCTTTGGCTGCTCCGCCTGAGGCTCCGGCTTCTGTGCGAGCACGTTATCCACGCTGTGCGCCTCGCAGAACTCTTCGACAACCTCCTGCACCTTCTCCTGCATCTCGGCGGCCTTGGCTGCCTTCTGTCCTGCTATCTCCTGTGAGAGGCGTGAGAGGCAATTGTCCGAGATGTTCAGACCTGTCTGCTTCTTCAGCATGAAGGCGAAGCGCATCGCCTTGTAGGCACTCTTGCAATATGCTTGGGGATTCTCTTCGCCGGTGATGGCCACTGCCCATACTGTGTTCTCACTCTTGTTCGACTTCTTGGCCGATACGATAATAACTCTTGCTTCCATGATTGTGAATTTTTGAATGTTATACAATTATTTTTGATGATTAAAGATATTCCTGATTGTAAACCTCGATGTAGGTGATGTTTGTCATCAAGTCATTGGCGAAGCCCTCTGCGATTCTTGTGGCATCAGCGAATGTGTCCGCCTCGATTTCGTACTCATAGGATTCCCCCTCTTCGGTATTGATAACGACCTGATAGAGATTGCCCGGATAGAAACGCTTGTCATACAATCTGCTACGGGTGAAGAACGATGATTGAACTGTATGTGTCATAACTTTGAATTTTTTAGATGTTTGACTTAATGTTTTGCGCCGGGGCGCTCTTTTTAATTTTTACGACGCAATATGGAGCGGACAAGGGAAGTGTGGAAGTGCAAGGAATTTCGAGGAAAATTTCGAAAAACCACATTTTCTTTAGGCTGCCGGTTCCGCGCAGTGGAAAAGAAAATGCGGAAAGCGTGTTGAAATTTTGTGCGGGAATATAGGAGCCCGCGACTGGTACTTGCAGAGCACGGCTTGCGCTATCTTTGCATAGGAAAAATAGAAGAGGGACCCGGAATTGAGCAAAACAGTCAAATGTCGTAAATTGTTATGTCACCAACTCCATACATCGTTCAACCTATAGGCTGGTGTCAAGCGTAAATAGACGTAAGGCGATTTTCAGGTCAATAATCAAGGGAACGGTGGAAGAACACGGATGGATGATGTGTCGGGGCAACGAAGCCATGATGCCACAACGCTGAGGGTCGCAGCATGAACAATGTAAGACAGACCACCCATCGGGGCAATCAGGGATAGCTCATCAAAAATGTATAACGATATTCAACCACAATCAGGATGCAAGAATGGATGATGTCGGCTGGGAGTCATGACGGTGTGCAAGAACACATGGGCGGTGACAGGAACGGGAGGTAAAAGAGATTTCCCAAGCGCAAGAGAACTTACGGGGAGATAATGCGCTCCTTTATTGCTGGGTTTAGGAGCAGACTGGAGAATACTCGGAAAAACAATGCCCTCACTCCCACATGGAGAGCAAGGGCAGAAAATATGATAACACGGATATCTGGTCAAGGGGTTGGTGTGAAGTTAGATAATTCGCTCACGTCGCAAAATGAAAGTATACTTTCTTTGCGCTCACTTGTTCGCGAATACGACCTACAAGAGCACTTGCGTGGTGTGTTACAGCCTAACAAGCGAGATATCTTCCTTAAGGCATGCCTTTAATACCTTTCGAAAATCATCATCATACCTGTTTTGATAATCTATACAGTTATGAGTAAGTATCCATAAGATTCGATTATACAATTCCTCGTCAATATTCTATAAAAATGTTTGCATAATTATTATCTCTCTACCTCTCTGCTCCCATTACTAATTATATTTAAGTTCAGTTATTATTTACTCTCATGTCATTAGGACATACATTATCATAATAAACGGGCAACCTTTTTGTGACAACTCGATTATAAATGACATTATTTTACCACAACTTTGCCATCCTTGATGTATATCCCCTTTGCGGGAACTGACGGCAAACGTCTTCCCTGTAGGTCGTAGATGCCATCTTTATCTTTCCCGTCACCTTGTGCGTCGGCTTTCGTCCCGCTGATGTCGTTTAGATAGTCAACATAATAGATGCAGGTATCACCTTCATAACAAGAAGCCAGTTCGTTGTGTCCTATGACAAATGGAGTATTTTTGGTCATGCAGAAGGGGTCTCCATATTCGACTCCTATGCCTTCAAGAAAAACAAGCCAGTCCCAACCACTCGCCCAAATACCCGCACTTTCGAGATAGGGAATGAAGCCGACTGTGGTCCTTGTGATGCCGTTTATTTCTCTATCGCCAGCATCCATATACTGAAGGTAAAAAACATCATCTTTTTCTTCTTCGGGGAGTACCGTATTTTCAAAGGGGAAAGCCAATATGCCACCTTTACGAATACCGAAATCGTAAAGCATATATTCTCTTTTGGTGTCTTTCTCAATCAGATAGACGTAATCGCCCTCCTGCCTCACGGCTCCGAAATAGTGCCGTTCGGTGTCGCCAAACTGATGCTCGTCAACGAGCCATACCTTTTTATACTCCTTGCCGTAGCGAGAGATTGTGGTGTCACTTTCTAAGATATAGGAATAGTAATAAAAGTTAGGGTCATTAGTATAATTTGCACGGCAATTCCATACTTTCCCTTCCTTCACGAAAGCAAGGTCTGGGTCGGGATCCTGTGCATATATGGCCGACGAGCCAAACAAAGCCATGAAAGCAAATAATAACATTCTCATAATCATAATCTTTTAAAGGTTAATGAAATGGTTCCTAATTGTTTGCAAAAATAACAAAAAAAATGACAATATGTGTAAAGAAAGTAGAAAAAAGCAATCGTTTACATAATATGGCTATCTTTTGATGATTATTTTCTTCTGTACCGTATCTTCATCGTCTCTTGCGCGAATGACATAGATGCCGTCTTTCCATGACGACGTGTCGCAGATATAAGTGGACATAGGAACAATGGTGTTGATTTTTGTCTCACCAGTCATGATATTGACGATTTGAAGATTCCAGTTCGTCAATTCCGTGTCGTTTTCTCCGTCGTAATAACTACTCTCGTCTGAAGCCGTTCTCAAGGCTGTTATCACATAATTATTTCCATCTTCCCTTATGTTCATGAAGAAAGGGCTTGGGATGTTGATGGAGTCGAGCACGACATCGGCTAAATATGGTGGATAATTATGCTTAAGTATGGTGACTTTGTGATGACCATAATGAGAATAGAACGTTACATTTTTAGCATTCTCTCGAACTTGTATGTTTCCGTCATCTTCCAATAACACGATTTTACAGTTGTCAACAGAGGATTTCACTGAGATTTTCTTTAGTCTATTATTGGTGGAAATGAGGGGCGCATACACATTATATCCGTTAATGTAGATGAAACTCTTTGCTTTGTCGGTGAAAATAGGCATCTCTGGATCACCTATAGGGTTGATGGACAATTGCAATACTCTATTAAGATCGACATTCATAGGGTCCAAACAAGTCCCAAAATAGTTCAGCATAGATAGCTTGGCTGCCTTAGCCACACCACCGAAACTGAATGGCGCATCATCCGGTTGCCCCCCATAAAGGTGTTGGAAGAAGAACCCGTCATACATAAAAGAGCCATTGAATGATGTTCCTGTACTGAACCCTTCTATCGAACTTCCAAAATATGCGACAGCGCCTCCGTTGGGATTCCGGATAAACGCTTCGCTAAGACACTGTTCTTGTGTAAAATTATTTGTATGACAAGCATTTGTCACAATAATAGAGGCAAGGCTATTTGTTTGAAAGATAGCATTAGAAGTAGCATTATAATAATTATTATTATTAAGAAGCCAGTCGTAGTAAGTACCATGTGATACTTCATGTATGATGTTGTATCCTCGGTTGATTTCATTGACGAGATTACTTAGTGATATAGAATAAGATGTGTTGTCTGGCAAATATCCCTCATTCTCATACATATAATACATATTGCCACCCCAATAAGGCTGTATATAATTCTGAAAGAGGTGATTGTTGTAATTCTTTGCTGAATCATGTTGAACATCATTGTTATAACCTGTCAGTAAAATTCTGTTTGTGGTGATCGTATCTGTAGCCGTTTCATATTGTATCAATTTGTTCGTGTAGTTCGTTACGTGTTGAGCCGCCCGTACTGGCAGCCGGGAGAGGATAAAAGATGGCGTGAAATCGATGTTGTCCGAGACACCGCCATAGATTCCATCATGATCCGTGTCCCAATCGCCGTTGTTGAAGTTTGAAAAACACGAATAGTAAATATCCGCTGGAATAGATTGATAATTAGAAATAGGACCACAAATCCTGCAAGGCACAACATCGTTATCGCCACCAAGCAGAACGTATTTTATGCCTCTATCAAGATTGGAATACAAGTAATTCTTAATTTTCTGGGGGTTGTCTGCTCCCGAATAATTATTGTATATGTAATCAGTTGTTACAATCTCTGTCCAATAACCCTTTCGTCTTTTCCAATCAGCCAAATTCTGAAAACTCGATGCCAGTGACGGACTTGTTATAATAAGATAGTCTAGGGGGGGTTGGGAAGAACCGCTTTTGCCGTCATGTATATCGGTATAAAAGTCGCTCAAGTCTTCGGGATTGACCAAGGTTTCCGCAATAACCCTATATCCCAAAGGCCAGTCACTAATATCGGATGAGCCATGTGTCGAGGGGAAGGAAGGGACTGTTATCTTGATGTTCGATATGAAATAAAGATTCCTGTTAACAGCATCATAAAGGAACGGTGTGGTTGTCA
>JAFZAH010000049.1 GCA_017548275.1 Prevotella sp.
CAATAACCCTATATCCCAAAGGCCAGTCACTAATATCGGATGAGCCATGTGTCGAGGGGAAGGAAGGGACTGTTATCTTGATGTTCGATATGAAATAAAGATTCCTGTTAACAGCATCATAAAGGAACGGTGTGGTTGTCAGACAGACGTAACGGAATTTTCCTAAATCAATTACACGGTCACCACATACAGGAGAGAGAATGGAAACAATGGTGTCTTTTATTTCCCCAATCACCTCTCCATTTGTGGTCATTACGGGTTGGTTTTTCTCAACATCTACATTTGAATAAACGAGAGAACTCTCAAATGTCACTGTGTATTGCAATGAAGAAGCGTCTTCTGGAATCAAGATGCAATACGGAAAAAGAGGAAATGCCGGCTTGCTTGTGTCACCAGAATATGCTGCGAATGGTTTGGAGGTTTTTAAACTGACTTTTCCGTTAGTCAACGTTGTCACAAAGTCATTGTTGTTGAAATTAATATCGAACTCACGTTGTGCAAATAAATCAACATGAAAGACTAAAAGAAATAATAACATGTGCCACCTCATAGACATTATTCTTTTTCCGTGGTTACAAAAGAAATAGTTTGTTTTCATGATTTTAGTTGGTAAAATATTAATAGATTTTTATTATGCTAGTGTCTCTGATATTTTTTTGCAAATATAATATATTTTTTTATTCATCCAATAAAAATACAGTTTTTTTCTAAAAGTAGATGAAATAGCCACCATTGAACAAAAAGGGCTAATGCCAACCCTGTCCAATGTTGCAACTGCATATCGAAGACCGCATCCCCACATCCCAGACCTCATCCAGGGGCCTTCTTTCCTTACAACACCCCCTTATATTCCAGTAGCAGTCGGTTGGCATCCTTGATATCCTTCGGAGTGTAGATGTCTGTAATCAGTATCGACGAGTGGCGCGCCTGGTCTCTCACCGTCAGGATATCCGTGTTCGCACGCAGCATGTTCGTGATGCCCGTGTCCTTCAGTGAGTAGAACTTATAGCGGTCCGAAAGGTTCAGGCTCTTCCTCACATGCCGTGTCCAGTAGTCGCGGAACTGCTTCTCGCTGCACCGTTCCCTCCCAGGCATGAAACCATTGCTGAAGAGGTAATACCCTCCCGGACACTTAAAAACCCCAAGGTCAATCATCAGCCGGAGCACCTGATTGGGCACTGTGATCACCGCGTCGTTGTGGTTCTTCGTCGTGTCACCGTGCAGGAATAGCGTCTGCCGTTTCACAGAGAAGTCGCCCACCTTCAGGAAACTCATCTCGTGCGGGCGCACCAGGCAATAATGCAGAATATAACACGCCAACAGGAAGTGACGGTTATGCTCCGTCAGCCAGTCATGCAGTTCCTGGAGCACATCATCGGGTATCACATCCCTGTCCTTGCCCTTCATCCCCTTCGGGTTCACATTATGAAACATAGCCGAAGGGTCGCTCGGCACATACCCCCTTTCCGTCAGGTACTTGCAAAACACCTTCACCCACAACAGGTAATTGTTCCGCGTCCGCATCGTGTTGTTGCGGTCGATGAACACATAGTCCAGGAAACGCGACACCATCTGTTTGTCAAACTGGTACGTATAGAACAGGTTCACCTTTTCCCTTACCTTCCAGTTTTCCAGCATCTTCAGACGGCTCGTGTACGAAGCCACCGTCTCCTCTCTCATGTGTCCCTCCTTCAGCAGCTTCAGCAGATACTCTCGGTATCGCTCGCACACCTCATCAAAAGCAGTGTACTCCATCGGATGCGCCAGTTCAATCCACGGGTTCCAGCCCTGCATCAGTTTCTCCGTGAGCCGTTTGATCAGCGCCTCCCCATACTGTCGTTGCAGGCGTTTGCCCTTCACATGATCAAGCATGAACTTTTTCACCCTGAACGTGCCGCGAGCCGGGTCGAAAGCCGACAATGACACATAGCACTCTGACGCCTGGTGAAACACTGGCGGTTTCCATCCCACAATCTCGTTGATAGATTGTCGTTTTTCGTGGCAGACAAAATTTTTTTTAGCCATCATTTAAATTTTTGCGTGATGGCCTATGATTATACAAAAAAGTGTTACTGAAATAAACGTCACCGACTTTTCGCCGACCATTTTACCCCCGACCAAAAATAAGGGGCTGATAACCAGCCCCTTATCTTCGTTTTGGTCGGGATTACTGGACTCGAACCAGCGACCTCGCGCCCCCCAGACGTGTGCGCTACCAACTGCGCTAAATCCCGATCCTTGCTTAAATTGCGGATGCAAAGGTAAGCAGATTTTCGGAAATGACAAAATTTTCGGGCTTTTTTTTTCGAAAATGCTTCATAAATACGTTATAAATACGTTATTATTGCAAAAGATACCACAAAAGATTTGAAAAGTTTTGAAAAAAGAGGTCAATATGAAGTAAAAGTGTTATCTTTGCATTTTGGGAGTGAAGGAGTGGTGGAGTGAAGACAATAGTACTCCTATTGAACCACCTGCCTCTTACTTCTCATATCTTAACTCTCACCTCATGACTTCAAAACCTCACATTTCTCCCTTATCACCTCACATGAACTAATAACAGAATGAAATATCAAATTATTGCGCCTGAAAAAATCAAAGAAACCATCCAACTGCCGGCATCGAAGAGTATCAGCAACCGCGCTTTGATTATTCATGCGCTCACGGGCGGCAGCCTGTTGCCCGAAAACTTATCGGACTGCGACGACACCGAGGTAATCATCCGCGCCATGCGTGATATGCCTGAGACCATAGATATCAAAGCGGCAGGCACCGCTATGCGCTTTATGACCGCTTATCTGGCAGTGACTCCAGGCACCCATATCCTGACGGGAACGGACCGCATGCAACAGCGTCCTATCGGCATATTGGTGGACGCCTTGCGATTTCTTGGTGCCGACATCCGTTATACCGGCAATGCCGGTTATCCGCCGCTGCTCATCACCGGAAAACCGCTTGAGGGCAGTATGATAGAGGTGCCTGGCAATATCAGTTCACAGTATATTTCTGCACTGATGATGATCGGGCCTGTGCTGGGTAAGGGATTGGAACTGCGCCTGACAGGTGATATTATCTCCAAGCCTTACATTGAGTTGACGATGTGCACGATGCGCGATTTCGGAGCGTCGGTGGACTGGACCAGTCACAACACTATCACCGTGGAGCCTAAGCCTTATCAACCCCGCCCCTATTTTATCGAGAACGACTGGAGTTCGGCCTCGTACTGGTATGAGATAGCCATGCTGGTTCTGGACAACGAAAGCGAGATACAGTTGACGGGCTTGACCGACGGTTCGAAACAAGGCGACTCCATGGGCCGCTATCTCTTTAACCTGTTGGGCATCAAGACCTATTTCGCCGAGAGGCAGTTGGGCGTACCTACGACCGTCAGACTGAAGCGTTTCTCCCATCCTCTGAACCGGTTGGATTATGACTTCAAGACCCAGCCCGACTTGACCCAGACCTTTGTCGTCACTTGTGCGATGTTGAACATCCCGTTCCATTTCAAAGGGTTGTCCACGCTGAAAATCAAAGAGACCGACCGCATCGTGGCGTTGAAGACCGAGATGCGGAAGTTGGGTTATGTGCTCCACGACATCAACGGCGAGGAACTGGTGTGGGACGGTGAGCGTTGCGAATCAGAAGTGTGTCCCGTGATAGAGACTTATCAGGACCACCGCATGGCACTGGCATTTGCCCCTGCGGCATTCCTCTATCCCGGTATGCGCATCAACGATCCTGAGGTAGTGACCAAATCCTACCCTGATTTTTGGAACCATCTGCGCCAAGCCGGGTTCACCATCATCGAAGAGCCATGACCATTTTCATCGTCTGCATTGCCCTGCTCATTTTTTTCTACGTTCTGTACACCATAGGACGACGACATGTGTCCGCGCCGGTGCAGACGGCACCTTCGTGTGGCACTTGCGACGGTCATGACAGCCGTTGCGAGCAGGAATGTATGATGGAAGCGGCGACGAAAGACATTGTTTATTTCGACGACGAGGAATTGGACCATTACCGCGGTCGGCCTTCGGACAGTTACACGGATGAAGAGGCCGAGGAGTTCCGCGAAGTGCTTTTCACGATGCGCCCTGACGAGACCAGAGAGTGGAACCGCAGCCTCATTCTCCGCGGTGTAAATGTACCCGACCAGGTCAAAGACGAATTGACCATGCTCATGGAATGACAAAAAAACAGGAAAAAGGCAATAAAACAAGGGGTTAGTAAGTTATTATAAAGAGGTAAAAGAAAGGAGCAAGGGGCAAGAGAATTCCCCACAAACGACAGACTTTGGTCTAAACCTCCAGAATCACTAACTCCCAGAACCCACTGAATTCCATAGATAGGATTGTGAAAAAGTATTTGTCGAGCCATCATTTTTTATTGATACTGACAATCATCGTTATGGTTGTCAGCGCTTGCAGTACGCAAAAAAATACGGCGAAGAGCCGTTGGTGGCACTCTTTCAACGCCAAATACAACACATATTACAACGGCAAGCAGTCCTATATTGAGGCGTCACTTGCCAAGGAAAACGGCAATAAAGACAATTTCACTGAAATCATCCCCCTCTACACGGTCGGCAACAAACAGAGCCGCCAGATAGGCTCATCCCAATATGACAAAGCCATCGAGAAAGCGCAGAAAGCCATCAAGCAGCACAGTATCAGAAAACGTCCTGAATGGACGAAAAGCCGCAAGAAGACCGAGCGGGATATCGAATGGCTGAACCGCCGCGAGTACAACCCCTTCATCTGGAAAGCGTGGATGCTGATGGGCCGTTCGCAGTTTTACAAGGGCAATTTCGACGAGGCTGCCGCCACGTTCTCGTATATGAGCCGCATGTATCAGACCCAGCCCGCCATCTACGGCAAAGCGCGCGCATGGCTGGCCAAATGCTATATCGAGCAAGACTGGTTGTACGATGCCGAGGACGTGATACGCAACATGAGTCGCGACAGCATCGACTGGCGCGCCCAAAAGGAATGGGACTACACCTATGCCGACTACTACATCCATTCGGGCGAGTATGAGAAAGCCGTTCCCTATTTGCGCAAGGTCATCAAGCACGAGATGCGCAAGAAGCAAAAAGCGCGCGAATGGTATCTGATGGGACAGTTGCAAAGTGCTTTGGGCAACCGTCAGGAGGCATACAACGCCTATAAGCATGTGATTCGCCAGAACCCGCCCTACGAGACAGAATTCAACGCCCGCATTGCCATGAGTGAGGTGATGGCAGAGAGCGGTCAGACACGTCAGGTGATATCCAGACTGAAAAGGATGGCCGCGTCGGACAAGAACAAGGATTATCTGGACCAGGTATATTACGCCATCGGCAATATCTACCTGACTCAACATGACACCATCAACGCCATTGCCGCCTATGAGAAAGGTAACGAGAAAGCCACTCGCAGCGGCATAGAAAAAGGCGTTTTGCTGTTGAAATTGGGCGACCTGTATTGGGCCAAGGAGAAATTCGGTGACGCCCGCCGCTGCTACGGAACCGCCATCGGCCTGCTTGACCGTGACCGTAAGGACTACAAGCAATTGTCGCAGCGTTCGGTCATCCTTGACGAGTTGGTGCCCTTCACCGACGCCATCCATCTGCAAGACTCACTACAGACACTCGCCAAGATGGACGAGAAAGACCGCAATGCCGCTATCGACAAAGTGATAGAGGAACTCATCAAGAAAGAGAAAGAAGAAAAGCACAAGCAACAGGAGCAGGAAGCCGCCAAGACACAGCAACAAAATGGCGGCGGAGACCTCAGCGGTGCTTTTGGCAACGCCGGTAACATGAACAACAACAAGATGGGGGGACGTGAAGGTCCCAGAACCAATCAATTAGGAGGGCAACTCAGCGGAAATATGAGTAACGCCGCAGGAAGTGACGGAGGAGGACGCGACGGAGGAACGACAGACAACGGATTGGGCGGAGGGGCCTGGTATTTCTACAACCCGACGGCAGTGAGCCAGGGAAAGTTGGCCTTCCAAAGACAATGGGGCAAGCGCGAGAACACTGACGACTGGCAACGAGCGAACAAAACCGTTGTGGGAGGTGATTTCAGCAAGGAAATGGAAGAAATGTCAGAGGAGATGCGCGACTCTCTGAACCGTGCCGAGGCCATGCAAGACTCCATTGCAAAAGCGAAAGAAAACGACCCATCGCTCGACCCCCATAAACGAGAGTACTATCTGGCCCAGATACCTTTCACAGAAGAGCAAGTCGCTGCCAGCAACGACATCATCACAGACGGTCTGCACCATTCAGGCGTCATCTTTAAGGATAAACTCGACAACCTGCGGCTCAGCGAGAAACAGTTGCGCCGATTGACCGACTCCTATCCCGACTACAAGCAGATGGATGATGTGTATTACCATCTCTTCCTGCTCTATTCGCGCAAGGGTCAGACAGCCATCGCAGATGAATACGTGCGACTGCTCAGTGAAAAATTCCCTGAGAGCAAATGGACCACTGTGCTCACCGACCCCTATTTCCGTGAGAACGCACAGTTTGGCGAACAACTCGAGGATTCTCTTTATGCCGCCACCTATGAGGCGTTCAAGGCAGACCGATACAGCGAAGTGGCCGGCAACGCACATATTTCCGAGACCCGTTTCCCGTTGGGTGCCAACCGCGATAAGTTTATCTTCATCAACGGTCTGAGCAAACTCAACCAGGGTGATGCCGACGAGTGCGTCAAAGCCATGAACGAGGTAGTGAAGAACTACCCGAAGAGCCGCATCAGCGAGATGGCAGGCATGATAGTGAACGGTGTGAAGGCCGGCAGACGGCTGCATGGCGGCAAGTTTGACCTCGGCGATGTATGGAGCCGCCGCACCGCCGTGCTCAACGACAGTGACTCGTTGGCAGCGCGTCAATTCATCGACGACCGCAATGCCAACTTCATCTTCATGTTGGCCTATAGCCCGGATTCGTTGAATGAGAACCAGTTGCTCTTTGAGATGGCCCGGTTTAACTTCTCCAGTTTCATGGTCCGCAACTTTGACCTGACCATCACCGATGCCGACGGTCTGCATTTGATGCAAGTGTCAGGCTTCCGCAATTTCGACGAGGCACATCAATATGCAGGTCAGGTGTATGCCAACGAGGCCGTAGTCAGAAGGATTAACAACCAAGCGCGTGCCATCATTATCAGCGAGCCCAACCTTGAGTTGCTGGGCACACTCTTCAGTTACGACGATTACGACGCGTTCTATGCCGAGCATTTCGCCCCGTTGAAAGTGAGCAGCCGTTATCTGTTGGCCGAACCAGACGAGATAGATGCTCCCGAGCCGAAACTCAACCCCCTACCCGACCAATTTGAGCGGCAAAACACGCAAACAGACAATACCAGTCAGAAAGGACAAGAAGGAGAAGACACAGACGGGACAGAAATGGAGGGCACCGATATCAACAACAATACCGATGTGTTCGATAACTTCGACGTTGATGACGACACAACGCCCACTCCCACCGAGACCCTCATCGATGAACCGAATGAACCGAACAGGTCGAATGTACCCACTCAACCGACAGAAACGGTAATCGACGAACCGAATGAACCGAACAGGAGAAATGTTCCGAATGTGCCCGCAGACCCGATAGAGACAGTGATAGACGAGCCGGATGAACCAACAAGAACGAATGTTCCTGCAGACCCGACAGAGACAGTGATAGACGAGCCAGATGAGCCGGCAAGAACGAATGTTCCGAATGTGCCCGCTGACCCGACAGAGACGGTGATTGATGAGCCCGACGAGCCTGTCAGACCGAATGTGCCTGCAGACCCGATGGAAACGGTTATCGATGAACCCGATGAGCCGAATGAGCCTAATAGGGTTAATGAGCCGAAAAAGCCTGTTGAGCCAGAGCCTACTGAAAATATCATAGATGAGCCCAATACACCTGATGAGCCCACAGATGATGATGACTTTGATGTCATATTTGATGACTTCGACGCGCCATCGAATACACCAGGCAACAACAATAACAACGACCCATCGGGTTATGACGTGGAAGATGAATATTACGAATTAGACGGATTCTAACCATGAGCAACGGATTATTACTATGGGTAGATGACGAGATAGAACTGCTCAAAGCCCATATCCTCTTTTTAGAGAAAAAAGGTTACGAAGTGGTCACGGCCAATAATGGCAGTGACGCCATCGACCAGTGCCGCCAACAATCGTTCGACCTGATATTGCTCGATGAGATGATGCCCGGTCTGACAGGACTGGAGACCTTGCAGCACATCAAGGAGATACTTCCGATGACGCCTGTGGTCATGGTGACCAAGAGCGAGGAAGAGGACATCATGAATCAGGCCATCGGCTCGAAAATCGCCGACTATCTGATAAAACCCGTCAATCCCAATCAGATATTACTGACACTCAAAAAGAACATCCACCGCAAGGAAATTGTGGCGGAAGTGACACAGAGTGGTTATCAGCAGAATTTCCAAAACATCAGTATGCAGATAGCCGACTGCCGCACCCACACCGACTGGATAGACGTGTATAAGCGGCTGGTACACTGGGAGTTGGAACTGAGCAGCACCGACACCAATATGAGCGACATCCTTAAGATGCAGAAAGAAGACGCTAACAACGGTTTCTGCAAATACATCAAGAGCCATTATCTGGACTGGGTGACAGCCGGCGTGAAATGCGATGACAAACCGCTGCTGAGCAACGAGGTGTTCAAGCGCAAGGTGTTCCCCCTGCTCGACAAAGGAGAGAAAGTGTTCCTGATTGTGATAGACAATTTCCGTTATGACCAGTGGCGAACATTGGCCCATGAGATAGCCGACCAGTTCGACATCGATGAGGACCTATATTACAGCATTCTGCCAACAGCCACGCAATATGCACGGAATGCCATCTTCAGCGGTCTGATGCCCCAACAGATAGCGCAAATGTTTCCCGAATTGTGGGTTGACGAAGACGAGGAGGAAGGCAAGAACCTGAACGAGGGTCCGCTCATCGGCACGCAGATAGAGCGTTACCGCCGCCATGACACCTATTCCTATCACAAAATCAACAATTCAGCCGATGCTGAAAGTTTCATGAGTCAATTGCGGCAGTTGGAGAATAACAGTCTGAATGTGGTGGTATTTAATTTCATTGATATGTTGTCGCACGCGCGTACTGAGTCGAAAATGGTGCGCGAATTGGCTAACAACGAATCCGCTTACCGCAGCATCACGCTCAGTTGGTTTCGTCATTCGGTGATGGCAGAGTTGTTTAAGATTTTGTCACAGAGCGACTACAAAGTGATAGTGACGACCGACCATGGAAGTATCCGCGCGTCCAAGCCCGTGAAAATCATCGGCGACCGCAATACGAACACCAACCTGCGCTACAAACTGGGCAAGAACCTCAGTTACAATCAGAAAGACGTGTTCACCATCAAAAACCCGCGCCAGGCTCAGTTGCCCGCCCCTAATCTCAGCACGACGTATGTGTTTGCCACCGGTGAGGATTTCTTTGCCTATCCCAACAATTACAACTATTACGTATCTTACTACAAAGACACGTTCCAGCATGGCGGCATCTCGATGGAAGAGATGATTATCCCCATCATCACACTAACGGGGAAAAAGCGGGGTGGATAATTAGGAAATACGAAATATGAATTACGAAATGATGATGTTAAGGTCTTAAGGTTCTTAATGACTATCATGACAATATAAACACTAAATCATGACCATAGAGATAAAAGATTTAGCGCATATCGGAGAGGCGGCGAAAGAGTTTGTGGCAGCCATGGGCGATGCCACAGTTTTTGCGTTCTATGGTAAGATGGGCGCGGGAAAAACGACGTTTATCAAAGCCGTGTGTGAGGAGTTGGGTGTGGAGGACATCATCACCTCGCCCACTTTCGCCATCGTCAACGAATATCGCTCATCCACGACCGACGAGTTGATATATCACTTCGATTTCTACCGTATCAAAAAACTCGAAGAGGTGTATGACCTCGGGTATGAAGACTATTTCTACAGCGGAGCCGTCTGTTTCATCGAATGGCCCGAACTGATAGAAGAACTCCTGCCCGATGATGCCGTACGTGTGCACATCACCGAGCAGGAGGGAGTTAGGACTTTGAGGTTTGAGATTTGAGGTTTGAGATTTGACAATTGAACTCTTATACCATCAATTCTAAACCTTCAACCCTAAACCTTTTTACAGCAGTGCTTTGAATTTTTCGTCGAGTACGGCTTTACCGGCGGCGCCGACGAAACGGTCAACGAGTTCACCGTTCTTGAAGAAAAGGATGGTGGGGATGTTGCGCACGCCAAATTCCATGGCGATATCGTCGTTTTCCTCCACGTCGCACTTTCCAACTACGATGCGTCCGTCGTAATCATTGGCCAATTCAGAGATGACGGGTCCCAACATACGGCAGGGTCCGCACCATGTAGCCCACAGGTCAACGACCAATGGTAGATCACCATTTTTATAACTCTCGAAATTCTCAGTTGTGATTGTTACTTCCATGTGTGTAATATTATAAAATTAGAAAATTATTAAATTAAAAATCATTTACGGGTAATGTTACTATTTCTCATCAAAAACCGTGCCAATTGTTTGACCTGTCAGGAAGGGAGAAATGCCGCTGGCGGGACGGTGGACGGATCGGGTGGGCGTATCAGTTCGTTGGAACCCGCATACAAGATTCATTTACCTGAATGGTTTCCTCCTAATTGATGTGATAAGACATTCCTTCGTTTGCTTCGATAAACTGCGTGAGGTCGCGCTTCACGTTCACCATCACTTCTCTGCTGCGCAACATGACGTGAGAATGTTCGCCCGGTTCATGTAACTGAATAAACAATGAAGTTTGTCCCGGATTCTCGCGCAGGAGCGTTGAGAGGTCTGAAGCCGCAGTTTCGTCAAGTTTGTCGGCATCGATGGTGATTGTTATCTTTTCGATGCAATTCTCCTTCACTGTTTGCAGGTATTGAATATCAGCGATTTTGAAGTCGATATAGTTGCTGGTTTCGAACTTCTTATAGCATTTCGCCTTGATAAATACCGAGCATCCTTCGGCGAGCATGCCCTGCCAGCGTCCCCAGTCCTCGCCGAAGAGCGCCAGTTCACCTGACCCTTCGAAATCCTCGATAGTGACGAATCCGCAAGGTTTACCTGTCTTCGTAAATTTAGACTTCACCCCGGTAACGATACCGCCGATTGTTATCTCCTGCTTTTTTGTCAGCGCCTCTTTGTCATCGAGTTCCTGGCAGTGGGTGTTGCAGAGGTTATTGAGCACGATGTCGTACTCGTCGAGGGGATGTGCCGAGAGATAGATGCCGACCAAGTCGCGCTCGCGATTGAGTCGCTCGATGGCGCTCCAACTCTCCGCCTCCGGGATAGTCGGCAGACGCATCTCAACAGGTTCAAAATCACCAAAGAGCGACTGCTCGTGCTCCATTGCCGCCGCCTGGAACAATTGTCCGTGGCGTACAAGCGTGTCGAGGAACATCACGCCTTTCGCATTGGTGGCGAAATAACGCTCTCGGGCAATGCCGAAACTATCGAATCCGCCGCTGAGAGCCAAACTCTCGAAAGCCTTTCTGTTGACAGCACTGAGATTGACACGTTGAGCGAAATCGAACACGCTCTTGTAGGGTCCGTTAGCCTCGCGCTCGTCGATGATGGCCTGAGCCGCCGACTCGCCGATACCCTTGATAGCCGCCAGTCCGAAACGGATTTCACCTTTTTTGTTGGAACCGAACTTAAGATAACTCTCATTGACATCCGGTCCGAGGGTGAGAATACCCATCGACCGGCATTCGTCCATCAGTTTGGTGATTTCCTTGATATCGTTCTTACGTCGGCTCATGATGGCCGCCATAAACTGCGAGGGATAATGCGCCTTGAGGTATGCCGTCTGATACGCCACCCATGAGTAACACGTGGCATGACTCTTATTGAAAGCATAGGAGGCGAATTTCTTCCAGTCGCCCCAGATTTTTTTGAGCACCTCGGGGTCATGTCCGTTCTTCTTTCCTCCTTCGAGGAATTTGGGTTCCATCGCATTAACGATTGCCTCTTTTTTCTTACCCATCGCCTTACGGAGGGCATCACTCTCACCTCGTGTGAAATTGGCCAGTTCGCGCGAGAGTAACATCACCTGCTCCTGATAGACCGTGATGCCATAAGTGTCCTTGAGGTATTTCTCCATGCAAGGAAGGTCATACACCACAAGCGAGGGGTCATGCTTACGTTTGACAAAATCGGGGATATAATCCATGGGTCCCGGACGATAGAGGGCATTCATAGCGATAAGATCCTCGAATACGGTCGGATGCAACTCTCGCAGGTATTTCTGCATGCCCGGCGACTCGAACTGGAACGTTCCAATTGTCTGCCCTTTCTGATACAGTTCGTAAGTGAGAGGGTCATCGATGGGTATATTTTCGAGGTCGACAATGTCGCCCGTACTGAGGCGTATGTTCTCCACGGCCTCTTTCAACTCCGAGAGTGTTTTCAGTCCGAGGAAGTCCATTTTGATGAGTCCCGTCTCCTCGATGACATGTCCGTCGTATTGTGTACATAGCACTTTCTCCCCCTTATTGTCAGGGTCGTCGGCAGTGGAAACGGGAACCCAATCGCTGATGGGGTCGGGACTGATAATGGTACCGCAGGCATGTATGCCCGTACCGCGCACGGTGCCTTCGAGCATTCGCGCATATCTGATGGTGTTGCTCAGTTTTGGGTCTTGCGACACCTCTGCCTCTCTGAGCGCCTGCACACACTTGATGGCGTTAGTGAGGTTCATCTTTTTGTTATCAGGCAATTTGTCGGGAATCTCCTTACAAAGATGGTTGGAGATGTCGAGCGGCAGTTTCTCCACGCGCGCCACGTCCTTGATAGAGTTTTTCGTGGCCATGGTGCTATAGGTGATAATGTGCGCCACCTTCTCATGACCATATTTATCCTCGACCCATTTGAGCACACGTCCGCGTCCGTCGTCATCGAAGTCGGTGTCGATATCAGGGAGTGAGATACGGTCGGGGTTAAGGAAACGCTCAAACAGGAGGTCATATTTGATGGGGTCGATTTTGGTGATGCCCAGGCAATAGGCCACCACCGAACCAGCCGCCGAACCACGCCCCGGGCCTACGATAACACCTAATTCCTTGCGTGCGGCGTTGATGAAGTCCTGCACGATAAGGAAGTAACCCGGAAAACCCATCGTCTTCATGACGTGCAACTCGAATTTGATGCGTTCGGCCACCTCATCGCTCAGCGGGTCACCATAGAGTCGGCTGGCTCCCTCATAGGTCAGTTTGGCTAGATATTCCGCCTCAAACTTGATGCGGTATATTTTCTCATATCCTCCGAGGTGTTCGATTTTCTTCAGTCCCTCCTCTAGCGGCAAGGGGTTCTCTCCGTTCTCGTCAGAAGTGAATTCCTTGAAGAGGTCTTCTTCAGAAAACTTTTTGCGAATATCATCCTCTGTGCCGAATGACTCCGGTATGGGGAAGAAGGGCATGATGGGGTCGTGGTTGATGCTGTAAACCTCCACTTTGTCGAGAATCTCCAATGTATTAGAGAGCGCCTCGGGCACATCGGCAAACACCTGATTCATCTCCGCACGGGTCTTGAACCACTCCTGTTTGGTATAACGCATGCGTTTAGGGTCGTCAAGGTCGCTGGCGGTTGAGAGGCAGAGCAGATGGTCGTGCGCCTCAGCGTTCTCCGGGTCCACGAAATGCACGTCATTGGTGCACACCACCTTGATGCCATATTCCTTGGCCAATTCCAAGATGACCTTGTTGGCCCTCTGCTGCTCGGGATAGGTCTCGCGGTTGGCCATGATATTAGGGTCGGTCACCTGATGGCGCTGTATCTCCAAATAGTAATCATCACCGAAGATGCGACGATACCACTCGATAATCTCGCGTGCCTTAGCGATGTCGCCGTTATTGATGGCTCTTGGCACCTCACCAGCCAAGCATGCTGAACAGACGATGAGCCCCTCATGATAACGTTCCAAGTCAGCATGGTCGGTACGTGGTTTGGAATAGAACCCATCAACCCATGCGCGTGATACGAGTTTGATGAGGTTTTTGTAGCCCTCATAATTCTTTGCCAGCACGATGAGGTGGTATCTTCTGTCATCACCACGGTTTTTGTCTTTGTCCTCTTTATTGCGGTAGGCCACATACATCTCGCAACCGAGGATGGGTTTGAAAGGTTCCTCTCCTTTTTCTTTGCGTTTTTTATTGATACCTGCACAGTAGTCGGAGAAGAATTTGACACCGAACATATTGCCGTGGTCGGTTATCGCCATGCCACGCATGCCGTCGGCCACAGCCTTATCAACCAGACGCTCGATGCTTGCCTGACCGTCTAGAAGTGAGTAGTATGTATGTACGTGTAAATGAACGAAATCTTGCATAATAGTTGGAAGTTAAAGAAGTTATGGGAGTTAAAGAAATTAGAGGATATTTGTTTATTGGACCATAGTCTTTGAGTTTGCGAAGTTACGGATAAAACATGAGATTACCAAAAGTTTATTTTATAAAAAATGTAAATAAACGAATGAATAAAAATCATTACGCCCTATCCAATAAGATGAATAACTTATCGAATTTTATCATTGGTCGACCCAGATAGGTGGAGGTGTTGTATCCGTTTGCTTTTGCCCATTCAAACACCATGTTTCTCACTGTTTCTGGATAGAAGATCTTGAGTAGTTTTTTCTTCATCAGTTCATTCCATACCACAGTATGGCCCAAGTTTTCCTGGTCTATGCGTTGCGCGATGCCAAGAGCGATTGTTACTAAACTATTGCAGAAGTCTCCACGCTCGGCGCATGGTTCCACGTGGAAAGCCGACCTTACCCCATCAACCAGCCCCTTGATGGAGAGAATATCCTGTACCAATCCTAACCCGATGATATCACCAACCTCGGATTTTGCCAACTCGCAATACTTCTCACCACTCTCTCCATAGAGATTTTTCAGTCCCCAACTAGTCTGGAAAGTAAAAGATTCAATAGCACTTTTCTGTTTCAGTGTGTCATTCCGTTTTTGATTCTTCTTTTTCATCTTATTAAAATATTTGAAGTTCTCTCTCCCATATTATACGATAAGTTTCATCGATAATGGGCTATTATGCGACACATGTGTGCAAAAACTTTGCATACCGTCAAAAAAACATATAAATGAACATCATCTATTAAAAATATATCGTATATTTGCAATTAGATTATTAAAGTACGAATAATATGGTGAGCAAAACCTTTAATCGCTATATCTGGCTACTAAATATCCTCTTGCAGAAGAAGGAACTAACCTTCGAGGAAATAAGAAATCTGTGGCGAGATAGTAATCTGGGGGATGGAACACCGATGCCATTACGTACATTCCACCAACATCGCAAGGCTGTCGAAGAACTGTTTGGCGTGAAAATCTCATGCAACCCGTCAAATGGTTATCATTATTCCATAGACAATCCTCAGGCGTTGAGAAATGACAAGACACGCCAGTGGCTGCTCAATTCCTTCACATTGTCGAATATAATCATTGCTGGGCATAACATGAATGGCAGAATATTGTTCGAGAACATTCCCGGTGGCGCAGACTATCTGCAATCTGTTGTTGAGGCCATGCAGCAGAACAAAATACTGGAGATAGACTATCAGGCATTCGGCAGTCACCGTGAAACCTACCACATGGAGCCTTACGCCATGAAGGTCTATCGTCAACGCTGGTACATTATCGGAAAACTGAAGGAACAGGATGCCATCCGTCATCTTGCGCTGGACAGAATTATCGAACTTCAAAAAACAGATACGTCGTTCACGATACCTAAAAACTTCAATGCTGAGAAGTATTACGCCAACAGCATAGGTATCTTCGTGAACGAGGAACTAAAACCTCAGAAGGTACGTATCCGTGTCTATGGCAAGCAGGTGGATTATCTTCGTACACTGCCATTGCATCGCTCACAAGAGGAAGTTCTCACCAAGCATGAGCAGTTCAGCGAGTTCCAATACCGTGTATGCCTTACCCCAGAACTCTCCACCCAATTGCTGGCTATGGGAGAAAAAGTAGAAGTGCTCGAACCTCAGGAACTGAGAGAGGAGATAAAAAAGAAAATTGAATTAATGTTTAACTATTATAAATAAGAAAAAGAGTATGAGTAACACGTCTAAAGGTGCAGCAAATAAAGGTAGTAAATTCCAGATGCAAAGAATTACATTACCTGAAAATAAAACTGTTTTTGATAAATTTGTAAATGATGAATTACAATGGTTGTCTCCTCTAATTGAAGATAAGTTCACGGAGTATAGAATGAATTCTCCTTATTTGCTGGGCAAATTAGGCATTAGCCAACCAATTAAGAAGAAATATATAAATTCTTTTTGGCCGTCACCACAACCTCAATGGGACGGAATAGCTATTGGCAAAGAAAATACTCTTTATTTGTTCGAAGCCAAGTCGCATCTTAGTGAGATTGTTCCTGGTAAGGATGGAAACATTGGCAATGATGAACTTAAATACTCGTCAATAATGACTTGTGCAAAAGAACTATTTAGTATCGAAGATACCGAAGAAAATAGAAAATATTGGTGTAAAACTTTTTATCAAATTTCAAATCGTATAGCCTTTGCTCATCAACTAACAAAAATTAGCAAAGTTGAGAACGTAGAATACAATGATGTCAAAATGGTATTTCTTAATTTTGTAAATGATGCGACTTGGTTAAAGGATAAAATAATGGTTAAGAATGATAAGGAGTGGTTAAATCATTACGAAAAGAAGATATTACCAAAATTAGGAATAAGCATTCAAAAATTAAATAAAAACAATGTATATATACTAAATTTCGATCTAAATCTGTTGATATAGCCTTCCTCTGCAATGTTTTTGCACATTATTCTCACTTTTTACCTTGACAAAGCAGTTTTCATTCGTATATATGTTAAAAGCACGTCAAAAAAGGTTATGTATAATCACACAAGCACATAGAGGTTTGAATCAGATAGACAGTTGCATTAAGGAGATGAGTACAACCTATTCACGCAGTAGAGAATATGGAAGTGCTGATGAAGAAAGAAATATAATGTGCATCTCAACTTCTTAGTTATTTTCAGCGAGTCTATGACATCAAGAAATCTTTAGATTTTCCTGTTCCGTCTAAACGTCCAGAGTCAATTAATCGAACACCAGAACTATTGATTTTTGACAGATGGGAAAAGGACACTTCCCGTCGAAAGGAACATCGTCAAAGGTTGTATGAAATACTGAGCCGCGAGGGAATTAAGTACTATACAAAGACAGAATTATAGTGTTAATGCGCATAGTTTTTGCACACCATAGATAGACTTTTCTTAAAATCTGCTGTTTTTTTTCGTATATAATATATAGAGACGCATCTAAAATCAAATTATATGGAAAAGAACAGCAAGATTGTAACTGAGAGTGTATTCCCTAAGATGAAGTGTTTAACGTTGGAAGAACAACATGATCTTATAGAACGTGTAAAACAAGGTAGCCAAGAAGCGGAGGAGGAATTGGAGAGTGTTTATGTGCCCTTCGTATATAGCATCGCTAAACAGTATTTTCATAAGGGGGTTAGTGAAGGTAATTTGCTGAAAGCAGGAAAAGAAGGGTTGGTGAAAGCAGCACACAATTATAACCCGACACGCAGATTCAAGTTTATTGCCTATGCGGTATGGTATATTAGGCAAGATATATTAGCAGTTCTGAAAGACTTTGGCAATGAAGAGGGTCAAAAAGAGGTTGAACGCTGGGAGAAAAAGAAAGAATTCAATCACATGCTTGAGAGTGGGCAGTTCGCTAATGACATTACAACAATGATTGAGGAACTCGAACCAAGAGAGAAAGAAATAATCTGCCTCACTTATGGCATCGGTTGTGAGAAGTGTGCTGATGGCGAAATCTGTGACAAACTTGGCCTGACAGAACCGAGGCTCTTGCGAATAAGAAGCATTGCCAAAAATAAACTGGAGAAGATATTTCACACAAAAACGCGAAAAGAAGAATGAACATTAAAGTACACCGTGGATTAGAACAAATAGGTGGCTGCATAACAGAAATCAGCACGAGCACCACACGTGTTTTCATCGATATGGGGCAAAATCTCCCGGGTGTTGGTGAACCCACTACCGTGGAACAAGATGAAGAAATGGTCATGAGATTGTTTACAGAAGATGACCATAAAGAGACTGCTGTATTCTATACCCATGCCCATGAGGACCATGTGGGGTTGTTTTATCATGTACCAAAGGATATTCCGCAATATATCTCCGAAGGCAGCAAGGAGATTCTTCTTGCCAAATATGAATTAATCAAGAAGGGGCATGAACTAAGTCAAAACGAGACAGCAAAAAGTAATGACGATTATCAAAACGAACAAGAGAAGAGGCTTGATGAAAAGAAGATTGAATATATCAATACCTTTAGGACGTGGGAACGTCCAAAACCACATGCCAAGCCTGAAACTATTTCTTTTGGGGACATCCGTATCACACCTTTTTTCAACTGCCACAGCATTTATGACTCTTATATGTTTTTGATTGAGGCTGATGGCAAACGAATCTGGCACATGGGCGATTATCGTGAGCATGGATATATGGGGAAGGGACTTTTCCCAACACTCATGAAATATGCCACAAATATTGATGTGCTTATTACTGAAGGTACTATGCTCAATCGTACTGACGAGTGCTTCCATGAATGGGAAGTATCCCAGAAAATGGTTGATGTAATGAATGCTTTCAAGTATGTTGTTGTGCTTGCTTCTTCGACAGATATTGAACGTCTTGCCTCAATCAAAGAGGCTGCAAAAAAATCAAACAAGCCTCTGTATATATGTAGCAATTACATGAAACGCACCATGGCAATCTTTACCCGAAGGGAAGGCAAAGTGTCAAAGGGTTTGTTTAAATTCCATCCTAGGTTTGCCAATCAGGAAAAAGGCAAGATTGATTATATGCGGAAGAAAGGTTTTGTGCTAATCGCTGGTGTAAACAACCTCGCATTTACTCAAAATCTTTGCAGAGGTTTGGACCCAGTAGAAATTATTCTCATATACTCTTCATGGGATGGTTATTATAAGGACCCTGCTCAAATAGTTCGTAATCCCAATTACAAGTATTTCCGTGATGCTTATCAAAATGTAATAGACATCCATACATCAGGACATGCAGACCGCAAGACTATAGAGAAAGTTGTTGACATTGTTAAAGCGAAGAAAGTAATAATTATCCATAAGGAGGCAGGGGCTGAATTATAGCAGAGTAAGGAATCAAACTACTCAAAGCATCATACGACAAATTAGCATTGCGTTGAAAAAACCGAAGAGAGACATCTTTTGCATGGCAAAGAAGTGTAGTCATATATAAAACAAAAGAATGATTAGAAAAATTTGTAAATAAACAAAAAAAGTATTACCTTTGCAGTGAATTTCTGAAAGCAAGCATTGTTGGTCTTTTTTTACGGAGGGCTGACAAGTTTTGCGTGAAGTTATTATGGGTAGAAGAATACGAAAACTCAAGAAACAGAGACTGCATAGCGAGGGCAACAGCACGCTACTGATCAGCGGGCTTATTATCGCTGCCATCGCCTATCTCCTATGGCATTTGTTTGACACGAAGGTGCCCTTCTGGTGCTTTCTTGTCATCTTCGGTGCGGCATATATGATTGTCGTGAACTTTTACCGTTGTCCCATCCGTTATTTCAATGACGACACGGAGAAGATTGTCGTGGCTCCTGCCGACGGCCATGTGGTAGTCATAGAGGAAGTGGAGGAGACAGAGTATTTCCATGAACGCCGACTGATGATTTCCATCTTCATGAGTCTGTTTAACGTTCACGCCAATTGGTTTCCCGTTGACGGCAAGGTAAAGATGGTGAAGCATCAGGACGGTAACTTCCATAAGGCATGGTTGCCCAAAGCCAGTGAAGAGAACGAGCGTGCTGACGTGATGATAGAGACGCCCGAGGGCGTGGATGTGCTCTGCCGCCAGATAGCCGGAGCCATGGCGCGCCGCATAGTGACTTACGCCCAGGAAGGTGAGGAATGTTTCATCGACGAGCATTTAGGATTCATCAAACTGGGTTCACGCGTCGATGTCTATCTGCCTCTCGGCACAGAGGTATGCGTGAAGATGGGTCAAAGCACCACCGGCAACCAGACCGTCATTGCCAAACTACAATAAGGAAAAACACACCTTTAACATGGCCAACTGTATCACCCGCCATATTCCAAACACTATCACCTGCTGCAACCTGATTTCGGGTTGCATCGCCACGGTATTTGCGTTGGGCGGCAATATGAAGATGGCGTTGCTGTGGATTGTCATCGGAGCTGTGTTCGACTTCTTCGACGGTATGACGGCCCGCCTACTGCATGTCTCCTCCCCTATCGGCAAGGAATTGGACTCGCTGGCCGATGACGTGACCTTTGGTGTGGCACCTGCCGCCATGGTCTTCACCCTGCTTCATTGGGTGAGTTATCCCGCATTTCTTGAGCCTGTGAGCCATATCATTCCCTATTTCGCTTTTGTGATGGCAGCCTTCGCCGCATTGCGACTGGCGAAGTTCAACCTCGACGAGCGGCAGTCGGTATCGTTTATCGGTTTGCCTACCCCTGCCAATGCATTGTTTTGGGGTGCGCTGATTGCTGGCAGTTATCCTATGATTATCAATCAGAAATATGCCTTTGCTGTTATTCTGGCGATGGTATGTCTGAGCAGTTGGCTGATGGTGTCGGAGATACCGATGTTCGCCCTGAAATTCAAGCAATGGGGTTGGCGGGGCAATGAGGTAAAATACATCTTTGTCTTGAGTTGCATCCCGTTGCTGGTCTTTTTTGGCATTACGGGCATCGCCATCATCATCGCATGGTATGTGATATTGTCAGCGTTTACGGCAAGAGCCAAATGAAGGTTGAGGGCTGATGGCTTTTAGGGTTCTAACTTGAGGCTTTCACTTGATTCGCTGTTTCGTCTATTCATAGCATAGAAAGGATTTCTCTATAAAAGTTATCGTTCATTGATTTAGATATGATCAAATTTATCTTTTCTCTCATTGGTATTTTGGTACTGGGTGCGCTTTTCCTCATCCTTTATTTTGTGTGGATGTTCTGGAAGATGCGCCAAAAGATGAACGAACTGAGCAAACGTGCAGCCGAACAACGCAGACAACGAGAACGTGCAGCCCGCGGCGATAACGTGAGTATGGACGAAAAAGCAGCACAAAAGCAGCAACAAAAGATATTCGCCGATGATGAAGGGGAATATGTGGAGTTTGAGGAGGAACCTTGATTATCGGGAAGTTAAAGTAGTTAAAGTCATTATTTAATAGAATTATAATTAGCGTAGTAGCAGAAGATATAGAAGAAACGGGCGGTGGCTGCCCTAATCATATACAAATGTGGCGCGAAGAATGGTCTCCGCGCCACATTTATTATTATGTTTCGCAATTTATATGAAGGATTGACCTTACTGCGGC
This sequence comes from Prevotella sp., assembly GCA_017548275.1. Taxonomy (GTDB): domain Bacteria; phylum Bacteroidota; class Bacteroidia; order Bacteroidales; family Bacteroidaceae; genus Prevotella. The sequence continues at coordinate 21,504 of JAFZAH010000049.1, forward strand.
ATGAAGGGCATTTCGGGCATCTTTGGGGGCTTGAGGTGTGTAAGCAGACGGAAGAGAGCACGGCGGCGCTGTCCCCAGGTTTTAAAGTCATCAGCCCGGAGTGTGGGAATCTCGAAACCGCCACCACCCATCATGGGCATGCCGCCACCGCCGCCGAAGTTCATTTCTCCTGTGGTCATGATGACTGCTCCGAGTTTACCGTCGGCGATGAGTTTGTCGGCTATGGCTCCCGCACCACCGACGGTGAACCAACTCTCCATGGTGTCGCCCTCACCCGGCACGAGTCGTACCATGTTGGGCATGGAGAATCCGCCCTGGTTGTTCATGGGCGAGATGTACCATGCCTCATTTCTGTTGAGGTCGTAACTGACAGTACCGTGCTGGATGTCTTTCTGAGATGCGTAGTTGAACGGTGCGGCAGGATTGTCTGCGATACTGCGCTTAAATCCCTGCGAAGGTGAGAGATACATGTTGCTGGGGTCAGCCACACGAGTACCATCGACAATAAAGTTATATTCGTAAGTCTCGAACATGAAGTCAGAGAGTGTGACGCTCCAAACACCTTCTTCATCCTTTGTCATGGGGACGGGCGCTTTCATCTCGGTCTCAAGCATCACGTTTTTGGCATCTGGAGCCTTGAAGCGGAAGATGGTGCCCTGCGGGGTGAACTCCGGAGAGATGATGGGTTTGGGGAAGAGGCGCGCCATAACACCGGGTGTGAAGGGTTGCTCGTCGCCCTTGGCGGCAGGTGCGGGTTGAGCATCTTTCATCGCAGCCTCGGAGGCTTTCTTATTGAACAGCAGCGGCAGGGTCTGGCTCAGGAAATACTTGGCGTTCATCCATGTGTGTCCGTACTTGTCGTCGGTAAACACCTTGACAGAACGTATGCCTTTCTTGTCGAGAAACTCCATGTAATCGCGTCCTGTGCCATAGAGGAAATCGTCGGTGCCGATGCCAAGCCAGAACAGGTGGAGTTTCTTGTTCAACTCTTCTGCATTGTCATATACTCCAGGAATGTCGGTCGATGTGAACGAACTGTATGAGCAGAGGTAGGAGAATTTGTCGAGATTGCGCAGTCCGTTAGCCAACGCCTGGTTGCCTCCGCGTGAAAATCCTCCAATAGCGCGGTTGTCACGGTTGTTGGCGGTGCGGAAATTCTTTTCAATATAAGGCATGAGGTCGTCGATGAGGTCTTTGCTGAACACATCGCCCATCGCCATGGGGTTGGCAGGAGCCTGAGGCAGGAGTTTGGTGGGGTTGCCGTAAGGCAGGACGATAATCATCTCCTTGGCCTTTTTCTCTGCCAGCAGGTTGTCGAGGATATAATTCACACGTCCGACCTTGTAATAGACCTCCTCGGTGTCGGTGGTGCCGCTGATGAGATAGAAGACAGGGTATTTCTTCTGGTAATCTGTCATATATGAAGGCGGCAGATAGACGATGGCCTGATTGGTGGCACCGAGACTCTTGGAATAGTAATGGATATACTGCACCGAGCCGTGCTCCACATCTTTGATGTCATGGGCGAGCGCTTTACCTTTACCGGGAATCTCGAGCAGACTGTTTTTGAAGCCTTCATTGGGGAAATACTGGTCGCAGAGCGGGTCCATGATGCTCACCCCATCGACGACAAAGCAATAGGGGTACATATCAGGTGCAGCCGGACCGAGCGTTACGGACCACACGCCATTGGCCTCTTTTGTCATGGGTTTGCGTCCTGCGAACTGCACATCTACGAGCACCTCTTTGGCACTGTCGTTCTGATATTGGAAGGTGACTGTTCCATCGTTGTTGCAGATGGTGGATTTCTCAATTTGTCCATAACAGGCAAGCATACCTGTGAGAGACAACGCAAGTGTAATGATACGATGTTTCATGTTAGTTAGGTTTTATTACGCAAAAATACATTTTTTCTGCCACAATATCACTTTTTAGACGTTTTAAAATACGCGAAGTTATATTGGATGTAACAATATGTATAATCTTTGTAACGATTTTGCCAACAAAGGAACGGTATCAGACAAAAGAACAGTTTTTTGACATAAGGACTTTATTTTGACATAAGGACATATGATATTATTTAGATATAAGAACATAAAGACATAAGAACAAAAGGAGGGATTGCTGTTGTGGAAGGGGTAAGGGTGGTAAAAAGAATTTTGACAAAAAAAGGAAAAATATTCTTTAGTTTTCGTTTTTTCATTACCTTTGCAGTATAAACCACTATTTATGAAAAATATGAAGAAAATACTTTTATTGGCTTTGGCGATTATGCCACTGGCCGGATGGGGTCAAACGCTGAAACAAAGCGGCACTTCGCCCCAAGATGTTATACCTGAGGGTTGGAAAATCCAATACGCTTATGGCGACATGAACAAAGACGGAGTGTTGGATCTGGCAGTCATCGCATTCCCCGAAGAGGAGACAGCAGCCCCATTGCTGGGCATCTACTGGAGAACGAAAAGCGGTCTATACCGCCTGTATCACGAATATGCGGCCTTCCCCGCGAATGACAACGGATTGGTCATCCCCGAGTATGACCTGAGCATCAGCGATAAGGGTGTTTTGTCTATCGAATACTCTGTATTCTATACAGCAGGCTCCTGGAGCACCGACCGGGACACCTATCGTTTCCGCTACCAACAAGGCGATTTCTTCCTCATCGGCCATGACACCGGGTCATTGATGCGCAACACAGGCGAGGTGACCGAAGTGAGTCTGAACTTCCTGACCCACAAACGGCAGACAGTCAAATACAATGTGTTGGAAGGGAACGACGAGCGGTCTGAGAAATGGTCACGCATTCCCAAAGAACCTCTCATAAGCCTTTCAGATTGGAGGATTGAGGAAATGTGAGAGGTTAGCGGCTAGAAATATGAGGCGATTTCATCTCTCATCAACAAAGAAGGGACCGGACGCACTGTCCGGTCCCTTCTTTGTATAAAAAAGACTTCTGATCCTGAACTAATTCGTGACACGTTCGAGCCACTTCACCATGCCGAACATAACGCCCATGGAAATGAGGCACACGACGAGGAATACCGCCCAGCACATCCAAATGGGCCATGCGTTATACATCACGGGACCAATCCATATGAGCAAGTTGCCTACGGCAGTAGCACCGAGCCACAAGCCCTGACAGAGACCCTGCAAATGCTTGGGAGCCACTTTCGACACGAACGACAACCCAAGTGGTGATATGAACAGTTCAGCCACGGTCAAGAGGAAATATAGGAAGATAAGTACCCAGGGGGCAGCCTTAGCGGCATCAGTCATACCTCTGAACTCCACAGCCGAGGGATATCCTTGAACAGCAGAGAAAATGGTGAGGAAGAGATACGCTAATCCGGCGATACCCATACCATATACTATTTTCTTTGGTGTGGAGATAGCTCTTCCTTTCTTGGTGAGCGTGGAGAATATCCACATGATAATCGGTGTGAGCACGATGACGAAGAAGGGGTTGACAGCCTGCCAAATTTCCGGCGCTATCTTATCTGTTTGCACGAAGTCGCGTGCAAAGAGAGAAAGCGATTGTCCGTTCTGATGGAATGAGAACCAGAAGAAGACTGCGATGCCGAGCACTGCGTAGAGTGCATACATACGCTGTTTGATCTCTTTAGCCATAGACAGTTTCTCTTCTTGTGTATATTCCTGTGCTGCCACTGTCTCTTTCTTTCCCGGTGTGGGGAACTTTTTCCTAGACAGATGGAAGATGAGCAGCGAAACAAGCATCATGGTGACAGATGCGATAAACGAGTAGTGAATACCCGTATTGAAGATGTCAAGATACTCTTGGCAGAATGCGCTGAGGTTGTCGGCATTACCACCTACTTCCGCTGTCAGTTTGGTCAGTTTGGTCATGTGGTCAGGATCCATGGCCGCACCGTTGTTGATAAACTCATGACAGAGATTGGGCAGGTCGGCATTATAAACCAACTGATGGCTCTTTAGCCACCAACTACGGAGCAGCGGGGCAATGAAAGGAGCAGCCAACGCACCAATGTTAATAAAGACATAGAAAATCTGGAAACCAGCATCACGCTGTCCTTGCGCCCATTTCAGTTTCTCAGGGCCTTCCTTTGCTGCTTCGGCCTCGAAATTATCATACATCTGTCCGACGATGGCCTGCAGGTTTCCTTTGAAAAGGCCATTGCCACACGCAATAAGTGCCAATGCCAAAATGGTAAGAGCAAGAAGCCATCCTTTGTTGTCGGGAGTGGCGAGGATAGGAATGGCCAAAATGGCATATCCAACAGCCATGACCACGAGCCCCCATGAGATGGTACCTTTGTAGTTACGCGTACGGTCAGCAATGATACCACCGGGAAGGCTAAGCACATAGATGGCTGCGAGGAACACCGATCCGATGACACCGCTGGTCTCGTCGGAGAGTCCGAATTTAGAACAGAGGAAGAGCACGAGCACCGCGTTCATGATGTAATATCCGAATCGCTCGCCCATGTTGCTCAATGCCGCTTGTAGCAGCCCTTTAGGATGATTTTTGAACATAATAATTGATTATTTGGTTTTCATAATATCAAACAGGTATGCGAGTTTCACCACGATGGTGTTGTGGTTAGACTTTCCGAAATAGTCGCGCTTGGTGTCACCATAGATGTTGCCAAGGCCATAGTAGTAACGTCCTTCTATCTGGAAATGCCCCAGATTGGGAACGGAATACTCCACGCCCAAACCTGCCGCGATGCCATAGTCAAACTTGTGCTCGACAGACATTGTTCCCTGCGCATCGGTTTTGTTAGAACGGTCATCTTTGTTGCGGTCATCCCAGTTGAAGTTCGACGAAGTGGATTCGCCCAAATAGTAACCGAACTGCGGTCCGGCTTGGAAGAAGAACTGGAATCCCTTTTGTTCACGTCCCCATGCCAGATGTGCGAAGACAGGCACCTGCACATAACTGATGGTGCGGCTGTATTCCTCAGCCTTTCCCGTCTTAGCGTTTATCACAGGCTGGTCCATAGAGTTAAGAATATCCTCGTTCCACCCCAATGCGGTGTAATTGACCTCAGCCGCCACACTGCATATCGTGTTGAAGTATTTTTCGCAAACATAACGCACCGAGAAACCGCCGGTCAGTCCACCATGCATCTTTTGTGTCACTTTGGGCACGAAGCCGATGGTATTGAAACCATAGCCTGCATTGACGCCTATCGCCAAATCATTTCGGTGCTCTCCCACCTGCGCTTGCACTGACACAGACATGGTCAGCACCAAACACAATAGAAATATTTTTTTTAATTCACGATTCACAATTGGCAATTCACAATTGAATTATAGACAATTAGAGTTAATAACTGATTGCCTCCAGATTATGGTCTTTCGGATAATGTATGAACATGAAATTGGCATTGCGCTGCCCTTTGCCTTCCTGACGGAAATACATAGGGGTCTGCACGGTCTTGTATGCCAGTTGTCCTTTGGTGCCCTTGAAGAGGCTACCATATTGCGCCACGCCTCCGATGAAGTAGCATCCATGGTCGAAACCGGTCAGACCGATACGCGGCAGGCGGTTGATGTCCATATCGAGGTTGAAACGGTCTTTATACTGTTTTTCCACCCATTTGGTGTCTCTCGACTGTTCGTTATAGAAGAAATAGGTGGGGATGTAAGCATCGTATTTGTAGAACAGTTCCTGATAGACCTTAGTGTACATAAGCCACTCGATGTAGCCCATCATGCTGATATTCAGGTCTCTGTTGGCCTCGGTCAGGATGTTGAGTTTGGCAAACGCCTCGTTGAGTTTAGGCGAGTGCTCGGTGTTGAGGATGACGATGTTGGGCCGCGAGAGGTCAAATGCCCGTGCGAAATCATTATCGCTTGTGGCAAGTGATGTAAGAGAATAGGGCACACCTTTCTTCTCAAGAATTTTCCTCAGGGTAGCGGTATATTTTCCTTTGGTGCTGGCGGGGTCGGCGCAGTCGATGATAACGGGATGATAGGATGCGAACCGCTCGAAGAATTTAGCGAGAGCCACCTCCTCGACCTCGAGATTTGACTGATAGACCTGATATACCGTCTCATACTTTTTGTAGGGCTCACCATCGATGGAGAAAGGAATGACAAGGCGGATATTGTTGGCTTTGCAGAAATCGGCCAGAGGTTTCACCTGGTCGGTATAAAGCGGTCCGAAGATGATGTCGCACGCGCCTGCTTCCTCGCGGTGCTCGTCGATAGTCTTGCTGATGTCGGCTCCGCGGGGTACATTCCATGCGTGCATATCCACCGTGATGCCGTCTTTCGCCACGCGGTCGCAAGCGAGCAACAGTCCGCGGTAGTATTCCACCATACGCATGCCCTCGCTGTCGTTATTGTGGAGAGGAAGCATCACACCCACCCGCACGAGATTTTTGCTCACGGGCTGCGTCACAGGCACCTGCGTCTGCTGTGTCTGCTGCTGGTTGTTTACAGGTTGACCTTCCGTTGCCGGCGCCTCTTGGTCTTTGCCGTAGGGGATATTAATCGTATCACCTTTTTTCAGTGTGTATCCCGGCATGGTCATCTCGGGGTTTGCCGCCTCGAGTTCCTGGGTGGTAATATCGTATTGGCGTGCGATGCCATACACCGTCTCGCTTTTCTTCACCTTATGCTGTGTGCGTATTTTCACGGTCTGGGCCGACACGCTCATGGCAACAGTCATGACTGCCGCCAACATCAGATATCTGAGAATCGTTTTTTTCATACCTCTTTTCTTGTTGAGGGTTTAGTGTTAAAGGTTTAGTGTTCTTTTAGAGGAGATCAGGAGTCAGGAGTTCAAGAGTTCAGACAATAGTTTATCATTAACGGACATACCTCTCACCTCTAACTTCTAACCTCTCATGTAATTCTTGTCTCTTGCTTTTAGAGAAATATTGTGGTGCAAATTTATATAAAAATTCTGAATAACAAAGGGGTGGTGCGAAAAAAAAATGATAACGCAAAATTTTTGCCGTCTTTTTACGTTTAATCATAAAAAAAGCGTAACTTTGCATTTATGAATCACCGCAGAATCGTTTTATTATTGCTGACGCTCCTGACAGTTTCGGCAGGGCAGTTGTCGGCACAAGACGACTATCCTTCGATTGACCCCAAGGCTTATTATACCAAGGCTGACGGCACAGAAGAGGAGAGCGCGTCATATTCAGATAACGCCCCGCTGCAGGCCCGTTTTGAGGCGAATGCCACAAACACGGCAGGCTGGACGGCCTATTATGAGTGGCACTTCACGAAAGAAGGTGAGACGACGCCCTACCTTATCCGCTATGAGGAGGACACACGACTCACGTTTGTGGATGCCGGCACGCATATCATCCAATTGTATGCCATCTTCACACAGGGCAACGACACCGTCGCCTACACCGACGAGTATTGGGCAGAAGTGGAGCCGCTGCGTGTGACTATCAACGAGAGTAAGTTGGAGATGCCCAATGCCTTTTCTCCCAACAGCGACGATAAGAACAAAATATATCGTGCCAAGCCCACCTATCAGAGTATCGTAGAGTTTCACGCCGCTATCTTCAACCGCTGGGGACAAAAACTCTATGAATGGGATGACCCGGCTGGTGGTTGGGACGGCACATTCAACGGCCATCCTGTGGCGCAGGGAGTCTATTTTGTGGTGGTCAGGGCGAAAGGCGCCGACGGTCATATCTACAACATCCGCCGCGATGTGAACCTGCTCCGCGGCTACACCGAGAGCACCACAAACGGAAGCACGGGACCGTAAGCCCCATCCCATCCATCCACGGGGAGGGCGTTGATGCTCAAGAAATCGGACAAAACCTACAGATACTATAGGCACTATAGACAATATAGATTCTAAAATCCATAAACAACAGACATCAGTTGTCAGACAACTTTATTGAAGTATTAGGCGCACGAGTCCACAATCTGAAAAACGTGGATGTACAAATACCGCGCGACAGTCTAACGGTTTTTACCGGTCTGTCTGGTTCCGGTAAATCGTCCTTGGCCTTCGACACCATTTTTGCCGAAGGTCAGAGGCGTTATATAGAGACGTTTGCCGCTTACGCGCGTAACTTCCTCGGAGGCATGGAGCGTCCGGATGTGGATAAGATTACCGGTTTGAGTCCAGTCATCAGCATTGAGCAGAAGACGACCAACAAAAACCCGCGTTCCACCGTCGGCACAACCACCGAGGTATATGACTATCTGCGATTGCTCTACGCCCGCGCCGCCACCGCATACAGTTACGCCACGGGCGAGAAGATGGTGAAATACACGGAAGAGCGTGTGCAGGAGATGATACGTACCGACTACGACGGCAAGCGCATCTATATCCTGGCGCCGTTGGTCAGGCAACGCAAAGGACATTACCGCGAACTATTTGAGAATATGCGCCGAAAAGGTTACCTGTATATGCGCGTTGACGGTGACATCACAGAAATCACACGCGGGATGAAGGTGGACCGCTATAAAAACCACAACATCGAGGTGGTGATAGACAAACTGATGGTGCGCGACACCGACGAAGAACGTTTACGGAAAAGCGTACAGACGGCGATGAAACAGGGCGAGGGTGTCATCATGATATATGATGCGGACAGCGGCGCCATCAAAAACTACTCGAAACGCTTGATGTGTCCCACGACAGGCATGTCATACGCCGACCCTGCCCCCAACCGTTTCTCTTTCAATTCGCCAGAAGGTGCTTGCCAACGGTGTAAAGGATTAGGGGTGGTCAATGAGATAGACCTCGACAAGGTTATCCCCAACCGGCAGCAGTCCATCCACGACGGAGCCATCGCCCCTTTGGGGAAATACAAAAACCAGATGATATTCTGGCAGATTGACGCCATTCTCCAGACGTATGATTGTTCGCTCAACACCGCTGTGGCCGATATCCCCGACGATGCGATGAACGAGATTTTATACGGTCGGTTGGGCAATGTGCGTATCGCCAAAGAACTGGTACACACCTCATCCGATTATTTCATCTCTTATGACGGTGTGATTAAATATCTGCGTCAGGTGATGGAGAACGATGACAGTGCAGCCGGACAGAAATGGGCTGACCAGTTTTTGCAGATGTGCACCTGTCCGGAATGTCACGGCGACCGTCTCAACCGAGAGTCGCTGTCATACCGCATCTATGACAAGAACATTTCCGAGGTGGCAGCCATGGACCTCGGCCAGTTGCAGGAATGGCTTGATGAGGCCGAGCAACACCTCGACACGAAACAGCAAGCCATTGCCGCCGAGATACTCAAAGAGATACGCACCCGCATAGGTTTCCTTTTGGAAGTAGGTTTGGACTACCTGTCACTCAACCGCCAGTCGGCATCGCTCTCAGGCGGTGAGAGTCAACGTATCCGTCTTGCCACACAGATTGGTTCACAATTGGTGAATGTGCTCTATATTCTCGACGAACCCAGCATCGGTCTGCACCAGCGCGACAACCAGCGACTCATACACAGTCTAAAGGAACTACGCGACTTGGGCAATACGGTAATCGTGGTGGAACATGACAAGGAAATGATGCTTTCAGCCGACTATATCGTGGATATCGGTCCGAAAGCGGGTCGCCGCGGGGGAGAAATCGTCTATCAAGGCACTCCACAAGAGATGTTGCGCCAGCACACGCTCACCGCACAATACCTGAACGGCGAGGCCATCATCCCTCTACCCGCCGAGCGCCGTCCCGGTAATGGTCACGCCATCACCATCCACGGCGCATCAGGCAATAACCTCAAGCACATCGATGTCAGTTTTCCATTAGGCACCCTGACCGTGGTCACGGGTGTAAGTGGATCGGGCAAATCGACCCTTATCAACGAGACGCTGCAACCCATTCTCAGCCAGAAATTCTACCATTCGCTGAAAAGTCCCATGCCTTACGACAGTATCGAGGGCACAGAACATATCGACAAGGTGGTGAATGTGGACCAGTCGCCCATCGGCCGCACACCCCGTTCCAATCCCGCAACCTATACAGGCGTGTTCAGCGACATCCGCTCATTATTTGTCAACCTGCCAGAGGCTAAGATACGCGGTTACAAACCCGGGCGTTTCTCCTTCAACGTAAAAGGCGGGCGCTGCGAGGCCTGCGGCGGCAACGGATACAAGAGCATTGAGATGAATTTCCTGCCCGATGTGACCGTTCCCTGCGAGGTGTGTCACGGCAAGCGCTACAATCGCGAGACATTGGAGGTGAGATACAAGGGAAAATCCATCGCCGATGTGCTCGACATGACCATCAACCAGGCAGTGGAGTTTTTCGAGAACGTGCCCGCCATCCTACAGAAAATCAAGACCATTCAAGATGTGGGACTGGGCTACATCAAACTGGGACAACCATCGACCACACTCTCGGGCGGTGAGAGCCAACGTGTGAAACTCGCCACGGAACTGTCGAAACGTGACACTGGCAAGACGCTTTATATCCTGGACGAGCCGACCACTGGTCTCCACTTCGAGGATATCCGCATATTGATGAATGTGCTGGAACGGCTGGTGAACCGCGGCAATACAGTCATCATCATCGAGCATAATCTGGACGTAATCAAACTGGCCGACCACATCATTGACATGGGCCCTGAAGGCGGCCGTAACGGGGGAAACGTCCTGTCAACCGGAACGCCAGAGAAGGTGGCAAAGAGCAAAAAAGGTTACACCCCAACATACCTTTTGCAAGAAATCGGCCAAAAAAAGTAATAAATATTTGCAAATTCAATCTTATTTGACTATTTTTGCAAAAATTTATCCGACTATTTATAATCCAATTTATTAACCCTTAAAACATTAAGAAGATGAAAAAAGTATTTGCAGGATTGTTCATCATGATGATGGGCTTGTTCTTCGTGGCTTGCTCCGGCGGCGCAGACTTGAAAGGACTGATTGAGAAAGCAAAGGCAGAAGGTGCAAACTGGACTGAAGCACAGTGGAAAGACGCTTTCAAAGAGGCACTGAGCGCAACTAAGCCCATGATGCAAGAGATGGCCGACTTAGGTAAGAAAGCACAAGATCTCATGGCTAAAGGCGATTTAGAAGGTGTCAGCAAACTTCAAGAAGAGGGCGAGAAGATTACTGAGAAATACAAGGATTTGCAAGCACAAGTTGAAGAGTTTGGCAAAATCGCTGAAAGCAACGAAATCGGCAAGAAACTATCTAATGACAAAGCATTCCAAGATGAATTGCTCAAGGAATTAGGATTAGACGAACTGAAAGATATGTTCTAATCCATAAAAACTCAAAAAGCATTACACAGCAGACACCATTAGGAGTCTGCTGTTATCGTTTACAGATGAATAAGGAAGCAGCCATACTCCCCATATAAGCAGGTATTTGTGATGCTATCTGCTTATTTTGGTCATGATAACGGGCGGTTTCAAATAAAAAACGCGGCATCTCGTACATAATCATTCAAAAAGTTTGCAAGTTGACGTTTTTTCTGTACATTTGCAAACGAAACGAATCAAATCACTTTATTATTCACCTTTAAAAGTTTACTAAACATGAAAAAAGTATTTGTAGGATTGTTCGTGATGGCAGCCGCCATCTGTTTCACATCGTGTAAGAATGAGGCCAAGAGCGACGCCAATGCACCCAAAGAAGGCGAAAAGACTGAAGCCAATGCTACGGAAGCCGCTCCCGAAGCCGAGAAGACTGTTGACATGGCAGCCGTGATTGAGAAAGCAAAGGCCGAAGGTGCCAAATGGGGCGAGACCGAGTGGAAAGCCGCTTTCAAAGATGCTATGACAGCCATCAAACCCATGCTTCTCGAGACCGCTGACATGCAGAAGAAGATGGAAGAAGCCATGACCAAAGGCGACCAGGATGCTGTTGCCAAAATCATGACCGACCTGGAGAAAATCGGCGAGAAGTACAAGGATGTGCAGAAACAGTGCGACGAATTTGACCAGATTTGCGAAGGCAACGAAATCGCCAAGAAACTCAACAAAGACGAGGCATTCAAGGACGAGGTCTTGAAAGAACTGGGTCTTGACGGACTTGATTTGTAATCCTTTTCATCAGGCATACATAAAGAGCAGGCTTTCGGGTCTGCTCTTTTTTGTGGGTATTTTAATAAAAAGGACTGTCGGTTTTGTTTAATCAAAAATAAATACGTACATTTGCAAAAGTGTTATTACTGATTGTCTAATCTTTAAAAATGAATAAGAATATGAGAAAACTGATATTAGGACTGCTGCTCATGATGAGTACCAGTCTGTTTGCTCAAAACGTTGATTTGGCAGGACTTATCCAGAAAGCCAAAACCCAAGGTGCCACATGGACCGAGGCTCAATGGAAAGACACATTCAAAGAAGTGATGAAAGCCTTTGTTCCTATTATGGCAGAAGCCACCAGCCTGCAACAAAAAGCCCAAAAGGCTATGGATGCCGGTGATGAGGAAGGTGCTGCCAAATTCATCGAAGAGGTCGAAAATTTGGGAAACAAATACAAGGATGTGCAAGAACTCATTGATGAGTTTGACACTATTTGCGAGGGCAACGAGATAGCCAGCAAACTCAATCAGGACGATGAATTCCAAAAGGAAGTCTTGAAAGAACTGGGTATGGAAGATTTGCTGACACTCGACATTATCGACAAAGAATTAAACGATGATGATGAAAATGTAGCACCTGCAGACGACCTTCCCGTAGTGATTGGTGACACAAGCGGTTCACCTGAATTGGCTAAACTGATTGAGAAGGCCAAGGCAGAAGGCGGCACATGGAATGAGGAGCAATGGAAGAAAGCATTCCGTGAAGCCATCAGTCACATGGCACCCATGATGAAAGAGATTTCCTCACTGAGCAAAAAAGCCGAGGCACTGGGCGATAAAGAAGATGTGGCAGCGATGCTGAAACTTCAAAAAGAGGCAGAAGCCATTCAAGCCAAATTTGGAGGTGTTGCAAAGCAAATCGAGGAGTTCGGCAAGGTAGCCGAGTCATTCGAGATTGGCAAGAAACTGTCAAATGACGATGAGTTGGAAAAAGAAATCTTCAAGGAATTCGGCCTTGATGAATTGATGGGTGGTGACGAGTAAACATGAGCAGGGCTTTACCGATAATCCTTCTTTCTTTAACATATTGCGTGCTGACGGGATGTTCAAAGACTGACCCGGCAGCAGAAGCGCAACAAACCACCGTGCAGCGGGTCGATGCCAATATCGACTCGCTGCGCATCGTGGTGGAACAGGCTCGCCAAGAAGGGAAGAAATGGAAGACGGACCGATGGCGTCAGGCCTTTGAACGGTTTGACACCGCCGATGCCCCCATCGCCACACAACTGGAGCGTATCCGCTCCTTAGCCCTCACCCCACCCTACCAACCCGACACCATCAAGGCGCGATTGGATGAACTGGCCGAAAAGCGGGTAGAGATAGGTCTGTTGAAAAACGAACTGACCGAGATAGCGAAAAAGACTAAAAACGGCAAGGCGGTCATCGCTCCACCCTCCTCCGCCACCACAGAAGGGGCGAAAACACCAAAAGGTAAATAACCGCCACTTGCCATGCTGTCAGGGAAATGCCTTCTATATGGCTGCCCGGCAGTGACGCTATCCATGAAAGCACATTGTTTTGCCATCCCACGACGAGAGAAAGAACTCCCGCCAACCACAGTTGAGCAGTTGGCCATACAGAAGCAATCATCAATATCACCGTGAGCATCAGAATCGCATACGCCAACGGTATCACCACGAAATTAGTCAAGAGGAAATAAACCGAGAACCGCCCGAAATAAAACATCGTGAGCGGTGCCGTTCCCAATTGCGCACATACCGACACAACGACCATGGCCCAAGCCCACCGCACCGGGCGTACCTTACCCCACCCCACACAGTCGAGCCCCCCTTCCGGCACCAAACCGAAGAACAAACGGTAAAACAAGAGGATAGACAATACAGCCATGAACGACAACTGGAATCCCACATCATAGAGGTTGAGCGGATGAACCGCCAGCATAATAATTGCCGTGAACGCCAACGCATTGAGCGACATACGGTCGCGCCCCAAGAGCGACGCTAGCGAATAAATGGTAAGCATGACGGCCGCCCGGGTGACCGACGGTGAAAGGCCCGTAAGGAAAGCATACGCCCAAATGCCCAAAATGAGCACCGTCTCGCGCAGCAGACTCCACCGGCGGTATCCCACGAGCACCACCATCAGCATATAAATGATGCCTATGTGCAGTCCCGACAAAGCCAGCACATGAGATGCACCGCTTACGGAATAGAGATCGCGGAGATGGCCCGTCAACCGTGATTTGTCGCCGAGAGTCATCGCCATCGCCACAGCCAGTTCATCTTCGTGCATCCCCAATTGCGAATACTTATCGATGAGACGCTGACGATATGACAGGGCCGCAATTTTTGTGCGCTCCAACAGGCTGAGCGAGGTCATATCGACCTCTGCCTTACGCCAGTTGCGGTAATAGATGAAGGAGGTGGCAGAAAAACCATGACACTTAAGATAGAGCGGATAATTGAATTTCGCATCCCCATACCTTTTAGGCTGCTCAAAACGCGACACAGCCAAGATGCCGTCACCGAGATGAAGCCGCTTATAACGGTTGTCAACGGTATCACGCAACAATGACGCCTTCACACACTGTCCTTGCAAGGGTCCGCTCACCATCCGCAAATCCATTTGTATCACCTTGCCCCTTTGACGCGGTTCGCTCATGATAACCGCCTCATAAGCGCGCTCATCATTGGGCAAGACATCAGGGAAATGCGCTGTCTGCCGTGTGAGCAGGTATGCGCCCAACGAGAAAAACGCCATAAGGATGGCGACGCTCTGCCACAACATCTTCCGCCACATCGACAAAGCCGCCACCACCATCGCCACAAGTATATACAGCCACACGGACATCGCCACCGCTTGCTGACACTCGTATGCAGTGAATATGCCCAAAGCCATCGCGACAGCGACGAAAACCAACGGACTATGACGGATAGACAGATTGTTCATGTGAGAATATCACCCTTTCTATTTGCAAAGATACAGCCGAATGATGATATCTACAAAAAACAAATAAAAAACTTCACCTTTTCTTTTGTCATTCAGCAGGTATTCCGTAATTTTGCATGCAGACTTTGTTAACAAATTATCCGGATAATCCGGGTTTTACGGATTATTCCGTGTAACGGGATTTAGAAGCGTTGAAAAACATGAAAACACAGAACAAGAAGCATGCCTATCGCTCGGGCATCATCTGTCTGGTGGTCATTATGGCCATCTTCGGCGGCATCAGTATTAAGATGGGCATATCCAATATGCTTAACACCATCATGCATACCGCCCATGACTTGTTGCTTAACACGGTGTTCTTTCTGATGGGCGTGTGTGTCATCTCAGGAGCCATCAGCAAATTGTTCGTCAATTTCGGGGTCGTCGATTTGCTGGAGCGCGTTCTGCGTCCGCTGATGAAGCCATTGTTCAATCTGCCCGGCGTGGCATCCCTCGGCGCGGTGATGACGTTTTTGAGCGATAACCCCGTCATCATCACTCTGTCGAAAGACAAGCAATTCAGCCAATATTTCAAGAAATACCAGTATATCTCGTTGACCAACTTCGGCACGGCTTTCGGCATGGGTCTTATTGTCATTTTCTATATGATGGGCCAAGGCTATCTGGCCGAACCGCTCATCGGTCTGTTAGGTGCCATCTGCGGATGCATCGTGAGCACGAGGCTCATGCAGCGCTTTGTACTGAAGGCTTATCCTCAATACAAGGAAGAAGACGCCGCAGTCATCACCGAGGAAGATATAGAGAAGGCCGAACAAGAAAAAAGAGATGACAAGACCATCTTTGTACGCGCCCTCAACTCAATGCTTGACGGCGGCCGCATGGGTGTTGACGTGGGCCTGACCATCATACCGGGCGTGCTGGTCATTTCCACCATTGTGATGGTGCTCACCTTCGGTCCAAACGCAGAAAGCGGTCTCTATACAGGAGCCGCCTATGAGGGAGTGGAACTGTTGCCGGCACTTGCTGCTCAGGCCGACGGTTTTTTCAACATGGTGTTCGGATTAAATGACCCGCATCAGTTGGCTTTCCCCATCACAGCATTAGGAGCCGTTGGCGCAGCACTCGGTCTGGTACCCAACTTCGCCGCTCAGGGATGGATTGACGGCAACGCCATTGCCGTGTTCACCGCCATCGGCATGTGCTGGAGCGGTTATCTGAGTACTCACACCGCCATGCTCGACACATTGGGCTTTCGCAGTCTGACTTCAAAAGCCATTCTCGCTCATACCATCGGCGGACTCTGTGCTGCCCTCACCGCCCACTGGTTTTATTTGATTTATGCGTGGATCATATAAGGGAGGCCGCCCGTCTCTCCCATTTGTCTGAAGAGTGTAACCTCCGAAGGAGGAGGTCTCTAACAGACATTTTTGTGATTCTTTACGAGTCGAAAGGAATTCCTATGACCTTTTCAAAAGGATTGACTGAAGAATATACCCGTTTTGTTGATTATTTTAGCAAGTTATACTGATATACCATACCTTTGCATCTGTAAAAGTATTCATTAGTTAGTTAAAGGTTTTTTTATTTGCTTAAAAATTCAATGTTTCAGGGTTATGATTGCTTGGGGTAGCATTTGAACCGGTTCAGATGCTGCCCCTCATATTTTCTTCATGAAAAATACCATACCATTGAGTTTAAACAGGCATCATTTCCTCTTTTGCATGAATGGCATTAACAAACAGAGGAGACATCATCCGCATGTCACCTCTGTTTGTGTATATTCGGTTTCGGCACACTACTTTACCGGGAAATCGAACCAGGTGTTGGGATAGGGTTCATTTTTCAGTGTGAAATGCCACCACTCGCTGTCATAGGGTTTGAAACCATGACGAACCATCACCTCGCGCAACATCATGCGGCGTTTCTTGTGCTCTTGGGTAACGGTGCCGAGAGGGTATTTGCCCGTGAACGAGGGGTGCGAGGGTTCGCCGAAATAATCGAAATGTCCGCCCATATCCACCTCCTCATTCGTGTTTTTATCACAAATGGTCATATCGATAGTGCTACCCTTGGTATGGCCAGATTTATAAGCGATATAGGTGGGGAACAACTGGTTTTTCTTCAATGTGGGGAAATAATCGGCTTTGTTGCGCTGGTCATTGGACTTAGACCATCTCACGAAATGATTGACGGCACGCTGCGGACGATAAGCGTCATATACCTTGATAACATAACCCATCTCACGAAACTCATCAGCAGCCGATTTGAGCGCCTCAGCAGCGGGACGTGATAAAATAACACGCGTACCTTCATAACCATCGGCTTTCTCTCCCATGAAATTGTTGGTTGTGGCATAACGGAGGTCCTCAACCAAGTCAGGTATCAACGTCTTGACATAGACAAAGCCCTCATGCGGGGGTTGGTCGTTTGGGTAGTTGGTCGTCTGGTCATTTGGAGAACTGGTTGTCTGGGTGGTTGCTGACGTTTGGGCATCGGTGGGTGTTTGGAGGGTGGCAGATGTTTGGACTTCAATGGTAGTCGGATCGTTGACCGGCACTTTGTTTGCAGTCACATCCTTGACGACCGTATCGTCTTTCTTGTCAACCCCCTTGCTTACCTTGCATGAGACAATAGTTAGCGACACGAGCGCCAGAAAGGCATAGAAGAATGCTTTTTTGCTATGACGAATCATCATTATTTCGATTTGTGAAAGGTGAAAACTTTTAGGGTTTCAGGAACCTTAAGCCAATAATAACTATCGGACCGCAGAAAGAATCTGCAGTCCGACAGTTTTATATCCTGCGCATTACGCGGCAGCGTAAATCCAATGATAGACACCGCTGACCACACCGAAGGCAACGATACCGATGGTGCAGATGATCAGTGCCAAACGGGTATGGGCATCGCTCTTGATGGTAGGCAGCGGATTGTCGCTGTCCTTGATATACATAGCCTTGACAATGAGCAGGTAGTAGTAAAGACTGACCACCGTATTGATCAATGCGATGAAGACAACGAGATAAGGCAAGAAATTGCCCGACTCACGCGGTTCAAGTGCGGCCATGAACACGAAGAACTTCGAGAACATGCCAGCGAAGGGCGGGATACCTGCCAGCGAGAACAACGCAAGGGTCATCAGGAGCGAGAGTTTCGGATTGGTCTTGTAGAAACCATTGTAAGCACTCATCTCCGTAGCACCGCCGTTGTTTTGTTCTACCACGCTGATTACAGCGAAGACAGCCAAGTTGGCCACCACATAAACCAGCACATAGTATGACAAGGCCGTGACACCGAGCGCATTGTCGCCGATGACCGCCAACATGATGTAACCCGCCTGAGAGATAGAACTGAACGCCATGAAGCGTTTCAACTCTGACTGACGGATAGCAAAGAGGTTGGCGATGGTGATGCTGAGCGCCACGACGATATACAACAGATACTGCCAATATTCCACCATCGGCGCGAAGACCTTCATCAGGATGGTCATCAGCGCAAATGCTGCAGCACCTTTCGACACGACGCTCAGATAAGCGGTCACGACGGTAGGTGCACCCTGATATGTGTCAGCCGTCCAGAAGTGGAATGGCACGAGCGAAATCTTAAAGCCCAGTCCGCTGAAGAAGAAGACCAGTCCCATGATGGTCATGGGGGTGGCAGTGAGGGCATCGCCCAAACCGACGGTGTGTCCCAGACTCGTCGAACCATAGAACGAGAGAGTGCCCGTGGCTCCATAAAGGAAGGAGATGCCGAAGAGCATCACGCCACTTGAGAACACCGCTGTGAGAATATATTTGGCAGCAGCCTCTGCAGAATTGTTGCGGAACTTGTCGAGCGCCACGAGGCATGCCATGGGCACGGACGCCATTTCCAGTCCGAGATAGAACATAAGGAAATGACCTGCCGAAATCATCATATACATACCGAGCAACGTGGATATGACGAGCATGTAGAACTCACCCTCGTTTGTTTTCGATACCAACTGATGACTGTTAGCCTCTTTTCCATATAGCCATGTCCGGCTCATGACAACCACAATGAGAGTACCCAGTGAGAGGATGGCCTTCATTACATTTGCAGCGGCCGTCTCGACATACATGCCGCCGAAAGCGGTCACGGTGTCAAGCGAACCGGCATGATGTCCCACATGGAATCCGCACATTAACGCGAGGAAGAACATCATCAAGGGGTTGAACCACTTACGGTCCTGTTTCTTCGATGTGATGAAATCGGCAATGAAAACGATAATCAGGATAGCAACGAGGATGGCCTCGGGTACCATTTTGAAAAATTCACTATAATTCATATTACCTCCTCCTTACTTCACTTGAGTTACAACATTCAATATCGGTTCTACCGCATCGCCTATCACATTGCTTGCCCAGAAGGGAGCCAGACCAAGACCGGCCACACAGAAGATGAGGCAGCACACGGCCAAACGCTCATCCCAAGTAGCGTCGGTCAACTCCAGGAAGTGCTTGTTCTCGACCTTGCCATAGAGAATCTTACCCACCACACGGAGGATATAGACCGCGGTGATGACAATCGAGGCGCAAGCGATGATGGTAGCCACGCGGCGCATGGTGCTCACTCCCGCCACCATCGTGCCGTCAAATCCGGGCAGATTGTCTGCGCCGAACGAACCGACGAAGATGGACATCTCGGCCACGAAGCCCGAGAAACCTGGCAAACCGAGGTTGGCCAAACCGGCGATGACATAACCCACCGATAGGAAGGGCATGATCTTCATCAGTCCACTCAGTTCGCGGATGTCACGGGTATGTGTACGACCGTAAATCATACCGATGAGGGCAAAGAAGAGAGCCGTCATCAAACCATGAGAGAGCATCTGCAGAATAGCACCGGTGCAAGCGGTCTTGGTCATCATCAGGATGGCGAAGAGCACCAGTCCGCAGTGTGACACCGACGAATAAGCATTGATATACTTCAGGTCGGTCTGCACACATGCAGAGAAGGCACCATAGACCACGGAGATGGTGGTGAGAATGATGAAAATCCAACTGAGTTGCTGTGCAGCCTGCGGCAAAAGATACATTGCCACGCGGAAACAGCCGTAGCCTCCCAATTTCATCAGCACACCGGCATGGAGCATTGACACGGCTGTCGGCGCAGAAGCGTGACCGTCGGGGCTCCATGTGTGGAACGGGAACAGGGCGCCAAGCACACCGAAACCGATGAACACCATGGGGAAGAGCATCTTCTGCAGATGTACGGGAATGAAACTTGATGTGGCAGCAATCTCAGTGACGTTCATCGTGTAATTACCGCTGAACGAACCGTTGAGGAAGTAGATGCCGAGGATGCCGATAATCAGCAGCGCCGAACCACCCATCAGCATCAGGGTCAGTTTCATGGCTGCATACTCTTTCTTGCCGCTACCCCAGACACCAATCAAGAGGTACATGGGGATGAGCGCCACCTCGTAGAACAAGAACATGGTGAACAAATCCACACTGATGAAGAAACCAAACACACCCGAAGAGAGCAATGTAAACCAAAGGAAATATTCCTTGGTGAGGGGTTTCAGTTTCCATGATGCGAAAGTACCCGTGAAGACGATGATGCTCGAGAGCAACAGCATGACCACGGAGATGCCATCGACACCGACGGCATAGTGTATATTGAGCGGTTCAAACCATACATGTGATGCTGTGAAAAGCATCACATCGGTGTTGCCCGCGTGCCGCATCTGTATGAATGCTATCGTCAAATAGATGGAGAGTGCCAGCAGCATAGACGAGCCAACCACCATCACGCCCCGCACCTGATTCAGGTTGCGTGCCACCCACAATCCGAGCAACATCAGTGCCGGAATGATTACGAAAACAGTTAATATACTCATTTCCTTAATTATTTAATTATAACACGCAAAGTAAAACAAGTGTCAAAGCGATAGTGCCAGTAAGGAACCAGACGGCATATTGGCGCACATCACCGCTCTGCCAGCCACGGATGCTCTCACCCGCCTCGTTGCTGCCCCAAGCCATGAAGTTGAACGTGCCGTCGATGACATGACGGTCGAACCATGCGATGGGTTTGGACACGCAACGGAAGATAATCTTATGGGTGACATACTGCCAAATCTCATCTTGATAGAACCTGCGGTAAGCAGCCTGATGCAGTTTCGGGAACGATTTCTGCAACTTATCTGCCACGGGTTGCCGCTCACCTTTATATATATAGGTGGCGAGCGCGATGCTCAGCACAGCGATGACGATGCTGGTGCCAGCCACAGTCCAATCGAGATGGATATCATACGAAGAGGCACTGGCGCTCACGAAATGGCCGAAAGGCAGGAAGCCACAGCCGATGGTCACCAGCGAAAGGAATATCAGCGGGAAGGTCATGGTAGCAGGTGCCTCATGCGGAGTGTGATGCGCATGGGCTTCCTTGTTTTCCGTTCCCCAGAAGATGCCGTAGTAGAGGCGGAACATGTAGAAGGCGGTCATCGCGGCCACACCTGTCATAATCCATCCCACCACAGGACTGTAAGCCATGGCAGCCGTGAGAATCTCATCTTTCGAGAAGAATCCCGAGAACGGCGGTATGCCTGAGATGGCCAAACATGAGATGAGGAAAGTGATGTGCGTGATCGGCATATATTTGCGTAGACCGCCCATCATAGACATCTCATTGGAGTGCACGGCGTGAATGATACATCCTGCACAGAGGAAGAGGCACGCCTTGAACATGGCATGGGTGAAGAGGTGGAACATCGACGCCATGTATCCCAGTTGGGCATGGTTGTCGAGCGCCTCGGTGGTCAACGGCATGGCGGCGAGGTTGCCGGCAGCGTCATGCGGTTGCATGCACACGCCCAGTGCCACCATCATAAACGCAATCTGAGAAATGGTAGAGAACGCCAGCACACGTTTGATATCGCTCTGCGCGCACGCCACGGCAGCAGCATAGAAGGCGGTGATGACACCCACCCACACGACAATGCTCATGGCATCGGGCGCATACTGAATCCACAACGGGAACATTCGTGCGACCTGGAACACACCAGCCACCACCATCGTAGCAGCATGGATAAGAGCACTCACAGGCGTGGGACCCTCCATGGCATCGGGCAGCCAGATGTGCAACGGGAACATGGCACTCTTACCAGCACCACCGACGAACATCAGCACCAGGGCCGTGGGCAGGAGGAATCCAGCCGCCGCCATAGCCTTGATTGGCATCGACTCTGTAAAGACAGCCGCTCCGTCGGCATAGGCAATTTCTGCGCCATGACCGGCAAATGAGAAACTGAACGACTCGGTGTAATAACCGAAGATGAGGATACCAATGAGGAAGAAGAGGTCGGCGAAGCGGGTGACGATAAACGCTTTCTTCGAAGCGGCGATGGCAGCCTTCTCAGGATAATAGAATCCGATGAGGAGATAAGAACTGACACCCACCAACTCCCAGAAGGTGTACATCTCGAAGATGTTGGTCGAGACCACGAGTCCGAGCATCGACATGGTGAAGAGCGACAGGAACGCGTAGTAGCGCTGGAAGCCCTTCTCGCCGTGCATATAACCGAAAGAATAGATGTGTACCATGAGACTCACGGTGGAGATGACAATTAACATCATCACCGAGATGGGGTCGAGCATGATACCCATGTCAAAATGCAATGTTCCGCCGAGGTCGAGCCATGTGAAGTTGTAAGGTACGACGGTCTGCCAGACCATCTCGCCCGCAGCGTTAGCCACACGGTCGGCGGTAAAATATTGGAAGGCGGTATAGTACGAGAGCGCCGTGACAATACCCAACGAGGTAGTGCCGACGAGTCCTGCCGCCTTATGCGATAACTTCATGCCCCACAGTCCCAAGAAGATGAACGAGAGCGCAGGCAGAAGAAGTATCAAAAATGAATAACTATAGTCCATAACGCATTATAATTTCATGTTTTCAATACTGTTCACCTGATCGCTGTGGAACCTGCGGTAAACATTGATAATGATAGCGATAGCCACGGCTGTCTCGGCAGCGCTCACACCGATAGAGAACAGGGTGAAGAACATACCGTCCATCTGTCCGGGGAAGAGCAGACGGTTGAACACCGCAAAGTTCATATCTACGGCATTGAGGACAAGTTCTACGGAGATAAGCATGGCGATGAGGTTGCGCCGTGTGACGAATCCGAATACTCCGATGAAGAACAGCAGTGTGCTCAGAATGAGGAAAAACTCTACGGGAATGCCCCCGTGTGCAATTGTATTCATCATATTACTTGTCCTTTCTTGAGATTACAATACCACCGATGATGCAAGCCAGGAGGAAGACAGAGATGAACTCGAAGGGGAGCACATAGCCGTCAGTGCTGACGAGTGTGCGTCCTATTTCCTTCATGCCCACTTCCTCATTGGGAATGGCTTTGCTGATAAACACATTCTTCAGCAGGATAACGGCCACCAAGACCAGTCCCGCCAAAGCCGCGAGAACACCCGCCACCACACGGCTTCCGCGCAAACGCTCGTAGAGTCCCTGGAGCGTGTGCTTCGACACCAGTTGTATGGCGAAGATATAAAGCATTGTGATACCTCCGGCATAGACGCTGATTTGCGCCGCGCCGAGGAACGTATAGTCGAGCAGGAAATAAATGCCTGCCACACCAAAGAGCACAAAGAGCAGGAAGGTGGCGGCACGCATGATGCGCTTGGTCATCACCGAAAGCACGGCAGCGCCGAGGATGATGACAGCGAGGATGATAAACATGATTTGATTTGCCATAATCTTCTCTCCTCCTTATTTAGTACCAGTGTTAAACTTACCGATTTCCATCTCAGCACCACCATTGATGAGTTCAGGCAGACTGCCGCCCTCATACTTCTCCTTGTCGAGGTGAAGGACGAGTTTGTCGCGGTCGAACACGCTGTTCTCAAAATCGTTGGTGAACTCGATGGCATCGAAGTTGCAGGCGTTGACACACAATTGGCAGAACATACATTCGCCAAGGTCGTAACGGTAATCGAGCAGGAAGCGTTTCTTCTTGCCTGTCTCGGGGTCTTCGCGCATCTCCGACTTAATCGTGATGGTGCCGTTGGGACACGTCTTCTCGCACATGGTGCAAGCCACACACTTATGACTGCCGTCCTCGTTGCGTTTGAAGACGAGGCGTCCGCGGTGGCGCGCCGACACATGGAGTCGTGTCCTGCGGTTCTCGGGATATTGCTCGGTGACTTTGGGTGTGAAGTATTCCTTCATCGTTACGCCGAAACCGGTAATCAATGACTTGACACCGGCGAGAGCCTCACTGAAATATGATTTATTGTTTTCCATTTTACCAGTGTAATCCAAATGCTACGATGATTGTCATAAGTATCAAATTGAGCAGGCTCAGCGGCATGAGGTACTTCCATTCCAACTTCAGTATCTGGTCGATACGCAGACGAGGGAAGGTCCAGCGAATCCAGAGCAGCACCCAAACCAGGAGGAACACTTTGCCGAGGAACCACACGAAGCCCGGGATATAATCCATCACGGTATTGAACCCGTCAAGGCCTGCGATGTGCAGCGGCATCCATCCTCCGAGGAAGACGGTGGCAGCCACGCCGGCGATGACAAACATGTTCAGATACTCAGCCAAATAGAAGAAGCCGAATCCCATGCCCGAATACTCGGTGTGATAACCGGCGGTCAACTCGCTCTCTGCCTCAGCCAGGTCGAACGGACCACGGTTGGCCTCAGCATTACCTGCGATGATGAAAGTGATGAACGCGATGATGGCAGGGATATGGCCTTTGAAGATGAGCCATGCGTTCGATTGTGACTCGACGATGCCCGACACCGACATCGTGCCTGTGAGGGCGACAGCGGTAATGAGGCAGAGGCAAAGCGACATCTCGTAGGAAATCATCTGCACGGCTCCACGCATAGCGGACACGACGCCGAACTTATTGTTCGAGCCCCATCCTGCGATGAAGATGCCGACGACACCGATTGACGAGATGGCGGTGAGCAGGAACACTCCCACATTGAAATCGAGCACCTGCATGCCCATGTTCCACGGCAGGAACGAGAAGGTGCCCACCGAGGCAATCAGCACGAGGAACGGCGCTAAGAGATAAAGGAGTTTGTCGGCTTTATCGACGAAGAAAATCTCCTTTTGCAGCATTTTGAACACGTCGGCGAACACCTGCAGCAAGCCCCATTTACCGACACGGGTAGGACCAAGTCGGCACTGGAACCAGGCGCACACCTTACGCTCCATGTAAATCAGGATAATGGCGAACACCGCATAGGCGGTGAGTATGATGACGCCGATTATCAGACATTCAATGAAGGTTGACCAGAAGTCGCCCAACCCTAATGTGTTGCGCAACAGTCCGTCAAACCATCTTGTTATTATACCGAAATCAAACATATCACTATCTGTCAATATCAGGGATTACGTAATCTAATGTAGCACCTACAGAGATGAGGTCGGCAATCTTCTCGCCGCGCAGCATTTCGTCCATGGCCGACACTAACGGCAGACCCATCGGACGGAACTTCAGGCGGTAGGGGCTCTTGTCGCCCTTCGAATCGAGATACACGCCTATCTCACCACGGCTACCCTCACAGGAGGTGTACCATTGTCCTTCAGGCACACGGATGATTGGTTTCTGCTTAATGTAGAATTCACCTGCGGGGATGTTGTCGGCCAGTTGCTCGAGGATACGTACGCTCTGCTCCATCTCTTTCATACGGACCATGTAACGTGCGAAGCAGTCGCCCTTCTCAAAGGAAATCTGTTCGAACTCCACTTCGCCGTACATGTCATAGGGATGATTCTTACGCACATCGTTCTTCCAACCTGAAGCACGTCCCGTACCGCCGGTGCAACCGTATGAGATGGCATCTTCTTTAGAGAGCATGCCCACACCCTCGAAACGATTGTGGAGGATGATGTTGCCGGTGAAGATGTCATTGTACTCGCGGAACATGGGTTTGAGATACTCACAAAGTTTTTTCACGTTCTTGGCAAATCCCGGGTCGATATCGTCCTGACAGCCACCTATTCTATAATAATTCTGAATGAGGCGTCCGCCTGTGGTCTCCTCCATCACGTTGAGCACCTGCTCACGGTCGCGCATACCGTATATGAACGCGGTGAGTGCGCCGAGGTCTTGTGCACAGCAACTGTAGAAGAGCAGGTGCGAGTCGATACGTTGCAACTCGTCCATCATTGTGCGGATGTACTTGATGCGGTCAGAGAGTTCCACGCCCATCGCCTCCTCGATGACTGAGCAGAGGGCATGACGGTTCATCATCGCGCTCAGGTAATCCAAGCGGTCGGTGAGTGCCAACGACTGCGGGTATGTGTATTCCTCGCACATCTTCTCGATGCCGCGGTGGATGTATCCGCAGTGGGGATATACGCGGCGGATGGTCTCGCCGTCGAGGATGGTCTGCAGACGGAGCACACCGTGTGTTGCCGGGTGCTGCGGGCCGATGTTGATGACATAGTCGTCGTCGGTGAAGAGTTTGTGGCGTATTGCCTTCAACTCACCGTCCTCATTGAGTGTCCACTCCTCGGTATAGTCGGGTTCCGGGTCATCGTCGAGGGTGTAGCGGTTGTTCTCGGGACTCATGTCATAGTCCTTGCGGAACGGATAGCCCTGGAAATCGGAACGCAGGTAGAGTCGACGCATGTCCTTGTTGCCCAAGAAGCGTATGCCGTAGAAGTCATACACCTCGCGCTCGAGAATCTCCGCGCCTTTCCACAGATGACTCACGGTGGGGATATATGCAGCGTTACGGTCATTATTGACGGCTTTTACACTGGTGCGCTCATGTGTCTCGGTGTTTTCGAGGATATAGACGCATCCGAGGCCTTCGTCGCCGAAGTCCTCGCCCACGATGGTCACGAGGAAGTCGAAATGCTTGTCGTTTTTGAGTTTCGCCATCTCGGAGGCGAAAGCAGACAGTTGGAATTCTTGATGTTCTAATTTCATATTACTGCTCCT
Organism: Prevotella sp.; assembly: GCA_017548275.1. Taxonomy (GTDB): domain Bacteria; phylum Bacteroidota; class Bacteroidia; order Bacteroidales; family Bacteroidaceae; genus Prevotella. The sequence continues at coordinate 48,393 of JAFZAH010000049.1, forward strand.
CCTTGACTTTCGTTACTTCCTCGGCTGCAGGTGCTGCCTCAACCTTCACTTTTGTGGAATCTGCCACGGGTGCAGTTTCCTTCCGCACTGCTGTCTCTTCAACCACAGGTGCGGCCTCTTCTTTCATCTGCTCAGCGAAGTCGGCGGGCACGTCGGTCACTACGATGGGTTTTTCCTTACGGTTTCTGCCGCCGAGGAATTTCTCCACCTTGACCTTGCGTTGCAACTGCATCATACCATAGAGGATGGCTTCGGGGCGCGGTGGACAACCCGGCACATACACATCGACGGGAACAATCTCGCCAATGCCGTTGACCACATGATAACTCGATTTGAACGGTCCGCCAGAGATGGCGCAACCGCCCACGGCCACCACATATTTGGGCTCAGCCATCTGGTCGTAGAGACGTTTGAACACGGGTGCCATCTTGTTGGTGATGGTACCGGCACACATAATCAGGTCGGCCTGACGGGGTGAGTTTCGTGTCACCTCGAATCCGAAACGGGCGAAATCGTAGCGGGCACAACCCACCGCCATGAACTCGATGCCGCAGCATGAGGTGGCGAAAGTGAGCGACCAAAGCGAGTTGGCGCGCCCCCAGTTAATCAACTGGTCGAGTGACCCGGTCACCACGTTCACGCCGTTGTCGTTCAGTTCCTTGAGCAGCCCCTCGAGACTCTCGTTGTCCTTAAACTCGTCGTAAGGAATGCTTTTGATTTTCGGTTTCTTTATTTCCATTCCAAAGCCCCTTTCCGCCAAGCATAAGCCAGGCCAAACACCAATACTAACAAGAAGAATCCGATACTGACAAGCGCCATGGGACCGAACTCCTTCACCACTACCGCCCAGGGATAGAGAAACACCGTCTCGACATCAAACATCAAGAAAAGGATGGCAAAGAGATAATAGCCCACCGACACGGGAATCCATGAGGACCCGTGCGTCGGTATGCCACACTCAAATGGTTCACCCTTTACTTTGTTGTATGTGCGAGGCCCCAGCAACTTGGCTATGACGTAAGCCGCCGCCACCAAGGTGATAGCCGTTAGAATAACGGTAACAAACAAAGTAAAATTCATAGTATTTATTGAAAAATATGATATTTCCCTCTTAAAACGCGTGCAAAGGTACGCATTTTTTCGCGAACGCGTACATATTTATGCGAGAAAAAACCAAAGAATTAAAAAAAAGAACGATTTATTGATATAGGACAAAAAGACATGTTTCACAGACAAAAGGACAGAAGAATTAATATGACATAAGGACAAAAGGACAGATTATTTCGCCTTATACAGAAATATGACAGACTTCTACAGCCCCCTGCCTCTTCTTATTAGAGGGGGAGTTGTTGCTTGCGGCTTCTTTCTAGAGTTTCGCTATATAAGAGATGGGGGGCTGTGGATGATTATGGTTTACTTGTCATTCCAGCGGGCTTTGCATGATTTTGCTGATGGTGACACCTTCGAGTGAGGCGGCGCGGCGGAGTTGGGGCTCAAAATGATGAGCGATACTGCCGACGAAATTGACGGGGAGGTCGGGGCGGCCGTAAGGGATGATGTTGCGGCGGAAGAAGGCACGGAAATTATCGATGACCAACTGCTCGAGGGGTTCGCAGTCGAGGTGTTGGCGGATGAACTTCGCGGCATGCGCCAGAAAACGGTTGGGCATGGGCTGACGATAGACCTTATCGATGATGTCGGACAGGTCTTGACCCGTGTCGCTGAGATACTCCTCGCGGAGGTCGTCGGGCAACGCCCCTTTGAACAATGCACCGATGAACAAACGGCCCAACACGGCACCGCTACCCTCGTCGCCAAGGATGAATCCGAGCGAAGGAATATTCTTGACAATCTTCTCTCCATCATAGAGGCAAGAATTGGAACCTGTTCCGAGGATGGCGGCTATCCCCTCATGATTGCCGCAAAGAGCCTTTGCAGCACCGATTAAATCACTATCAACAATGATTTCTTCGGTTTCGAAAAGAGTTTTGAGAATAGACTGGAACTTCGTTTTCATCTCATCGCGCATACCCGCTCCATAATATTCTATTTTCTTTACATCATCGGGGTTATAACCCTGCGTGCGCAGTTGGTAGAGAAGTTCCATTTTAACTATCTGCCGGATTTTCTCATCCGTCTGAAAATAGGGATTCAGCCCCTGCGTTTTCACGCGGGCCACCTCTTGTCCGTTATCTGTCAGGCACCAAATGGTCTTGGTGCTCCCGCCATCGGCTAACAATTTGAGCATAATGCATATAATTAAGACCCGCCACAGCCCCTCTTTGAGGGGAAGGTGACCTACGCACCTAATTATCTTGACAAAATCATCTTCCCCCTCAGGGAGGTGCGGGGCGGGTGTTTGGTTTGTAACTGCAAAAGTAAATGATTATGGATGAATCGCCAAATCAGGAGAAAGAAAATACACAAAAGGGGCAGTTCTTTTTGTGTAATTCATAGGAAAAGCGTAATTTTGCACCCGAATTTGAACAGACATGCACAAGGAAAGAACACTTGAGATGAAAAGACGGTTGACCGCCTGGTTGCTGTTGTCGGTATTTGTGCCGATGATGGTGATGACGGTGTTGCACAGCCATGAGTCATCCGCAAGTGTGGTAGCATGTGCCGACTGTGACCATCATGTGGCCCACCCCGGACATTTCAACATCATGGGCGACCATGACTGCGACTGCGTGTTATGCCAGTTCACATCCATTGTATTCATTGGCAGTGCCGTTGTTGGTATTGCCATTCTGATGGCAGCCGCCCGCCGACAGGGTGGCCGTATTCTTTCCGCACCCATCAAGGGAATGGAAAGGTTGCCAAATCTGCGCGCCCCACCGACAAACCGCCAATAAACCCTAAAGATTGTTGGACATATCAGGATTATTGGCCTAATAGACCTTATTGGGCATATTGGATTTATTGGGCATATTGGGCCCGTTTTGCAAACAAGTAATAATTACGACATTTAATCATGAGACAATATATCATGGCGGCATTGCTGGCGTGCGGCGCGGCAGTGCAAGCCCAAGAAGTATCGGATAGTACCGATATGTTTTACCAGCACCTGAACTTGAATGAAATCGTGGTGACAGGCGTGGCAGGAAGCATCAAACTGAAACAAGCCACGGCACCCGTAAGCATTATGACCCTAAGCGACCTGCACGCCACGGCCTCGACCAACATCGTTGATGCCATCGCCCACCAGCCAGGCATCAGCCAGGTGACCACGGGCAGCGGCATTTCCAAGCCCGTGATACGCGGATTGGGGTATAACCGCATCGTTGTGATGAACGACGGTGTGCGCCAGGAGGGTCAGCAATGGGGCGACGAGCACGGTATCGAGATAGACGCCCAGGAAGTACACTCCGTTGAGGTGCTGAAAGGTCCCGCCTCGCTGATGTACGGCAGTGACGCGATGGCAGGGGTGGTCATCTTCCATAGCGCTCCTACCCTCGCCGCCGGTGAGATGAGCGCCAACGTGAGCACGGAATACCAGACGAACAACGGTCTGTGGGGCTACTCGCTCAACATGGCAGGCAATCAGAAAGGATTTGTGTGGAACGCGCGCTACAGCGGAAAGATGGCGCATGCCTACAAGAACAAATACGACGGCTATGTGCCCAACTCACAATTCCGCGAGCAAGCACTGTCGGGGATGATAGGTTTGAACCGCTATTGGGGTCATTCCCACCTGAAACTCGGTTACTACCACCTCACCCCGAGCATCATTGAGGGTGAGCGCGACGAGGAGACGGGTGAGTTGGAGTCTTCGACCGATGACGTGAAGACTTACGGTCACGGACTGCCTTTCCAGCAGGTGTATCATTACAAAGCCATCTCCGACAACGCCTTCTACCTGAATCACGGTTCGCTGAAAGCCATCGTCGGTTACCAACAGAACCGCCGGCAGGAGTTTGAGGAAAGTGCAGATGAATACAGCCTCTATTTCCAACAGCATACCCTCACCTATGACGTGCGCTACCTGACCGAGGAGTATGACGGGTGGAAACTGGCGGCAGGTATCAACGGCATGTACCAGCGCTCGCTCAACAAAGGCGATGAATACCTCATCCCCGCCTACCACCTGTTCGATGCAGGCGTGTATGCCACAGCCACACGTTCCTTCAACAACTGGACTCTCAACGGCGGTCTTCGTTTTGACCGCCGCGACCTGCACAGTCACCGTCTCATTGACGATGGCGAAGAGCGTTTCGCCGACTTCCACCGCCATTTCAACGGGTTGTCAGGCAGTATCGGTGCCGTGTGGAACGTGAGCCGGCAACTCAACGTCCGCCTGAATGTGGCACGCGGCTACCGTGCTCCTAACATGAGCGAACTGGCATCGAACGGTGTGCACGAAGGCACTGTGCGCTATGAACTGGGCGACCGTCGTCTGAAAGCGGAACAGAGTCTGCAAGCCGACCTTGGCATCGACTTCGCATCGCAGTACCTGTCGGCGCAACTGGCACTTTTCGCCAACCGCATCGACCACTACATCTTCTCACACCGCATGAACGAGACAATGGAAGAGGGTTATCTCACTTATCAGTTTGACTCGGGCGACGCGCGACTGCTGGGTTTTGAGACTGGCATCGACCTCCATCCCATCCACAGCATACACTTCGAGAACACCTTCTCTTATGTAGATGCACGGCAATTGCACCAACCCGCCGAAACGCGCTACCTGCCCTTCACGCCTGCTCCGCGATGGACAAGCGACCTGAAATGGGAAATCACACATGAGCGTCACTCCGTGTTTACCAATGCTTTTGTATCTTTGGGTATAGAGTGTTATCTGCGCCAAAACCATTACTATCGCGCCGACAACACCGAAACAGCCACGCCTTCGTACACGCTGTTGAACATGTCGGCAGGCACAGACATCCAATGGCATGGGAAGAAAATAGCCGAGGTGTATCTGAATGCCGACAACCTGACCAACCGTGCCTACCAAAGCCATCTGAGCCGCCTGAAATATGCCGATCTGAACCATATGACCGGTCGTCAGGGCATTTACAACATGGGGCGCAACGTGACGCTGAAAATCGTGGTGCCAATCAGGTTTTAGACAATTAAAAAGTATATTTATTCGAAATACTGATTTAGAAATAAATGGCACTGATGAACTCGCTATATTTGCATGAGTTTGTCAGTGTCATTCGTTTAACTATTCGGATTATGAAATTTATTTTGACAAAATGTTTTTTTCATCCGATTTAATATTTTTTATATATAATAAAGTATATGAATCTATATATAAGCAGTACCTTTGCACCCCACAAATGAATCTTTACACATTTTTAATCGTATATTCTCTAAGAATCGGATAGACTTGACATAAACATGCAGAATCTTTACAAGAATTATACACTATGACACGACTTTGCAAAGTTACTAAAATTGTATTATTTTTTCTAATGTGCGTCAATCTGCAAATCTTTGCTGACGAGCAGACTGACTATTTCATTTACGATGATGACGAGCAAACCATCATCGTAGGAGTGGACCAATCAGGATGGGCGCAAACATCGCTGACCATCCCCGCCACCGTGACCCGGGTGTGTGAAGGCGCCTTCTGGGGGTGCAGCCAATTGGGAAGCCTCTACATCGACGGCGGCGACCCGTTGTTTGACATGGGTTCTCTCGATGACATCCTCGACCAATTGGAATATATCAACACGGGGGCCGGCATGTCTGTGGACCACATGCGCTCGCTGGTAACCCGTCTTGGCGAGGGACATCTCGTTACAACGATAGAAATCGAAGGGTATAACGACCCTGACGGCGACGGTATCAACTGGACTTCGAGCACACTCAAAAACATCTTAACCGAAGATGTATCAGTATATCTGCCTGCTGCTTTGGTTGAAGATCAGGTGTTCGGCGACGCAATGGTTTATGGCAAATTCACACTCAACAACCAGTTGGGCACGTTCTGCGGCAAAGCCTCATTCTATGATGAGAGCAGTGATGCCCAATTTCTTTTCTACATCCCCACGGAGTTGCGAACGGACACGAAAGAGATATACGTTCAACGTGTGAGATACGTCAATGCAGGTGAAGGAGTATTGATGCATAATGTAGAAAACACCTCATCGAGCATCTACCTGAAGCGCGTGGATGAACCCGTGCCCTACTCTACCAATATGCTGGTGGGAGTGACCGAGCCGACAACCATCGGGAAGACCGACGGCGACAAGACCAACCTGATACTCTATCAAGGTAAGTTCCGCCCCACTTCAGGCGGTACGCTCGGTGCCAACCGTGCTTATTTGCAGGTGCTCACAACCGATTTGCAATCGATGGGTGCGGATGCCGCCCTCTCATACTTCATTGGCGATGACATTACTGACGGCATCGGCACCTTGAAACTGACCGACGTGACCGGGGAAAGTTCAGACGAGTGGTACACACTCTCTGGTCAACACCTGACCATTCGCCCCGTGCAGCCGGGTATTTATCTGCATGGAAACAAGAAAATTGTAATTAAGTAGTTAAGGAAGTTAAAGTAGTTAAGCCAATAGTAACGTTTTGGTTAAGTAGTCAGATAGAAATGAACAAAAAACAATATATCAGCCCTTTATGTAAAGTGGTGCGCTATGCCCCGCTGTTGAACAACAGTTGGGATGCGGAAACTGAATCGGGTCTTATCTCCGTCTCTGGCGGTGAGGTTGACGCCTCCTTGGGCGAGAGCAACCAACTCAGCAATTTTGAGGAAGACACAGACAATAGCGAGAGATCGGTTTGGGAAGATTAATGACTTCTTGGTAAAAAACAACATGATTAAATAATCAAGCAGTCAAGTAATTAAGTAGTTAAGCCATTTGTCTCGGACATGCGGCTTAACTGCTTTTTAAGTTCTTTCTCTCCTCTCGTTTTCGGACAAAAAACGTGTCACTTCTCCTATTTGTCCGAAATATAGGTATTTGTCCGAACCATTCATATAGAAAAAAACGGAAAAACACTTTGCAACACAAAGAACAAGAACTATCTTTGCAATCTAGAAATAATGAAAGAAATCTTAGGATTAATGGCAATCCTACTATACTATGTTTTATTTCGCATAACGGTAATTTGAACAATAAACACTAAACTATCAACGATATGAAGACCCTAAGACATCAATCTCAGGCAATTCCATCATCAAGACTATGGTCATGGATGATGGTCATGTTGTTCTCGTTCATCGTCAGCCCCGCAATGGCCGATGAATTGGACAAAGACAAGAACTTCACGGTCACCCAGTACAATGACCATTTGCATTTTTCCATCATGATTATGGATGGTAAGAACAAGGACACATGGTGCCGTGTGGGTAGTATTCATGCTTGGAGCGGTGCTAACCAAACAGGCACTCACCTTCATCTGATGGATGTGGAATGCGACCAAGGAGAAGACGACAGTACGAACAAGGAGATTTTCTCCCGCAACGTGTTGGAAGGCACCAAAGCCATTCTCACCAATTCCATTTACGGCAATACCGTCATCCAATTTGCCTCATGGGATGAATGGGGTGACGGCAACAACGACGACGTGCGCAACAAACGTCCGAGCAAGGTAAGATATACTATCAAAAAAGAATCATCAAACCTGCGGCCGTGTGTGGAAATAGACTACTACTGGAACGCCGACATGGCAGGAAAGAGATGGTATTTCAATTATGAGTTCATCCACAACGGCGGTTCCACAAAGAACCGTAACATGGGCGAAGCCTATTGCAGCAGCGATTTAGGCCTGTCGAGCGTTGATTTCGGCAGTGGCATTTCCTACAATCATGTGTCACAAGACAAACTAACCTTTACCCTGCCAGGTTATAAGGATGATATACCTACAGAGATGCAAGACTATGTGTCGCATTATATCACGTATGACTTACAATTAAAATATACACTGCAAGACGGCAGTTGGTTTATGAAGAACAACAGACTCGAGGGAAAGGCGGGCGTCAGGAACACCTATGATGTGGCCATACCCGAGGAGGTTGGCAACTTCAAACGCATAGACATGTCGCTTCAGGCCTCAGCCGGCTTGGAATGGAGTAATGGTGACAAGTATAAGTTGCAAGATTACTCCAGAAAATTAAATGACTTCTTGCCCGAAGTGCCAGTGCCTTATGGGTTGACAGCAGAATACAACCAATATGACAGTCAGGCTGTACTCTCCTGGAATGCCTATAATTCAGGCGATTACTATATCCGTTGGTCGGTTCCCTATATCTACCGTCGACCTACCGACAAGGACGGTTCTCCGGTATCGGGAGCATCGTGGACACAGCGCGGCACAAACGACATTATTTTAAGCAATCAGACTCAAGGTTATACCGATACTTCGTTGGACGCCAACAAGTATTATCAGTACATGGTGCTGAATGTGCCTAAGGATTGGCTGGACAACAACTCCATCAAAAGCAACGACCTGGTTAACCCTGAGGAAAAACTGATCAACCGTTTAGGCCATTGTATAAGCGCTCCCGTCTCTACCCAGCCGAATGTGAGCATTTACAATTTGGCACAAGACACCACCGTAACAGACAAAGTCCGTCTTACATGGGAGTATTCGCGTGTTCCGGTAAATGCGGACAATGTGAATTTTGAAGTGATGCGCCGCCTGAAAGGCACGTCAGAATGGGCCAAATACGGCAATGCCTCTTTACCGTCTGCACCTACAGCCGGCTCGGTGGCATCGTTCACAGACAGCGACCTGCCCAGTGTGACCGAGACCTTTGAGTACAAAATTGTACTGGCCATCAATGACGGCAGGAACACCTTCGAGAGCGACGTCATCACTGCCGGACTGCTCTCAGGAAGTTCCGTGGTAAAAGTGGAAGCCACAAAGGGCACTCACGAAAATGTGGTTCGCATCTTGTGGAAAGTGAAACAGGTAGGCACCAACAACAGCAACTTCGAGGTATCCCGCCGCTATGCCGGCACTTCCGATGAGTTCATGAAAATCTACTCTGTGAGCGGCACTACCGACAGTTACACCTACGAAGACAACACCGTGCAACCAGGATATTACTACGAGTATAAGGTAGAGTGCTATTCAGGCGACAAAGACACTTACACCGACAATAACTACCAGAACGTGCTTTCCGATGTAGGTTTCTGTCAGGCGCGCGGTGTTATCAGCGGACGCATCTCTTTCGGTACTGGCTCAGCAGTTGAGAATGTGCGTGTGTCGCTGCGTTCTTCCGATGACCCTGAGAGCAATGGCGCACGCGGTTATTCCCAGCATGTGAACGGTGCCTCGACGGGCATCACCTGGATGGCCGACAGCGTAGAAACATCAAAACTCTTTGGCGATGATTTGGACTATAGCATTCAGATGTTTGTCCGTCCCGACGAGGGTATGAGCAATTGCGCCGTCTTGACCGAGATACCAGGTTTAGGCCGTTTGTTGCTTGGCAGCAAGACAGCCGAAGGCCATAAGGTCATTCTTGAAAAGTATGGCATGAAAACCACCGAGACAGGTTCGTACTCGTCGATTATGCAGTTCAGGGGCGTTCTTTATTACAAAGACAGTTACGAGCCTACCCACGAAACCATGTTCGGAACCGTCTATGACTCAAACACCGCCTACTATATGTTCAACGATTTGTTGAATGACGGTTATACTGAAATTGATGACGTGGTTTTAGGTCCTGACTCAGAATACCCCACATATGTCAATATTAAAATTTTCCAGAAGGATTCCACACTTCCGGTAAATTTGGTTCTCAACAACTCATCGTGGAAAGGCACACTCTTTGACACCAAACAGGTGCTCCCCGCGACCATTTATTCTTCCTTCACTTTACAGAAGAAAGGCAGCGATTTGCAACTCATCATCAATGACAGTACGACCGTTTCCTCACAATTCATTCAAACAGGAGAAAAGGATTATCATTCAAACAACGGCAACAGTTATCTCTATCCGGAAGCAATCGTCTATGATGGTTGTCTGTATAGCGCTATTGTCAATGGAACTATGGACTCATGGCTGGGTAAATGGGTGCGCAAAAGATTCATCCCAAACGGAACAACAACCACTGACACGCGTAAGTTTATGAAGAACTTCTCCGTGGGCGGTGCCGATGACAGCACAGAGGAAACGGCCTTCAAGGGACACATCACCGAGGTGCGTGTGTGGAATCATGTTCTCACTGAGAGCGAATTAACCTCATATGCCGACCGTGTGATGAACGGCCGCGAATCAGGTCTGAAACTCTACTGGCCGATGGACGAGGGCATTGACCGCTTTGTGTTTGACTCGTCTTACTCCAATGACGTGCCCAACGGCCGTCACGCCACTGTGGGTAACAACATCCTCTCCTCACATCTCATCCCCTCTGAGGAACAACTATCACGTTATGGTATGACCAATGCCAATGGTGAGTACATCATCCGCGGCATCCCGTTTGTGGGTTCCGGATCCACCTACACCGTCACCCCGACGAAGGACATCCACACCTTCAACCCGACGACCCGCAACGGATTCATCGGCAACGGCAGTTTGGCTCTCAATAATTACGATTTCACCGACCAGTCGTCGTTCCCTGTACGCGGCACCGTTACCTACCTCAACACCAACATCCCTGCCGACAGCATACAGTTCAAGATTGACGGTGCGTTGGTGCAGAACAAGGATGGAGCAAGCATGAGCGACTCTAATGGTGAGTTTGAGATATCCGTTCCCATCGGAGAGCATCTCATCGAAGCATATAAAAACGGTCACCGTCTGACCTCGTTCCCCTTGAACGGTTCCACCTACGAATTCCATCAAGCCGAGACCATCAATTTCATTGACTCGACACTGGTGAATGTCACCGGTCGCATCAACGGCGGTTTCTCCGACCAAAACGCCCCTGTGGGCTTCGGACTAAGTGAGAACCGTTTGGGTAAGGCCACCATCAAACTCAGTTTGGGCAAAGAATCGATGTGTTCGTTCAACTACATCCTCAACGAGCGCGGCGAGGGCTCATTCGGCACGACCGACCTGCCCGTGGAGAGTGCAACAGATGAAATCAAGAGCACATCACGCCGCGGCGGCGGCTCACACGACGACACTTACTATGTCTACATCACGACCGATGAGAAGACTGGCGAGTATTCAGCCATGCTGCCACCACTGAAATACAAGGTAGAGAGCATCACTTTCGACGGAGGCAGTGATTACGACAACGTGCCTGTCTTCGCACAGAACCTGCCCCTGATAGACGCCACCAACGCCATCAAAGAGTCGATGAAGAAAGACACGCTCACCGTCAATGGTATTAAGACTGAATATTATTATTCAGCCAAGATGAACCGCCAATACCGTGCCATCCCCACCATTTTGGTAAGTCAAAAAGGCATGAAAAACGGTGCTTTCGGTGAGGAGAAAGTTCCTGTGTTGAACATTGACAACACAATCGATTCTGTCGCCGTACTCGGATATACCGACACGGGGTATCAATACCTCTATGGCTATCCGCTGTTCCGCCAAGAACAGATTTATGATTTCGACATTGATGTCTTTGAGCGTTATGTGAACCAGGACAGCGGCAAGGAATACAAAGAGATACCTCTGGATGCCGACATCAACATCTCCAACGAGGGCTGTATGTCAACCACCGTTTATGCCGAAACCGTAACCGTCGACGGACAGGAGGTGGAAGCGGGCACAGCCTACGAAGTGCAACAAATCAAGGCAAAGGCTGACAAGAACGGTCATATCTCGTACCAGTGGAAAGGCGGCTGGCCTAATTTGGGCGGCAGCCACCTGAGAAATATCACCATCAGTACAGAAATTGACGGACGCACCACCATGTGGAATGCCCCCAACTCATCGTCGGATGCGCTCGATGCCATCCTTCTTGGCAGCATGATAACAGGTAAGAACTTTGTGACCAGCGGTCCCGACCATGTGGACATGCTCTTGCGTCGTCCGCCAGGTTCCACTTCTGTCGCATCTCTGCAAAGCGAGACAATCACGACCAACACGACAGGAGAATGTACAAACGAGAATTCGACTTTTGGCGGCGGAGCCTACATTAGTGCCACTCCCACCTTCGAAATCTCACAAGGAGCGGTTTTGGGCATCGCTATTTTGGCTAAATCAAAGTTTAAGATCATCGTCAACGAGAATCTTCAAGATTTTGACACTAACGGTTCTTCTATCACAGTGTCTGACGCCGACACCTATTCGGTAACAGACCTGATGAAGACCCCAACAAACTCCAAATATGTGCAGAATGCCGGCGACACCTATATCGGACGCGCTTCGAACCTGTTGTTCGGTAAAGGCCGTGAACTTAATTTGTTCAAGAATTCCGACGGCACATACCGCATAGACACGAAAGAGTCGATATGCGTCGGTCAGTCGTTCACCACCTCTTTTGTCTATCCTCAAGCCTATATTGAGGAAACCTTGATTCCCAACTGGGAAGCCATGTTGGACGAGAAATTGATCTATAAGGAAGGCGACCTTTATGCTATGAGAGAAGAACTTAAAGTACCTGGTAAGGTGATGTATTATACTAACTTCAAGAGAGGTGACCGTGAGTATGCACGTAACAACGCTGACACTGATTTCTGGACGCCGGAGCAGATAAAGGCAGCCCACGGCTTCCCAAGTTACCTTATTGTCAATGGTACAGATGAAGACGGAGTAAGCGATGAAGTGAACTGGTACATTGAGCAGATACGTTTATGGAAAGAACGTATTGGAGATAATGAGGAGGATAAGTTGAACGCATTCGAAAACGAAAAGTACTTCATCGACAACTATTCGATAGCCGGTGGCACGAGCGTCACACAGACGAACAAGCACACACACACCAACAACACGTCGCACAAGCATACCTACAACTATAATCTGACCAGTGAGACACACTTAGGAGCCATGCTCAACGACGCAGGCACGTACGCTATCATCAAATACACATCGAACGAAGGATGGACAAAAGACACCACAGTCGTGAATTCCAACACACAAACCGTGTCATGGACATTAAGCGACGCCGAGCCCACCACTGCTCTTTCCGTCGATGTGTATAAGTCGCCCTCAGGCTGGGGACCCATCTTCCGCACACGCGGCGGTCAGACCAGCAACCCTTACGAGGGAGCCACATATACGAAGTATTACAAGAAGGATACAAAACTCGACGAGGCCACCATGCGCGTGGAGTATCCTCAGTTACGCGTCAATGGAGCCACCGCAGTCACGGGTGTACCTGTTGGCGGCAAGGCTAAATTTGATTTGGAACTGACCAACTTGAGCGAGACTAAAACCAATTGCACCTACATTTTGGAGGCAATAGAGGATTCGAACCCGAATGGAGCCGTACTGACCATAGACGGCGCTGTGCTCAGCATGGGCCGCAGCGGCCGTACCATCAAGATGACAGGCGATGAAGTCATCAATAAGACGCTCTTTGTGAGTCAAAGCGACCGCAGTGTGACGAAATACAACGACATTCGTCTGGTACTTCGCTCTGAAAAAGACATCAAGACCCACAGTGACACCGTCCGCCTGAGCGTAGAATTCGTGCCGGCTTCAGCCATCGTCGAGATGAAAGTGAACCGCACTGTGCTGAATCAGACCGACTTCGACACCTATGGCGGCATCCAAGCCACCATATACAACCTGGACCGCCAGGATGAGGGTCTGAAAGGCTTGCGCATCCGCTACCGCCGCAAAGGAACTGACACTTGGACTGTAGCAAAACAATGGGCCATTGATTTGGAGGAGTACAAAAACGGCTATGAACAGATGCCCGAGGGCAGTACATTTACCGAGCCCATCTCATTCCTGAGTGACGGTGAATATGAATTGCAGGCCCAGACCTTCGGTTCCTACGGCGGCGAGGAGGTAACCTACGAGAGCGAAATCATCAACGTGGTGCAAGACACGCGCGGCCCGAAGGTTCTCGGTATGCCCTATCCTCTCGACGGTATTCTCCACTTCTACGAGCGCAATGAGATGCATGTGCGCTTCAATGAAACACTTAACGATAATGCACTCAGTTACACTGACAACTTCATCGTCGAGGGTAACCTCAACAACTCTTCCCCGGATGAAGCCTATGCAGACGTTGCCTTACAACTCAACGGCGACCCCATAAGCACTCAGGCAAAATATGCACTTGATGGGAGGGACGTGGCATTTGGCATGTGGTTCTACCGTCAAGGTGACGGCATCATCCTGAACCTCGGCGGTGACGGACGTCAATTCACGATGTCAACCATCAACGGTGGTAAAGTGCTGCTGGGATTGGGAGTCGAAAACCAATCGATTCAGAGTGACGAGGTGATTCCCGAGAACAAATGGGTTTACATAGCGATGAGTTATAAATGCAAAACGGCTGAAGACCCCAACAATTACCTCACACTGATGTATGTGGCAGCGGGCACAAACCCAGTATATATCGTGAAAGACTTGGTCGTGAACCCGTTATTATGTGACGGTGTATTGTCTCTCGGAGGCTTCGGTCTGAAGGGTATGATGCACGACCTGACACTCTGGAACGTCTATAAAACGGTCACTGAACTCTACGAGACCCGCGATACACAGAAGGCCAATTACACTCCCGGACTGATCGGCTATTGGCGCATGAATGAAGGCCGAGGCACGACACTGACGGACAAAGCCCGTTCACGCAACATCACATTGCCTGCAGAGAGTTGGTACATCAATAACCGCAATCTGGCAGCCCATCTGGACGGCACCGAACCGTTCAAGGTTGACATCTCGACATTCGTTCCTCAGTCTACCGACAATTTCGCCGTTGAGATGTGGTTCCGCTGCGACAATATTGAGAGCAACAAGAATGCTGTCCTGCTATCATCTCTCAACAACCTGGGAATAGGCTTCAAGAACGGAAAACTCACTCTCACCAAGAGCACCCGCTCTGTAAATGCCGAAAACCAAGAAACAGTGACGATAGATGAGGAGATAACGCTCAGCGACGCCAAATACATCGACAACCTGTGGCATCACTTTGCCCTGAATGTACGCCGCGGCACCAGCGCCATCGTCTATATTGACGGCAAGCCGGTGAGAACCCTGCCCGAGACCAGCATTCCGGCGGTCAACAGCCATTATCTGGCCGTGGGCGGTGAATTGACAATCCTCGACGAGAACGGCACAAATCAAGGCGGTGCCGTGAATCTCCTGACGGGCGACATCGACGAGTTGCGAATCTGGAATGCAGCCATCACGAGCAATCTGCTTGACCAACGCCGCTACGAGCGATTAGACAGCACCTACTCGGGTCTTGTCGGCTACTTCCCGATGGAGAGCATCGCACGCACCCAGTCAGGTAATGTGGAGACAACATTCACCACCAAGAATTTAGGCAACAGCAAGGTACACAAACTCGTGGCTGAAGGCAATGTGACGCAAAGTGTCAACGCCCCTGCCCTTCTGCCTGGTTCAAATCGCATGAGACTAGACAAGCGTGAGTTTGGTTTCACCGCCTCTAACGATGAGATTTATTTTGATTTCCCAGACGAGATGCTTGCCAAGATGGACGGAAACGATTTCACCGTCACCGTAGAGAATATCAGGGACGAACACGGCAACACGTCAGAACCAGTCGAATGGTTGTTCCATGCTGATTTCGCCTCGATGGAATGGGTTATGAACAAAAAGGAACTGGCGAAGGGCTGGAATGAGACTGTCACCTTCGATGCCGACCTCTTCACCTATGGCGAGTCGAATGAGCCCAAGACCTACGAGATAGTCGGTCTGCCCACATGGCTGGAGGTGAACGAACCCATCGGTACCATGTCGCAAAACATAAAGACGCTGACCTTCACCGTGAAGCCTTCAGTACCTGTTGGAAACTATGAAGAGTATGTCTATGTGAGCGACAATCATGGCGTCAAGCGTGCCTTCCAGTTGAACCTCAAGGTGAGAGGCGACGAACCAGACTGGTCGGTCAACCCAAGCCTTTACGAGAGCAACATGACCGTTTGCGGACAGATTCACATCAACAACGTCACATTGACCAATACAGACAGTAAGATAGCCGCCTTTGACTCTGACGGCAACTGCCGTGGTGTTGCCCAGCCTACTTATATCAGTTCACGCGACACATACTATGTCAATCTGGTGATTTACGGCGGTTCATCCACCAGCATCAGTAACAGCAGCCGTGACCTGACGTTCAAGATGTACGATGCCTCGACGGGCAGAACCTATTCCGTGGTAGATTTTATTATACCCGGAAAGACTTCCGAAAGCGTGATGACCTATGCACCCGACGCCTTCTATGGTTCCTATGACGCACCCGTTGTGTTCATGGCAACGGAAAAACTGCAGCAGACGGTACAATTGAACAAGGGTTGGACGTGGATGTCCATCTATGTGAATCCATCCTCCACCGCCATTGCAGAAGTGCTGCCGAAGGGCAATGACCTGAAGAAACTGCAGAACATCAAGGGTCACAACACCTTCGCTACCGTTTCGAAAGACGGCATCATGGGTGAGTTGACAGAAATCGTTCCCGGAAAGATGTACAAGATTCAGACCTCTGCCAATGTGCAGATAGAAGTGACGGGCGCCACCATCGACGTGCTAAGCACACCGATGACCATCTACGAAGGTTTCAACTGGATAGGCTCAATGGCCAATACTGTGATGTCGCCCGAGCAAGCGTTCGCTGATTTGGATCCCGTCAACGGTGACATGATAAAGACGCGCACCGTGTTCTCTACCTATCGCAACGGCATCTGGGAAGGCGAGTTACGCAACATCGTTCCCGGCGAAGGTTATATCTACTGGTCGAAAGACACGAAAGCAAAGACCTTCCACTTCCCGAAACTGTCGAACGGCACAGAGGCCAGCGCACCATCGTTCTTATGGGAGAGTGGTTCCGAACGCGCCATGTACTACCAGCCGGTGGATGAGCACCTCTATCCCGACAACATGAACATGATAGCCGTGGTGAAGAAAAACGGCACTTTCGTAGAGAACGCCGAAGTGGCAGCCTTTGTCAACGGCGAGTGCCGCGGTGCAGTGGAGTGCAATAACGGTTACTACTTCCTCACCGTGCTCGGTTCATCAGCCGACGACCTTGACCAAAAGGTTGAAATCGTTGTCCGCATTGACGGCGAGGAATATACCGTGGCCAGCCAGCCGTTCGTCAGCGACGCGTTCTATGGTTCACTTGACGAGCCCTACGTTCTCGATGTGGATGCGACTGCTATCCGCACAATCAGCATCGATGATATCGACGACGACAACGATTGGTTTACCCTGCAAGGTGTGAAACTCAACCACCGTCCCTCACAGCAGGGCGTGTACCTGCACCGTGGAGAAAAGGTGGTCATCAAGAGAAGGTAAACTTAAAGTTTAAGACCTTAAGCACATTACTCCTCCAATTGCAGTTTGCTTTTGGAGGAGTAACTGTTTGATAATGGTCAATCGGCAAACAAAAATTACATATTTCAACGTACAACAAACGGACAAATATTCGAAGTTTTTCCAGTTTTGTGTATCATCTGGCAGTTTGTCAACACCTTATTAAAATAAAAAAACAAAAAATTTTGTCACTTCAAAAATTAAAATTATCTTTGCAGTTGTGTTATTTTGTATAAATGCACCCCTAAGAATCGATTGTTCTGATACCAGATTTACACTTCACCAGTTGAATAAGTAAAGTTAAACTAAACAGAATAAAACCAAACCAATAACGATATGAAGAACCTAAGACAATTTTCTCAGGCTTTTCCGACATCCAGACTATGGTCATGGATGATGTTCATCTTGTTTGCTTTCATGGCCAACCCGGTTTTGGCTGATGAATTGGATGATGACAAGAACTTCACGGTCATCCAGTACAAGGACCACGTCCATTTCAAAATCATGATTATGGATGGTAAGAACAAGGATACCTGGTGCCGTGTGGGAAGTATCCATGCTTACTCCCAAGATGACCGCAAGGGTACACACATGCAACTGATGGACGTGGAGTGCGACCAGGGAGAAGATAACAGCACAAACAAGGAAATCTTCTCGCGCAACGTGTTGGAAGGCACAAAGGCCTTCTTGACCAATCCCGCTGTCGGCGACAACCCCGTCATCCAATTTGCCAGTTGGGATGAATGGGGCGACGGCAATAACGATGATGTGCGCAGCGCCCGTCCCAACAAAGTGAGATATACCATCAAGAAAGAATCTTCAAACCTGCGGCCATGTGTGGAGATTGACTACTATTGGAACGCCGACATGGCTGGAAAGACATGGTATTTCACTTATGAGTTCATCCACAATGCGGGTTCGTTCAAAGCCAGAAAAATGGGCAGTGCCTTTTGTAGCAGTGACCTGGGCCTCGGCACTATTGATTACCATGACATCTCTTATAGCCGTGAAAACAGCGATAAGATTTTGTTTACCGTACCTGCGCTTCCCAATGATGTGCCCGCTAAACTGCAAGACTACATCAAACATTACTGTGAATACGAACTGCACTTCACCTACACCCTCTATGACGGCTCTGAAAAGAAACAAAGCGAAGTAATCACCTGTGAGACAGGGCATAAGAAGACCTATGAACTGACAATACCTAAAGAGGTGGGCAACTTCAAAAATGCGGAATTATATATGTATGTCAGTAGCGGATTGCAGTGGAGCAACAAGAAAAAAGAACGGGCCAAGCAAATCGTCTACAGGAACAACATTTTCACTTCAGTACCAGTCCCCTTCGGACTTGCCGCTGAATACAACCAGTTTGAAGACAAAGCCTTGCTCTCTTGGAACGCCTTCCCCACTGGCGACAACAATTACATCAAGGAATCGATACCTTACGTTTACCGTGTTGAGACCGACGATAACGGAAACCCGGTGTCCGGGGCCTCATGGGCGCAACGCGGAAAATTGGCTGCTGTTGGAAACGAACAATCCGAGGGTTACACCGACAACATGCTTTCGCCCAACACCCATTACAAATACATGGTGCTAAACGTGCCGAAAGCATGGTTGGAGAATAACAGCATTACCGCCAGCGATTTGACCGACCCAAAGGAGAGCACCATTCACCTGTTGGGCTCATGCGTGAGCGACCCGATGCCAACGACACCAAAACTCACCATTTTCAACCTGGCACAAGACACCACCGTTTTGGATAAAGTGCGTCTGACATGGGAGTACTCACGTGTGCCTATTAAGAGCAACAATGTGAAATTTCAGATTTGGAAGCGACAAAAAGGCACGTCAGACTGGAACGACTACGGCAATGTGACCGTCCCTTCAAATCCCTCCGCAGGATATATAGCATCGTTCATCGACGATAAACTGCCCAGTGTCCGTGAGACTTTTGAGTACAAAGTAGTACTCGCCATCAATGACGGTGAAAACACCTTCGAAAGTGATGTCATCACCGCCGGCCTGCTCACTGGCAGTGCGGTGCTGAGCGTGGATGCCACGAAGGGCACTCACGAGAATGTGGTCCGTGTGTCGTGGCAAGTGAAGCAGATAGGCACAGAAAACAGCAACTTCGAAGTTTACCGCCGCTATGCCGGCACTAACGACGAATACCTGAAAGTCCACTCTGTGAGCGGCACGAGCGACAGTTACACTTACGAAGACAACACCGTACAACCCGGTTACTTCTATGAGTATCGTGTGGACGTGTATTCGGGCGGGAAAGAGACGTACACCGACAACAACTTCCAGAACTTCCTCAGCGATGTCGGTTTCTGTCAGGCCCGGGGTGTCATCTCGGGACGCGTCACCTTCGGCACGGGTTCCGCTGTTGAGGATGTGCGTCTGTCATTACGCTCAAATAGCGACAATGACGGCAATGTGATTCGTGGTTTCTCACAACGTTTCGACGGTCTCAGCACAGGTGTCAAATGGGATGCCGACAGCGTATCGTTGGCTAAACTCTTCGGCAGCGGAAAGGAATATACGCTGCAACTCTTCGTAAGACCTGACGACAATCTGTCCGAGGGTGCCATCATTGCAGAGATACCCTTCTATGGCCGTATTCGCCTTGGAGCCAAGAATGGTGAAAATTACCCGTTGTTGGTTGAAAAGTATGGTCAGAGAACAACAGAACGCACCTCTTTCAACAATGTTTGGGACGTGAAGTGCATCACTATTAATTATGCCAATGACCGCGACACATCTGTGCCCTATTATTTCAATGAAGAAATAGGCGGAAACGTCTATAACGACCATGACTTGTTCAACCAATTGTTCGACCAGTTGGAAGAGCAAGGCTATAAACGGATTCCCCAGGTGTTCTGGTATGAAGATACAGATTTGGCGGTTTATGTCTTCGGCAAACAAATACCGTTAGACATCAAAACGAATAAGGATGATATCTCATGGGAAGGCGCAAAGTACGACACTGGGGTGAGCCTCCCTGCTGACACCTATTCACTCATCACTTTGAAGAATGACGGCACGAGCGAGACGGTCTCCGTGAATGAGAGCGTCTCATCGGGCCTCACACAGACAGGCACCAAACAATATCACATCGAAGGCGGCGATATCAAATACTTATATCCCGACTATGATGTTTGGAACGGCAATTGCCTCTTTCACTACGAGGGTGGTGTAAAGCGCGAACTGTTCGACACCTATTATGGCATGACTTCGAATCAATTTGCGTGGTATCCCGCCAATGCCTCCGGTTATTCATCGACAGTTGGCACACTGGTAGCCCCCTTTGCCGTAGGAGGCTCAGAGATTGAGTTGACAGAAGAAGAGGCTTTCATGGGCAATATGACTGAGGTGCGCGTATGGAACCATGTGCTGACCGACAAAGAGAAGGAGAACACCGCCGACCGTATTCTCACTGGCACAGAGAAAGGTCTGAGCCTCTACTGGCCGATGGACGAAGGCATCAGCCGGTTCGTGTTCGACGCCTCGTTTGCCAACGACGTGCCAAACGGCCGCCACGCCAAGGTAGGCAATAACATCAGTTCATCGACCATCGTCCCGACCGAAACGCAGTTGTCGCGCTATGGTTTGACCAACGAGAATGGTGAATATACCGTCCGCGGTTTGCCCTTCATCGGTTCGGGCACCACTTACAGCGTGACCCCCACAAAGGGCATCCACGTCTTCTCTCCCCTCTCGCGCAACGGTTTCATCGGTTCGGGCAACCTGGCTCTTAACAATTACGACTTTACCGACACCTCTTCCTTCCCTGTCAGGGGCAGAATCACCTATCTCGATACCAATATTCCAGCAGACTCCATCCAATTTAAGATTGACGGTCAGTTGGTACAGGGGGCGTCGAACAAAACGGTAATGACCGACAGCAACGGCGACTACGAAATCTCCGTTCCCATTGGTAAGCACCTCATCGAGGCTTACAAGGACGGTCACCGCCTCACCTCATTCCCGCTCGATGGCACCACCTACGACTTCAAGCAGGAGATGACTGTCAATTTCATTGACTCTACCTTAGTGAATGTGACAGGCCGCATCAACGGTGGTTTCAGTGATCAAGACGAACCTTTGGGTTTCGCCCGCTCTAAGAACCGTCTTGGCAAGGCCACCATCAAGTTGAGTCTGGGTCAAGAATCGCGCTGCTCGTTCAATTATATCACTGACGAGCATGGCAGTGGTGAATTCGGTAAGACACCGATTCCCATTCTAAGTGCCACAGACATGATACAGAGTACAGGCTACCGTGCTGCCGCCACTGAGCACGATGACGATACCCATTTCGTCTATATTACCACCGACCCCAATACGGGCGAGTTCTCCGCCTTATTGCCACCCTTGAAATACAAGGTTGAAAGCATCACCTTCGACGGTGGCAATGAGTATGATAACAAGGATGTGTTTGTCCAGAACCTGCCATTCATCGATGCCACCAACACCGTGGAGAAGACGTGGCGCAGCGACTCGCTAACCACCGACGGCGTGGTGAGCAAATATACCTATGTTGCGAAATTCAAACGCCAGTACCGGGCTGAGCCCTCCATCACCTTTGAGCAAGTCGGAATGAAGAACGGTGCTTTCGGCGAAGTGAAAGTGCCCGTGGTTTCCTTCACCGAGTCGGTTGACTCTGTGACAGTGCTTACCTATAACGGCGACAGTTTCAAGTATGAATACGATTACCCCGTCTTCTGCCAGGAGCAGGCCTACGTGTACGACATTGCCGTGGCTGAGACCTACAAGAACTTAGACACAGGCGAAGAGTTTGAGGAAGTGCCCTCCGACGCTATCATCTCTATCGACAACAATGCCTGCGCTTCGATTTCGTTCTTCTGCGAAGAAGGCTATGTCAACGGTGAGAAGGTGACACCGGGTATGGCATATGAAGTGCCCAGAGTGAGAATTAAGCCGAAGAAAGACGGACACGCCACATACCAGTTCCTCGGTGGTATTCCGAATTTGGGTGGCAATCATCTGCGCACCATGAGTTTGGATGTCACTATTGACGGGCGCACCACAATGTGGACCGACCCGAAGACATCGAAACCCGAACTTAACTTGATATTGTTGGGCAGTCTGTCGTCGGGCAATCAGAACTTCGTGACCAACGGCCCTCAGCACGTAGATATGATTTTGCGTCGTCCACCGGGTTCCACATCCGAGGCCGTTCTAAAAACCGACACACTGACCACCGACATGAAGTTAGAGGCTCACGTGCGCAACGGCGGCACATCGGGCGGCGGATTCTACGTATCGGTAGTACCCGAGATTACTCAGAGTATAGATGTTGCCGCTGGCCGGGTCTATGTCGAGCACAAGTTCCAGCCTCAGGCCAATACACAGGAGCAATGGGATAGCGGCTCATCGACCATCGACGAGACCGATTCAGGCTCGAAGTACAGTGTATCGACCGAGATACACGGAACTACCGAAGGCATCCAGTATCATGGCGACACGTATATCGGACGTTCGACAAACATGCTGTTCGGCAAGGGTAACACGCTGGGATTCTTCAAGCAAGACAACGGCTCCTATAAAATCGACATTCACGAGTCAATCGTGGTGAGCGAGAGTTTCGGCACCTATTTTGCCTTCCCGCAAGAGTATATAGAAGAGACACTGATACCCAACTGGAAGGCCATCATCAAGGCCCGTCTGAGCGAAGGGTACATCAATGCCAACCACTGGGAGAAGGGCAATGCACCCATCATTCCCGGAAAGGTGATGTACTATACCAGTTATAAAGAGGGCGACCCCGAATTTGGCCGAAGTAACGGCGACAGTCGGTGGGGCGACCTGATAAGTGCCCGCGGCGGTCATCCCAGTTACTACATGCGTGCCGAGGAAGGCATGGTCGTTGACGACGAGGTGGATAACGCCATCCGACAAATCAAGGCCTGGGAGCAAGCCATCGCCATGAATGAGAAAGACAAACTGGAAGCCATCAAAGGCAGCGGCTACTTCATCCAGAACTACTCCATTGCCGGCGGCACAAGCATCAACCAGACGACGACCAACGAGAAAGTGTATGTGAAGCGCGACGGTACTGAGCACGAGTGGAATTTCGACTCGGAGACCCATGCCGGATTCATGTACAGCGGAGCGGGTGCCTACGCCATCATCCACGTCACGAAGCATACCAACGACAGCGATGTGAAGGAGAAAGAAAACACCACCTCGACATCAGTGGAGTGGACCATGAGCGACGGTGACCCCCGCACCGCCCTTTCGGTTGACGTGTATAAGTCGCCAATGGGCTACGGTCCCATCTTCCGCACCCGTGGCGGTCAGTCTGTCAACCCGTGGGAAGGAGCCACTTACACCCAATATTACCAGAAAGGCACGAAACTCGACGAGGCCACCATGCGCGTGGAATGGCCTCAGTTGCGTGTGGAAGGCGCCACTACGCTGACCGACGTGCCCACGGGCGGTCAAGGAGCCTTTGATTTGGAGATGACCAACTTGAGCGAGACCAACAGCGACTGCACCTATATTTTGGAAGCCATCGAGGCATCGAACGCCCAAGGAGCCATCCTGATGATTGACGGTATGCCACTGAGCCTCGGCAAGAACGGACGAGCCATCAACCTGAAAGGTGACAAAGAACCCGTCCACAAAATGCTGTACGTGAGCCAGAGCGACCGCAGCGTAAACAAATTTGAGGACTTGCAGTTAGTGCTCCGCTCACAGAACGATGACAACATGACGAGCGATACGCTACACCTGAAGGTTGAGTTCGTTCCCGCTTCGGCACTTATCGATATGGCCGTGGCACACACTGTTCTCAATTATGATGACCTGAAGAAATATGGCGGTTTCCAAGTGCGGTTCACCAATCTTGACCGTCAGGATCAGGGGTTGGCCGGTGTCCGCATCCAGAGCCGCCGCAAAGGTACAGACAGTTGGAATGAGATGCACAAATGGGTTGTTGACCCGGCGAAGTTGGAACAAGGCGACGACTTGCTCCCCCCCACCGACGAAACCTTCGAATATGCAGTCTCCTTCCCCAGCGATGGTATCTACGAGTTGCGCGGCCAGACCTACGGTCTGTTCGGAAAGCAAGAAGTGACATACGAGACGCCGATTATCGAAGTGATACAAGACACCCGCGGTCCGAAGATACTCGGAATGGCAAGCCACGACGGAAACACGCTTACCTATGCCGACCGCAATGACATGCACGTGCGTTTCAACGAGGTGCTCAATGCCAATGCGATAAGCGAAAGCGACAATTTCCGCATCGAGGGCGGTCTGAACAATGTGGCAGCGAAGTCGCAATATCACGATGTGGCATTGCAACTAGACAATCAGGAGTTGCAAACGGAAGCCTCCTTCAATCTGGAGAATACAGACTTGGCACTTGACTTCTGGGTCTATCCTCAGAGCAATGGAAGTATGCTCTCATTGGGCATTGGCAAAAACAGGTTGGAGATCTTTACTAATGAAGAAGGCAAACTCGGAACCATCATCGGTTCGGATGTAGTCATGAGCAACACTGTACTGCCCCTCAACCGCTGGAACTATGTCGCCGCCAGTTATATGACTCCGAAGGAAGGCGATCCGGAAAACAGATTTACCATGTTGTATGTCGGTCCTGACGATAAGAGTTACAACATTGTCATCGACAATGTGGCGGTGGATTCACTATTTGGAGAATCCAGACTTTACATCGGCAATGAGAATTTCAAAGGCAGGATGTATGACCTGTCGTTATGGAACGCTGAAAAGTCTGTCTTGGAACTCTATGAGACCCGTTTAGAGCAAAAAGCGGCCTACACACCAGGTCTGGTCGGTTACTGGAGGATGGACGAGGGTCATGGCACCTTGGTGAGCGACGATGTGCTCTCGCGCCACATCACTATGCCAGCAGAGAGTTGGTATATCAACAACCGCAACCTGGCTGCCCACTTAGACGGCACAGATGCGCTGAAAGTGGACATCAGTACTGCCAACACGCGCACGACAGACAACTTCGCCGTTGAGATGTGGTTCCGTGGCGACAAAGACACTGTAAACGACAACGCACAACTGCTGTCAGTGCTCAACGGCATGAGCATCGGATTCAAAGAAGGAAAACTCGTACTGGAAATGAGCGAACGCACCGTGGCCAATGACAACACAGAGACCAAGACGGTGAATGAAAGTATCTCCCTGAGCAACGTGAACTACTGCGACAACAACTGGCATCATCTGGCACTGAACGTTCGCCGAGGGACGAGCGCAGTGGTCTATGTGGACGGCGAGGCAGTTAAGACCCTCTCCGAGAGTTCCATCCCTGCCATTACCGGTCACTATATGTACGTGGGCGGAGAACAGACATTAGTAGCCCCCGACGGCACTAACGCAGGCGGTTGCGAAAACCTCTTCCACGGCGACGTGGATGAAATCCGCATCTGGAATGCTGCTATCGGAAGCGATATCCTCGCTGACCGCCGTTTCGAACGTTTGGACAACACCTATGCGGGTCTGATGGGTTACTTCCCAATGGAGGAAATCAACCGTGAACAGACAGGCAACATCGAGTCGCATCCTTCTACCGACAACTTCGGCGTGAAAGATTCGCAGATGAAACTTGAAGGCACGCTTGTGCAAAGTGTGAATGCCCCTGCCCTACTTCCAGGTTCAAGCCGCATCCGACTGGCTGACACTGATTTCAACTTCACCGTTTCGAACGACGAGATTTACTTCTCATTCCAAGAGTCTATGTATCCGCTGATGGACGGCAATGAATTTGACGTGACCGTGAAGAACATCAAGGACGAGCACGGCAACTATTCCGAGCCCGTGATGTGGAAGTTCCGTTGTGACTTTGCCGCCATCGACTGGACCGAAGATGTCATCAACATTGAGAAGAAATGGGATGAAACCAAGGAATTTGAAGTATCTCTCAGAAATCAGGCGGGCAGTTCAATCCAAAGTTATGAAATCAGCGGCTTACCATCGTGGCTCACAGTAAACCAACCTATTGGCACTTTGAACGGCGCGACGGCCAAAAAGACGTTCACTATTTTGCCATCCGTACCTGTAGGCAAATACACAGTGAATGTTTATGTGACCGACCGATTGGGTATCAAGCGCATGCTTGAAGTGAACATCACCGTGAAGGGTGACGAGCCCAATTGGGCAGTCAACCCTGACCTCTATGAGAGCAACATGATGGTCATCGGACAGATTTACATCGGCGACAAGATTTGCGAATACACAGACAGTAAAATTGCAGCCTTTAACGAGGATGGCAACTGCATAGGTGTGGCCTCGCCCCACTATGTTGAGACACGCGACGCCTACTTTGTGGATATGGTGATCTATGGCGGTTCGTCAACAGAACTGAGTACCAACGAGCGGAAGATTTCCTTCGAGATTTACGATGCCTCGACCGGTCAGACCTGCCCGCTGGTAATGGTTGTGTTGCCTGGAGTAGAAATGCAGTTGTTGGATATTGATTATGCTCCTGATGCCGTCTATGGGTCTTATGACGATCCGGTGGTATTCAAGTTCACCCAATTGATTCAACAGAACACCGATTTGGTCAAAGGTTGGTCGTGGAAGTCGATATATATAGAACCGTTAGCCCGGGATATTGATTATATCCTTCCGACGAAACCCAATGATCTGAACAAGTTCTTGAACATCAAGGGCCATAAAGCCTTCGCAACCGTGAACAAGAGTACCTCTGAAATCGTTGGAGAACTGAATGAAATGGTTCCAGGCAACATGTACAAGATTCAAGTGTCTGCTCCCGTCAAACTCAATATCTACGGAACATTGATAGATTTGGAAGAGACGACTCAGACCATCTATCCGGGCTTCAACTGGATAGGTACGCTTTCGAGCAGCATTATGTCACCTGCAGACGCATTTGCCGACCTGAAACCGTTGAACGGTGACATGGTGAAGAACCGCACCTCCTTGTCCACCTACAGGGACGGAGTTTGGGAAGGTACGCTGAAGAACATTGTTCCAGGCGAAGGATACATCTATATGTCGAAAGCAACTGAGGCGAGGTCATTCCACTATCCCAACCTGTCAGGCACTAACCGTGCTGCTGCACTGGATACAGATGACGAGTTCAATGCACTCTTCACCAGTTACTACATACCTGTAGATGAGCATCTCTTCCCCGACAACATGAACTTCATCGCAGTTGTGGAAAAGAACGGCATCAGAATGGAAAATGCAGAAGTGGGCGCGTTCGTCAACGGAGAATGCCGTGGTGCCGTCAGATACAACAACGGTTATTACTTCCTCAGCGTACTGGGCTCTTCAAGTGACGACCTTTCGTCTGAGGTTGAACTCCGTGTCTATACCGACGGTGAAGAGTTTGTGTTCGAGAAGAAACTGCCATTCATCAGTGACGCTATTCTCGGCACACTCGACGAGCCTTATGTGCTTGACGTGGCCGCCACCGCCATCCGCACAGTCACCTTTGATGACATCGACGACGACAACGATTGGTTTACCCTGCAAGGTGTGAAACTCAACCACCGTCCCTCACAGCAAGGCGTGTACCTGCACCGTGGAGAAAAGGTGGTCATCAAGAGAAGGTAAACTTTAAGTAGTTTAAGACCTCAAGGACATTACTCCTCCAATTGCAGTTTGCTTTTGGAGGAGTAACTGTTGTTGAACGATGTGGCTGCCACTAAAAAAACATAAAAATTTGGCAGATAATGGGATTATCCTTATTTTTGCAAGAAATTTAACAGATAGGCAAAGAGCATGAGACTGAGAGCATACATCATCACCCTGTTGCTGCTGGTGTTCGTCGTTCCCTCGCACGCTGTGCTGAAGGAAGCCGACTTGGAAAACACCCTGACGATTCTGCGGCAGGAACTGACCAACTACTACAAGGAACAACAGCGACAATCGGAAACAAATAAAGTTGCTCGGCGGGCTGTGTTTGGTGAATTGATTAAGATTGTTCAGCGGAGCAATCAGAATGCGCTGATGCTCTACTCTCAGAAGCCCGACTATGTGTTCGACCTGACGTACGCTTGCCATGAGGCTACGGAAATGTACAACTCTTTCAAGCGCACCATCCAACCCTTCCGCGAGGTGATAGAGGAATACGATTATGAGATAGCGCGCTACGACAGCCTGGTGATGAACCTGAACACGATGCCCACACTCATGCTGACAGAGAAGGCCGCCACCGACCGCAGCGTGTGTCTGACACTCGCCATCAACATCAAGCGCACCCTGGAGGAGAACCGCCAGAGCATGAACGATTACATCAACTACTACCATGACACGGAGGAGCGTTTGAGAAGCCTCAATGACTATGCGAGCAAACGCTACGACGAGATACAAAACAATATCTTCGTCAACGGCGGTGAGAGTTATTTCCGTATCCTCTCACGATTGCCTGCCCATCTGTCGGAAACAAAAGAGACGGTAGCCAACAAATACGAGCCATACCAAAAAGTGACGTCGCAATGGGACAGCCGTATCATCCTGTTGCTCTTTGTCATGATGTTGGGTTTCTGGATATTGTCAATGACTATCAATTTCATCGCCTTACGTTATCTGATGCCCAAGCGGTTTCGCTCCGATAATTATCTCAGCAAACGCAAGTACATCATGATGACCACCACGGTCATCACCTTTGCCGTCATATTGTTTGTGGCCAGAATGGCATCGAGCCAAAACTTCATCATCATGGCCAGCGGGTTGCTGATGCAATACGCATGGCTGTTGGGTGTGATACTTATCTCATTGCTTCTACGTCTCGATGGTCAGGAGATTCGCAGCGCTTTCCACATTTATTTGCCGCTTCTCGTCGTGGGATTCATCGTCATCACGTTTCGTGTGATACTGATACCCAATGACTTGGTGAATCTCATCTTCCCGCCCATCCTGCTCATCTGTTTGTTGTGGCAATGGTGGGTGATACGCCACCACAATGACAACGTGCCCAAAAGCGACGTGTTCTACACGTATATTTCGCTGATTGTCTTCGTTGCAGCGGTCATCAGTTCTTGGATGGGCTATACGCTGTTGAGTGTGCAGATGCTCATCTGGTGGATTATGCAGTTAACGTGCATTCTCACCATCACCTGTGTGAGCCAGTGGGTGCGGAAATACGGTGAGCGCCACGACATCGAGAATCAGTCCATCACCAAGACATGGAAATATCACCTGCTCTACCGTGTGGTTCTGCCCACGATGGGTGTGGGTTCGATTATCCTTGCTATTTATTGGGCTGCCGATGTGTTCAACTTGAGCGACCTGACTTGGAAGGTCTTCTCATACAAATTCATCAACACGAAGAATTTCAGCATCAGTTTTCTCAACATCGCCACGGTAGTAGTGCTATGGTTCGTGTTCAACTTCATCAATCGCTCCACAAAAGCCTTCCTCAAACATTACTTTGTGCAACGCGACCCCAAAACGGCCGAAAGCCGTATGATGATGGGCAAGAATGTGCTTCAAGTGCTTATCTGGGGTATCTGGCTGTTAATCAGCCTTGCTATCTGCAATGTGAGTTTCACTTGGTTGGTGGTTATCTCGGGCGGTTTGTCAACCGGTCTCGGTTTCGCCTCGAAAGACATTCTGGAAAATATCTACTACGGCATCTCGCTGATGGCCGGACGCATCAAGATAGGCGACTGGATTATGGTTGACGGTGTGCGCGGAAAGGTGAGCAGCATCAGTTATGTCAGCACCGTCATCGACGCCATCGACGGTTCGCAGATAGCCTTCCAAAACAGCCAGTTGTTTACGAAGAACTACAAGAACATGACACGCAATCACGGCTATGAACTCGACATTCTCGAGGTGGGCGTGGCTTACGGCACCGACATTGCGAAATGCAAGGAACTGCTGATTGATGCCATCATGAAACTGGACTGCGTGAACAAGAAACGCGGAGTGCGTGTCGTGCTGCGTGAATTTGGCGACAGCAGTGTCAATCTGAAACTTCTGGTGTGGGTGCCAGTAAGCACGCAGTACACCAACGACGGCGAGATACTTGAAACCGTCTATAACACACTCAACGAAAACGGCATCACCATCCCCTTCCCGCAACGCGACCTGCACATCATCCACGATGTGGACGAAAAGAGTTTGATAGAATAAGATATTAAGAAGTATATCAAATCATGTAGAATCAGCAAATAACGGGCAACATTCTCTGTAACTGTATTATCTAAACGACACAAAAAAACCTGCGACGTTCATCGCAGGCTTTTTTATTTTATCTGATGCAAACAGATTGCACCAGGTAATCTTCCTATACTTATTACAATTAGAAACTGTAATACAGTCCGAAAGTGATGTTGCGGCCATCGAAGTCGAGACCCCACTGGTCAGCCTTGGTGTCTGAGTTGTTGTCCTTGGCGTGACTATAACCGAGGAAACCGATGTGAGACACAAAACTGAGGTGATTGGTGAGGTTGACAGCCACACCGGGTTTCAGACCGAATGAGAAAGCGTCAGTGTCGGCACCGTTGCCATAGAGATGAGCATACTCTACACCACCATCTACGAATGCGCTCACGCGATTGTTGCTGACGAAAGTCCAACGGACATAAGGATTGACAGAGACAGTCTTGGCACCCTTGTCAGCACCTTCCCAACCGAAAGCCACACCAGCAGCCCATTCTTTGTTGAAAGCATAACCCACCTCGGGAACAAATTTGTAAGTAGTCACGTCATCGCTACCGTCAACGCTGGTGCTTGCAACGCCGAAACCGCCGCCTACATAAACCTGTGCGTTAGCACTGATAGCCATAACGGCTACAACCATTGTCAAAAATAACTTTTTCATCTTTTTACCTTTCTTTTTTAATAATGATAAATGTTACCTGATAACTATAAAATGGTTTGAAAACCGCTGCAAAAGTAATGGTTTTCACAAAATGGGGACAAATATTTTTGCCGTTTCTTGCATTTAACGTATCTTTGCATGATATAAATCAAAAAATCGACATGAATCCAGTATTTATCGCCGGACCTTGCGTCATCGAATCAAAAGAGTTGTTAGAGACCGTTGCCGAGGAACTGGTCAGGCTGAACCGCCAGTACGCCATCGACATCATTTTCAAATCATCGTTCGACAAAGCCAACCGCACCTCTGTCAGTTCGTTCCGTGGTCCCGGACTCGACCGCGGACTGCAAATGCTGGCCGACATCAAATCGAAATACGGGCTGCGCATCCTGACCGACATC
This sequence comes from Prevotella sp., assembly GCA_017548275.1. Taxonomy (GTDB): domain Bacteria; phylum Bacteroidota; class Bacteroidia; order Bacteroidales; family Bacteroidaceae; genus Prevotella. The sequence continues at coordinate 79,923 of JAFZAH010000049.1, forward strand.
CATGAGAGCAGTCAGGCTGAGGCTGCTGGCGAAGTGGCCGATGTTTTGCAGATACCCGCCTTTCTCTGCCGCCAGACCGACCTGCTCTTAGCCGCCGCGAAGACCGGTAAGACCGTCAACATCAAGAAGGCGCAATTTCTCAGCGGCATAGACATGCGCTATCCCGTAGAGAAAGCGCGCGATGCCGGTGCCACCGACATCTGGCTTACCGAACGGGGCAATATGTTCGGGTACAACAATCTGGTTGTCGATTTTCGCAACATTTCCGATATGCTCGACATCACCCCCACGGTCATCATGGATTGCACCCATAGCGTGCAGCGTCCGGGTGCCGGCGGCGGCAAGACCAGTGGCGACCGCCGTTTCGTTCCCTCTATGGCATTGGCAGCCAAGGCATTCGGTGCGACGGGTTATTTCTTCGAGGTTCACCCCGACCCCGACAACGCCTTGAGCGACGGTCCTAACATGTTGTATCTCAATCAATTAGAAGAAACCATCTCAAAACTGCTATCATAAGCCATGACAAAAGAATATGCCATCCAATGTCTGCAAGACGAGGCACAAGCCATCCTCGATCTGATACCGCAGATAGACGACAATTTCGAGCGCGCCGTGCAGATGATTTACCAATGCAAAGGCAAGGTCATCGTCACGGGCGTGGGAAAAAGCGGCCATATCGGCGCGAAAATCGCCGCCACGCTTGCCAGCACAGGCACTCCAGCGTTTTATATCAACCCGCTCGACGTCTATCACGGCGACTTAGGCGTGATGACACACGACGATGTGGTGCTGGCGCTGAGCAATTCCGGACAAACTGACGAACTGTTGCGTTTCATCCCGATGGTGCTCCACATGGAGGTGCCCATCATCTCCATGACCGGCAATCCCGACTCGTTGCTGGCCAAATACAGCAATGCGCATATTCTCGTGCATGTGGACCGCGAGGCCTGTCCGCTCAACCTCGCCCCCACGAGCAGCACCACGGCGGCATTGGCCATGGGCGACGCGCTGGCAGTGGCACTGATGCAGGTGCGCGGATTCAAGCCACGCGACTTCGCGCAGTTCCATCCCGGCGGCTCATTGGGCAAACGGTTGCTGACCACCGCCCGCGATGTGATGCGCAGCGACGACCTGCCGATTTTGCCCGCCTACATGCATCTGGGCGAAGCCATCATCCTCGTGTCAAAAGGCAAACTGGGATTGGGTGTGACGCTTGCCGACGGACGAGTGTCGGGTCTCATCACCGACGGCGATATCCGCCGCGCCATGGAGCGTTGGCAGGCAGAGTTCTTCGACCACACTGTGAGCGACATCATGACCGTAGCACCGAAATGCGTGCTGCCCGAGACGAAAGTCACTGAGATACAACGCATTATGCAGCGCAATAAGATACATTCCGTGCTGGTGATAGACGACGACCGCCATCTGCTGGGCGTGGTCGACCACTATTCATGTATGGTATAGGAGAAACCTCCCCCTACCCCCCCTCCAAAGGAGGGAGAAACGTGTTAAGAATGCTATTGGTAAGAGGACAAGAGGGGTGTTTTGAACAAGATTTATGAGATTTAAACATATTATCATACTTTGGCTGTGTGTCATCTCGGCGGTGGCGCAGACATCGGACTCTCTGATTGTCAGCCAGTTGCGCGAGGAGGGCGTGAAGTTCTCGCACAACAACTCGGTGACGCTGCTGATGTCGGGGCAGGAGAAGTTTGACGATATGTTTACCGCCATACGCCAGGCACAAAAAAGCATCCATCTGGAATATTTTAATTTCCGCAATGACTCCATCGCGTCGCTGCTCTTCGACCTGTTGGCAGAGCGGGCAGCCGCCGGGGTGGAGGTGCGCGCGCTATATGACGCCTTCGGCAACTCCTCGAACAACCGCCCCCTGAAAAACCGTCATATCAAGAGCATCCGTGAGCGGGGCATCGAGATATATGAGTTTGACCCCATCCGTTTCCCGTGGGTGAACCATGTGTTTACGCGCGACCACCGGAAAATCGTCATCATCGACGGGAAAATAGCCTACACTGGCGGGATGAACGTGGCCGACTATTACATCAACGGCACGGAGGTGGTGGGCGAATGGCGCGACATGCACTGCCGCATCGAGGGCGACGAGGTGAACACCCTGCAAGCCATCTTCCTCAGTGCATGGAAGAAGGTGACCAAACAAGACATCCACGGACCTCAGTACTACCGCGGGCTGGGCAATATCGACTATGTCACCGGTCTGAAACCCGACACCACCGCCAATGCCGGCGAGAAAATGGTGGGCATCATCAACCGCGAGCCCCATGCATCGAATAAAATCATCCGGCAGTTTTACGTCAACGCCATCAACGACGCACAGGACAGCATCAAACTCATCAACCCCTATTTCACGTTGAATGGCAAACTGAAACGCGCACTGCGCAATGCCGTGAAACGCGGCGTGAAGGTGGAAATCATGTTGTCGGCCAAGAGCGACATACCCCTGACGCCCGACTGCGGATTTTACAATGCCCACCGGTTGATGAAGCACGGCGCCACGGTATGGATTTACAAACCGGGATTTCACCACACAAAAGTCATCATGGTTGACGGACGTTTCTGCACTGTGGGCAGCGCAAACCTGAATGCCCGCAGCCTGAGTTGGGATTATGAGGAAAACGCCGTGATCATCGACCCTCATGTGACACAACAACTATGCGACATGTTCGACCGCGACAAACAGCAGTCATTCCTCCTGACCCCCGAATCATGGGACCAGTTCCGTACACCTTGGCAGAAGTTCCGCGGATGGTTCGCACACCTGCTGGCACCGTTCTTGTAAAACAACGGATGTCACGGATGAAACGGATTTTGTCTGCAACGCTAACATAAATTACCAACAATACTCATGAATTATCATTAATTATATGGAAAATTTATGGGAATTACATGTAAAATATACAGACAAAAACGCTTAAAGCAGGAAAACACGAGGAGATTTCTTTAACACGAATGGCCATGAATTTTTCATCAATTAAAATTGTTGATAAATTTATGGGGATTTATGTTAAGATAACGAACACTAATCAATCGAATCTTCACGAATATTGGGCTGTAGGACTACGAATTGAACGAATGAAACGAATTCAAATGAGGGATTATCACCTCAAAAAAACAATTGACAACGTTTTATTTCACTATGCTATTTTTGCAGGTTTTGTAATTAGGGATAATTTCACAGTCTTCGTATCTGCGAATATGTTTGAAATATATGCTCTCGGTGATAATCAAGAAATGCTTTGTTTGGTTTATAGAACTCAACTTGTGGAACAAAAATATGAGTTCCATTAAACTCTTTGTAAAACTCTGAACCTTTTAACTGGCTAGCTACTAGAACATTGTAATTATTGTCGATGGTAAAGAACCCCTTGTCAAACGCAAAGTGCAGGTCGCGACTCATTGCAATCCCATTGCAAGGGAGGAATTGTCCATTGTGGGCTTGCGGTTTGATGTGTGCAGCTTCCAAGTTACACAAATCACCATAGCGTATTACCTTCCGTGTAATAGCGCAACGATACTCGTATGCGAATAAAACAAACTGTCGAAATGTAACGCTATTAAACAGTTGCCCTCCCATTTGTTGCTCAACAATGAGTGTATCATCTTCTTCATGAGAAAGAATATCTGTCGATGCCGATTTCAGATAATCTTCTGCATCATTGCTAACTTCAATGTGCATGTCAATTCCAATAGCAGGTTTTTGAACAAAAACCAATTCCCCCTCATATATTGCATTAGAACGGTGTGGTTTTCTTGCGTTCTCATAAAGAAACTGGCCAAGGAATGCATAGCCATCTTCGCCGTCTCGTATTCGGGTAAGGCTATAGATTATTTCGCCATCAACAACAAATTTCTCAAACACAGCTAAATCTCCTGTTTTGAAATATAAATCAGGGTCAATCTGCTGATTCATGTATATACGCACTTCATCGCGAGGATTATCACCCACATAGTCAATGAGAGAATGTTTCTGATTGTGATAATCAATCGTGCATAACACTTTGACCGTTTTCTCAATGTATGTTGGGATAATGAACACAGGAGCCTTGTCATTCAATGCTACTGATGAAAGATGAGGGAAGAATGGTAAACACTCTTTTGCGATTAGGAAATAACGTCCACGCTGAGGTTTCCCATTGTTCCTCTCCACTGACCCCATTTCTTGACTTCCAACTTTGTGAATGTAATATGATGACATAGACAAAAACTATTGATTATTTCTGTATTTATTTATCACTTTGTACAATGCCTCAGCGATGATTCTTGCAAATTTAGGAGGTACGGCATTACCAACCATCTTGTATTGGTACATCATTGCACCTAGAAATTCAAAATCATCGTCGAAAGATTGAAGTCTAGCAGCTTCTCTTACAGTTATTGAGCGTGCTTGCTCTGGGTCAGGATGGATATGGCGCATTCCATCTTTATAAAGATGGGCAGGAATAGTATTACTTGGTTCATTTTCACGCAACACATAATACTTATGGATATTGCTCTTCTTACCTGTTACCTCAGTATAAAGTTCCTTCAAATTATTTATGCTAACATACTTCATATTTCCAGATTTGATGTCTTCTGCCAACATTTGAAAAACACCAATATCTCGCTTGCTATGGAAACGTGGCACATGATTTAAGTATCCTTCTACATTGATTGGGGCATGAGAGTATTTCTTACCATTTTCCTTTATCTCGCCATCTACGGGGTATATTTTCGGTAAATCACCTATGGCTTCTGTAACCGTCTTATGTTTTGTTCTATATGATGGTATGATATTGTGGTAAAAGTCGTAGAGAATCTGATCACATTTGTCCTCCATAAAATCATTCCCTTTACATCCGAATGTTTTTTCTTGTATTCCAAGAATAATCAACCTTCGGCGGTGTTGGGGAACACCGAAATCTGCCACGTCGAATAAAGCCTCTTTCAGATTGGAGATTATACGATAACCCGCCTCACCAAAAGCTTTATGGATAATTCGAGTAATAGGTTCTCCCGTTGGTGCTGCGCTAAGCAAACCAACAACATTTTCAAAGACGAAGAAATCTGGTTTATAATGACTTACAACCTTGATATAACTCTCAAAAAGGAAATTTCGATAGTCATTTCGCATTCCGTTCTCATCTCGTATTCTTCCTGCTAAAGAATATGCTTGACATGGAGGACCACCAATTATTACATCAACCTTGTTTCCACCAACCAATGTATCAAGACCATTGTGAGAACCGAATTCATCATCCGCAAAACCTCCAAACAATTCATCAGTACGTTGGATGTCGAAACGAATAACTTCTTCTTCTGCATTCTTATGTCCCCATTTAGTCTTTAACCGATGCACAAGCGTAACACACATGGGGGTCTCCCATTCCACGCATCCTAAAATATGGTAATGCCCTTCTTGAGCAAAACCATCAGTCATTCCCCCACAACCCGCAAATAAATCTATTGTGTTTAAAGTCATTTCACTACAAATATCTTTTTAGTTCTTCCGCAATAGCCTTTGCCATCAATGGTGGAACAGCATTTCCTACCTGACGATTTTGTTGAGTTCTATTCCCCATAAAAACGAAATCATCAGGGAATGACTGTAAGCGTGCATTTTCTCGAACTGTCGGACAACGATTCCACTTATAATGAAAATGATTCCTATGACCAGTGTCTATCGTTCCTGATGGTTTGCTGCTACAATACCTCGTCCATGCGACATGGAATTTTCGGCTATCTCCTACACCATTGGGTAAATCCTTGTAGTTTCCTCCATCTGGAACTTGAGCTATCGTTTCTTTCACAAAAGTTTTATGGTTAACAGCAACGTGGTTGTACAGCACATCATTATTACCACGCATCATTCTTTGGAAATCAGTTTCTGGTTTTTGAGAATATGAAGATATTTCATCGCCAAGTTCCTCTATCAATGCTGGTAAATCGCCAATAGCATCTTTACAAGTGACATAATCCTCTGGTTTCAAAAATGGTTGTGGAAAATGGAATGCTTCTTTTGCATCATAGATTCCTATAAAGACAAGCCTCCGCCTCAATTGAGGCACGCCATAATCAGCAGCACAGACAATCTTTGAAGTCATTTTATAACCCATGCTAGTAAATCTCTTTAGAATTTCATCTTTTACCTCTCCTTTATAAAGTGAAGCCATTCCTGGTACATTCTCTATCATAAAGGCTTTTGGACGATAACGTCTGACTGTTTCTATCATGGCTAAATAGAGTTTGTTTCTAACATCGTCAAACTTCCTAGGGCCTGTAAGGCTAAAGCCCTGACAAGGAGGGCCTCCTACGATAACGTCTATTCTACGTCCATTTATGGCCTTATCTATTTCATTAACAGTCTCATCCTTTGAAAGATCTGCTTTAAGTGTTTTAGCACCATGATGATTAAATTCAAACGTTTTTAGTGCAGCCTCATCAAAGTCAACTCCAAGCAGCACATTATACCCTGCCATCTCATAGCCTTTCGACAATCCTCCACACCCGCAAAACAAATCTAAAACAGTGTATTTCTTCTTTGACATGAAAAAAGCCCTCTCTTCGTTTCGAAAAGGGGGCGTGGAAGAGAAGTGTTTAAGCAAGGCCTACCACAGCCCACATCAGACAACTATCCATCAGTCCACGCCCTATTGAGCGCAAACATCCAGTTGCTTGTCTGACTGATGTTTCTTTAGAGTGGTAGTTCTGCTTAACCAGTCAAATCAAGGATGTCAAAAACTCTATATTTCCTTTACTGTTAAGTTATTTTACTCTATTTGCAATCTGTCTTTCATCAACTCACAAGCCATTTCATAGACCATGTCTTCGTCATCACAAGTCACAAAGGATTCTTCCATCAGGCGGTTGTAAAGGGTAGCCTGTTGGTCGTCCATGACTCTTGCACCAGTGTTAAGGTCGATATATCCACTGAAATCATCATCCGGATGGAAGTTGATGCCAAGGTCATAGACGATGTGGTGGAAGAAGTCTTTCACTCCCTCGACAGTAGTGATATGAGAGTCGTGTGAGTACTTAGCCATCACATTTTAGAGTTGTTCGCAAGCATCCTAAGGCGAACAGGGTAAAACATCTGACTAACTACAAATAAAAAAACGTGGATGCTTAACTCATGCCTGTTTGACCTCGAGGCCTACCACAGCCCAACCGGAAAACAGACAGAGAAACACCCACGTTGGAGCATATAGATACACCGTAAAGTGTGCCAGAAGGTACACGACCTTCGCAGCACACTACGGAGATGCTTATACACACCCCGTGGCTGCCACCTCTGCTATGTTATTGTCCGGTTTTCGAATGTGGTAGTTTCGAGGACCAAAAACAAAGCGTCAGTAACGCCTTTTTAATATGTAGCGCCCTGCCCACGGGCTCGGCTCAACTCGATGAACCTCACAGCCGAATGGGGCAGATAGCGACTGCAAATATACAAAGATTTTCGAAAAGAAAAGAAAAAGGGCACAAAAACTTGAATGTTCCTTGACTAAGCGGAATGTTCAGACGAACACAGATAACGCGAATATACACGAATCTGTTGCCTACGGCCAATAAAAACGGATTCGAGATATGTCTAAGGAATTTAGGAAGAAAGGAATTGACGGCTAACGCCAAACTTCTAAACTCCATGACTCCGTAGAATGTTTTGACAAGCATGACAACTAAAACAACGGATTAAACGGATTCTTGTTAAGGACTACGAATTAGACGAATGAAACGAATTCGTATGAGGAAGAACACTAAACCCTAAACACTCAGCACTCAACCATTTAGACGAACACTGATAACGCGAATATACACGAATCTGCTGCCTACGGACAATGACACGGATTCGAGATATGTCTAAGGAATATAGGAGGAAAGGAATTGACGGCTAACGCCGAACTCCTAAACTCCTAGACGAACACGACGACGAAAACAACGGATGTCACGGAGGAGACGGATTCTTATCTGACTACGAATTAGACGAATGAAACGAATTCGTATGAGGAAGAACACTAAACCCTAAACACTCTACGCTCAACCATATAAACAACGGATGAGACGGATTCTTGTTAAGGACTACGAATTTAACGAATTACACGAATTGAGCCAATTCAAATGAGGGAGAACACTAAACCCTAAACACTCTACACTCAACCTCAAATTTTGTTGATATCCACATAGCCCTGCATCACAGCGTAGATGGTCAGGGCGGACACGCTGCGCATGCCCAGTTTCTCCATGATATTTTTACGGTGGGTGATGACGGTAGTGAGTCCGATGTTGAGCCGTGCGGCAATCTCTTTGTTTATCAATCCTTGGGCAATAAGGGCGAGCACCTCCACCTCGCGTGGGCTGAGCAGTTTATTTTCAGACGGTTTCTTCGCTTTATCTGATGTATTTTTAGCATGCGGGAGTTGGTCGTTACCATGATGTCCTGCTTGCAACATCATGAGTGCGTCGCGCACCAGTTGTTTTTCCGGTACGCTGATACAAAGGCAATGAAAATCAGCGAGTTGCTTTTCAACGTCTTGCGATGTGGTCAGTACAATGGTGTGTTTTCTCCGTTCAGCGAAGTAGGCACGGTGCTGCACCACGATGCTCATATCCACGAAACAATGAACATACGTGTCAGGATTGTTCGCCTGCCATTCCGCCCATGAGCCGAAGGTGTCAATGGTCAACGTGGGCATCACGCTGAGCAGCATGGATTTCAGCCCCATCACAGCGAGTGTGTTGGGGTCGATGACAGCCATTTTAGGATACCCTTCATGTATATCCATGTGGTTGAGGGATTAGGGTTGAGGGTTTGGTGTTCTGGGGAAATCTTTTGCACCTTGCTCCCTCCCCTTGGGAAGGGGCGAGGGTGGGTTTTATAGGTCTATGCTGGATATATCCACCAGATTGTTGACGATGGCGTAGATGGTCAGTCCGGCGGGACTGTGTATCTGCAGTTTCTTCGCAATATTGCGTCGGTGGGTGATGACGGTGTTGATGGAGATAAACAGGTGGTCGGCAATCTCCTTGTTGGTCATGCCCTGTACCACCCCGATGACCACATCCTTCTCACGGTCGCTCAGTGTGTCGCCCGAGTCAGCGTTACGGCCTATCATATTGGATATTTTAGCCGTGACATCGCTCTGTTTCGATTTCCTTTCGAGCCATCGTATGGCTGGTATGAAGAGGTGGTCCTCCACATCGGCATGTTGCGCCAGCCACTCCTCGTTGTTGTAGATATCGTAGAGCGTGGCGGAAAGTTGATTGTTGTGGAGTCCGTCACTGGGCAGATACTTGATGATGATGCTCTTCAATTCGCGTAATTTGTTGTCCGTCTGATGATGATGCTTCGAGAAGGTATCGATATCGTAGTTGTTGATGAGCCGTCCCTCGAGAAGCGCCTCGACGTAGGGGAAGACCGTTTTCTCCTCGTATTTCATGTGCTTGCGGATGAAAAGCGCATACTCGTCATATAGTTTGAGAATAAGGCGCGCCAGATTGTCATTCTCGTCGAGCGCCTGCACGAGTTCGCTTCGGATAAACGGCAATTGGAATCCGAGGTAATACTCATGGCTGGCCTTCAGATACTGCATGAGCGTGGGGATGGAGAGTTTCTCTATCTCCTCGAAGTCGCGGTGCCCGTTGATGGTGTAGTTGACCACAGCGAGGAAAGTATAGGTATCGACCTGCTGGTCTTCGCATACCTCACGGACGGTCTTATCGCCGAAGCCAAGATTGATGCCGAAACTGCCCAGACTCTGCAACAGGCTGTAATTATCGCGGATGAGTGATATCATCTTATCGTCCGCCTCGTACAATTTCTGATTTTTCATCGCAGTACCCAGATTGATAACTTTCAAATAATTATGCAAAGATACACATTATTTCTGAAACGCAGACTCATAATAAATAGGTATTTTTCGATACGGCCTATTTACCAAATTTTAAGTATTGCGGAGCGGCCGCAAACCAAATACCTTTGCAGCGGAAAAAGAAGGATAAAAAATGACAAAGAAAACCATTATTACAATGTGTGCCGTAATGGCATTCGCCACGGCACAAACAGCCCGGGCGCAGGTAAACGCCGGTGACAGCGTGATGACGCACGCCAAGGGCAACCGATTGAGCGTGGGCGGCTACGGTGAGGTAACCTACTCAAGAAATTTCTATAGCGACCATTACTACCGTTACAGTAACCCCTCACAGTATAAGAACGACCCGAGCAACGGCCGTTTCGACATTCCCCACGCTGTCATCTATTTAGGTTACGATTTCGGCAAAGGCTGGACGTTCGGCACGGAGATAGAATTTGAGCATACTGGCACGGGCGGTGCCATCGAGATAGAGACCGACGAAGGCGGCGAATACGAGCATGAGGTAGAGAAAGGCGGCGAGGTGGAACTGGAGCAGTTCTGGATTCAGAAGAGTTTCTCACGTGCCGCCAACCTGCGCATCGGTCATATCGTGGTGCCGGTAGGATTGATAAATGCCCATCACGAACCGCTGAACTTTTTTACCGTCTATCGTCCCGAGGGCGAGAGCACCATTCTGCCGAGCACCTGGCATGACACGGGTATCAGTTTCTGGGGCCGTTCGGGCGATTTCCGCTATGAGGTGCAATTGACCGCCGGATTGAACGCACTGATGTTCAGCCGCGACAACTGGGCGAAAAACGGTGTGAAATCGGCCTTCGAGTTCAAACCCGCCAACAAATACGGTATCTCAGCCCGTATAGACAACTACAGCATCCAAGGCGTGCGCATGGCAGTGAGCAGTTATTTCGGACGCGCCATGCACAACACCTATCCCAATCTGTTGGAAGGCGACGGCAAGACCTATGACAAGGTGTCGGGCAACGTGTGGATTGGCTCGTTTGACTTTACCCTCAACCGCAACAACTGGATTGTCCGTGGTCAGGCAGATTACGGCACATTGAGCGACGCCGCAGACGTGAGCAGCGCCAAGAGCCGCCAACCCAAGAACTCACCCTATAACCGCACACAAGTGGGTAAGGCCGCCGTGGCTGTGGGCATCGAGGCAGGTTACGATATCTTCTCGCAGATAGCCGCCACCCGCGCTGCCAAGGAGAAACTCTACGTCTTCGGCCGATATGAGTATTACGACTCGTATATCCATGAGGACAGCCAACCGGTATATGATTTCACCAAACGGCAGAACATCACATTCGGTGTGAATTACCACCCTGTGCCGCAGATTGCCATCAAAGCGGAATACACCAACCGCATATTTAAGAGCAAATACAACAACGAGCCCGCCGTCAACGTGGGCATCGCCTATGAGGGATTTTTCCTATAAAAAGTTCACAATTCGCAATTAATAATTCACAATTCACAATTGATAATTACTATTCTCTCTACAAATTGCAGGCTCATAATACCTACAAATGATGAAGAAATATCAATAAATAAAAAAAACAAATAAAACAGAGACCAATGAAAAAGATTTTCAAGTACGCAATGATGTTTGCCGCAGCATGCGCCCTTTCACTGGGTGTGACAGCCTGCGGTGACGATGACGATGACAATCCCGACAACAAAAAGACTGCAGAGCAACAGAAACTCGAGTCGATGAAGGCCATTACGCAGAAATACCTCGACGACGTGGTATATCCCACTTATACCAACCTCGCCAACCAGTCACAGGTGTTGTATGACCTGATAAACGGGTTGAAGACCCAATTGAAGGCCGGCACGAAGGTCAAGCAGAGCGATATCGACGCCATCTGCACCGCTTACAAGAAAGCCCGCGCCTACTGGGAAGAGAGCGAAGCCTTCCTCTATGGAGCCGCTTCCGACTTCGACATCGACCCGCACATCGACACCTGGCCCTTGGAACTCGACGTGCTGGCCGAAGACTTGAAAGACAATGCGAAGATTGCCAACCTCGACGGTGCCAACGGTATCGAATGGGCACGCACAGAGGGCAACCTGACTCCGGAAAACCTGGGTTTCCATGGCATTGAGTTCATTTTCTTCCGAAACGGGAAAAACCGTGACGTGGCTATCTTCAACAACGACGCAGTGGAAGACGACTCGAACTTCGCAGGGCTGGACGTAAGCGGCAAGGAAGAAGTAATCTTCGCTGCAGCCGTAGCCGGTGACCTTCGCGACAAGTGCTTCCAACTGGAAGTGTCATGGCTGGGAAACAAAGCACAGGCAGACCACATCGCCCGCATCAACGCTTGCAAGCAGCAAAACGTGGAAGAGTTTAAGACCACCGTCGAGAAAAACGGACTCAGTTACGGTGAGGACATGCTGGCTGCCGGGCAATCCAACAGCACAATGAAATCATGGCGCACCGTGATGGAGACCATCCTCGTGTCGGGTTGCTCGAACATCTGCGGCGAGGTGGCTGACCAAAAGATGGGACAGGCATACCGCGCCACCACCAGCGGCGGAACCAGCACCCACATCGGCGAGGACGGAAAACCCGAGGAAGACGACGCCAACTACATCGAATCGCCTTATAGTTACAACTCATTCACTGACTTCAAAGGCAACATCCTGAGCATACAATATTCACTCTACGGTGCAGCCGGAGCCACATCGGCACAGAAAAACTCCATCATGGATTATCTGAAGACATACGCACCTGAAAAAGCCAACACACTGGACAACAAACTCAAAGAGGCCATCGCAGCACTCGACGCATGTCTGAATAGCGGTAAAGCCTTCGTTCAGGCTCCCGGTGCCGTTGTCGTGAAAGAGGCGATGGATGCTATCGGCGACCTTGACGACTGCATCAACGAGACCGCTAACTGGATACTGATGAACTAAAGATAAGCCATAAGCCAGAATATAACATTTTCACCTTCTTCCGTCCCCTCAAAAGGCGGAAGAAGGTTCAATCGTGAAAAACAACCCTATTTTACAAAAACATGAAGATAATTGATCAAAAAAACATGAAGTATCTGACTATCTGCGCATTAGCAGCATTTACTTTATCAGCTTGTCATGATGATGACCATATCGACGACCCCGATGAGGGATTGGTGAGCACCACTGGAGAGGATGACTACAAATATGTAGGCAAGGACACCAAGGGGTTCAAGGCCGAGGAATGGTATCCCGGCGGTGAACTGGGCACCACGAACAGCACCACCGCCCACTGCTATGAGATAGAGACGGAAGCCGTGAACCAGGCAGGTCTGTACAACGCCTTCAAAAAAGGCGAAATGCTTTTTGAACACGATTTTACACAGAAGAGCACAGCCGATTTCTCTGGTCTGGGACCTGCATACGTGCGCACCTCGTGCATTCACTGTCACCCAGGCTACGGTCACGGCAAACGCACGCAGTCATATAACGCAGACTTCCGCGGCAACGGTTATCTGCTGGTTGTCTATCATCCTGCCGACGGAGTGAACAGCGACGACGGGCCATATATCTCCGAAGTGACGGGTATGCCACAGACACGTGCCGTGGAGCCGTTTCTGCCACCTGTTGACGAGAGAGGCATCCACCTGAGTTGGGAGAAAGTGACCGCCATGGAGAGCGGACTGCCCTTGCAGTTCCCCGATGGTGAGACCTACGAACTCATCTATCCCGAGTTGAGCATCGACATCGACGCTTTCAACACCAGTCCGAAGCCGTCGAACCTCGCATTCCGTCTGGAATCGACCATCGGCCTGTACGGCACCGGACTGCTCGACGCCATCCCCGAAGACTCCATCAAGAAACAGTATCAAAAGGAGGCGCCATACGTGGAGTTGAACCCCAATTTCTGGGACAAGGCCACCAATGATTGGGCTGCCGGAGCATGGTACACACTGGCCGACGGCACGAAGAAAATCAAGCGCTTCACCTACGCCATGACCCGCGCATCGTTGCAAGACGGAGCCGGAGCCAACGCTATCTGGAACATCCCCAATGTGAGCCGCAGCGACAGGCCTTACCTCTATACCACCACCGCCTGGGCTACCGCCATGTCGGAGAACCCCGAGGTCATCGCCAAAATCAAGGCCGACCCCACATCGCCATATTATTATGACGGCACCGACGAGGGCATAGCAGCGGCCGTGAAAACACTGCTCGACCCGAAGACCAACCAGTTTGACAACCCCTATCATAACTTCACTCCGGAGATGACCGACAACAATTTCTGGCAGTTCATGGTATGGCATCGCGGATTGGCAGTGCCCCGCGCTCGCGACCTAAACGATGCCGAGGTGCAACGCGGAAAAGAGGTGTTCAACGAGATTGGTTGCGCCACCTGCCACCGTCCGAAATGGACCACCGGTCCCGACAACTATTGGGCATCTGCTCCCATCGTGAGCAACAACCTCAATCTGCCCGTCTATCCCTATCAGGTGATTTATCCCTATACCGACATGTTGCAGCACCGCCTGTATATGAAAAACGGCATCCACGGTTCATGGTGCCGCACCACTCCATTGTGGGGCCGTGGACTGTCGATGGTCAACACCGGCGCCGAGGACCGTCTGCATGACTGCCGTGCCCGTAACGAGATTGAGGCTATCATGTGGCACGCCTACAGCAAAAAGTCAGACGCATACGCCAGCACGGAGAAATTCTTCTATCTGCCGAAAGCCGACCGCGACGCCGTGGTGAAATTCCTGAGGGCGATATAAAATGGTTTGAGGTTTGAGATTTGAGATTTGAGGTTTGAGGTTAGTAATATGAGACGGATGCTTGCTTTTCTCTATATCGTGCTGTTGGCTGTAATGGGAGCAGCCACCTTTGTAGAAAAGGTGAAAGGCACGGAATACACCGGGAGTCATATTTATGGCTCCTGGTGGTTTGTGCTGTTATGGGCATTATTGGCGGCCTTCGGCATATTGTGGCTAATAAAGAGTAAAGTGCGCCGTTGGTCCGTCATCGTGCTGCATGGCTCATTGGTGTTGATACTGTCGGGAGCCCTGCTTACGCATCTGACGGCACACAAGGGAATGGTTCATCTGCGTATCGGCCAACAGACAAACCAATACGTGATGACCGACGACCCGCATCAGATGACAGAGAAAGACCTGCCTTTCACATTGCGGTTAGACACGTTTATGGTAGTGTTTCATGAGGGGACGGCGGCTGAGGCCGATTATATCTCGGCAGTGACCCTGACCGACGGCGACGAGGTGCGCCATGACACCATATCCATGAACAACATACTCCGCCACCGCAATATCCGTCTCTATCAAAGCAGTTATGACAATGACGGACGAGGCAGTATCCTCACCCTAAATACCGACCCTTGGGGTGTGCCCGTCACATACATAGGGTATGCGCTATTGTTTTTCTCACTGATTTACATGCTGATAGACCCCAAAGGCACATTCCGCCAACTGTTGCGTCATCCTGCGTTGAAACGCGGAGTTCTGGTGGTGTTGATGCTCATAGGGTATGGTTCGGTCATCCATGCCACCCCCCCTACCCTGCCCCCATCGACAGCAGAGAAATTCGGAAGGTTGCTCGTCAATTACAACGACCGGATTGGACCGTTGCAGACGTACGCCATAGACTTCACGAAGAAACTCACTGGAGGAAAAAATTATCAGGGATTGACCGCCGAGCAAGTGTTGACCGGATGGCTGTTCTTTTATGACCAATGGAGCGACGAACCTTGCATCAAGGTGAAAGGCGGAGAGTTGAACCATCGTCTCGGTACCGACGGTCATGCTTCGCTCAACGATTTCTTTGATAACTTGTCGGGCTATAAAATCGGTCCGCTGATACAGGAATATTATCAAGGAAATAATGACGCACTGCATCAGCAGTCTAACAAAGCCGATGAGAAACTGCAACTCATCATGACCCTACGCCAAGGATTGTCTGTCCGCGTGTTACCCTACACCGACGAACAAGGAAAAACGGTGTGGTACTCGCCCGCTGACTCCATACCCGATACCGTGGAGGCAGAACATAAAAAATACA
Organism: Prevotella sp.; assembly: GCA_017548275.1. Classification (GTDB taxonomy): domain Bacteria; phylum Bacteroidota; class Bacteroidia; order Bacteroidales; family Bacteroidaceae; genus Prevotella. The sequence goes on from JAFZAH010000049.1 coordinate 95,840, forward strand.
TCACGGAGGTATTTCCGTTGATGTATCAAGATGTTTTGGCTGGGAATGACGAGCGTGTGAATATCTTCTTAGACAAGATGCTCATCTATCAGCAACAAAACGGCGGGCAATCACTCCCCGGCAAGACGCGTGTGAAGGCCGAACGGATATACAATGCCATCCCCTTCGCCACGATATTATTTATGGCATGCCTGACCATGGGATTCCTGACATTGGGGTATTTTATGTGGCGGTTGACAAGAAGGAAAGAGAACAGTTCGCAAATCCGTCAAAACGACACAGCACATCCCATAAATCATACATTCTCACAATGGGTAATGCGGGTGTCATTCGCGGTCATGCTGTTGGTTTTTCTGGCACTCACCATGTGTCTGGCACTGCGGTGGGTGATACGCGGCACAGTGCCGATGGGCAACGGATATGAGACGATGCTGTTGATGGCGTGGCTCATCATGTTGGTGTCAATGCTGACCTGCCGTTGGTTCCGCATCGTCATCACGTTCGGGTTTCTGCTGTCAGGATTTTTCCTGTTGGTGGCACACATCAGCGACATGGACCCGCAAATCACGCACCTGATGCCCGTGTTGCAATCGCCGCTGCTCAGCATCCACGTGTCGGTCATCATGACAGCCTATGCCCTGTTGGCACTGACCTTCTTATGTGGAGTGGTGGCCGTGATTCTGCGTATCATGAACCGCCGCCGGAAAGACCTGTTACAACAGCAATTAGAATCGCTCTCAGTATTGAGCCGGTTGTTTCTCTATCCCGCCCTGACCACATTGGGATTGGGCATCTTTATCGGTGCCATCTGGGCGAATGTCAGTTGGGGGGAATACTGGAGTTGGGACCCGAAAGAGACGTGGGCACTCATCACTTTCATGATTTACGCAGTGGCGGCGCACCGCCGGTCCGTACCAGCCATGCGCCGCCCCATGAGTTATCATGTCTATATGGTTTTCGCTTTCCTAAGCATCCTCATGACTTATTTCGGTGTCAATTATCTGCTCGGAGGGATGCACTCGTATGCTTAAGTCGGGAAGTTAAGGAACTGAAGTGCGGGAGTTATGAGTAGGAGTTAAGAATAGGAGTTATGAGAGGGAGTTATAATGAGCCATTACTATGCTACATACAGAAAGAACATGTTTCAGAGGCATTTGGCTCTTCTTAACTACTCGTTTTAACTCCATTTTATAACTCCTCATTATAACTTCCAAAAGTTAACTAAAGAAGATAAAGACGTCAGGGTGGGTTTCGTATTTGTCTAAACTTATCCCAACAGTTTATCCAAGAGGGTGTAGAATTCGGGATCCTCGCCGATAATCACCTGATGAATCTTGCCCTCAGGAGTGATGATGATTTTCGTGGGGAAGCCCTGAATGTCGTAGTCTTTGAGTACTTTATCGTCATTGCAATACACGTGGAGCCAAGGCAACTCATATTCATCCACCGCCGCACGCCAAGCCTCTTCAGAATCATTGCAGTCGATGCCCAAAATCTCGAATTTACCAGCATATTTCTTATAGTATTCCTTCATCTGCGGGATGCCTTTGATGCACCATCCGCACCATGAGCCCCAGAAGTCAAGCACCACATATTTCCCTCGCAGCGAACTGAGTGTCAGCGGTTTGCCATTGATATCAGTGAGTGTAAAGTCGGGAGCATCCACGTCAACGGATTGAGTGGGCATTGTCTGTTCAGGAACCGCCTGTGCGGAAGAATTGTCATTAGCAGCCGTAGTTTTCTTGTCACCGCATGCCATCAACGTGATGGCGAAAAGCACGCCAAAAGCGCTCTTCATGAAGGTTTTCTTTGTCATTATTCTTGAGTTTTTTGTTATTCGGAGACAAAGATAATCATTTTTTTAGTACTTTTGTCACGTTCAACAAAAAATAACTGAAGTTTCTGGAGTTATGAGTAGGAGTTAAGAATAGGAGTTATGAGGGGGAGTTATAATGAGCCATTACCTAATGGGATGTAAAAAGAACATGTTTCAGAGACATTGGAATCTTCTTAACTCCTCGTTTTAACTCCAATTGATAACTCCCCATCATCACTTCCGAAAGTTAACTAAAAATATTTGGATTTATGAAACCTATCAGCACAGACAAAGCGCCTGCCGCCATCGGCCCCTACAGTCAGGCCATCGTATTCGGTAACATCGTCATCACATCCGGCCAACTGCCCATCGACCCCGCCACGGGACAATTCCCCGAGGGCGGCATCAAGGAGCAGACACGCCAGTCGCTCACCAACGTGAAAAACATCTTGGCCGAGGCTGGTCTGGACATGAGTCATGTGGTCAAAACCACGGTGTTCCTCGCCGACATGGGCGATTTCGCGGATATGAACGCCGTTTATTCGGAGTTTTTCACACAGCCCTACCCTGCCCGTTCCGCCGTCGCCGTCAAGACCCTACCCAAAAACGCATTGGTAGAGATTGAAGTGATAGCAGAAAGATAAACCGCATCATCATGCCGTAGGGCCGGTGCCCCCATGCCTGCCCGCACGGCCGTTCCGTTGCTCCATTTGCGTCTGGGTGGACTCGCTATCGCTCGTGCGGGCGGGCATGGGGGCACCGCCACTACATAATGACTCTGACATAGGATAGCTTGTAATTAACATACATATAAGTAGCACTCGAATTGTCGGGTGCTACTTTTTGTATGGGCAAAAAAAGGGAATAATCTGCATATATATTTCTGTATGTTTTCATTTTTTTCATGCGAAAAGTATGTTATTTGAAAAAAATGTGTATATTTGCAGCAGTTCTTAGGAACAAGACTTTTTGATATAACGAAGCGTTATGCTCGACTTGCTGATGGAAACGTAGGAAACTTCCAATGTAATGCAAGGAAAGTGTAATGGTTCGCGCGTATAGCGTGGGCTGATTGCATATTCTTCATTACAGGGTTTTCCTACGACCTCCATCAGAAGATGTGGCTAATCAGTTCCACGCTTCTTCACGTTTAAAGCCCTTTTGGTAACTGGTGGGCATGGAAAACGATTATGTCCAAAAACAATAATTATGGGGTGTTGACAGCAATGCTGATCACAATGTTACTTCTCGTCTCTTGTGGGGGAAGAAGTGTGGTGGATACTGTCAATGAGATGTATGACGTGGGTGTAGAACGGGTTCAAAAGGCTGAAAACATGGATGACATCCAGAAAATCTATGACGAGGTTACACAACAAGTGAAAGACTTTAAGACTGAACACCTGAAAGAATTTGCTGCCCTCGATTCTACGACCAATTTATTATCAAAAGCAGAGAATATGTTTGTTAAAGCCTGTTGTATCAGATTGTCGGATATGGGTAGTAATCTGCAAACTGTAGAAGGGCTTATTTGTATTGATGATAACGGGGATATTGTCTATCTTGAAGAAAGTGAAGATCTCTATGGAAGTGGCGAGAGTGAATCAGACCTGAACAATCCCTTAAACTTTGTGAGCATGAAGGTAATTTTCGATAACAGAAAGGATGCTTTCTTAAGAAAAAACAAGATTAAACTACAAACAGTAGAAGGAGATTACAAGTATAGCGATGAAGATGCAGAACTATACTATAATCTATATGCCGCGCGATTTGTGATGGCAAAAATAATATGTGACCAATCAAAAAATGCCGAAGTTAGAAAATACATAGAAAACAATCTGTTCGATATAGTCAATCATTTACCTTTAAATGATTCATACCCCGAGAATGTCAAAGAGGAAGTCAATAAATTATATTATGACAATAAAGATTATATAGAAAACACCTTGCATATTGCGTATAGACAATATGGAGTGGTTTGTTACGAGTATACTTCACCTCCTGTAATTTTTGTTGGGCAAGTTCAAGTATCCGTGAGAGTAAAAAGAGAAGACGATGGGTTGTTGTATATAAAGTAAGAGCTGTTAAAACAGAAAGATAGAGTACCCATTGGGTTAAAACATTACTCCATTGTGGGCTTTGACAATAATTCCTCATAAGATGGATTGTATAATGACGATACTAATGCAAAAGCACTCTCTACTGAAATTGCCCAATGGAATGAACAGTAATTAGAAAGGTAAATGAATATATACAAAGTGAATTAAAGAAAAAAATATGGAAAATTTATTCGAACGTCTAAGAAATTGCGGTGTTTGCCTCTTTGTTGCTTTCCTCCTTTTTAAATTCGGCGGATGGCATATAGTCTGGGGTCATGAGTTTTCTACTAGCGAGCACATCTTAATGGAAATAGTACATTTTGTGGCACCGACGAGTGTGATGACTGATGACTCACAAAGTTTTATTGCCAACAAAGATGGTGTATTGGTGCGTATCAACGAGAAATACTACGGTGTTAATAAAGACACCAAATATTTTGATTCTCCTCTGATTCAGTGGGGGATGTTGTTTCTTTGTTTAGTGGCAACTGGTGTTGGCATAAAAGCATTATTTGATGATTACTGATGATAGCCATCTTGACAGGGGGGCAATCCTTTTCTGGAATGGAAAATATTACCGGTTTCACCTTATGCTATTAGAAAAGAAAAAACATTTATCGGCTTATGGAACAAGAAACTAAAAAATGCCCTTATTGTGGCGAAGAGATTTTGGCTGTAGCAAAAAAGTGTAGATATTGCCACGAATGGTTGAATGTCAACAAGCAAGACACAAAAAAGAAAAGTAAGGAATACTTGATTATTGTAAACGGTCAGCGGCAAGGTCCTTTCACGATTGAAGAACTCCGTCGCCGACACATTACACCAGAAACTATCGTTTGGGCGTATGGAATGAGTAACTGGGCACCCGCCTCACAAGTTAGCGAATTGCAACCACTGTTTGTCGTGCAACCAGTCGGTCAACCTCAATACCAACAAGCGTCCAATATGGGTGCTGCGTCCTATCAACAGACGATGTTCCAACAAACTGTGCAGCCACAATATCAAACGTTGAACACAGAGGGAGCCTCCTCACAACAGACAGCGACCCCACCTCCTGAATCACCACAAGAACAGCCATCAGTGAACACGGGTGACAACCCCCATCAGCAAACTATAACACAACAACCTGACACTGATGATTCATACTATATATATGATGATGAACCCTCATTTTTTAAGAAACTAATTCAATATCTCTTGTGGGGCATCTTCATATTTGCTATATTAGCGCTCGTCATTTATATTTTTGTTTCCATAGTGGAGCAGTTAAATGCGATAAAAATAATTATTTTGATAGGAGTAATTGTAGTTATCTTGGGTGCCATAGGATCTTTTTTTGACGAACTTTCATAGGATTCTTTTATGATTATTGACATAATCAAGATAAATTTATAGGACAATAAAAGTTCATATTGTGACACAGAGATTTTGGAATTATTGTACGTTGCCCCTACAAAACGCGACATTGTACGAGAACATAACAGGAACACCGCCCCTACAAACGAGACGGAGAGAGCAACAATGCCCCTACATGTATAGTGTTGGCTTAACTACTGAGCGAAGCGGTAACTTCTTAACAGCTTTAACTACAGATAAGGAGTTATTTCACATACGATGAGCCGTCGAAACAATGGGTGCAGACGCGCTCTTTGGGGAGACCGATGGACTCGATGAGTTTCTCGAGTTTGGCAAACTTCACGGAGGTCAAACCCAGACGGTTACCAATCTCCTTAACCATCCGTTGATATTCCGGGGAATCGGTGGTGGCGTATTTGTCAAGGTTTTTCGATGCGTCGCCTTCGAAATCCTTGATGACCTGACGGGTGAGCAACTCCAAATCGCTCTTCGATGTGGTGAACTGGATAAACGGGCACCCGAAGACCAGCGGCGGGCAAGAGATGCGCGCATGCACCTCTTTGGCACCATAATCGAAGAACATACGTACATTGTCGTGCAACTGTGTGCCGCGCACGATGCTATCGTCGCAGAACACCACACGCTTGTCTTTGAGGATGGCACGGTTGGGTATCAGTTTCATCTTCGCCACGAGGTCGCGCCTTGATTGGCTGCCCGGAGTGAAACTGCGCGGCCATGTGGGGGTATATTTCAGCACGGCACGCTTATACGGAATCTTGCTGCCGAGCGAATAGCCAATAGCCATACCCACTCCAGAGTCGGGCACACCGCACACGCAGTCGGCCTCGACGGTATCTTCCTCGCCCATCAGTTCGCCGTTGCGCTCGCGCATGGCCTCCACGTTGACACCCTCGTAATCGCTGGTGGGGAATCCGTAATACACCCACAGGAACGAGCAAATCTGACAACGGCTGAAAGGTTGTTGCAGTACCTCGACACCATCGGCACGCAACTTCACGATTTCGCCCGGCCCGACATCCCGCAGCACTTGATAATCGAGATTGGGAAATGCCGACGTCTCGCTGGTGGCAGCATAAGCACCCTCCTTATGTCCGATGACGACAGGTGTCCGTCCCAAGAAATCGCGGGCGGCGATGATACCGTCTTCGGTGAGCACCAGCATCGAGCAAGAGCCCTGAATCTTACGATACACATTGTTGATGCCCTCGACGAAATTGCGCCCCATATTGATGAGCAGCGCAACGAGTTCGGTCTGGTTGATGTTATTGGCCGACATCTCGCTGAAATGCATCCTCTCTGCCAACAAATCAGCCGCTATCTCGCGTAAGTTGTTGATTTTCGCCACGGTGACCACGGCATATCTGCCCAGATGGGAATTGACGATGATGGGCTGCGGATCGGTGTCGCTGATGACGCCAATGCCTTGTGAGCCTGAAAAATGCTCCAGTTCATCCTCAAATTTTGAACGGAAATAGTTGCGCTCCAGACTGTGGATAGACCGATTGAATCCTTTGACGGGGTCGAATGTGACCAGACCAGCCCGGCGTGTACCCAGATGCGAGTTATAGTCGGTGCCGTAAAACAAATCATTGACACAATCTTTTACCGAAATTGTACCGAAAAAGCCACCCATATTATGTGTAATAATAAAATTCGCTGCAAAATTACACTTTTCTTGATAAATATGCAAAAAGCGCAAATTGATTTATATCAAAAATTTGTATAAGTGAAAGAATATATGTTAACTTCAAAGTGACAGGAATTTTGAAACATTCTTTTTTCTTCTTTTTTGACGGATATATAATGATTATTTATTACCTTTGCCCCAAATTATAACATTCATACTATGAAAAAAGTTATTTCCCTTGTAATGATGCTTGTGTCGGCTTGTGCGCTATGGGCAGGCCCGGTGGACCAGCAACAGGCATTACAGACCGCACAAACATATCTGAGCACCCATCTGACAGACAGCAACGCCCCTCAACGTAGATTGAGAATGGCTTATCAGGGTGCAGACTTGCAAACAGCAAATGTCGAGGCATCCAACCTCTACGTGTTCAACATCAATGAGCATGACGGTTTCATCATCGTTTCGGGCGATGACCGCACAGAGGCTGTATTAGGTTACACCCAGAACGGCACCTTCGACCCTGAGAACATCCCCGCGAACCTGCGTTGGTGGCTCGACTGCTATGAGCGCCAGATAGAATGGGTGAAAGCGAACGCCCCCGAGCGTTCTGCCGTTCCTGCGAAATCATCGGCCGAAGTGATAGCCCCCCTGATGACCACGAAATGGGACCAGGGCAAACCCTATAATTACGAGACACCTGTCATCGACGGCAAACACGCCCCCACGGGTTGTGTGGCTACCGCTTTGGCACAGGTGATGAATTATTATAAATGGCCCCAAGATGAAACTACCACTGTGCCCGGCTATCGCAGAGGCGGATCAGACTATATCAACGCCCTGCCGGCTACGACCTTCGACTGGGACAACATGCTTGACACCTATGCGGCCAACATGGATGAGAATGATGACCACGTGAAAGCCGTCAGCAAACTGATGCGCTATGCAGGACAAGTAGTACACATGAGTTATGGGGCCGAGAGTTCCGGCTCGAATGAGACCTATTTGATACCCGGTGCCATGCACGATTATTTCGGGTACAGCAATTCCGGTTGGGAAGCACTCCGCGACAATTATTCCATCGCTGAGTGGGAAAACCTGATGCTCAACGAGTTGCGTAACCATCGCCCAGTATTGTATTGTGGATTCACGTCGAGTTTTGAGGGTCACGCATTTGTTTGTGAAGGATATGACGGCGAAGGTAAGTTCTACATCAACTGGGGTTGGGGCGGCTATGCCGACGGTCCGTTCCGTTTGTCTGTGCTCGACGCCTCCTATTCAGGCATCGGCGGCAGTGCCACCTCCAACCAGTTCTCATGGGGACAGGAAGCCTATATCGAGATACAGCCCACAGGCGAAAGCACTGTAGAACATTTCCGCGACAACCTGACGGCCTACTCTCGTCCAAGTGTTCAAAACCGTGTGGTCACCCGCAACAGCAGCAGCGAAAACTTCAAAATCAGACTGTTCATGCCCGTCATCAATGACACTGGCGGTTATTATTCCAAGCAGCAGGGTTATGCCCTCTATCAAGGCGATGAGATGGTGAAACGCGTCTATACGTCAGCCATCAGCATGGGTCAGGGAGGAGCAACCAATAATGCGTTGACCATCTCCTTCGGCTCAGACTTAGAAAACGGCGACTATATCCTATACGCTGTGAGCCAGAGCAAGAGCACGGGAAATTGGGAGAAAAACGTGGGTTCTGACCGCAATTACTTGAAAGTGAACATCAAAGACAACACCATGACACTCACCCCGGTGCCATTCCCAGACTTCACCATCAATGACGTGACGGCGAAGAAAAATGCTGTCGTGGTGGATTTCACCAATAATGGCACAGAATTCAACGGCAGAATCAGTGTGTTGAACAGCGAGTTCAAAGAAGTAAGTTGGGAACAGGCCGCCATTGCTGAAGGCGAGACCACTCAAGTGGCTTTCTATATAGATGACGAAAAATCTGATTTCAGTATCTACGATGTATTTTATCTCAATGTGGACTATTGGAAAGAAAACTGGTTCTATACCAATGCCACCCTCGAAGGCTCAGACCTGAGGAAGACACTGTCGATACTCAATCTGGCGGAAGACGGTCAAACCGTCTATGGCAGCAAAGTGCTGTGCCAAGTGGATTTGAAAAATGAAGGCACAGGCCTCTATAAGCACACCATCACAACGGAAATCATCAATACTGCCAACGGCAACGCCAATACCATCGGCAAGGAGATTGTCAGCGTGGAACCGGGCGAGAGCAAGAGACTGTCGTATGAAGTACCTGTCACCAAGGCACAACGCGGCAACACCTATGAATTGACTTCCATACATAACATCGATATGGTAAACAAGGCTGAGGACAAAATCACCTTCACACCCCAAGCGGGCGCCATCCTGTGGAACGGCAAGGGCGAAGTGAGCGTGGCACCTCAGGAAGCCACTTTTACGGTAGATGATACTGCCGCGGCAGCCGACGTGAGCGCAGCATACACCAGCGACGCAAAAGCCAACAGTAACCCCAACACCATCTACATGCTCGACACATCGGTGCCCACGGGATTGAAAGGCAAGAATGTGATGAACAACAAGATGACCACCGCCAATATCCATTTCTATGACGGCAACGAATATTTCATCCCGCTTGACTTCTCGGCATCAAAGAGCACAAATTACCATCGCACCATCAGCGAGGCCAACAAATGGAGCACCATCGCGCTGCCCTTCGCGCCCACGAAGGTGACTGCCGACGGTCAGGAAATAGACTGGCAGAAGAGCGAAAGCGACACAGGCAAGAGCCTCTATATCATGAAGTTCAACGGAACTGACGGCGACAAGGTACTCTTCGGTTATACCGATGCGATGGAAGCCTACAACCCGTATCTCATCGGCATCGGTCCTGAACTGGCCGGCAAGGAATTGGTGTTTACTGCCACCGGTTTATCTACTTTGAAAGCCACCCTCAAAAATCCCATCGTCGCTACCGTGGGCAACTATCAACTCACTGGTGTGAATAGCGACACGGTGATTGACGGTGCATTCGTCATCGACGGCGAAAAAGCCAAACCTGCCAACGGCGCAGCCATAGCACCGTTCCGCGCTTACCTCAGCGCTGAGGGCGGCATCAGTTATTCGGAGATGACGATTGTGACTGGCGTGGAACTGACCGGCATCCATGACATCGAGATGACGACCGAGGGCAACGGCACCGTCTTCAACCTGGCCGGACAGAAAGTGGGAACAATCAAAGCGATGGAATCTCTGCCGAAAGGCATCTATGTCGTGAACGGCAAGAAAGTGATTGTCAAATAGAAAGCCAAGAATTGTATAGAGTTTCTATAGACTTTAGTTTTTCTAGAGTCTCTAGAGTTTGTAGAAAAGAGACAACGGAGGCGTATCGAGTAATACGCCTCCGTTATCATTTCAGGGTTATGGCAAATTAATGATGCACGAGTGTGCCTATCTCCTCACCCTCCATCACTTTTTTCAGGTTGCCCTTGACATCCATGTTGAAAACGTAGATGGGCAGGTCGTTGTCATTGCACATCACTACTGCCGAGAGGTCCATCACCTTCAGCCCGCGCTCCAACACCTCATCGTAGGTGATGTCATCGAACTTGGTGGCCGTCGGGTCTTTTTCGGGGTCAGCGGTATAGATGCCGTCCACGCGTGTGCCTTTGAGCATCACATCGGCCTCAATTTCCACACCACGCAACGAAGAACCTGTGTCGGTGGTGAAATAAGGCTGTCCAGTACCTGCAGAGAAGATACAGACGCGGCCTGCCTCCAGGTTCTCTATCGCCTTCCATTTCGAATAGAACTCGCCGATGGGCTCCATGCGGATGGCTGTGAGCACCTTGTTGGGCACACCTTCAGCCGTGAGTGCCGATGACAACGCCAAGGAGTTGATGACCGTGGCCAACATGCCCATCTGGTCGCCCTTCACACGGTCGAAACCCTGTGTGGCACCGCTCAGTCCGCGGAAGATGTTGCCACCGCCGATGACGATGCCGATTTGCACGCCCATGTCGTACACTTCTTTAATCTGTTGGGCATACTCTGCCAAATGCTCCGGGTCAATACCGTAGCCTTTCTTACCCATGAGGCTCTCGCCGCTGAGTTTCAATAAGATTCTTTTAAAACGTGCCATAATATTTGTTTTTGGTTTGAGATTTGAGATTTGAGGTTTATTCTTTGAGAAGTTAAAGAAGTTAAGGAAGTTAAAGAAGTGAAAGCCAATAGTTCACTATTTAGGAGTTTAGACATTACCATTCTATTAGAGGGCTATTTACTCCCCTCGCCCTTTGGGAAGGCTACGGGGGGGCGAGTATCGCTCGGGATGGAGGGGTTGGGGGTGAGGCGCCCTTGGAGAGGGGACGGGGATGAGACACTTCACCTCACCGAACGCATATAGACGCTCTTTTCCTGCATCGTCTCGGAGATGGAGGTGACCGTCGGGGGTCACGGTGATGATTTCCGCCTGAAACGCGCCATTATCATCAATATAGGGCCAGAAGCCTTGACGATGGTACAATGCCTCGTGATAAGCCTTGCGGAAAGGCTCCTGCTCGCCGTTGTACAACCGTCGCAGATAATCCTGCAGATGACTGACGATGGCGTGTAGCAATGCCTCGCGGTCCACCTCATGTCCGACGATTTGACGCAATGACACAGGATTGGTCACATCGCTGCGGAACACCTGTTGGTTGACGTTCACCCCCACCCCGAAGATACAACGCCGGATGCCTTTTGATGAAACGGATGTCTCGATGAGCGTACCGCTGATTTTTTGGTCCCGCCAATAGATGTCATTGGGCCATTTCAGGGTGACACCGTCGGTGTGGGTATCGAGCACATTTTTCAACGCCAACGCTCCCACCTCAGATAGGATAAACTGGTCGGCAACAGCCACATTCACCGGATGGATAAGCACGCTGAACAGCAGATTCTTTGCCCGTTCACTCTCCCACGAATGAGTACCCTGTCCGCGGCCGGCGGTCTGGAAATCCGTCGTCACCACCACCATATCGTCCTCCGCGTCATCGTGATAATCACGCAGGAAGCGGTTGGTGGAGTCGGTCTCGCTCAGGTGAATGAATCGGGTTTTCATAGTTGGAATATCGGGGAGAGGAGTGGAAACGTTTGTTGTCTATTTGAGGAATGATGGTTGGGGGAACTCGCAGTCGCTTGGGCATTTTCCACCCTTTTAGCCTGTCCGCTCTAAATGGAAGGAGGCAGGAATGCGTTCTCAAAATGCTCGATATGCACATCATTATCGGAAGTGCCCACCACGGTGATGACGTCGAAGCGGATGTTCTTATTCACTTCATACCTCCGCAGATATGCCTTGGCTGCCAGCATCAGCGAATGACGTTTGTTCCAGTCCACAGCCTGTTCGGGTTGGGCGAACACCGTGTCACGGCGCGTTTTCACCTCGACAAAGACCAGCGTGTTCTCATCAGGTGTCGTCGCCACAATGTCCAAATCGCGGTGTCCGCTTTTCCAGTCAAGATGAAGGACGTAGTACCCCTTGACAGTGAGATACGCAGCCGCTTTTCGCTCACCCCATTTCCCCAGTTCATTATGTGCCGCCATGGTGTTCCGAATATTTTATGCAAATGTACGAATTAGCGAATAAAAAGCCAAATAAATTTGGCTTTTTTGAGCGTGAGTATATTCAACAAAGTTAAATATACGATTAAGCGAGGAAAAAAGCAAATCAATTTGAGTTTTTCGAGCGAGAGTATATTCTACGTAGTAAAATCTACGATTAAGCGAGGAAAAAGCAAAATTAAATTTGGCTTTTTTGAGTGTGAGTATATTCTACAAAAATATACGATTAAGCGAGGAAAAGACGTCTCTATCCATTCGTTGTGGGAGAGCAGACCTGAGAGCACGCGAATTGGGGAGTGTAGGGGCGGTGTCCCCGTGCCCGCCCGCACGAGCGGCAGCGACTTCAAAACGAACACAAATCTGCCGAATCGACACGAATAATGATAGTCTAAGGAATAAAGGAAGGACACAAATCTACAATAATCTATCAATAATTTTAATTGATGGGTCATTCTGAAAATTCATGCAATTACTTCCCATTAGTCAGTGGGTCTTTGACAAATCTCGTGTTCGGAAGACAATAAGGACAACACAAGACAACAATGAAATACCAAATGGCGTCTCCTTCTCTCCAAAATCTCCGTAGAGTCTGTTCATCGGGATTGCAAATCCCGATGACTTGAGTATAATGTTTTTCAATCCGAGAAAAGCGCATTACAAATGCTGATATTCACTGCATCGGGATTGCAAACCCCGATGAACTGAGCTCTCACAAGATGCCATGCCAAAATTGGCGACATAATGGTTTGAACAGAGTGAAGTATTCTCATGATAGATTTGTCACTTTTATTACCATAGACATTTCGTTTCTATCAATAGTTCGTAATAAGCAGATGTGTGACCTTCTTGTCATTCCTATTCATGAAGCTGACCACATACTCTTTATTGAAAGTGCGGATGTTTATCCCCTCTTTATTGTACAAGCCATAAATAAAGCCGGTATTCTTTATGATTACCATCCATTTGGCCTTACATTCGGATATAAGATAATTTGCCAGTCGCTTTTGATCATCTCTCGTAAATGCATTTTGTGCATAAGTGCTGAATTCACTATCATAGGGCGGATCGAGGAATATGAAGTCATTATCCTTCGGCTTTACCATCCTTAGAAATTGTTCAAAGTCAAGATTATAGATTTTGGTTTTCTTAAAATGGCTCAGCAATTCCTTTGACCTATAATAACACAGCTTTTTGTTCAGCAGTTTGCTGTTATATGCAATACCGCCATATGGTACATTGAACTCGCCCTTTGAACTATATCTGAACATTCCGCTATATGCATAATTACGCATGAAGAAGAATAAGGCACAATGTAATTTTGAATTGTTGTCAGCTATTTTATGGTCGTTATACAGATGACGATAATTCATGTAGACTGCACTTTTGATTGCCGTCTCGATGTTATCATTCAAATCTGCGTCCGGAAGAATATGCTTCTCTATCTCCAATTCACGCATACGAACCATTTTACGGAGCAGATTTGTTTCCATCTCTTTCAACAAGATACATGGCAATGACGCGTATTCTTTGCCTATAATGTCAAGAATAGACTGTTTGTGGTTTTGGCAAAACGTATGAATGAACTCCCTTAACTCACTCTTGCCAATCAACTCCTTCCTATACCCTACATAAGTTTCAACTAACTGAGGATTTGCTCTGAAGAAATCTAAAGAGTTGTTCCAGGACATATCCATCATCTCTACATATTTAAAGAAATCATCATCTGATTTCTCAATACAGCGATACAGCTCTATCAGTTCTGTTGAAAAGTCATTGATGAGATATTCATCAGCTTCAACTCCCATAAAGACTGAGCCTCCTCCTACAAACGGTTCAATAAAACGCTCGAATTTTGGAGCATTGGGAAGAATGTATTTCAGTTCTTTATCCTTACCTCCTGGCCATTTGATAATTGGGGATAACCCTGATGCAATAACCTTACTTTCTTTTTCCGAGTGATTATCTGTGTTCTCTGTTCCAAAGAACAAATTCAATTCACGTATTGGAGATATCGGGATGTCTAATGGTTCACATGCCATATACACTTCTGATTCTTGCGCTTGGGTGTTTGCAATTGGCTGAGAGAACAAATCACCCTGCGATAAAACAATTTCTATTCTCTTCTTTGCTGCTTCAAAATAGATCTCGTCAAGCTCTACTCCTACAAAACGCCTGTTGAGACTTAATGAAGCTACGCCTGTTGAGCCTACTCCCATAAAAGGGTCAAAAACAATATCATCTTTATTCGATGCTATCTCTATCATCTTCTTCAAAATGGCAACCGGTTTCTGAGCTGGATGCTTTGGATTGCTCAGTCGCTCTGGCTTCATACAAATAGAGCTTTCTATAAAGTTATGCATCTCTGCTTGTGAGATAAAATTCCATGTGTGTTTTTTGTTCCAACAGGTAAAAATCATCTCGCAACTATTCAGGAAACCAGCCTTGTATATCTTGGGGGCCGGATTGGTCTTATGCCAAATCATAAAGTTTGAAGTGTCAAACCTATGATCTAAGCAGTTATACCATCTTCCTAACTGATTGTAAGAAGTAAAAATAAACAGATTTCCCGTTGGTTTCAGAATTCTGATAAATTCATCAGCCCATTCTTCTGGATTGAAATCTATCATATCCCACTCTGCAACGTCATTATTCATGGCAGTACGTCCAGGGAGAGGGATGTTCCCTGTTGAATGCTGACCAAGATTATATGGAGGATCAGTTAGGATAAAATCAACCGAATTATCGGGAATACGCTTTATAATATCTCGGCTGTCAGCCTTTAGTATACACTTTCTCCAATTTGGATCTTTCATTGTTCGTTAGGTAGATAAGCGTCCTTAATCCTGTTTAATGCTTCGTTAATCAAGTGAGCGTTCTTAGTGTACTCATCAATAACGATTTCATATCCTCTTTCATCTTTGCACACCAGATTCCAGAAATCTTTGCTTATGCAGAGTTCTTCGTCTGCAAAAAATTGCCTTACTCTTCCTTGAGTCCAAGGCTTACCTTCTCCGTATCTATTGTATGCTGTGGCAAAGAGAATTCTAACATTATCTTCTGAGCCAAGGGTATTAGATAGTATGCAGAATTGCTCCAACAATGCCTCTTTCTCAGAGCGTGCTTTCTTATTGTCTAAATCACCGCCGATTTTCAATTCTATCAGATAGTGCATGCCCGTTTCAGTATCTCTTAGGTAATAGTCGCTAACATGCATCTTATTGTGACTTACACTCTTGTTCCTTCTAATGATATCACGGTAATCCTCAATACTTGGTTTTTTATGATTAGCACCCTTCGTATTTTTGTAGCACTCCAATATTTCTGCAATATAATCTGTCTGCTCCTGATAAATAACCCCCTCTACTTCCTGCGTTACCTCGTAATTCAAAGTGGCAATTTTGATAGCCATCTTCTCCAACATATTACCAAGAGAACTATCCAATGACCTCGCAAGTGCAGAATAGTATTGTATTTCAGGACCGAGTGCTGCAATAAAGACATTATGTATTTTCATATTGATAGTGCCATCTTCGTCATCTACTTCAGAAAGATGTCTGTCAGAGAATGCTGCGGCATAGGCTTCTACAAAGCTACTGACAATAGCACGGATTGCCTTTTCTTTATTTACTGTTTCCTTTGCGGAAACATAGGTTGGGCTAGGCGAAGTGGAATAATGTGTTACTTGAATCATGGGCGCTTGAGTAATAAAACAGGTAAGCACCCAACCTGAAATTAAACATGATTATCTACAACATACAAAAACGTGGGTGCTTACTACTGCCTGTTCGTTGTTCACGGCCTTCCACAGCCTTGGTAATTAAACAGACAGAGAAACACCCACGCAGGAGTATATAGTACACCCGTAAAGTGTGCTTTTGAGGGCACAAAGTACCCTCGCAGCACACTACGGAGTAGTATATGATACACCCCGTGGTGTCACCCCAGCTTTTGTTTTTGAATTACCGTTCGATTGTGGAAGTTTTGAACAACCAAAAACAAAGCGTCAGTAACGCCTTTCAATATGTAGTGCTCCGCCCATCGGCTCCGTCCTCCTCAGAGGACATCGCTGCCGCAACAGGCAGATAGCAATTGCAAAGATACAAAATAATTCCGTTCCTTTATTATAATAAAGGTGTTTTTAAATCTATTTTAACCAATGGGGATAGATTTCCTGAATTCGTTGATTTTTTAAATTTAAAAAACAAGTTATAATCAGGTCGTTATGATTAGATATCAGGGTGATTTGGGAGACGCATCGACGAAGTCAGCGCAAAAGAAGAGAGAGTTACGATATTCAACTTTCTCTACGTTTGCTCCGTAGATAGAGGGTGTTAGAGGAAGATAGAAGAAGATAAAAGACATTAGTTTTGCTATAGAAATGTCGCAGACAGAGTATTGTCTTCTATATTCCGCCGCTGAAAGCGGCGAGTAAGCGAGTGCAATCAAACTTGTTTGAATTGCTAAGCGAAAGCCGGTTCAACGAAGTAAAAGCGGCTATCTCCCTTTATCTTCCTATATCTTCTTAACATGCGAAACTCGAGTTAAAAGATTTTTTCCACCCGATATCAACCCCGGCTATGTCTTTGTTTGGCGATGACATAGATGATGACAGGGGCGCCGAAAA
Source organism: Prevotella sp. (assembly GCA_017548275.1). Taxonomy (GTDB): domain Bacteria; phylum Bacteroidota; class Bacteroidia; order Bacteroidales; family Bacteroidaceae; genus Prevotella. The sequence goes on from JAFZAH010000049.1 coordinate 112,984, forward strand.
GGGGTGTGGTGGCATTGAGAGGGATGACGCCGGCGTCGCCTGGGAGTACGCAGATGATGTTACACATCAAGGCTACGACGGCTCCTGTGAGTATGGTGGCAGGCATGAGCACCTGATGGTTTTCAGTGACGAGCAACATTCTTGCGATGTGTGGCACAGCCAACCCGATAAACGCCACGGGTCCGCAAAAGGCGGTGGTGATGGCGGTGAGCAGTCCTGTGAGGAAAAGCAGATAGTTTCTCACCCTGCGTATATTGATGCCCAGATTCTCGGCATACTTATCACCGAGGAGCATGGCATTGAGGGGTTTGATGAGCATGAGCGAGAGGCCGAGAGCAATCAGCGTGACGAACGCAAAGACAGGCATCTGCTGCATGGTGACCCCTCCGAAATTGCCCAATCCCCATATCATATAACTCTGCACGCCCTGCTCGGTGGCGAAGAAATTGAGCAGAGAGATGGCCGCTGAAGCCATATAACCAATCATGATGCCCACGATGAGCAACATGACATTGTTTTTGACAACCGTGGCAAGGAGCAGGATGACCGCCATGACCAACATGGCCCCTGCGAACGCCGCCACCAAGACGGCGACGAACCCCGTGAGCGAATAGTCGCCCACGGTGATGCTGCCTCCGAGCAGGAGCATGACGAGAGCCACGCCGAGCGAGGCGCCGCTATTGATACCGAAGATGCTGGGTCCGGCTAAAGGGTTGCGAAAAGCCGTCTGCAACATCAGTCCACTCATGGCGAGGGATGCGCCGCACAAGATGGCGGTCAGTGCCTGGGGCAGACGGCTTTTCAACACGATATAAGCCCATGACGGTTTTGCCGCCTCATGACCGAGAAGAATATCCACCACATCACCTGCGGGAATACGCACCGCCCCCATCAACATGTTCAGCGCAAAGAGCACGAGCATGAGCAGGGTCATGACGATGAAAAATGGTTTTCTCTTCATATCAGAATAACGCGGCATCGACCGCCATTATTGTTCTACGGGAAGGAAATAACGCGGTTGTCCCAATCCCAATTCGGGATGGGCGATACAAATGAAATCGCGGAGCAGCATATTGGGATGGAAAGGCGTATCCTCATAGAAAGTAGATGTCGCCGTATTGCACCCATAAGCGGTTCTGTTTATGAAAGGTTTCAGTTGGCCGTATGCGTCGTTTTCCGTTAGCAATGATTTGTAGGTGACTGGTTGGGGAGCGTTATAGCGGAAGAGCCACAGGTCGGCGTGTCCCGCTTTTTCTATGACAGTCTCGAGCGGCAAGGGCAATGACCCGCCCTCGCCTGTCTCACTCCATGCGTACTGGATATTCGCATCGCGTATGACACGCCCGACGGTGCTTTGTCCGGCAGGTGTGTACCATACGGAACTGGTCAGTTTATCCATCAAAAGAGACGGGCGTGATTGTGCCGTCGCAGCCAATTGTTTTAGTTGAAGATAGTCTTTCTCAACGGCCTCGAAAAGACTGTCGGCCTGTTGTTCCACTCCGAGCAGCATGCCATAGAAGCGCACCCATTCAGCCCTTCCCAACGCTGATGTTTCCATATAATCGGCCATCTCAACGATAGGAACGTCAAGTTCTTCAATCCGACCATATCCGCCACTATTCTGAAAAGGCGAGAGGAAGATGGCTTCCGGTTCGATGTCGATGATTTTCTCCAACGTAGGTGAAAGACCTGACCCGCAGTCTGCAATACGCCCCGCCTTACATCCTTCCTGCACGAACGGTATGTTGACGTACTGTACATCGCATACGCCGGTAATGGCATCGCGCCGTCCGAGGCCGTCGATAAGTCCACACAGCACGCTCGTTCCCACCACAGTCTTCTCTACCGGCACACGAACCAGCGTAATACCATGCTGAGTGAGTTCTTTTGGTATCTCCTTCCCTTTAGGCACCAACGCATAACGATGCAGTGTCTTTCCGTTATTCCATGGGTCGGAGAGGCTTACCTCAGCATAGTCATTGTATTTTACGATGGTCAGGTTGCGGGCGTATTTCAGCCGAAGCGTATCGCCATCGCGTGCCATGGTATCCTGACGGGTACCACGGCACGACGATAGCAAAACGATGCCCAAGAGAAGGGCTATCAACGGTTTATTCATATTTCACGCCCGTATTGAATACTACGGAGATGGGACCTACGCCACAATCATAACGTTTTTTGAATGTGCCATCGGCACTGTACTGATTGACATACGAAGGCAAGTTATATCCGGGATAATGGGTATCGGGATTCTCATTGTAAGAGATGACAAAGATATCGCCGGTAACAGGATCGGCAGCGATAGCGGCAGGGCTGTAGATATCGCTAGGCTCCCATGATGTGGTCTGCCCAGTTGTGGTGTCATAAATCAAATAATTAATGCTACCGCTTCCGTAGGGAGCATTGACGGTGAAGATACGCTTACCGTCGCTACCCATAGCCGTGCCGTCAACGACTCTTTTCACAGTGCCATCAGCAGATATCTGACGTACACCTGCACCGGTCTGGTTCCAAGATGCATCATATGTACCATAGTCAAGGAAATAAGCATTTCCTCCTACAGTCATCATCTGCATGGGATTGGTGACATCAGCACCCTTCAGTTCACTGGCGGCTCCTGTTTTGAGGTCATGCACGGTGATGGAGGGATTTATGCCATTACCATAATCAGAGTTGGCCACATAGAGTTTGTCGTTTGCTATAGCGATGCCATCTGAATAACTGCCTGCCGCATAAGTTTTCACCAGATTGAAATTGACGGTATCAACAGCAGCCACGGTACCATGGGCTTTGTCGCTGTAACATGCGAAGAAGAGTTGTCCTTCATAAGAGGCCAGTGAACGCGGGCTGATGCCATTGATGTCGCCGAGGAGTTGGGTGGTGTTGATACGGCGAATGGAACGCAGTGTGTTCTTGTCGCACACCCAAATGGTGTTCTCACCGTCAACGGCGATGTAGAGTTTCTGTCCATAGACTAATGCGAAGTTGGCTGTCTTACCCAATGACATACCATTGGCTTTTTGGAAAGCATTGGTTGTAGAAGTGCCGTTCGCGTAGTCGATATAAGTCAAGTTTCCATCGATGTTGCTTTTGGAGTTACCTGACCCTACCACGAACATTCCTTCACTCACATTAACGGGTTTCGGTTGGGGAGCCGGATCGTCGTCGTCATCACCACAGGCTGTAAAGAGGGCTGTAGCCATCATCAACACAGCGAAATTCAAAAGATACTTTTTCATAGTTACTAATTTTAAATTAAACATATATTATCTTGTTCATTTATCGTCTTCTATCATGTTTATTTCCATAAACGGGGTTTCTATGGCTTCATCTTCACAACTGGTAGGTCAAAGACAATTGCCAACTGCGTCCGGGCATGGGATATGCACCCACAATCTCGTATTGTTTGTCGAGAATGTTTTTCAAATCGAACCTGAGCGTCAGTTCATTGTGGTGCTTGCCATGAGCGGTGTTCTTTCCGAAATGGAAGGTTCTCCACGCGGTTGCTCCCATCTCCCAATATCCTGCGATACGTGTTCCGTCTAGATGTTCATTGTTTGTCCATCTGCTGCTCACACCTTCTCCATGGATGGAGATGTTGGCCCAAGGATTCTCCCAACAGACAGACATTCCACCCGATGACACAGGCATGTATGCTATCTGATTATTGTAATAAGGTGATTCGGGATTGGTGCGGTTTTGCACATGCTGCATGCTATAGTTGACCGTGGCCGCCAACAGTTGTCCCTTTGCGACGGGTTGTTGCCATCTTGCCGTTACATCCAGTCCCAATGCCCTGACCTTGCCCACATTGATGCAGTGCCACACAAACATATTGTGCGGAACGGCCACAATCATATCTTTCACTTTATTGTAGTAGCCATCGAAAGAGAAAGAGTAGCCTGATGAATAATCAGTATTGAGTCCTCGCGTATAGGTCATACCGAGATTCATCTGCATGGTCTTTTCCGGATTTAGTACCCTGTTGCCATAGTGGAAATAATAACTCTCATTGAACGTGGGCACGCGGAAGATATCCTTGAAACTGGCGCGTATCCTCAATCCTCTCATCAGTTCGTATGAGAGTCCGAGTGACGGTGACAAGCGGTTCTCATTCTTTGCCCCCGCCTCTATTAATTCATTTTGGAGGCGTTTCTCATCGTTTGCATAAACAGAATAGAGCAATCGAGCAGTAAGTGTGAGCCTATGGTTTTGGTATCGAGCCGCAGCGGTCTGCAGGAAACCATGGCGCAAAGGCCGGGTGTCGGTAGTCAGCGTTGAATTAAGGTTATTGTAGGTATAGTCGGCAGAATAGTTGAACGCCCAATGTTCATCAGGCGTATAAAAGCCTGCCGCCGACACATAATATTCGCGCTGCCAATAATTAGCATCTTGTATCAGACTTGCTATAGGACCCTCATCGTAAAAAGAAGCCGCCCAATTGACTTTTGCGGTTACCTTCATCGACAGTCCGTTTTGCCATCGACGTTGATAGAACATTTGTCCGAACGCATTTCTGTCTCGCAGCGTCTCATAACAAACACTTGTATAATAATGAACAATACCGGGCAATTGACGGTCATTGTCGTAATAATACAATTTTCCGTTGAGCGAACTCTGTCCGTCGATGTTCCACCTCATATTGAGTTCGCAGTGCCCCTGATTCATCCGGCTGTTGGTACGTCGTTCGGTGGTCACCACTGTGATGTTTCTCAATCGGAAAGGATAGTCATTGTCAGCATAGACATATTCACCAGCCGCCCAAAGCACAAGATTGGGAGAAAGCCGCTGTTCGAAGCGGAACATGGGACTGACATATCCGAAACTGCCCACACGCACCTGGGCCGTAAGATTTGTTTTTTGAGAGTCATCATCTGTGGAGAGAGGCGGTGTAGAAGTGTCGATGGTGAGCAGTGCGGGCGTTGATGCTTGGCGGGCCGTGACAAAGAGATGGTCGTTGTCACCTATGGACAATTGCAATGCTGCCAAATTGTCGAGTGTATATCGTGCCAGGTCGATTTCTCCTGTCTGGCAATCTCCCAGTACGACACCGTCGTAACTGACACCTGTGTGCTTGGCACCGAATCCTCTCACGCTGACCGTTTTCATGCCGCCAGCGCCGCCGTAATCGCGCAGTGTGATGCCAGGCAACCGATGCAAGGCATCGGCCATATCCACCGCCCCCATTCGCAACAGGTCGCCTCGTTCCAATACGAACTGCGGGGTAATGCTCTTTTGCGTTTTTCTGTGGCGGTTTTCCGTGACAGTCACCTCGGGCAACTGATCCTGTTTAGAGACGATGGTGTCATGCGCCGCTTTCCCGGTGCCAACAATTGCCTGTGCCTGTAGATGAACAGGCAACATGGTCAGAACCAATAGAAAAACAATTCCTATCCTATACATTTAATTACTTTTCGCCTATAACCTCTCCTCGAAAGCATAGACAACCAACATGGCAGCGGCAGGTCTTCTGACTTTTTGCCTAAGACATACGCCTTCCCACCCATGATGAGGCCGATAATGACCCGTCACAAAAAAGGCAGTGGCATTTTGTATGTCTCCACAAGACAAATCACAGCAGCGGGACTGTCGGGGACTTTCACCCCGTTCCCATTTTCATCGCTAACAAGCGAACCATCTGCGGATGCAAAGATACGAATAATTGGGAGTAGAACAAAATAATTGATTATTTTTTATGTGTGTGTTAGCACATTCAACAAATATGAAAATAGGAAAAAACTATTTTATATTAAGAGTTTTTCCATTTTTATCATTATCTTTGCTGCACAAATGGAAAAGACAGAGCAACAACAGCGAGAAGATGAGCAGATGATGCGGCGGGCATTAGACGAGGCCCGGACGGCGATGGCGAAAGACGAGATACCCATCGGCGCGGTCATCACCTGCAAAGGACGTATCATCGCACGGGCATACAACCTGACGGAAACACTCTGCGACGTGACGGCTCACGCTGAGATGCAAGCCATCACAATGGCAGCCAGTGCACTCGGCGGAAAATATCTGACCGACTGCACACTCTATGTGACGGTGGAACCCTGCCCCATGTGCGCCGGTGCTATCGGTTGGGCACAAATACCACGAGTGGTCTATGGCGCGCCCGATCCGAAACGGGGTTACCGCGAATACGCCCCACGCGTACTACATCCGAAAGCCACAGTGACCGGCGGTATATTAGAAGACGAGTGCCGCGAACTGATGCAGGAGTTTTTTAGGAAGAAGAGGTGAGAATTCACAATTCATAATTCACAATTCACAATTGACAATTCACAATTCATAATTCACAATTAACAATTGACAATTCACAATTATTCATTGGTGCAATCTACCATTCATAATTCAACAATCAACATTCAACACTCATAATATGAAAACGACAGGAATGATTTTATTGGCACTGATGCTGGGTACGGTATCGTGCAAGAGTGAAAAGAAAGACGCCACAGCAATTGCGGAACAACAAACTGAGACCACAGAAACGGAGATTCTGGCGGAGAACGAGACGTTGGATGAGGCCGAACTGCCCGTGTATGGCAATTTCCAGTTGGCAAGCAAGGGAGAGGTCCTCACGCTGGTGGGGTTCTATCCTGAAAACGGGATGGAAATATTCGACTTTTCCTTTGATTACGAGAGTGGCACACCCAATGAGAAACGCATCTATTTTGGCGATTATCATGTGGTAGGGCAACCGAAAAACAACGTTTACACTGTGGTTTTCAACTTGACATCCGACGATTTGAAAACAAAGAAAACGGGACGCATCAAAATTGAATACCACGAGCCGGAAGATGGCGGGCTGCACGTTTATTGGATTACGCCTTTGAAGGGATATGACTTAGGCCTGCCTCGTGGAAAGGCTTCAGAAGTGACCATCAGTGCCTGGCAGGCATGGGATTAAGACACCTGCAAACACCTGCAGCCCCCCTCTAACCCCCCCGAGGGGGAGAATGATTACTCCTCCAACAGTGAAATGCTATTGGAGGAGTAATGTCTTTATATTCCCTGACTTATTTAAATTACTTGGCTTACTTAACCTCTTAAACTTCTCATCGCATTAAGGACGGCGAGGACAGTGACACCCACATCGGCGAAGACGGCCATCCACATCGTACCGAGTCCGAGGGCGGCGAGAATGAGCACTGCCACCTTGACTCCGATGGCGAATATCACGTTTTGACGGGCGATGGCGATGGTGCGACGGGCAATGCGGATGGCTTCTGCGATTTTCGAGGGATGGTCGTCCATCAACACCACGTCGGCCGCCTCGATTGCCGCATCACTTCCCAGTCCGCCCATGGCGATGCCCACGTCGGCGCGCGCCAACACGGGAGCGTCATTGATGCCGTCGCCCACAAAAGCCAGGTTCCTCCCCTCGCCTTTCTCACGCAGCAACTGTTCTACATGCTCCACCTTGTCGGCGGGGAGCAACTGGGCGTGATAACCGTCCAAGCCCAACTGTTGTGCCACCCGTTCAGCCACCTCTTTTTGGTCACCAGTGAGCATGACGCAATGTTTCACGCCCGCCTCATGCAGACTGGCAATTGCTTCGGCACTGTCGGCTTTCACCTGGTCGCTGATGACGATATGTCCGGCATACTCGTGGTTGATGGCCACATGCACAATCGTACCAGTATGATGGCAACCGCGCCACTTCACACCTTCTGCCTCCATCATCTTCGCATTGCCCACACTCACCAACCAGTCGCCAACACGCGCCCGGATGCCTTGACCCGCCACCTCTTCAACATCGGTCACACTGCACCCGTCGTCGGCCTCCTCGGGATAAGCCTTACGCAACGCGGCGGCAATCGGGTGTGAGGAGTAATGCTCGACATGTGCGGCGAGATGCAGCAGATGACGCTCGTCGCAGACCTCAGGATGCACCGCCTCGACCTCGAAATTGCCATGTGTGAGTGTGCCAGTCTTGTCAAACACCACGGTTTCGACCTTCGCCAGCGCATCAATGTAATTGGCGCCTTTGACCAAGATACCGCGCCGCGATGCCCCGCCAATGCCTCCGAAGAAGGTGAGCGGCACACTGATGACCAATGCACAAGGACAGGACACTACCAAGAAGATTAAGGCACGATAAATCCAATCGGGCAGCGCCACCATGTAATCGTCCGTAAACAAAGGCGGCACGAAGGCCAACAGCAGTGCGGCGCAGACGACAATCGGTGTATAGACCCGCGCGAAACGCGTGATGAACGATTCGCTGCGCGACTTATGCTCACTGGCGTTTTCCACCAAGTCGATGATTTTCGAGGCGGTACTGGCACCGAAAGTTTTGGTAGTGCGCACATGAACCACACCCGAGAGGTTGACGCAACCGGAGATAATCTCATCCTCCACTCCAATCTCGCGTGGCAAACTCTCGCCTGTCAACGCCACGGTATTGAGTGAGGTTGTTCCTTCGATAACGATGCCGTCGAGCGGTACTTTCTCACCGGGGTTCACGACGATAGTCTCTCCCGGCATCACGGTGTCGGGCGCCACATCGATGGTCTTGCCCTCACGTACCACATGTGCCACGTCGGGACGGATGTCCATCAAGTGGGCAATGCTCTGTCGGCTCTTGCCCTCTGCATAGCCCTCAAACAGTTCGCCAATCTGGAAGAAAAGCATGACAAAGACCGCCTCGGGAAACTGTGTCTCAGCGCCAGGCATAAACCCGATGGCAAGCGCGCCGAGGGTCGCCACAGACATGAGAAAATGCTCATTGAACGCGTCGCCATGAGCAATACCCTCCGCCGCTTCCCTCAACGTGTCATATCCCGCTATTAAATAAGGAACGAGATAGACCAGAAGCAGTTGCCATGTGCTGAGACCGGCATATTTCTCGATAAGGACCGCCCCGATGAGCAGCACCACAGTCAGCACGATTCGGATGATTTGCTGTTTCAGTCCTCCCTCCTCATGGTGATGGTGGTGCTCATGGTCATGTTCGTGGTTATACTCGTGATGATGTTCCTCGCAAGCGCAATGATGATCGTGATGATGTTCGTGTGCCATAATTTTGCTGTGTTTCTATTTTCTGTGTGCAAAATTACGGCGCTACCACTATCCGCGAAAGGATTCTTCCGAGAAATGCGTGATATTTGCAACCGGGTTGCATGTTTGTTTTTTAGTCGTTTGGGCCGGGAGTTATGGGAACACTGGGAATTATGGGAAATATGGGAGAACCACTAAACGACTAAACGACCAAACAAACTACTAAACCACCGCGTCAATCGTGCGGAGGGTGAAGACGGCGTCGCCGACGGTTTTGACCTCGAAGATGACAGCGAAGCGTTTGCCTGCTACCTCTTTTATTTGGCAACGGCGGGGGTTGTCAGCACAATATGCAAGTACCTTTCCAAACTGTGCACTATTATAGAAGGGGCTGTCGGTGTTTTTGACAAACTGCATCTGCATGCGCCCGTTTCTGAGTATGATTTTCTCACATCCGAAGCGACGGCCGATACGGCGGAGCGTGACCACCTGCATCAGTTCCTCACCCTCGCGCGGCACAGGTCCGAAACGGTCTTCCAAGCGTTTGCGATAGGCTTCAAGGGCTTTGTCGTCAGTGATGTTATCGAGTTCTCGGTAAAGTAGCATCCGCTCGCTGCTACCAGGCACATAACTGTCTGGGAAATACATCTCGAGGTCACTCTCCAGGGCACAGTCCTCGACAAACCCTTCGCCCGTGATTTCCTTTCCAGCCGCAATCTCCTCTGCAAAGAGGTCGCTGAACTCATCATTGCGCAATTCAGTGACCGCCTGACTGAGAATTTTCTGATAGGTCTCATAGCCTAAATCCTCCATGAATCCACTCTGTTCCGCGCCGAGCAGGTTGCCCGCTCCGCGAATGTCAAGGTCCTGCATAGCGAGGTTAAATCCGCTGCCCAGTTCAGAGAAATTCTCCAATGCCTCCAGACGCCTTCTCGCCTCTGTGTTGAGCAATGATTTCGGCGGTGAGAGCAGGTAGCAGAACGCCTTGCGGTTGGAGCGCCCTACCCTGCCCCTCATCTGGTGCAGGTCAGACAGTCCGAACTTGTGGGCATCGTTGATGATGATGGTGTTGGCATTGGGTATGTCGATGCCGTTCTCGACGATGGTCGTGGAGAGCAGCACATCGTAGTCATAATTGATGAACCCTAAGATGATATCCTCAAGTTCCTCGGGTTTCATCTGCCCGTGACCAATCGCCACACGCGCATCGGGCACGTACTTGTGAATCAGTTTGGCTATTTCGGGCAGGTTGGATATACGGTCGTTGACAAAATAAACCTGACCATTGCGGCTCATCTCGAAATTGATGGCGTCGGCTATCAATTCATGGTTGTAGGTGCCTGTCTCGGTGTGGATGGGATAGCGGTTGGGCGGCGGTGTGCGTATGATACTCATATCGCGCGCTCCCATGAGCGAGAACTGCAAGGTGCGTGGTATGGGTGTGGCCGACATGGTCAGGGTATCGATATTAGACCTGAGTTTGCGGATTTTCTCCTTCACTGCCACGCCGAATTTCTGTTCCTCATCGATGATGAGCAGTCCGATGTCTTTCCATTGCACGGTCTTTCCGATGAGTTTATGCGTACCGATGAGAATGTCGATTTTTCCCTCTTTCAGGTCGTCGAGGATTTCATGCGTCTGTTTGGCACTCCTTGCCCGCGAGAGATATTCAACACGGACGGGGAAATCGCGCAAACGGTCGCGGAAGGTCTGGAAATGCTGGAACGCCAGCACCGTTGTAGGCACGAGCACCGCCACCTGTTTGGAATCGCATGCCGCTTTGAACGCCGCACGGATGGCCACCTCGGTCTTGCCGAATCCCACATCACCGCAAACGAGGCGGTCCATGGGTCTTGACGACTCCATGTCGGCTTTCACCTCATTAGTGGCTTTCAATTGGTCGGGAGTATCCTCATAGAGGAAACTGGCCTCCAGTTCGTGTTGCATATAATTATCAGGAGCGAAGGCGAAACCCTTCTCATGACGTCGTTTGGCATAGAGGCGTATCAGGTCGCGTGCGATGTCTTTGATACGGTTTTTGGTGCGCTCCTTCATCCGTTCCCACGCCCCGGTGCCGAGCGTGCTCAGACGAGGCGGTACGCCGGAACTGCTGCGGCGGTATTTGGAAATCTTATAGAGTGCGTGAATCGACACATCGACCGTATCGCCCCGCTGATATCCGATGCGTATCATCTCCTGATAACTGCCGCCCATGGCCACGCGCACCAGTCCTATGAATTTTCCAATACCGAAATCGACATGCACGATGAAATCGCCGGGCTCCATCTCCTGCAATTCCTTCATCGTGAGCGCCATTTTGCCCGCTCGTGCCGAATCTGACCGCAGATAGTACTTATGGAAGCGGTCGAATATCTGATGGTCGGTGAAGAAACAAGCGTGCAGGTCGTTATCGACAAACCCCTCATGCAGTGTGCTTTCCACCGGTTCAAAGGTCAGGTGTATCTTATCACTGTCAGGGATATCGTCGTTGTCGCCAGCCTCGTTGAAGATATCGCGCAGTCGTTGTATCTGTTTGCGGCTGTCGGCCAGGATATACAATTGATATCCTTGCGCCTGATAGTCGGCAAGCGTCTGCATGAGCAGGTTGATATTCTTATGGAAGAGCGGTTGGGGAGTGATGTGGAAATGCAGGGTGGCAGGGGCAGCGTCTGCTTGACAGTGACCGAACTCTATGCAGCGGTGTCTGGCCACATCTTCCGCAAACTGCCGACCGCTAACCAGCATGTTCTCCTTGCGCATCTCACGTTGTATCTCCTCACGCTCCATCTCCGTGGCACCCTCCATGCGTTCGGTCATGGCTTGCGACGAGAAACCGTCTTGATAGATGCGCTCGATGGTGTCGTACAGATAACCATAGTCTTTCATTACGACGAGGGCATCATCGGGCAAGAAACGGAAGAATGACACTTTTGCGCTGGCATCGCCCGCCATCTCAGGCACAATCTCCACCTGCAGTTTCGCATCTTTCGACAACTGGTCTTGCACCTCAAACGTGCGGATGGTGTCAATCTCATCGCCGAAGAAATCTATACGGAAGGGGTATTCGCAACTAAAAGAATAGACATCGAGGATGCTGCCGCGCACAGCGAACTGCCCTGGCTCATAGACATAATCGACCTCATGAAAACCCTTGGAACGCAGTTGGCCCACCAGCCCTGACAAGGAGACTATCTGTCCACGCTCCAAGGTGATGATGTGGTCGGAGAACTGTTGTTGCGAGACGACCAGTTCGCACAACGCCTCCGGGCATGTGACGATAAACAGTGACCGAGCACTATCACCCTTGGCCGACAATTGCGCCATCACCTCGGTACGGAGTATCTCATTGGCCGCGTCGCGCTGCGCATACTTCACCGCCCTTCTATACGAAGACGGATAGAGGAGCACTTGCTGTGGCCCTAATATCTGATTGAGGTCATTATAGAAATAACTGGCCTCGTCGTTGTCTTGCAGGATAAACAGCATGACACGCCCCACCCTCTCGGCCATGGCAGCAAAGAGCAATGGCGCTGCCGAGGCGGTCAGACCGTCAAGGCAGACTGTTTCCGCCGCCTTTTCAGTGAGTATATGCAAAAGCGCCTGTCCCGAGGGTGCAGACGCATACAACTGCTTGATATCTTGTATTTTCATAGGTCTTTTTGGGGGGAGTAGAGGAGATATAAGGAGTTTAGGAGTTCAGGAGTATAGACAATACCGCTTCTATAGAGGGAATCTTGACTCTTGTTTCTTACTTCTTACGTCTTTTTCCCTCTTGTTTCTCGACACGATTTAATCATTTTTCTCTTCGGGGATTTTCGGGTATTTTCTGAACCATCCGTCCCAGCGAAGACGCATGACGCCGAAGAACGCCTCACCGAAGATGCCACCGCTCATCTTGCTGACACCCTCACGACGATTGACGAAAATCACGGGCACCTCTTTGATCTTAAAACCAATCTTGTGCGTGGTGTATTTCATCTCTATCTGGAAAGCATATCCCTTGAAACGGATTTTATCGAGTTCTATGGTCTCGAGCACACGACGCTTATAACATTTGAAGCCGGCGGTGGTGTCATGCACCTTGAAACCCGTGATAATCCGCACATATTTTGATGCGAAATAACTCATCAGCACACGTCCTATCGGCCAGTTGACGACATTCACACCGCTGACATAACGCGAACCGATAGCCAAATCATAACCCTCGTCATGGCAGGCGGCATAAAGGAGCGGCAGGTCGTTGGGGTCGTGCGAGAAATCGGCATCCATCTCGAACACATAGTCATAGTCGCGCTCCAGCGCCCATTTGAATCCGGCGATGTAGGCTGTGCCGAGACCCTGTTTCCCCTCTCTCTCGACAATGAACAGGCGGTCGGCATAGCGGTCGGCCATCAGCCCTTTCACGATATCTGCCGTACCGTCAGGACTGCCGTCGTCGATGACCAAAATATGGAAACACTGTTCGAGAGAAAACACCGCCTCGATGATTTTGGCGATATTTTCCTTTTCATTGTATGTGGGAATGATGACGATGCTGTCGCACTGCTGTTTCATACTTTTTGGAGTGTAGGAGTTGAGGAGTATAGACACTTGTTGGTGAACGTCAGTGAAAAATATTCCTCTATTTGAGTGTCACTTTTCAAAATTGGGTTGTTGATGTTTGCAAAAATACTGAAAATGAGTGATATGCCCAAATTATTGGTCCGGATTTTCCACATATCCCTGGAAATCAGGTTCCAGCGACGACATGACCGACTGGTAACTATCGTTCATCGCAGCCGTGACGTTGTCATCGCCCTGCCCGATGGGATAGATGGGCTGATGAATCGTAAGCGAGAGCGGATGCCAATTGAGGAAATGCCAGTCGCGTGTGCGGGGCATGACATAGAAAGACCCATTGATGGTGAGCGGCACTATCGGCAATTGCAGTTCATCGGCCAAGAGGAAGGCGCCTCTGCGGAACTTGCCCATGTGACCTGTGAATGTGCGCGAACCCTCAGGGAAGACCACAATGGAGATGCCGCCCTTCATGATTTGCTTGGCTTTCTCGTAAGACTCGCGTATGCGTTTCGGTCCCCGCTTGTCAATCATGATTTGCTTCGACGCCTTACAGGCAATCCCCACAAAAGGAATTTTCATCAACTGATATTTCATCATCCAGCGGAAATTGCATCCCAGATAGGCATACACCAGGAAGATGTCGAACGCGCCCTGATGGTTGGCCACGAACACATACGACTGGTTTTTCTCAAGGTGTGCCTTTCCCTCGGTCTTGACGGGAAGGAGGAACAGTTTCAAGATGACCCATCCCCAGATTTTCGGGGGATAATAGCCAAAAAATCTGCCGCCGCCCAACAGACAGCCTATCAACACCAACAATGAGATGAATATCGTCCATACCAATACGAGAGGAATGGCAATGAGCACCTGATAGATACGATAGAGGTATTTCATGATTTGAGGTTTGAGGTTTGAAATTTGAGGTTTGTATTTACCCTTTCTTCAGTGTGATGACCACTATTTCGGCGGTGACACCATATCGGAAAGGAAGTAGTCCGCCCAGACCGCGTGAGACGAAGAGCAGGCGGTCGCCCTCGGCATAGAGGCCATCGTGCTCAGTGTTCGTTAACGAGTAAGCAGTGAGTCCTAACAATCCGACCTGTCCGCCATGGGTATGACCGCTGAGCGTAAGTTGCGCTTTACATCCCGGTAAAATGGTGCGCTGCCATGACGACGGGTCATGCTCCAACATGATGGTGAAAGCCCCGTCGGGGATGCCCTCGACGGTTTTCTTCAGGTCGCCCTTTTGCACAAACCGTCCTTCGCCGTCATTCTCCATGCCTGCTATAAATATGGAATCGCCGCCATGACGTACGATGGCATGCTCATTGTTGAGCAACCGCCACCCCAATTGACGTTGTTTTTCCACCATCTCCGCCTCTATAGCCGCTTTTTCCTCGTCGGTACCGTTGAAATAATCCGAATAATCGTGATTGCCCAGTACGGAGAACACCCCGTCGCGCGACTGCAAAGAATTAAGCAGATGGCGGTGAGGCTCTATCTCTTCTGGTTTGACATTCTGTAAGTCGCCCACAAAGAAGATAGCATCGGCCTGTTGCGCGTTAATGCTGTCGTAAGCCTCACGGAGCATCGATGCCCGGCTGCCGGTAAAACTGCCCACATGAGCATCGGAGAAAAGTACGAAACGATAGCCATCGAAAGCCGCAGGCAAATCTTTGAACGTGAGTTCCAATCTATTGACATCGAACTTATTGAAGCCTGCCGTTAAACCATAGATAGAAGCATATGCCGTAAAAAAAGCCATAATGAGTCCTACCAGATTCCCCCAGTTGTTATGTGAATGAAACAACCTCGCCACACCACGACCGATGACCGAAAAAACCATAAATGCCAATTTCGTACACACCAACAGGCCGAACATCGCGAGATAGACGGTAAACACCGTGTAATTGTCAGGAGCGAAATGACGTGATGTGGCCATGTAGAGTGTGAACACAATCATCACAAGCATGGGAATGAACCACAGCAGTTTTTTCGACACGGATATCTTCTTCGGACGTATGTACTGTTTGAAGATATACAAGTCGGGGATGATAATCAATATCAGATATAGAAGAAGATTCTTTGCAATCATATTTTTTATACCCACCCCAGCCCTCCCCAAGGGAGGGTGAGGTTATTGTGAATTGTCAATTGTGAATTTATGAATTATTTAATAAACTTTTTCATCAGTGGAAGCGGGATGCCGCGGCGACGGGCATAGTCCTCCAACTGGTCGAGGCCGATGGGTCCGAGGTCGAAATAGCAGGCCGCAGGATGAGCAAACATCAGTCCCGACACCGAAGCATGGGGACGCATGGCGCCATTTTCGGTTAAGCGGACACCTATACTTTTCATATCGAGCAGGCGGTCGAGCAGGAAATTCATGCTCGTATCGGGCAGGGATGGATAACCCACGGCCGGCCGTATGCCCTGATACTCCTCACGGTGCAACTGTCCGATGTCGAGATGTTCATCGGGTGCATATCCCCAATAATGGCGGCGCACCTCCTCGTGCATCTTCTCGGCGGTAGCCTCAGCCACGCGGTCAGCCAAAGTCTGGGCGAGCATCGTGAGATAGGGATCGTCGGCATGGTGCTCCTCCATCCTCACATCGACGGTGGTTGCAAAAGCGCCCACACGGTCGGCCACGCCCGACGACAACGGTCTGACGAAATCGGCCAGGCACAGGCATTTTCCTTCTCGGGAAGGACTCTGCTGGCGCAACAACGGCAACCTCATGCCATCGACAATCAGGTCGTCGCCGTCGCTGTTGGCATCAAAAACGCCAAAAACAGCATAAGACCGATAGTCTGCGTCCATCCGGCGCAGCAACTGCACCGCGTCTTCACGCAAGCGCAGGCGCTCCTCCTCAGAGCGGCCCGACAACCCCCACGCATGGTCGAAATAAAGCCAGTTGATATAAGGCTCCACCTCCGACAGACGATATGACAGCACTTTAGTCATGCGCATCAGTCATTTATGCGGAAACGCACCTCCTGCCCTCTCACATCGGGACAGAAGACACCTTGACGATAAACAGCGCTGCCATTACAAAAGGTATGTTCCACCCGCCAACGGAAGGTATTGCCCTCCAACGGACTCCAACCGCATTTGCTTTGAATCACCTGCGATGTGACGGTCCAGGGCGAATCAGGACGCACGATGACGATGTCAGCCTGATAGCCGGGACGCAAGAATCCGCGACGGCTGACAGAGAAGAGCCGGGCGGGATTGTGACACATCAACTCCACCATCCGCTCAAGGGTCATCACACCCTCATCGACCAGTTGCAGCATAGCGGGCAATGAGAACTGCACCATCGGCATGCCTGAAGCGGCATGTGCGCACCCGCCCTCCTTGTCTTTCAGCAGATGGGGAGCATGGTCGGTGGCGATGGTGGCAATTCGCCCGTCAGTCAGCGCCTTACGAAGGGCAGAGCGGTCATCGGCGGTTTTCACGGCTGGGTTGCATTTGATGCGTGTGCCCAACGTGCTGTAATCTGCATCCGTAAAGAACAGGTGCGCCACCACGGCTTCAGCGGTGATTTTCGGCAACACGGCTTCAGCGGTGATTTCTGGCTCGCCATCGACAGAAACGGGAGCGAACATGGACAACTCGCGGGCAGTGGTCAGGTGAGCCACATGCAAACGTGCGCCATATTTTTTCGCCAAAGCCGCCGCCAATGACGACGACTGCCAACAAGCCTCCGCGCTGCGGATTTCGGCATGATGCGTGACATCAGGGTCGTCGCCATAGACGCGTCGCGCCTCCGCCATGTTTTGGTTGATGACGGCGGTATCCTCACAATGCGCCATAATGGGCAGGGGCGAGCAGCGGAAGACAGTCTCAAGAGCCTCGCGCCTGTCAACCAGCATATTTCCCGTGGAAGCCCCCATGAACAACTTGACCGCGGGTATGCGATGAACGTCCAGTTGAGGATAAAGTGCCGTATTGTCGTTAGTGGCCCCGAAATAGAAAGAGTAGTTGACATGGCTGTCACGGGCGGCACGTTGGAATTTATCCTCCAGCGCCTCAAGTGTCGTGGTCTGCGGCACCGTATTAGGCATGTCAAAATAAGTAGTGACGCCACCATAAGCGGCTGCACGGCTCTCCGACTCGATGTCGGCTTTCTGTGTCAGGCCCGGTTCCCGGAAATGCACATGGCTGTCGATGACACCCGGCATGACGTAACACCCCGCAGCATCTACGACCTCGTCGCAGCCGCCGCAGGGCATCTCTTCCGTCTCGAAGACCTTTTGTATCTTTTCACCATCAATCAAAATCGAACCGCGGAAAATACGGCCCTCATTGACGATGAATCCGTTAGTAATCAGTGTTTTCATGGGCGCTGCTCCCAGTTACTGCACAGGGGCTGGATTGGTGTTCATCCCGTTGACTGGAGCGGTGTCCAAACCCAATTCCCGGCGTTGGTTCAAGTCGGCCTCACTCATATAACGCTTGACATAGGGGTGTGATTTGAACGATTCGCCCGTTTTGCTCATCACCTCGACAATCCAAGGCATCATCACTTGATACGGATAATTGCGTGTGGCGAGATAGAAGATGCCCGGGCCCAGCACATTGTCCGCATTCGCCACGACAGCATCCGTTATCAGACTGTCCATCTTTTGAGTGACCGCCAACGCCTCTCTCTCGATATCCTTACTTTTTTGCATAAGGTCGCGCTCCACCTGCACCATGTCGAGACCGTCCATAATGGCCTGCGCATGCAAATGCGGCAATTCTTCCATCTTTCCCTGCAACTGCTCGAACTGATATTGCAGGCTGTCATGACTTTTAAGGAAGAGACTGAGTTGCTCATTGTAATAAGAGCCCTTCAATGTGGGAATGCGCTGACCTATTTTCACCGATATGTCGCCTTCCTCGAGTATCACAGGCACACCGCCATTGTTGTTGTTAATAAACAGGATGGCCATCACAACCGAGTCTCTCGAGCCCGAGAAATGGAATTTCCCGTGCACGACCTCGCAGGAGTCGATGGCTTTGTCGCCCTCGATGATCCGCATGTAAAGTTGCTGTTTATCGCCGAGATTGGAACCGTCAGCCGTGCCGGTTATTTGATAGGAATAACCTGCACAGGACGCTATGACGACCATGGATAACACGGCGAAAAGTATTCGATTCATATCAGAGTAGATGTATTTGCGATTTGTCACGGTTATGGTTTGTTGGATGATTGTTGTTCTTGTTCTTTTGCCAGTTCACTGGATATGCGGAAAGTGGAGTACATCTCAAGCATGGCAGCCACCAGCAGGGGAATGACCCACTTGTTGTAAACGTAGGCGATATAGGTATGCCAGTCAGAGAACAGGGGTGCGAGGAAATGATAGACCGAGTCGGCCATCAGCACTCCAGCCAAGAGGAAGAACACGTTGGCGGTGAGTTTCATTCTTCTCAACCTGCGTATGACGAAATTCGTCCCCTCATATTTCTGTCTCCACTGCATGGCGCCGTAGAGCAGCGCTCCAGCGATGAACCCCCAGCAGACGACGGGCTGCAACACCATGAAGGCATAGCATCCGGCACTCACCACCATCATCAATCCCCCGATGAGGAGAAGGGCACTCTCTGTTCTGGTCAGTTGGCGCATCATCCTTCAGTTATTCGTTATTATCATCCGACAGCATGAAGATGTCCTCGTCGTCGGTCTTCATGAAATAGCGCTCGCGGGCTATCTTCTCAATGGCTCCGGGGTTGCGCTCCAATTCACTCAGACGGATTGAGTCGGCATTGTATTTCGACTGCAAAGAGTCAATCTGGTTGTTCAGTTCTTTAATCTGCCGATTGAGTTTGCGCCCGTTCCACATGCTGTTTTCGCCGACGAATCCTATCAGGATTACACCGACGACAATGACAATTAAATACTTATACCGACTAAAAAGTCTTCCTAATCGCTGGATGAATTTCATACTTATTACTATCCCTCATCATCACGGCAAAAATACGCCCGACCGTCGGTATGACAATCATCCGACAGAGGCGTTCTGCACCGCTTTCTCAAAATCATGTGCAAAAATAGTGAATGTACGAGAGAAAAGCATCTTTTTTAGTGTTAATCAAATAAAAATCTTGCTAAAAAGAGGTTATCTCCCCGGAATATGCTTATAAAAGGGTGGTTTTGAATGGTTTTATCATAATCATTCCCGCCCGGAACCAACGGCCATCGGACACGAAGTGGAAAAGATAAAAACCGGAATAAACTTGTAACTCATCCGAAATAACAACCGAATACCGGGAAAACTGTCTGTCTGTTGGAGAAAATGACATTAAGATGTGACTATTTGCCAATTATCTTCGCATAATGTACTCTGTTTGGATAAAAATGAGTATCTTTGTAACATTAACAACAGCATATCCATCATGGACAAGGACATCAATCGCATTAAGGCGGTGCTTACAGAGAAAGGTATGACAAATAAGCAACTGGTAAAGGTATTGGGTGTCAGTGTAGATGATTTACTATGGACAGAAGATCAAATCAAGAGAACAATATGAACAACAAAGAACCAGGTTACGTTTACATTCTGACCAACCCTAACTTTCGCGAGGATTGGGTAAAGATGACATGAAAAGGCAGTATTATTCCCAAAATTAACAAAACAGGAATAATAAACAGACTTTCATGTACGTTATTATAGAAAAATAGGTATAAATGGAGTATATAAAAGTAAGTGAAGCGGCAGCCAAGTGGGGCCTCAGTGCACGAAGAGTTAGAGTCCTATGTGCCGAAGGACGTATTGGCGGTGTTGTCAGGAAGGGAAATC
>JAFZAH010000050.1 GCA_017548275.1 Prevotella sp.
CGACTACGCCATATTGTTGAAGAATGTGAGCCTGAGCAACAACCTGAACGAGTCGCATAGCGTCGAGAAACTGAAATCAACCCTCAGCGTGATTGACTTCATCCCCGGCGACGTAAACGGTGACTTGGAGGTGGATGTGGCAGACTTCACCCTGATGGCCAACTACCTGCTCGGCAAAACACTCACGGTGTTTATCATGGAAGCAGCCGACGTGGCAGGTGGTATAGGCGGTGTACCTGACGGCGATATCGACGTTGCCGACCTGACAGGTATCGCCAATATCATCTTGCACCAATAAAACTCATGGTTTAGGGTAGAGGGTTTAGCATACGTTCATGCCCTCTACCTTAATACCCTGACCCTCCCGAGGGAGAGGGGAGATACTCCAAAAAGGGACGGCTGCGTCCCCGGCAAAGAGGGCAAGGGGTTAAAACCCTCAACCCCAAAAACAGCGGATTGCACGAATTTCACGGATACTGATACATCCGTTTCATTCGTGCAATCCGTTGTTTTTTATCATTGGTGTCCGCTAAACGACATCAAACTGTCTCAAGGGTGGCATCTGTAGGGGCACCGCCCCTACAAAACTATCTCATTGGCGCCATCACCTATGCCCCTTAGAGCATCTGATAAACCTCCTTACGGATTAATCCTTTCAAAATAGGTGATAATCTCTTCCCAGGTCTTGAAGGTGTCGCTGCCGAAGGGGATGACGGTGCCCATGAATTTCGGGGTGTCATCTGTGGTGATGAGGAAATCGCCCAAGAGCAGTTCGGGCTGGTTGCTGCGGATGATATGTCCGTATGCCGGCACATTGATGTATTCCTCGGCCCAAGCCATGAGACCGTCATCGGGTGTGTCGGTGTAAAGGGGCATGGGTGCCACGATATACACATTATAGATTTCTATCAGGCGCCGGAAGGCTTTCTGTGCGCTCGAACGGGGTTTCTTCCACTCGTCGATGAGGGTGTCGGCCGTGACATAGACCACGGGGCGGTCGAAACCGCGTTGGCGGTCATCTATCCAACGGATGACAGGCATGACCGACTGCATATACGATTGGTCGTCCATGCGGTGCTCGCCGTGGAAATGGATGGCGGTGGAGTAGTGCTCATGGAAGAGGTCGTAAGTGAAGACCAGGTTGTCGCGGTCGCCGAACAGTCCGACGACCCGTCGGCGCTCCTCGTCATTGACACCTTCGAAACAATGGGTGGTGATGTCTTTGTATTCCTTCACCATCGCTTTGGTCACGATGAAGTCTTGTATGCCGTCTTTGCGGGGGTTGAAAAACTTCTGTGCGCCAGTCATGCCATGGCTGACCATCGTGTCGCCTATCCGCAGGGCGGGATTGATGAGGATACGGTCATAGCCGTAGAGCATCTCCGCATACATGCCGCCCATCGATGTGCCGATGATGAGGTCGGGCTGTTCCGTCTCGCACATCGATTTGAGCATGGCTATCGCCTCTTCGGGATGCAGGGGCACATCCTCGGCGATGACCGTGGCGTTGCACAATACCTCGCGCAACCGGCCTACCGTTCCTGTCTGTGCCGATGACCCGAAGCCGTGCACATACATCACTTTCTTGCCCGCCATCAGGTCGGGAAACTGTTTGATATAGGGGTTGTCCATTTTTGGTCGTTTGGGGAGTTGGTCGTTTGGGGAGTTGGTCGTTTGGTCGTTTGGGAGATTGGTCGTTTGGGGAGCCCCCTCCCCATCCCTCCCCGAGGGGAGGGCGTGGTTAGTGGAGTATTCTCTTGCCCTTTGTCTCATTAAGTATCTACTCCCCTCGCCCTTTGGGAAGACTACGTGGGGGCGAGCTTCGCTCGGGATGGAGGGGCCGGGGGTGTGGCTGGAGAGGGGTTGGGGGTGAGACTGCTTTATTTCCTCACAGGGTCGCAAGTGAGGTCGCAGCCGAGTTTTTTCAGGATTTTCCGGTCTATCTCGCTCAGCATCACCGTGCAGTGGATTTGGCAACCGCGCAGTTTGGGCAGGCTCTCCAATGCGCGGCGGCAGTTGTCGTCGTGTGGCGACAGCACGGAGAGCGCTACGAGCACCTCGTCGGTATGCAGACGCGGGTTGCGGCCTCCCAGATATTCTATCTTCGTCTTCTGGATGGGTTCAATCATGCTCTGCGGGATGAGTTTCACCTCATGGTCGATACCTGCCAGATGCTTGGTCACGTTGAGCAACAGGGCTGCGCAGCAACCCAACAGCGGGCTCGACTGCGACGTGATGATGGTGCCGTCGGCAAGTTCGATGGCTGCCGAGGTGTGACCGCTCTCGCTCTTACGGTTGTTGGCGGCCACGGTGGTTTTGCGGTCGTCAGTCGAGATCTTCAGTTGGTTGAACAACATCTGTATCTTATGCACCTCGCTGTCGTTGCAGGCACCGTCGGCCAGTTTGTTCGTCGCGGTGTAATAGCGCCGTATGATTTCGTCTTTTGAAGCCTTGCAACACACCTCGTCGTCGGAGATACAGAACCCCACCATGTTCACACCCATGTCGGTCGGCGATTTGTAAGGACTGGAACCGTAGATGCCCTCAAACAACGCTTTGAGTACGGGGAAAATCTCTATGTCGCGGTTGTAGTTGACAGCCACCTTGCCGTATGCGTCGAGATGGAACGGGTCAATCATGTTCACGTCGTTCAGGTCGGCTGTCGCCGCCTCGTAAGCCACGTTGACGGGATGCTTCAATGGCAGGCTCCACACGGGGAAGGTCTCAAACTTGGCGTATCCGGCCCTGACACCGCGTTTGTTCTCACCATAGAGTTGGCTGAGACAAACGGCCATTTTGCCGCTGCCCGGACCGGGAGCCGTGACGATGACCAGCGGGCGTTCCGTCTCGACGAAATCGTTCTTGCCGAACCCTTCGTCAGAGGCGATGAGCGCCACGTTGTGAGGATAGCCCTCGATGAGGTAGTGGAAATAGGTCTTGATGCCCATGCGCTGCAGACGGTTGCGGAAATTGTCGGCGGAGCGCTGGCCCGAATAATGGGTGATGACGACCGAGCCGACGAAGAAATCCCTGCCCATGAACGCGTCTCTCAACCGCAGCACATCCTCGTCGTAGGTGATGCCCAGGTCAGCGCGCGTCTTGTTGGCCTCGATATCCTCGGCGCTGATGACGATGACGATTTCTATGCTGTCGGAGAGTTGTTTGAGCATGCTCAGTTTACTGTCGGGCTTGAAACCGGGCAGCACGCGCGAGGCATGGTGGTCGTCAAACAGTTTTCCACCTAATTCCAGATAAAGTTTTCCGCCGAACTCTGAGATACGCTCTTTAATATGCTCAGACTGAATCTTCACATATTTATTATTGTCAAAACCTATTTGCATAATCTTATCAATAAAAAATATGTGTGCAAAGTTACGAATAATCGAGAGCACAACAAAATGAATTCATTCATTTTTTTTGCCGAGATGAAGTAACTTATCAAAAGTTACGAATAATTGAGGGCACAACACTTAACAACAAATGAAGTTAAGCATTTGCGAAACTTCCGTTATCATTTATTTGTTGATTGACAAAAAGAAGTTACCTTTGCACCCATAATATCGAAATTCGCATTTTGCATTTCGTATTTCTTTTATCATTTTAAAAATGTACAAACCACAATTCAACAAGCGCCGGCCAATCCTTTTCCGTCATTTTATCAGAAAAGGGTATGCGCTCTTTGCTTGTCTGGGCCGTGAGGTGATTATCGGTGTGTTGAGCGTAGCCACGTTGCAATCGGCCAGCGCCGCCACCGATGACAAGAAAAGTTCCTTCGAGGAACGCCCCGATACGACACGGACGGAGAGGGTGCACGAACTCGACGAGGTCGAGGTCACGGGCACGAGCGCACCGCTTGCCTTGGAGCAAGCCGCGAGAATGGTCACAGTGCTGAGCCGCGAGGAGATACAATCGTCGCCAGCGCAAAGTATTAACGATTTGCTGAAATATGCCGTAGGCGTGGATGTACGGCAGCGCGGACCCATCGGGACGCAGACCGACATCGCCATACGAGGCGGCACCAGCGAGCAAATCACCATCCTGCTCAACGGCATCAACATCTGCGACCCGCAAACCGGACACAATGCTTTTGATTTTCCTGTCGATGTGAGCGATATAGAGCGCATCGAAGTGCTTGAGGGCCCTGCAGGAAGGGTCTATGGCACCTCGTCGCTTGTCGGCGCGGTGAATATTGTGACAAAAAGCCTCACCCCCAACCCCTCTCCAAGTGGAGAGGGGAGTGATTACTCCCTGTGCCCCCAATCTTCCCATTGCTCCCAAAACTCCCAGTGCTCCCAGAATTCCCATCTTCCCAACTACACAAACGCCCAATCATTCGACATTCGCGTCGAGGGCGGCAGTTTCGGCTATCTGTCGGTTGGCGGCAGGGCGAGTGTGTCGCGTGGCGTATGGAGCAACCTGTTGAGCGGCAGCCTGACCCGCAGCGACGGTTATCTGCGTTCTGCCTCGGGTCACCTCAACAGCGATTATGCCGGAGGAAAAGCCTTTTATCAGGGCATGTACGATGATGATGCGATGCGGTTGCGGTGGCATGCCGGATTGAGCACCAAAAGCTTCGGTTCTAACACATTCTACAGTGCGAAGTTTGACGAACAATATGAGCGGACCACCAAAATCTATACCGCCGTTTATGGGGAGAATAAACTCGGGTGGTTCCATTTCAGGCCGTCAGTCTATTGGAACCGCAACATCGACCGGTTTGAACTGATACGCGGTTCTGAGGAGAAAGTGCCGTTCAATTACCATTGCACTGATGTGTTTGGTGTGCATCTCAACAGTTATTTCGACTGGGTAGGGGGACGGACCGCCATTGGCGCGGAGTTCCGCAACGAGGACATCGTCAGCGGCAATCTCGGCGAACCGCTGCACAGTCCCAAGCACATCAGCGGCACCGACCGCGACTACCTGTACGGGCTGAACCGCTCCAACCTCAGTTTCCATCTTGAGCACAATGTGTTGCTTGACAGGATGACCCTCTCGGCGGGTTTCGTTGCGGTAAAAAACACATGGAACGGCATGCCGTTCACCTTTTACCCCGGTGTAGATATGAGTTATCGTGTGGGCAATTGCTGGAAAATCTATGCCTCTTACAACTCGTCGCTGCGGATGCCCTCGTTCACTGAACTCTATTATAGTGTGGGCGGACATAAGGCGGATAAGTACCTTCAGCCCGAAGAGATGCGCGCGGTGGAATGTGGCGTGAAATACACCGTGGCGGGTGTCAGCGCCAAGGCTTGCGTATTCCATCACCATCTGCGCAATATGATTGACTGGGTGCTCGACCCGACCGCCGCTGAGCCTGTTTGGGAAAGCGTGAACCGTACACGGGTCAACAGCATCGGGACGGAGATACGCGCTGACTTCGACTTGCGACGGTTGTTGAGCAGCCAACAGGTGCTGAGAAAGTTTCAAGTGGCTTATTGCTATATCAACGAGGACAAGCAGCCGCTGGGGCAAATGCAGACACAGTCGAAACTGGAATATTTGCGCCACCAACTGACGGCATCGCTGCAGGCTGTTTTCTTCGACCGTATGGGCATGACCGTGAAATATCGTCTGCACGACCGTGCCGGCACCTACACCACCACTGCGGGCGAAGTGTTGCCCTATCAGGCGTATGGTGTCGTGGATGTGCGCTTGGCGTGGGATGCTCCCCGTTATAGTGTCTATGTCGAGGCTGCCAACCTGTTGGACAAGGATTATGTCGATTATGGCAACGTTCCCCAACCCGGACTGTGGTTGACGGCTGGTCTGAAATGGCATTTTCGTTGAATAAAAACCAAGGGTTGGTCTAAAATATTCCACTCTTAGTCGAAAAAAGTTTGTAGTAAGATGAAAAACATATTATCTTTGCATCAGAAAATCACAGTAGTGATATCTACTAACTTATTGTTTCATTGTAAAAAAAAGAGATTATGAAAAAGATTGTAATGATTTTAGCCATGGCAGCAACCGTCAGTTTCGGTTATGCCCAGGATGACAACAAGAGTGCCGGTTTTGAAAGACGTCAGCCCGACCCCGAACAAATGACCAAGATGATGGCCGAGCGTTTGGAACTCAACGAGAAGCAGACGAAAGACTTGACCGAACTCAACAAAGAATATGCTGATGTGCTGAGAGGTCCCGGCATGCGTGGTTTCGGTCGTGGTCCCGGTCGTGGCGGTTTTGGCCGTCCTTCTGCTCCCGGTCAGCCCGGTGGACAAGCCGATGGACAACAAGGTGAACAGCGTCAGCGCCCCCCGCGCTTTGGGCAGGGCGGTGGTCAAGGCATGCCCCAGTTGACTGAAGAGCAACGTGAGGAGATGAGAGCCCGCATGGAGCAGATGCAAGCCAAGCGTGCCGAGTATGACAAGAAGGTGCAGGAAATCCTGACCAAGGAGCAGTACGAGAAATTCCAGGAGATGAGTCCGAAACCCGGCATGGGTCCTGGTATGCGCCCCGGCATGGGTCCCGGCAATCCCGGCATGCAGAATCCTGCCCCACAGAAATAATGGATTACTGATTATCACTTATCAGAAAAGCCCGAAAGTCCCGCCTTTCGGGCTTTTTTTGTTTGTGAGGAGTTGTGTGGGTGTAATTACTTATCAAAAAAACACAAAAAAATAGGTGATTTCTGCTTTTTTTTGTATTTTTGCACCCGAAAGTTAGCAAACTACTAATTCAAATTAATAATTAAAACAAATTTCTATGAACAAGCAAATTCAAAGATTGTTTGTCTTTGCCTTTATGCTATTGGCTGGATTGGCATGGACAACAAATGTGAATGCGGCTGAATTCAAGGATTTTAGTGTGATCGTCAACAATCAGACGGGGACCTTGCTGACCACTGACGAGCAGGTGCAGGGCACCCCAGTCAGTTTCGGTGTGGCAGTCGATGACGAGGGCACGGTGAGTCGTGTGGCCGCCGATGACGCGTCGGCAGTGGCTACCGTCAGCGGTAAGTACCACAGCGACCATGGTTGTACCAATCTGCAAGTGGTGACAGCCGTTTCCGGTCCCGTGAAAATCCTTGTGGGTCAATGCACCTATAGCAGCAAGACCATCTCGGTGAAAAACAGCAACGGCGAGACCGTGGTGACTGCCACGCCAACCGCCGCCTGCTGGAAGAACAACCGCTCAAACGTGACCGAACTGGTTTACGAGGGCGATGCCACCACGCTGACCATCTCGGGTATGGATTATTGCCCCTATGTGGCGGTGGAAGCCATCGAGAACTCCTCTGAGGCATGGACCTATCACGACTTCGCCATAGACATGGTCAACATCCTGACCGCAGAACAGCGTGTTGACGGCACCAACTACGAATTTGGCGTAAATGTGGCTGAAGACGGCACACTGACACAAGTAGCCGCCGATGCCGAAAACGCCAATGTCGTGTTGAAGGGCAAATACCACAACAGCCACGGATGGACCGGTACGACCGCTACCGTGCGTGTGGAAGGTCCCGTGCAGATTGACTTAGGCAACTGCTACTATGGCTCAGGCACCGTGACGGTGAAAAACGCTAATAATGAGACTGTGGGCACGGGTACACTCTCAAGTGGTAATACTTGTTGGGACCAAGACCACACCAGTATTGTTTCCGTGAAATATACCGGCGAAGCCACCACCCTGACCATCTCTTATAACAGTTACCTGCCTTATATTGCCGTTACCGCCATCGAGGCTACGGCTGTCAATGTGTCGTATTCGAAGGGCGACGTGGTTTGTCAGGGCGATATTCTCCCGACAGGCGGCACTTATGCCCAGGGCGACAGTTACACCATTCCTGCACAGAACTATACCCTCTACAAAGAGGGATACACCCTGACGGGATGGACTGACGGCAGCAATACTTACGCAGCCGGCGCGACTGTTACCCTCGAGAATGATCTTGAACTCACACCGGTGTTCACTGAGAACGAAGTGGCTCTGGCAGACCGCACGGAGGCAGTGACCGTGAAGTTTAACTTCCGTCGCGACCAGGGCGCTCCCATTGTAAAGTGGGAGAATACCAGCGGCGTGTGGGTGGCTCAGGCTACCGTGAACGGCACCGTCATCGATGTGCCGATGAACGTCAACACCAGCCCGGGTAAGTTCAACAATGCCAATAACACCGACTGGATTCAGGTCAACAACGGTACCACCTTTACCATTCCTTCTTGCAAGGACGCTACGGTGTCGATGGAGGCATACTATGAGTTATCCACCACGACCATTGACGGACAGAGCGACTACACCTCAGGCAAGACCATCAGTTATCAGGTGGCCAACACAGCCGAAACCGTGGATGTGGTCATCGGGAGTGACGCAGGTTATATGCGCTATGTACAGGTGGTGCTCCCCATGGTGCAGAGTCAGGGTGGAACGACCTATACCGATGCTGACGCGACAGTGATTTGGCCGATGGCCAGCGTGGATGGCATTGCCAATTATACCACGACACCTGAAGATGCTTTCAGCACCGTGGCCATCAACACTGGTGACATCACATTAAACGGCACAGGCACCGGACAGGCAACCTATCCTGATGGTTCTCTCGTTTCGTTTGTTAAACTGAGACCCAACGGTGAAACAACGTCTGTGGAATGGAGCGTGAAACCCGCAGCAGGACTGACGTTTACCCCGACCAGAATCAGTGCTTATATCCAGCGTTTCGGCACAGACCAGTCGAATGGCATCACCATCAGTGCGAAAACAGGTGACGGCGAGCCTCTCACATTAGGCGATTTTACCGCGCCGCGAAATAATAAGACACAGAGTGAAGACATGTTCGGGACTAACGACAACTACACCAACCATTTCGAAATCGAACTGGACGAGGACCAACAGGAATTCCTCACATCAGCCGACATTCTCACTGTCATTGGCACAGTGGGCGTACCTGCGGGTAAGGATGGCGGTTATGCAGAAATGACTATTGAAGGTCTGCTCAACGGCACTGTCTCCGATGTGAACAAGTACACTTTGACTATTGCCGCTGCTCCCGAAGAGGGAGGTACGGTCAGTGCTTATCCTGCCGCTGAAGAGTATGAGGAAGGTACGGAGGTGACTCTCACCGCCACCGAGAATTTCGGTTATGACTTTGTGAACTGGACTGACGCCGCCGGCGAGGTTGTCTCGACCGAGGCGAAATTCAAATACACTGTCAACGGCGACGCTGAACTGACCGCCAACTTTGTGGCAGTGGAAACATACGAACTGGCGCTCACCGTGGATGGCACCAACGACTATATGGTGACCGTCTCACCCGAACCCACCATGGTCGATGGCAAGATGATGTATGAGGCTGGCACCAATGTGGTGCTTACCGCTAACCAGTACGTGGGTCTTGTCACCTTCACCAACTGGAGTGACAACACCACCAACAGCGAACTGACTGTGACAATGGACGGCGACAAGGACATCACCGCCACCTACGCCGAGGCTGACATCATCGCCGGTTGGGACTTCTATAAAGAGGGCAAAAACGGCCGTGTGGCAGACTTCTCAGATGAGAATAATACTGCCACCGCACTCAATCTTGTGAATACCGAGACAGGTTCCACCAGCGCATGGCTCGACAAGAGTACCGTGGCGGCAGGTGGTTATGAGGGTCTTGCCGGTGCCGCTGTCAACTGGACGACAGGCACAAAAGACGGCGATGTGGGTCACTACCACTGGCAGACCAAGATCAATGCAGAGGCATTCAAGGATATCAATGTGCAGTTCCAGATGCTCTACAACTATAATGCCTACCAGACCTACAATGTAGAGTATTCGCTCGACGGCGTGGAATGGACAGGTTTCGGCAGCATTACCATGACGGGTGCCAAGGCTGTCGCTTCATTCGCTGGACAGATGCCGGCAGCAGCCGACAACCAGACAGAACTCTACATCCGCATGATAGCCGACAAAGAGTCAGATGTGGTTGGCGCCGCCTCTAAAAACGATGGTAACACGCTCGCCATGTTCTTCATCACAGGTAATCCTCAACTTGTCGATGACGGACAGGCACCCGAACTCGTGTCGACTGTGCCCGAGAACGGTGCTACCGGTGCTTCTGCATCCGGAAAAATCGTGCTGACATTCGATGAGCGCGTGAAAGTGGCTGACGGTGTCGTAGGTATGCTCGACGGTGTTGAACTCACCCCGACCGTGAGTGGAAAGACCGTGTCGTTCGTTTATAAAGGACTCGACTACGCTTCAGATTACATCTTCGAACTGCCTGCCAATTCGGTGAGCGACCTGACAGATAATGTGTTGGAGGAGGCCATCACCATCACGTTCACCACAATGGTGCGTCCGTCGGTGACCAAGGGCCTTTATGACTGGGTGGTGCCGACCGACGGCTCGCTCGAGGATGCCATCGCAGCAGCCAACAGCCGCAGCGATAAGAACACCCGCTACCGCATCTTCCTCATGAACGGCACCTATACGTTGCCCATCAGCACCACAGCCACCATCAGCAGCGACGATGGCAATTCTTATGCAAGTCCTATTACTAACGTTACCGCCTCGAACATCTCGTTCATCGGTGAGAGCAGAGACGGGGTGATTATCACCAACCTGCCCGACGGCACTCCCACCTTCGCGGGTACCTACGGCACCACCAGTGTGTATGACGGTATCGGCAAGAGCGACGTGTTGCAACTCAGCGGTTCTGACACCTACTTCCAAGACCTGACCGTGAAGAGCGGTATTGATGATGCATTGGGACGTAACATCGCCGTACAAGACCGTGGCACGAAGACCATTTATAAGAACGTGTATCTGCATGGATACCAAGACACATGGACCTCGAACAAACAAAGCGGACTCTACTACTTCGAGGGCGGTGTCGTGCGCGGACGCACCGACTTCCTCTGCGGTAAGGGTGATGCCTTCTTCAATGGCGTCGAATTGCGCCAGATAGCCGGCGGTTATCTCGCTGTGCCCTCACAACCCGCCAACATCGGATGGGTGTTCAGCGACTGTGTCATCAACGGCGAGCCCGGTGTGGTGAATTATGCTAAGCAACAGACTGTGACGGCTTCCGATGCCGACGGCAACTACACCCTCGGTCGTCCGTGGGGTCAGGGCACTCCTATCGCACTTTACATCAACACAACGATGAATGTTGTTCCGTCTCCCATAGGATGGAGCGAGATGGGATCTGACGGATATCCCGCCCGCTTCGCAGAGTATAACTCCGTGACATCTACCGGTGCGACGGTCGATCTGAGCGGACGTAAGACCACCTTCGGCAGCAATCATACCAACAATCCTGTGCTGACAGCCGAGGAGGCCGCCGTGGCAGCCGACATGGGCAACATGTTCGGCGATTGGCAGCCTACACTCTACACCGAACAGGCTCCTGTGCCCACGGATGTGGTGCTCGCCGGAACCACCCTTTCTTGGACGGGTAGCGACTACGCACTGCTCTATGCCATCTGCAAGGATGGCAGCGTGATTGGCTTCACCATCGAAGAGTCATATACCGTCGAGGATGTTGACGCGGTTTATACCATCCGTGCCGCCAATGAGATGGGCGGTCTGAGCGAACAGTCAGAAGAGGCTGTCGTGGCTCCCGCCACAGTCACCATCACCATCGGCGAGCGTGGCGCGGCTTCTTTCAGCAGCATCTATCCGCTCGACTTCACCGGCTCTGATGTCAAGGCGTATATCATCACCGAAAAGAACGGCAATTACATCATGCGCAAGAATGTGACCATGACACCCGCCAACACGGGTCTGGTGGTCGAGGCTGCGGCCGGCACTTATGAGGTGAATGTGGCTACTACAGCCGTTGACGCGCTCGAGGATGTGAATCTGCTCGTGGCTACGTCAGAAGGTCCCTACACAGTGACTGAAGAGGATTATGGATTTATCTATGGCCTGTTCTACTCCACAGAGAAAGAACGGATTTGCTTCCAGAAGAAGAAAGTGGGCTGGACCTGCGGTGAAGGCAAGTCATATTTGCGCACCACAACGGCAAATGCCAATGAGTTCATCTATCCGGATGAAACGACAGGTATCAATACCGTCGATGCTGATCAGCAGATCAACCAACCTCTCTACAACCTCAACGGCCAGCGTGTGAACCGCTCTTACAAGGGCGTTGTCATCACCGACGGCAAAAAGCAGGTGAGGAAGTAATATCTCCCACAATACCCGCCCTGCCCCTCCCCCAGGGAGGGAACAGGAGGGTGAGGGTAAATCTAGGTCGTTAAAGACCTTAAGGACCTTAAGGACCTTAAAGTCCTTAATGACACCTAAAAAAGAGATGGCCGCTCAAAATGAGCGGCCATCTCTTGATTTATAGCTGCATAGAAACTCCTAGAGATTCCTAGAAATACCTGAGCCCTCAACCATCACCTGATAAACAGCAGTTCGCGGTATTTGGGCAATGTCCAGCACTCGTCGCTGACGATGAGTTCGAGTTTGTCTATCTGGTAGCGTATCTCTTCCATCTTGGGTTCCACGGTGTCATGGTAGGCGATGGCTTTCTCGCGCTCAGCGGTAATGCGGTTAGCCACTTTACGCGCCTCTACCAGTTCTTCCACACCTGTTTCGATGGCCCGTGTGCGCTCGGCTATCTCCTTGATGATGTTCTTATTGCGGGCAGTCAGTTTTTCGGCCTCCTCTTTGTCGAAGATGGTGTACATATTCTGCACGTTCTTGGCCAACTGGCTCTGATAATGGGTGGCCACGGGAATGATGTGGTTCATTGACAGGTCGCCCATCACACGGGCCTCGATTTGTATCTTCTTTGTGTAGGTCTCCCATTTCACCTCGTTACGGGCGGCCAGTTCCTTGCGGTTCATCACGTTCATGCTCTCGAACATACGGATGGTGTCCTCGTCAAGGTAACGGTCGAAAATGACGGGGCAACTCTTCTCCACGTCCAAACCGCGTCGTGTGGCCTCTTCCACCCATTCGTCGCTGTAACCATTGCCGTCGAAGTGGATGGGACGGCAGGTGCGGATGTCTTCGCGCACCACGTCGATGATGGCACTGGTCTGGTCTTGTCCGGCGGCGATGAGGGCGTCCACGCGCTGTTTGAAATTGGTCAATGCCTCTGCCACGGCTGTGTTCAAGGCTATCATCGCACTGGCGCAGTTGGCCTCGGAACCGACGGCACGGAACTCAAACCTGTTGCCGGTGAAGGCGAAGGGGCTGGTGCGGTTGCGGTCGGTGTTGTCGATGAGCAGTTCGGGAATCTCGGGGATGTCGAGTTCCATCTTCTGTTTGCCGGCGATGGTGAAAAGGTCTTCCTTGTCGGCTTTCTCGATGTGCTCCAACAGTTCCGACACCTGTTTGCCGAGGAAGGAACTGATGATTGCGGGCGGCGCCTCGTTGGCACCCAGACGGTGGGCGTTGGTGGCACTCATGATGCTGGCTTTGAGCAGTCCGTTGTGCTTATAAACACCCATCAGCGTCTCTACGATGAAGGTCACGAAGCGCAGGTTCTGCTCCGCATTCTTTCCGGGCGCATGCAGCAGGATGCCCGTGTCGGTGCTCAGGCTCCAGTTGTTGTGCTTACCTGACCCGTTGATGCCGGCAAAAGGCTTCTCATGAAGCAATACGCGGAAACCGTGTTTGCGCGCCACCTTCTTCATCAGACTCATCAGCAGCATGTTGTGGTCGATAGCCAGATTGGTCTCCTCGTAGATGGGAGCCAACTCAAACTGGTTGGGAGCCACCTCGTTATGTCGCGTTTTGCAGGGTATGCCCAGTTCAAGGGCCTGCACCTCCAAATCTTTCATGAACGCTTGCACGCGGTCTGGGATAATGCCAAAGTAATGGTCATCCATCTGCTGGTTTTTCGCCGAGTCGTGACCCATGAGGGTGCGCCCGGTGAGCAGCAGGTCGGGACGGGCGGAGTAGAGGTCTTCATCCACAAGGAAATACTCTTGTTCCCATCCCAGGTTGGTGATGACCTTCTTCACGTTGGGGTCGAAATAGCGTGCCACGGCAGCCGCAGCCTCGCTCACGGCGCGTAGGGCGCGTTTCAGCGGTGCTTTGTAGTCGAGTGCCTCGCCGGTGTATGAGATGAATATGGTGGGGATACAAAGAGTGTCGTCGATGATGAAGACGGGCGATGTGGGGTCCCAGGCGGAGTAGCCGCGGGCCTCGAAGGTGGCACGGATGCCTCCTGAGGGGAATGACGAGGCGTCGGGTTCCTGTTGTACGAGCAGTTTTCCGCTGAAGTCCTCCATCATGCCGCCTTTTCCGTCGTGCTCGATAAATGCGTCGTGCTTCTCGGCGGTGCCCTCGGTCAGTGGTTGGAACCAGTGAGTGTAGTGTGTCACACCGTTTTCATCTGCCCATTGCTTCATGCCTTTAGCCACTGCATCGGCGATGGAACGGTCGAGCGGTGCGCCGTTGTCTATCACATCAATGAGTTTCTCATAGACGTCGCGCTGCAAGTATTTGTACATTTTGGCACGTGTGAACACGTATTTGCCGAAATACTCCGACGGACGTTCTGTGGGTGAAATCACTTCCAGAGGCTTTTTGGAAAAAGCTTTCTCTACCACCTGAAATCTTAAGTTTGACATAATTAGTATGTGTATATTTTATTGTCTTTTCATCAAAACCTCTCTATCGCCTCCTCGATGTCGGCGCGTCGGCCGAAAGCGGTGAGACGGACAAAACCCTCGCCCGACGGACCGAAACCCACGCCTGGGGTGCATACAACGGCTGAATGATATAGCAGATGCTCGAAATAGCGCCACGAGGAGAGGCTGTCGGGCGTCTTCAACCACAGGTAGGGGGCGTTCTCGCCGCCATACACCTGATAGCCCTTGGCGGTGAGCCGTTCGCGCATGATGCGGGCGTTGCCCATGTAATAATCGATGGCGGCAGTCACCTGTGCTTCGCCCTCTGGTGTGTAAATGGCTTCTGCCGCACGTTGGCTGATGTAACTGGCACCGTTGAATTTTGTGTTCTGACGGCGGTTCCACAACGGGTGCAGTGCCACACGGCTGCCGTCGCTCCTCGCCACGGTCAGTTCTTTCGGCACCACGGTATAACCGCATCTGACACCTGTAAATCCTGCCGTCTTGGAATAACTGCGCAGTTCGATGGCCACTTTTCTCGCACCCCGTATCTCATAGATGGAGTGGGGGATGGCGGGGGCTTGGATATAACGCTCATAGGCTGCATCGAAAAGGATGAGCGCATCGTTGTGCATGGCGTAGTTCACCCACTTCCGCAATTCCTCTTTGCTGAGCACTGCCCCCGTCGGGTTATTGGGATAGCAAAGGTAGATGATATCCACACGGTGGCGGGGTATCTGCGGCGTGAAGTGGTTATCCGGGTTGCAGGCGAGATAGGTGACGCGGCTCCACCGTCCGTCGGTCATGTCGCCCGCCCGTCCGTTCATCACGTTGGCGTCGATATAGACGGGATAGATGGGGTCGGTTACAGCCATGCTGTTGTCCCACCGCAGCAGTTCGCCGATATTGCCCGTGTCGCTTTTGGCACCGTCGTTGATGAAAATGTCAGAGGGGTTGAGATGGATGCCTCGGGGCAGATAGTCATGTTTGGCAATGGCCTCGCGAAGGAATTCATAACCCTGCTCGAGACCATATCCGTGGAAAGTGTCTGAATGCCCCAGTTCGTCCACAGCGCGGTGCATGGCGGTTGTCACGGCTTCACAGAGAGGCAATGTCACATCGCCGATGCCCAGACTGATGACACGCTCTTTCGGGTGTGTCACCATAAATGCTTTTACCTTTTTTGCGATGTCGGCAAAGAGGTAATTGTCGGTCATCTTCAACAGATGTTCATTGACAAGGGCCATGTCGTTTGGTCGTTTGGGGGACTGGTCGTTTGGTCGTTTGGTCGTTTGGGAAGATGGGAGTAATGGGAGTAATGAGAGTAATGGGAGCACTGGGGGTTCTGGGAGTAATCACTCCCCTCGCCCTTTGGAGAGGGGTTGGGGGTGAGGCCGCTTTTTTACATCACCCCAATCCAGCGGAGGATATCGTTGAGGTTGGCCACGACCATGAGCAACAGGAGGATGCCCATGCCGATATACTCGGCATAAACCATAAATTTGTCGCTCGGTTTGCGGCCTGTAATCATCTCCCATAAGAGGAAGAGCACATGACCACCGTCGAGGGCGGGGATGGGCAGGATGTTCATGAAAGCGAGGATAATGCTCAGGAAGGCGGTCATGCGCCAAAACATCATCCAATCCCATTCAGCGGGGAAAAGGCTTCCGATTGCCCCGAAACCGCCAAGTGACTTGGCCCCGTCGGCTGTAAACACATATTTCAGGTCGTCGACATAACCGCGCAGCACGCCCACGCCATAACTGATGCCGGCGGGGAAACTCTCGAAGAATCCGTATTCCTTTTTCGTCTCTTTATAATAGTTGAGCACAGAGGTCTTGGCGATGCCGAGACTCAGGTCCGGGTTGAGTGTCACTTGCATGGTGTCGATGGCGCCGGTGGCCTTATGCTCGACAGCGACGGTTGTCTGGCGTATCTTCATGCTGTCGGCAGGTGTCTTGGCGGATGACAATGCGTCGGCCAAACGACCGCGCTCATTGTCGAATGTCACCCAGCAATCGACGGGTTTGCCGGCAAAAGCCACGATTTTGTCGCCTTTCTTCATACCCAGTTTTGCGGCGGGAGAGTCTGCCATTACGCTGTCCACCTCAGATGGCACAAAGGGCGATGCGAAGATGGGCTGTTTCTTCAGCATGTCGAGCAGGCTCAGTTCTTTATTGATAGGGATGGACACTTGTTTTCCATCGCGAATGACATCGACACGCTCGGCGTCGGTGATGGCGCGGAACAGGTCAGCGTCGAATTTCTTGAACTCTTTTTTGTCGGTGCCGACGAGAATGTCGCCGTCTTGGAATCCCAGTGATTTCGCCTCGGCGTTGAACTTCATGCCCATGTTCATATCCTTCACTGCGATGTACGAGTCGCCCCAATGGAAGAGAACCATGGAGTAAATGAACAGTGCCAGAAGGAAATTGACCAGCACGCCGCCAATCATGATAAGCAGACGCTGCCAGGCCGGTTTCGTGCGGAATTCCCAAGGTTTGGGGTCATCACTCAACTTCTGGTTGGTCTCGTCCACCATGCCGTCAATGGCGCAGTAGCCGCCCAAGGGCAACCAACCCAGTCCGTATTCCGTGCCCACATATTCCTTTACTTTCCGTTCATTGCCGTCATCGTCTTTCTCAATCTTCACCGGCACCTCTTCGGGTTTCATGTGAAACAGTTTGCGCACCCACGGGTCATAGGTGCTGGCGATATGGAATTTGGGATTGAAAAACAAGTAAAACCGGCTGACGCGCACTTTGAAGAGACGGGCAAAGAAGAAATGCCCGCACTCATGGAGCAGCACTAACAGGGATATAGACAGCAAAAACTGTAACAGACGAATCAAAAAAACTTCCACTTGATTTTAAATTATAAAATTATAAAATTAAAAAATATACTGCCGGGTTATACGTCCTTTCCGGAGTTCCCGGGTTATCCGTTTATTCGGGTTTTATAGCATTTCTGCGGCGATTCTTCTTGCCTCGGCATCGGTGGCGACATAGGTGTCGTAGTCGGGTGAGGGGTCGAAGGTGGCAGCGGACATTGTCTTGGCGATGATGTCACCCATTTGCAGGAAGGTGCAGCGGTCTTCGAGGAAAGCGCGGTTGACCACCTCGTTGGCGGCATTGACGATACACGGCATGTTGCCTCCGCGGCTGATGGCTTCGAATGCGAGCGCCAGACAGCGGAATTTCTCCAGGTCGGGCTCAAAGAACTCCAGGGGTTGGGCAAACCAGTCGAGACGCTTCTCGGAGAGCGACAGGCGCTCAGGGAAGGTGAACGCATACTGGATGGGCAGACGCATGTCGGGCACACCCAACTGCGCTTTGACGGCTCCGTCGCGGAATTGCACGGCGCTGTGAATGATTGACTGCGGGTGCACCAGCACCTGAATGCGCTCAGCCTCGACGCCGAAGAGCCATTTCGCTTCCATCACCTCGAAGCCCTTGTTCATCATCGTGGCGCTGTCGATGGTGATTTTCGCACCCATGTCCCATGTGGGATGGCGCAGAGCGTCGGCTTTGGTCACATGAGCCAACTGCTCCATGGTGAATTTACGGAAAGGGCCCCCGCTTGCCGTGAGCAGTATTTTCTCTATCTCGTTGCCATCCTCGCCTACCAGGGACTGAAAAATGGCGGAATGCTCGCTGTCAACGGGCAGGATGGGCGTGTGATTCTCTATGGCCAGACGGCAGATAAGTTCACCTGCCACCACCAATGTCTCTTTGTTCGCGAGGCAAATCTTCTTCTTCGCTTTGATGGCATGGATGGTAGGTGAGAGTCCGGCAAAGCCCACCATAGCGGTAAGCACCATGTCTATCGGATCGGCGGTGACGATTTCGTCGAGCGCCTTCGCACCGGCATAGACCTTGATGTCAGGGCAGTCGTCGAGCAGTCGGCACAACGGCTCGTAATACTGCTCATTGGCGATGACCACGGCTGCCGGACGGAATTTCCGCGCCTGCTCTGCCAACAATTCATAACGGTTGTTGGCGGTCAGGCAATAGGCCTCATAGCGGTCGCTGTGCTCCTCGATGACTTGCAGGGCTTGCGTGCCGATGGAGCCGGTCGATCCTAAAATACATATTTGTTTTTTCATCTCTTCTTTCTCTTTCTGGATGGTCTAGATGTTCTAGATTTCCTAGATTCTCTAGTTGATGTCTAACAGACCCTCGGGGATGGCGATGGTGATGACACGCTTGTCGGTGTCGATATCTGTGATGAGGTCTTCGGCGGCGGGGATGAGAATGGCGGTGCCGTCGGGGCGCTCCACCTCAAACAGGGTGTTGATGGTGCTGTCGTCAACGGCGGTGATGGTGCCCACCACCTTGCCCGTCTGCTGGTCGGTCAGAGTGAAACCAATAATGGCTGCCCATGACAAACCTCCCTCGTCGGCCTCTGAAAGACTACGCGGGAAATACACATCGGCACCCGTCAGACTGCGTGCCTGCTCCATCGTGTCGATGTCGCAAAACTTCATCAGTACGGTCTCATCGCTGCGGAAGCGGTATTCTTCCATATAGAAAGGCACGAGGATGCCGTCGATGTCAAGCACCAGATAGTCGGCATCGACATGGTCGAACACGTCGTCGTCGATATGTATCGACACTTCGCCTTTCACACCGTGGGCCTTGCCGATACGTCCTATGCGATAAACCTCGTCCTGTCTGATCATGATGCCGTGCTGATGGTCAGTTATCTACGCGCTGGATATTGGCGCCCAGCATGTTCAGTCGCCGTTCGATATCTTGGTAACCGCGGTCTATCTGCGCGATATTGTCAATACGCGAAGTGCCATTGGCGCTCATGGCGGCAATCAGCAGTGCGATACCCGCACGGATGTCGGGACTGGTCATGCGTCCTGCCCTGAGGCGGATATGATGGTTGTGACCGATGACCACAGCACGGTGGGGGTCACAAAGGATGATTTGCGCGCCCATGTCTATCAGTTTGTCAACAAAGAAGAGACGGCTTTCAAACATCTTCTGATGGAAAAGCACACTGCCTTCGGCCTGGGTGGCCACCACCAACAGGACAGACAGCAGGTCGGGAGTGAGACCCGGCCAGGGTGCGTCGGCGATGGTCATGATGCTGCCGTCGATGAATGAGTCAACCTGATAGGTGTCGTGATGGGGGATAAACAGGTCGTCGCCCTCTTCCTGAATGGTGACACCCAACCTGCGGAATGTGTCGGGAATGATGCCGAGGTTGCTCAGCGACACGTTTTTGATGCGTATGCCGTCGCCCACCATCACGGCCATGCCGATGAACGAACCCACTTCAATCATGTCGGGCAAGATGGTGTGCTCTGCTCCGTGCAATTCTTTCACGCCTTCAATGGTGAGCAGGTTCGAGGCGATGCCGGTGATGCGCGCACCCATATTGTTGAGCAAATGGCACAACTGTTGGATATAAGGCTCGCAAGCGGCGTTATAGATGGTGGTTGTGCCCTCGGCGAGTGCTGACGCCATGATGATGTTGGCGGTACCTGTCACCGAAGCCTCGTCGAGCAACATGTGGCATCCGGTCAGTTTCTCCGCAGAGAGTTGGAACACGTTGCGACCCTCGATGCGGTTGAAATCCGCTCCGAGGTATTTGAATCCGAGGAAGTGCGTGTCGAGTCGGCGGCGTCCGATTTTGTCACCGCCGGGTTTGGCTATCGTGGCTTTGTGGAACCGCGCCAATAAGGGACCGATGGTCAGCACACTGCCACGAAGCGATGAGCATTTCTTGACGAATTTCTCGCTCTCCAAATAGTCGAGATGCAACTCGTCGGCTTGGAACGTAAACTCCCCGGGCGCGTTTTTGCTCACTTTCACACCCATCTCCTTCAACAGCAGGATGAGGTTGTTCACATCCAGAATGTCGGGGATGTTTTTAATGGTGACAGGCTCGCGGGTGAGCAATGTTGCGCAAATCACCTCGAGGGCTTCGTTCTTGGCTCCCTGAGGGGTGATTTCGCCTTTGAGCGGTCTCCCGCCTTCGATGATGAATGACTCCATATATGTGCTTTATTTCTTTTTCTTGCCGCGAGGCTGTTTCTCTACAAAATCTTTCTCGCTCATCTTCTCAAAACGGAAAGTGCTCAAATCCAATTGGATGACACCGTCGGTGAAACGGGCTAAATCGTCGGCAACCTTCTCGTCATCGGCTGATCCGTGGCTCCACTGATACAGGTCGCGCTTCATCTGGTTGGCGGTCACGCGCACCAAAGCGTCGCGCTCCGGACCCTCGGGCATGGTCTTGAGTTTTTCAAACACCTCAAACATCATCTTGCCGTAGTGCCTCACGGGGATTTGCTGCATGGGGTAGGGCAGTGGCTCCGGGCGTTTGGCTATTTCCAATGCCTGATGCACGTCATAGGGGTAGTCGATGTCGAGTTGGAAATTGCTCATCAGTGCCAGATGGTCCCACAACTTCTGCTGGTAATCGGCAGCCTCGCGGTTCTGCGGTGTCATCCTCCGCATGATGGCGATGATGGTCTCTGCACAACGCTGGCGCTCGGCCTTGGTGGGCAGACCTATGGCGTAGGTAATCATTTTCTGTACCTCGCGCCCGTATTCCGGCAACAGCAACTGTTCGCGCTGGGTGTTATAATCTAATCCGTCGATGTTCATATTTTATTTGGTCGTTTGGTCGTTTGGTCGTTTGGTGGATTGGTCGTTTGGTCGTTTGGTCGTTTGGTCGTTTGGGGGGATGGGAGCACTGGTAGCACTGGTAGCACTGGTAGAAACCTCTAACCTCCTACCTCTCACCTCTCACCTCTTGTTTCTTCTTCCCTGCCACGAAATCTTTCAGATAGTATGGCACGAAATAAGCCACGTCCTCGAATTGTTGTAAGGCGATGCGCTTTTCTGCCAAGGGGAACATGTATTTGGCTTTGGGCACGATGCCCTCGATGAGGTGGGCATTGGGGTGCGCTATGGCCGACATGCACTTGGCGGCGCCGTTGCCGAAGAAATAGACCGGATGCTCGTCGAGGAAGGCACGATACGTATCACCATCCACGATGTCGGCTTGCGTGGGACGGACCTCACGCAACGCGCGGTCGTAAACGGCGGCATACACCTCCATGCGTCGGGCGTCAATCATCGGACAAAGCAGCGCGTCGTCTTCTAACTCTTGCCGCAATAATACCGGCACGGCAAGCAATTGCAGTGTGGGTACGGCTATCAACGGCACATCATGCCCATAACAAATGCCTTTCGCCATCGACACACCGATGCGAAGACCTGTATATGAGCCGGGACCGCTGCTCACAGCCACATCGTCCAAAGGTATGGCATGGCTGTCGATGAACGAGAGTGCCTCGTCGACAAACGAGCCCAACCGCTCTGCATGATGCTGACCGGTGGTGTCCTCCTCATGCCAGATGCAGGCGCCGTCGACGCTCACAGCCACTGAGCATACCTCGGTGCTCGTATCAATATTGAGAATACACGACATGCGGAATAATGGCTTTTTTCTAATTTTGTGTGCAAAATTACTGCTTTTTCCACAAAAATGTGTACATTTGCACGAATTTATTTATATCATTCCCAATATGATACAGTCAATGACGGGTTACGGCAAGGTGGTCGTGACTTATAAGGAAAAGAAAATCAATGTGGAAATCAAGTCGCTCAACAGCAAATCGCTTGACCTTTCCACACGCATTTCACCACTCTACCGTGAGAAGGAGATGGAAATTCGGCAGATGATTGCCTCAGAGTTGATACGCGGCAAGGTCGATTTCTCTCTCTGGGTTGAGAAAGATGCCGCACAGGATGCTACACCCGTGAACGGGGCTTTAGTGGAAAACTATTATCGCCAAATCAAGGACATCGCCCAGCGCACGGGCATACCCGAGCCTGCCGACTGGTTCTACACGTTGCTCCGCATGCCCGACGTGACAGCAAAAACCGACGTCGAGGAGTTGTGCGACGAGGAGTGGGACACTGCCCGTCAAGCCATCAGTCAGGCCCTGGCACAGTTGGTAGCGTTCCGCCGTCAGGAAGGTGCCGCCCTGCAAAAGAAGTTTGAAGAGAAAATCAATAATATCGAAGCGCTCCTTCAGTCGATTGAACCTTACGAGAAGT
Organism: Prevotella sp.; assembly: GCA_017548275.1. Taxonomy (GTDB): domain Bacteria; phylum Bacteroidota; class Bacteroidia; order Bacteroidales; family Bacteroidaceae; genus Prevotella. Next base: position 22,604 of record JAFZAH010000050.1, read on the forward strand.
CGCGTGTGGAGAAAATCCGCGCAAAAATCATTGACGGTCTCAAATCTATTCCCGAAGTGGAGTATGACAAGAACCGCATGGAGCAGGAATTGATATACTATATCGAGAAACTCGACATCAGCGAGGAGAAACAGCGTCTGGCTAATCATCTGAAGTATTTCCGCGACACTATGGTGAAGGAAGAGGCTCAGGGCAAGAAACTGGGATTCATCGCTCAAGAGATGGGACGCGAAATCAACACCACCGGTTCGAAAAGCAATCACGCTGAGATGCAGAACATCGTGGTGCGCATGAAAGACGAACTCGAGCAAATCAAAGAGCAGGTGCTGAATGCTTTGTAATTCACAATTGACAATTCATAATTCACAATTCACAATATAACACCCTATTTGTCTCGATGGGTGTCCCCCTCCTTGGGAGGGGGTACGGGGGAGGCTTTTTAATTATGGGAAAACTAATCATTGTATCTGCCCCCAGTGGCAGTGGTAAGAGCACGATTATCCAGTCGTTGATGGAACATGACGATTTGCGGCTGGCGTTCAGTGTGTCATGTACCAGTCGTGCGCCGCGCGGCAATGAGCAGGATGGTGTGGATTATTTCTTCATCACGCCCGAGGAGTTTCGTGAGCGCATCGAGCGCGACGAGTTTCTCGAGTATGAGGAGGTATATGAGAACCGCTTCTACGGCACACTTAAATCACAGGTGGAGAAACAGTTGGCATTAGGTCAGAATGTTGTCTTCGATGTGGATGTGAAAGGTGGTTGCAACCTGAAGAACTATTTTGGCGACCGCGCTTTGGGCATCTTTATCAAGCCGCCTTCGATTGAAGAGTTACGCCGCCGATTGGTGAAGCGTGGCACGGATGCGCCCGAGGTCATCGAAGACCGCGTGTCAAAGGCGGCGTATGAACTGACGTTCGCCGACCGTTTCGACCGCGTGTTGGTCAATGACGATTTGGAGACAGCCAAAGCGGAGGCGTATGAGATGGTGAGCGGTTTCTTGATGGGGGATGAGGCTTTAGAGGAAGATTCTTTAGGTGGTGACATTTTAACAGAAGAATAAAGACTATGCCTATCAAAACAGGTCTGTACGGCGGATCATTCAATCCCATCCACAAAGGGCACGTGCATCTGGCGCGGCAACTGCTGCGCACCTTGCACCTCGATGAGGTGTGGTTTCTGGTGTCGCCACAAAATCCGTTGAAAGTAGAGAGCGATTTGGCACCCGAGCAGGTCAGGCTGGAACTGGCTCGTTTGGCGTTGCGCCGGTATAAACGGCTCAATGCTTCCGACTATGAGTTCCACCTGCCACGTCCGTCATATACGTGGAACACGCTGCAGGCGTTGAGCAAAGATTATCCCGACCGTGAGTTTATACTGCTCATCGGTGGCGACAATTGGCTGCGTTTTCCCAAGTGGTACCGTCATGACGACATCTTGAAAAACTATCGTATCGCCATCTACCCCCGCACCGATAACGAGATTGACCCCGACACGTTGCCACCAAACGTGACGATGATGAATGCCGAGACGATAGATGTGAGCAGCACAGAGATACGTCAGCGTCTGCAAGAGGGCAGGTCGGTCTCAGGACTGGTAACCACGTCGGTAGAGCGTGTGTTGCTCAAAGAAAAAGTGTATAGGAAGAAATAATTAAGAGGTTGGAGCTTTCTTTGGTCTTCCTTTTAACTCCCCGGATGCACGCTGTGAGCGTTATTTTCCCAATTGAATAAAAATGACTGTTTCGGTTCTGGTGCCGGTGTATGGCGTGGAAAAGTATATCGGGGAATGTGTGGAGTCGCTTTTCGCACAGACCTACGACGACTTGGAGTACATCTTCGTGGATGACTGTACGCCCGACGGCAGCATGGCCATATTAGAGGATGTCCTGAGCAGGTATCCCCACCGCAAGGGTCAGGTGCGCATCATTCGTCATGAGCACAACCGCGGTCTGGGTGCTGCACGGAAAACGGCTTTCGACGCTGCCACGGGCGAGTTTGTGATGCACGTTGACAGCGATGATTACCTGCCTATAGGAGCCGTGCGACGTCTGGTCGAGGCGCAACAACAGTCTGAAGCCGACATCGTTTCCGGCAGTTTCCAATACCATTATCCCGACGGTTCGTTGGAAAAAGCCAGTTTCGCAGATTTGGACCGTCAACTCACCTTGCGGCTGTTTCTCACACAAAACACTATCCCGTACAATATCTGGGCACGTCTTATCCGAAAGTCTTTGTTTACTGACCATGGCATCAGCGCCATTGAAGGCATCAATTACGCCGAAGATTATGCGCTGACGTCACGTTTGTTGTTGGCTGCAGGAAAGACGGAATATGTTGATGATGTGGTCTATGTCTATCGGATGGATTCCGTCACGGGAACCTTCCACCAGGAGAAACGCCATCATATCGAGTCGATGCTGAAAGCCAACGAGGTCGTTTATCAATATTTTCGGGAAAACGACAAAACGGGTCAATACTCCTACGCGCTCGAACTGGGCATGATGAACACCCGTTACCGCGCATTGGCGGCAGGACTTACCCGTGCCGAGACGGCAGCCCTGTGCTCGTACAAACCCCGGCGGTGGCTGTTCCGTGCCTGCCATGCTCTTTTCGCCCACAAACCCACACGCTCATTATTGCGCTACGCTTATCTCGCCATCAAATGGTGCTATAAGCGTCGCCTGAATTATCGATTTTAGGAGTGAAGGAGTGGAGAAGTGAAAGGAGTGGAGACAATAGTTCGCTAATTGAGGATTATCGGGTCAATAAGCCTCATAAGTCCAATTGCCTAATTCGCCCAATAAACCCCATGAAGCCAATCGGCATCAATCACAAAGTTTTCTTTTTTCGCAGGATGAACTGGATACATTCATCCATCACCTTTGCACGCAATAACCGCATGGCAGCCAAATAAAGCACAGCGGCTATCGCCACACGCGCTAACAACAGTACAACGGGCTGGGTGATGGTTGCGGTAAGGAAATAAGTCGCTGTCATCACTGCCAATGCCACCACCAAGAAGGGCACCAAGTCTTTCAACATCTCCAACAACCGTAAACCTATCAGACGGTGACCGATGTTTTGCCATGCCAGAAGCCAAAGAATCGTGAACGCGGCACTGGCACCTACGATGAATTCGATGTCCTGATTGCTGAGCAACAGGATGATAACCAGTTGGGCAACAATCTGACAGATGTTGCACCACATATACAGGTCGGAACGTCCCTTTGAGATGGACAGATTTTGGAACAGCACGTAGAAAGGCATAAACGCTCCTCCGATGCAGATAATACGCATCAGCATGACGCAGCCCAACCACTTTTCGCCAATCGTGACTAAAATGAATTCACGGCTCACCAAGGCAAGACCAAACATGATGGGGAAGGACAGGAACGCCGTGAAACGCAGCAACTTGCGAAACACGCGCAGTTCACGCTCGCTGTCGTCATTGACTTCGACAAACACCGGTTGCACCACCTGCCACAGCGTGTTCGACACCGTCGAATGCGCCATGTTGCTCCATTTGCTTGCCTGGGTGTAGTTTCCCACGGAATGGATGGGGAACAAGCGGCCGAAAACAAACGTCAGCAGATGCTGGTTAAGGGTGTTGAGGATATTGGTAATCAGCAGTTTGGAACAAAACCCGAACATCTCTTTCACGGGTCCGAAATCAATCTTCAGCGACGGGCGCCAGCGGGCATAGATGTAGCGGCCGATGTTGGTGACTATATTATATATCAACTGTTGCCAGACAAGACTCCAATAGGAGAAGCCGTTAAAGGCCATGATGGTGCCCGTGATGCCGGAGATGAGGATAGCCGACAGGTTGATGATGGCTATCTCCTTGTTGCGCATGTTCTTCAACAGATAACTGTTGCATGCGATACCCACGGCGGAGATAGGCAGACAGAGAAACAGCACGCGCGACACCTCTGTCAGGCAAGGCTGATGGAAGAAACGGGCTATCAGCGGAGCGCAGCAAAACAAGATGGCGTACAACGTGACGCTTGCCAACATATTGAACCAGAACACGGAATTGTAATCGCGTGCCGTCGGCGATTTCAGATTGATGAGCCCCTGTGTGAAACCGCTAGCCTGAATGGCGCCCGCTATGGCGGTGAAGATGGCGAGCACACCCACAATACCGTATTCGGCAGGTGTGAGCAACCGCCCCAGCACAATGCCGAAGACGACATACAGCACCTGCATGGCGCCGTTGTTCACAGCACCCCACATCAGTCCGCGGGCGGTCTTTTCTTTCAGGTTCTCCATAGAAAGGGTTCTATATGATGTGGTCAGATGATGACACGGCCAAGCGCCGTTTCATGTTGTCACAAACCTCTTACACCGTTGCAAAAGTAACTTTTTATGGTGAATAATCAAAAGATTTTCGTACTTTTGCAAAAATTTTCGACCCGAGAAATGAGAAGAATCACCGATATCAATGAGTTGCGGAGCATACAGATGGGTATCCTCGACGATGTGCATCGTTTCTGCCGCGAGCACGACCTGACTTACTCTTTGTCGAGTGGCACACTTATCGGCGCCGTACGTCATCAGGGGTATATCCCTTGGGATGACGACATCGATATCTACATGCCCCGACGCGACTACGAGGTGTTTGTCAAGACCTATCAGGGCACTACCGGCTTCCACCGGGTCATCGACCCCGCCGTCGAGCCACATTATTATTATACCTTCGCCAAGGTGGTCGATCAGCGCACGCGAATGGTGGAAGACGAGGTCGAAGGATATGAGATAGGCGTGTATATCGACGTTTTTCCTGTTGACTATGTGACCGACGATGCGCGGGAGCGGGAACGTATTTTCCGCCAAAAATACCTGTTGTATAAGATACGCCGTTGCAAACTGTCACAATCCAATCCCCTGCGGGTGAACGGTTCCTTGCCGTTGCGTTCGCGTGTGGGTTATCTCTGTTACAAATATTGGCCCATGACGGTGGCGCGGTTGAACCGCAAGATCCGCCGCCTTATCGTGCGCGACAATCCTACGCATCATCTTTGCAACATGACTGAGGCGGGTCCGCGACGCGACGCAGCCTTCCCTGCCGATGATTTCGCTGCTACCGTCGAGATGCTGTTCGAGGGGAAAAAATACATGGTAATGGAGGGGTATGACGATTACCTGACCCGCACTTACGGCGACTACATGACGCTACCGCCCGAGGACCAGCGCGTCACCCATCATTTCGAGGCGTATTGGAAATAGGAGGTCGTTCCTATAGGTTCTCCTTTTTCGAAACAATCATACCTTTCGCTGCTTTGACGGTGCAGCCGTCGGGCACATCCTCTGAGACGACAGCCCCGGCGCCGATGGTCACATTGTCGCCGATGCGGATGCCACCGAAAACAGTCGCTCCCGTGAAAATCTTCACGTTATTGCCGATGACGGGCCGCCGCCCATCCTTGTCATTGCCCAGCGTCACGAGATGCAGGCAATAGAAATTATCGCCTATCGACTCAGCGTTCAGGTAGGTGGCGTAATTGTGTTCGAAATGCGCCCCCGGACCGATTTGCGGACACCAGATGTGGAGCGACCTATCAGGCGGGAGCATCCACTTCACCCACACCGATTTGTATTCGCCCAAACGATAGTAGAACAGGTTGCGGAACACCCGTTCCCGTGTGCACGTCTTGATGAAATTGATTACACCGGTGCGCCGGTCCTGGTATTTCATCAAGTCGGGGTCTATCCGTCGCCGGTGCGCCAGATAAAGTGCTATGTGGGGCAACATCCGCAGCGTTGAAGCGGATAGCAACGCCATTTGCGTGTATTTGTTCATGACACTTCTATTTCTTCGGCAAAGATACGATTTTTTTCCGAGCGTAAACATCTTCAAAACGCATTTTTTATTTAATAGAGGTGTTGATGTATGTTATTTGCAAAAAAAACAGTATCTTTGCGGCATCATGAAATAGAAGACACAACTCTTTATCTTTACTACTATCACTATTCTCATCTCCAACAACTTAAATCAGAAATATGAAAAAGATTTATAAAGCCCATATCCTTTATACGAAGGAGCAAAGCCATTTCGAGGTCTTGGAAAACGGCTACATTGCAGTAGAAGACGGTATTGTAAAAGGAACTTCCACCAACTTGGCCGAACTCAAAGGGCAGTGTTCGATGTGTTCAAAGGTCAACGACCAATGGCAGGATGTTGAGGTCGTCGATTTTGGCAACTGTCTGCTGATACCGGCTATGATAGACATGCATGTGCATGCCCCGCAGGTGCATAATCAGGGTGTGGCCATGGATATGGAACTGCTGCCGTGGTTGCAGAACTACACCTTCCCGGAGGAGGCAAAGTATGCCGACATCCATTATGCCGAGCGCATGTATCGCCGTTTTATGCACACACAGTGGCTTTTTGGCACCATGCGCAGTTGTGTTTTCGGTACCGTACACACCGAAAGCACCCGTCTCTTGATGAAATTATATCAGGAGGCCGGTATGGGGGCACTGGTCGGAAAGGTGGCCATGAACCGCCATTGCCCTGACAATCTCTCGGAAGACGTGGAGAACACAGTGCGGGGGTATGAGTCGCTCATCGAGGAATTCGCCACCCCTCGGACAACGACAACTGATACGTCTGCCCCGTCTGCCCCGCTCGTTCGTCCCATCATCACCCCGCGTTTCGTGCCGTCATGTACACCCGAATTGCTGAAAGCCTGTGGCCAATTGGCAGAAAAATACCAGTTGCCCGTGCAGTCACACCTGTCTGAAAACACCTCCGAGATTGCTTGGGTGGCAGAACTGGAACCCGACAGCAAGAGTTATGGCGATGCCTATAACCGCTATGGACTTTTCGGACAGACGCCCACTGTCATGGCGCACTGCGTATGGTCCAGGGACCATGAGTTGGAGTTGATGAAGCAAAACGATGTCATGGTAGCCCACTGTCCCACATCGAACTTCAATATCGCGTCGGGCATGGCACCCATCCGCACCTTCCTCGAGGAGGGATTGCGGATCGGACTGGGCAGCGACATCAGCGGCGGCCATGACCTGAACATGTTCCGTATAATGACCTATTCCATACAGGTCAGCAAGATGTACTATCAGCAAGACCATAATATGAGATTCCTTACCCTGCCTGAAATATTCTGGATTGCCACCAAATCGGCAGGCAGTTTCTTCGGACGTGTGGGCAGTTTCGAACCTGGTTATGAATTTGATGCTCTGGTCATCGACGATGCCGTGCTTCATCCTGATGAATACTCGCTGCTACACCGTCTGGAGCGGTACATCTGTGTGGGCGACGACCGCCAAATCTTACATCGTTTTTGTCGTGGTAAAATTGTTGCTGAGCCAAAGATGTGACGACCCTGCGGAATTGTGTATTTCTCAATTGGAGTTGCTGTTTGATAGTTAAAAAAACATTATTTCTGTTAAATATTCGTAAATCGAGGGTTTGAAAGTGGGCTGAAGGTTTGTATGAAATAAAAAGGTAGTACCTTTGCAGTCCGATTATTTTCGGGGCGAACTTAGAACCCCGTGGAGCGGCGTGTTAATAGCGGTGTCTTTGGCCGGGCATCGTGGTTAGTGAATCTCCGCTTCGTACATTATTTATTATAAAAACGTTTTTTAGTAGTAAAATTTTTTTAATCAAATGAACACTTTAAGTTACAAGACGATTTCCTTGAACAAGGAGGCCGCCCAAAAGGAGAAAGAGTGGGTTGTTATCGACGCTACCGATCAGGTGGTGGGTCGTCTCTGCTCGAAGGTTGCGAAACTGCTCCGCGGAAAGTATAAACCCAGTTTTACTCCGCACATGGACTGTGGTGATAATGTTATCATCATCAACGCCCAAAAGGTCATTTTCACTGGTAATAAAGAGACCGACAAACTCTACACACGTTATACGGGTTATCCCGGTGGTCAGAGATTCAACACTCCCGCCGAGTTGCGTAAAAAGAAGGACGGAGTGGAGCGCATCGTGCGTCACGCTGTCAAAGGCATGCTGCCCAAAGGTCCCCTCGGACGCAGCCTGCTGAAAAACCTGTATGTATATGAGGGAACTGAGCATCCGCATGAGGCCCAGAAACCCAAAGCAATTGATATTAACCTGTATAAATAATTTGAAGGATGGAATTGATTAATGCAATAGGTCGCCGCAAAAGCGCTGTAGCACGTGTGTATATGTGTGAAGGTACCGGCAAAATAACCATTAACAAGAAAGATATCAACGATTATTTCCCCTCAGCAATCCTGCAGTATGTGGTGAAACAGCCCCTCAACCTGCTCGAAGTTGCAGAGAAATATGACATCAAAGCCAACCTCGACGGTGGTGGTTTCACTGGTCAGAGCCAGGCTCTGCGCCTCGCTATCGCCCGCGCTTTGGTGAAGGTTAACGCTGAAGACAAGAAAAACTTGAAGGATCATGGTTTCCTGACTCGCGACTCACGTGTCGTTGAGCGTAAGAAACCCGGTCAGCCCAAGGCTCGCCGTCGCTTCCAGTTCAGTAAGCGTTAATTTCTTGAGGAGTATAGGGATTCAAGAGTTCAGGAGTCAGGAGTTCAGACATTAGCGCTCTGTTAACGGGCAAATCTCTCACCTCTCACCTCCAACCTCTCACCACCTCCCCCTGCCCCTTGAACAGTTTAGCATCCAAACTGCCAAGACCCGCTGTCAGCGGTTACTTGGCGGCTGGTTAAACAATTAACTAAAAAGGAAAGTAAACAATTTTATAATCAACAATTAATCATGTCAAGAACAAATTTTGATATGCTGCTGGAGGCTGGTTGCCACTTCGGACACCTCCGCCGCAAATGGAATCCCGCCATGGCTCCCTACATCTTCATGGAGCGCAATGGTATTCACATCATCGATCTGCACAAGACTGTAGCCAAAATCGACGACGCTGCAGAAGCACTCAAGCAAATCGCAAAGTCAGGTAAGAAAATCCTGTTCGTCGCTACTAAAAAACAGGCCAAGAACATTATTGCCGAGAAGGCAGCAAGTGTAAACATGCCTTACGTTATCGAGCGTTGGCCGGGCGGTATGCTCACCAACTTCGCCACTATCCGCAAGGCTGTGAAAAAAATGTCGAACATTGACAAATTGATGTCCGACGGCACATTCTCCAACCTCTCAAAGCGTGAGTTGCTCCAGGTGACCCGCCAGCGTGCTAAATTGGAGAAGAACCTCGGTTCCATCGCTGACCTGACCCGTCTGCCCTCCGCACTCTTCGTGGTGGATGTGATGAAAGAGAATATCGCTGTGAAGGAAGCCAACCGTCTGGGTATCCCCGTGTTCGGTATCGTTGATACCAACTCTGACCCCAACGACATCGACTTCGTGATTCCCGCCAACGACGACGCCAAGGACAGCATCGACGTGATTCTGACCGCTTGCTGCGAGGCTATCGCTGAGGGTCTGGAAGAGCGCAAGGCTGAGAAGGCCGACGAGAAAGCCGCTGCCGAGCAGAGCGAAGAGGCTCCCGACGCCCGCCCCAAACGTGCCGCACGCCGCGCACGCAAGGAAGAGGCTCCCGCCGCTCAGGCTCCTGTAGAAGAGGCATCCGCCGCTCAGGAAGAGACTGAGGCACCCGCCGCAGAGTAATTCAAACAAGTTTAACCCCATTAAAGAACAACAAAACAATGGCTGTTACAATAGCAGATATTCAGAAACTGCGCAAAATGACAGGTGCCGGTTTGGCAGACTGCAAAAAGGCTCTCACTGAGGCTGAGGGCGACATCGAGAAGGCTATCGAACTGGTGCGTCAGCGTGGTCTGGCCATCGCCGCTAAACGTTCCGACCGCGAGACCTCTAACGGTTGCGTGCTCGTGAAGGTGGTGGAAGGTTTCGGAGCAATGATTGCTTTGAAGTGCGAAACCGACTTCGTTGCCAACGGTGCTGACTTCATCGCTCTGACACAGGCTATCCTCGACGCTGCTGTCGAGAACAAGTGCAAGAGTCTGGACGAGGTGAAAGAACTCACACTCGCTTCTGGCGAGAAAGTGGCCGACGCTGTCGTGCAGCGCTCAGGTATCACCGGTGAGAAGATGGAACTCGACGGTTACAACTTCATCGAGGGTGAGAACATCTACTCTTACAACCACCAGAAGAAAAACATCCTTTGCACCATGGTACAACTCAACAAGGCTGCTGAGGAGCAGGGTCACAACATGACACTGCAGGTGGCTAACACCAACCCCATGGGTCTCGACGTGGACAGCATCCCCGAGTCAGTGAAGGAAAGCGAACTCAAGGTCGCCATCGAGAAAACCAAAGAGGAGCAGGTGCAGAAGGCTGTTGAGGCCGCTTTGAAGAAGGCTGGTTTCAACCTCTACATCGCCGAGAACGAGGAGCACATCGCCGAGGGTATCGCCAAAGGCAATATCACCGAGGAGCAGGCTCAGGAAATCCGCGACCTGAAGGTGCGCGTGGCTGAGGAGAAGGCTGCCAATCTGCCCGCACAGATGATCCAGAACATCGCTCAGGGTCGTCTGCAGAAGTTCTTCAAGGACAGTTGCCTGGTGAAGCAGGACTACATCTGGGACACCAAGATGACCGTCACCGACTATCTGAAGGCTGCCGACAAGGACCTGAAGGTGGTTGCTTTCAAGCGCTTCACTCTTCGCGCAGAGTAATTGAGTATTTATCTTAATAAGTATGTAGAGACGTCACTGTGTGGCGTCTCTACTGCGTTTTAATTGTTAAAATATTGACAAATGAAGATTTTTGCGGTTGGAATGAACTATGCCTTGCACAATAAAGAACTGCATGGTACGTTAAATAAGACGGAAGAGCCCGTTATCTTCACCAAGGCCGACTCCGCGCTGCTGAAAAACCACAAGCCGTTTTTCCTGCCCGAGGAGATGGGGCGCGTCGATTACGAGACGGAAGTGGTGGTGCGCATCTGCCGGTTGGGAAAAGGCATTCCTGCAAGGTTCGCACATCGCTATTATGACGCGGTGACCGTGGGAATCGATTTCACGGCGCGCGACTTACAACGGCGGTTGCGCGAGCAGGGGTTGCCTTGGGAGTTGTGCAAGGGCTTTGACGGTTCGGCGGTCATCGGCGACTGGATAGACAAGGAGCAATGCGGGGATGTGCAAAATATCACGTTCCGGCTTGATGTCAACGGTCAGACTGTGCAAAAAGGATGCACGGCCGATATGCTTTACACGATAGATGAACAGATAGCCTATATCAGCCGGTTCTTCACGCTGAAAACGGGCGATCTGCTCTATACAGGCACTCCGGCAGGCGTGGGACCGGTCCGCATCAACGACCACCTGCAAGGCTTCCTGAAAGACGAAAAAGTCTTGGATTTCAGGGTGAAATAACACCCACCCAAACCCTCCCGAAGGGAGGGCTCTATTGGCGAAGTAATGTCTTTAACTTCCTTAACTCCTTCAACTTCCTCTTTTCCCACTCCTTCAAATGCGAATGTCATACAAACGATATATACTGGTGATGATGGTGCTGGTGCTCAGTGTGATGAGCGCCGGCGCACAGCGGTTCTTTAATCTAACCGCCGGCGAGGTGAGCATCGACTCGGTGCTGCCCCGTTTCACCTATTCCGTGCCCTTGGGCGAGCACTATGCCGATTCGCTCTATTTCGTCTCCATCGACTATCCCGAATATGTGGAGATGAATCATAGCGATGTGGCGCGCTATCATGCTGTCACATCCGAGGAGTTGCCCTCATGGCCGGACATCAGCACGCAATTGGTTGTTTCGCGCAAACAAGGGGCCTTGGAGGTCAGTTTCGTGCCCCTAGTGAAGCAATCAGGCAAATACCGTATCATGGCCAGTTTCATGCTCCGCGTCGATTCACGGGCAAAGAAACCATCGCTGCGCGCATCGTCGAGGGCGACAGAGGCCTCGGCGCGATATGCCTCCCATTCCGTGCTTGCTGAGGGGCGGTGGGCGAAAATCAGCGTCGCCTCGTCAGGCGTTTATCAGTTGACGTCAGAAATGGTGAAAAAAGCCGGCTTTTCTGACCTCAGCCGCGTGAAGATATACGGATATGGCGGTGCCTTGCAGAATGAGGCGCTCAACGGCGAGGAGTTGCAAAAACTCGACGACTTGAAGGAGATACCCACCTGCACGGTCAATGGCCGCAGGCTTTTCTATGGGCAGGGCTCCGTCACTTGGCAGTCGCCTGCGACCATGCGCCGCACACGCAATCCCTATTCCGACTACGGGTATTATTTCATCACCGAGTCAGAGGGAGAACCCCTCTCTGTGGATAGCGCCGAGTTTGTCAGTTCGTTCTATCCCGCGCCCGCCGACTACCACGTGCTTCACGAGGTGGATAATTATGCGTTGTTCTATGGCGGCCGCAATTTGTTTGAGAACACCCCCATAGCCCTTGGCGCATCCAAAGAATACACTGTGGGAAGGGCCGGTCGCAGTTCTTCCGGGAAAATCGCCGTTTGCGTGGCGGGAGGAACAGCCAGCAGCGTACAGGTGGAGGTCAATGACTCTGTGGTAGGCACGCTCTCTTTCACACTCAAAGACACCGATGAAGGCAACCAGGCCATCGGCACGTTCGACATCCCCGACCTCAAAGACCAGAACGTGGTGCGGCTGACCACGAAAAGCGGAGGCCCCGTGCGTCTCGACTATATCGATGTCTATACCCCTGACACGCGCGACGCGCCCGTGCTCTCCTCGGCCAAACCCGCAGCCGAATATGTGTATAACATCACCAATCAGGATCTCCATGCCGACGGACCCGCCGACATGGTCATCATCATACCCACGTCGCAGCAGTTGCGGACACAGGCGCAGCGGTTGGCCGATTTCCACGTGAGCCACGACAGCCTGCGTGTGCGCATCGTGCCGGCCGATGAGTTGTTCAACGAGTTTGGCAGCGGCACCCCCGACGCCAATGCTTACCGGCGCTATCTGAAGATGCTCTACGACCGTGCGGAGACCGAGGCCGACATGCCGCGTTACCTGATGCTCTTCGGCGACTGTCTTTGGGATAACCGCCTGCTCACCCCCGAGTGCCGCAATTTCTCTGCCGATGATTTCCTGTTGTGTTTCGAGAGCGAGAACTCCTTCAGCCATGTAGACTGTTATGTCGACGACGGTTTCTTCTGTCTGCTCGACGACGGCGAAGGAACCAGTCCGCAATACCGTGATAAACTCGATGTGGCGGTGGGACGCTTCCCCGTCAGATATGAGGTCGAGGCGAAGGTGATGGTGGATAAGACCATCGCCTATGCGGAAAATGACAACGCGGGTGCATGGCAGAATGTCGTCATGTTCCTTGGCGACGACGGCGACAACAACACCCACATGATAGACGTCAATGCCGTGGCGGACAATATCGAGTCAACCTATCCGGGATACCATGTCAAGCGTGTGATGTGGGATGCCTATAAGATGAGCACCTCGTCGGTGGGCAATTCCTATCCCGAGGTGACGAAAGCCATCAAGCAACAGCAGGCCGACGGCGCGCTTATCATCGACTATGGAGGTCACGGGTCGGAAATCAGCATCTCGCATGAGCGTGTGCTGAAACTCTCCGATTTCCAGCAGTTCAACAACAAGAACCTGCCGTTGTGGGTCACTGCGTCATGCGACATCATGCCTTTCGACGGTCCCGTCACCAATATCGGCGAGGAGTGCGTGCTCAACAGCAAAGGCGGCGCCATGGCCTTCTTCGGGACGACCAGAAAGGTGTGGACCAACTACAACAAAGTCATCAACCGGGCCTTTATCAGCAATGTGTTGAGCGTCAAAGACGGCCAACCCCTCTCCATCGGCGAGGCGGCGCGTATCACCAAGAATTATTTGATTACATCGGGTGAGGACACGTCGAACAACAAACTGCAATACTCGTTGTTGGGCGATCCCGCGCTGACCCTCCATCTGCCCACGCAGAAGGTGGTTATCGACAGCATCAACGGCAGGAAGGTGGAAGACGGCTATATGCCTGTGCTGGGCGCCGGTTCTGTAGTGAGGGTGGCAGGACACGTGGAGAGCGCTGCCGGACAAACCGACGAGGACTTCAACGGACTGGTCAGCGCCACTGTTCGCGACACGCGCGAACTCATCGTCTGTAAGGTCAACAACAAGAACGAAACCTCCACGCCGTTCACGTTCTATGACCGCCAGAAAATACTCTTCAACGGCAGCGACAGCATCCGTGCCGGGATATTCACCTTCACCTTTGCCGTGCCTATGGACATCAACTATGCCGAGGGTACGGGATTGATGAACTTCCATGCCGTCAACGTGAAGCATGACAAAACAGCGCATGGCGCGTACGACCGGTTCTATGTCTATGGCAGCGCGGAAATTGTCAGCGACGGCATCGGCCCGTCGATATACTGCTATCTCAACTCACCCTCGTTTACCGACGGAGGCGATGTCAACACCACGCCCTATTTCGTGGCCAAGGTGAATGACAAAGACGGCATCAATGCCTCAGGAGCGGGCATCGGCCATGACATGGAACTCATCATCGACGGTCAGATGTCGCGCACATACAACCTCAATGACCATTTCACCTTCGATTTCGGCAATTACACATCGGGCAGCACCTTCTACAACATCCCCGAACTGGAGCCGGGACGCCATCAACTGCTTTTCCGCGTGTGGGATATCCTTAACAACTCCTCTACTGCCCAGTTGTCATTCAATGTTGTGAAAGGGCTGCAACCCACGCTCTTCGGCATCAGTTGCACGGAGAATCCCGCGCGTACCACAACCACGTTCATCGTCAACCACGACCGCACGGGCAGCGCCATGGATGTAGAAATCGAGATTTTCGACATGAGCGGCCGCCTCTTGTGGCAGCATGCTGAGTCGGGCGTGTCCACGGGCAACACCTATACCGTTGACTGGGATTTGACCGTTGACGGCGGGCGCAGACTGCAGACCGGTGTCTATCTCTACCGTGTGTTGGTCAGCACCGACGGCAGCACACAAGCCTCAAAAGCCAAGAAACTCATCATCGTAGGCAATAATTAGCCACTTCCTTTCGTTATTATCAGCAGACACTTTATTTTTCTGACATGAAGAAGATATTGAGAATATACACTTTGACGGCACTCCTCTGCCTGACGACGGCTGTCGCGGCGCAGAACAAGGAGGATATGTTCAACCCCGTCAATACATCGGTCACCTCGCAGACCATCGCTCCTGACGCACGCTCGGCAGGTATGGGCGATGTGGGTGCCGCCACCGACCCCGATGTCGTGTCGCAGTACTGGAACCCCGCCAAATACCCCTTCACCATCTCAAGGGCAGGCGTGGCGCTCAACTACACCCCGTGGCTCCGTCAGTTGGTCAACGACATGGACCTGGCTTATCTGGCCGGTTATTACCGCATCGGCGACTACAGTGCCGTGTCGGGCTCATTGCGTTATTTCTCTTTGGGCGAGGTCTATACCAGCAGTTCGATGGATGGCGCCAATGACATGACCATCAACCCCTACGAGATGTCGCTCGATGTGGCTTATTCGTTGATGCTCAGCGAGAAATTCTCGCTCGGTGCTGCCGTGCGATGGATTTATTCCGACCTGACCTACGATTACACTGAAGACACCGCCCCGGGTTCGGCCTTCGCTGCCGACATTGCCTGCTACTATCAGGACTACCTCAACATTGGGTCGCGCGAGTGCCAGTTGGGTCTGGGTATGAACATCAGCAACATCGGTAGTAAAATCTCCTTCGGTGGTGACGACAACAGCGAGTTCATCCCCACCAACCTGCGTCTCGGTGCGTCGCTCATGGTGCCTGTTGACGAGTACAACCGTTTCACCATCGCAGCCGACGCCAACAAACTGCTTGTGCCCACCTATCCCAAGCAGAAAGACGGCGAGACCACCGAGGATTATCAGGAGCGTGTGCAAAAGGATTACTACGATGTGTCGAGCATCAGCGGTATCTTCAAGAGTTTCGGCGACGCGCCCAACGGCACGAAAGAGGAACTGCAAGAGATACAGTGGAGCGTGGGTGCTGAATACGTCTATCACGACCAGTTCTCCATCCGTGCGGGTTATCACCACGAGAGCGAGAACAAGGGTAACCGTAAGTATTTCACCGTGGGTGCGGGATTCAAGATGAGTGTTTTCTCGCTCGACGCGGGTTATGTCATCGCCACGGCGAAGAGCAACCCCCTCGACCAGACCCTCCGCTTCACCCTCTCCTTCGATATGGACGGCATCAAAGACCTCTTTAAGAGGAGATAAGAAGCCTCACCCCCGGCCCCTCTCCAAAGGGCGAGGGGAGTAGATAGTCCTCTAATGGAGTGGTATTGTCTTCACTCCTTCACTCCTCCACTCCTGAATAGTAGATAGTCCTCTAATGGAGTGGTATTGTCTTCACTCCTCCACTCCTTCACTCCTTCACCCCTAAACTTCTAAACAATGTTTCGTATCGGAATGGGCTATGATGTCCACCAGTTGGTAGAAGGCCGCGACCTGTGGTTGGGCGGCATCAAGATACCTCACACGCTGGGCTTGCTGGGTCACAGCGATGCCGACGTGCTTATACACGCCATCTGCGACGCCATACTCGGGGCTGCCAACATGCGCGACATCGGTTATCATTTCCCCGACACCTCCGATGCCACGCTCGACATGGACAGTAAAATTATTCTCCGCGACACCATTGCCCTGATAGCCCAAAAAGGTTATCACGTGGTCAATATCGACGCCACCGTCTGTGCCGAGCGACCCAAACTCAATCCCCATATTCCCGCCATGTGTGAGTGCATGGCAAGCGTCATCGGCATTGACCCCGACTGCGTCAGTGTCAAAGCCACCACCACCGAAAAACTCGGCTTCACCGGCCGTCAAGAGGGCATCAGCGCCTACGCCGTCGCATTGATAGAAAAGGTTTAGTGTTTTTGTGTCCTTTTTTCCTCTCATTACTGCTCAATTTTTTAACGAATCAGAAAAAGTTGCCTACGGCGACAGAATAGGGAGTGCCCTGCGGGCAGAAATCTGTCAAATTTATCCAAATCAGACAAATAACGATGGAAAAATTTGTGAAGATTTGAAAGATTTCTGCCACGTAGTGGCACTAACCGTTACTTTCCCTGTGCCCGTCCGCACAAGCGATAGCGAGTTCATAAACAACGGATTGATTAGACGGATTGCGACAGGGAACTGAAAAAACATGAATTACCACGAATTGTTCATGAATTTATATTGATGATAATTCGTGTGCATTTGCGGTCATTCGTGTGAAAAGAAAAAGAAAATTGGCAAACATGATTGTGTCAATAGAGATTTCCAGCGCCGCCTAACATTTTGAATATCAACATATTTTGTTTTTCGTTTGTGTCAAAATCCGGGAAGGTATTGCAAATGTGTGATTCTTGGTTTATCTTTGCAGAGAAACAACACGAAAAGGCTGTTGTAATGACCTTGATAGAGTCTAACCGATAAAAAGTCGAGGTTGTCGGCAAATGAAATCGACACCACGATGACGTGGATTGAGCGCATTTTTAGACGAAAAGCGCACATTTGTCAAGTTATTTATCAAATACGTCGATTTTAACAAAAATTAACGGGGGGGGTAAATGGTTGCTGTCAATTACTTATATTTGCAAAGTCAAATCCTAAGAACACATAAAACTATTAAAAACATACAACTATGAAAAAGATGATCATTTTCGCCTTATTGGCGTTTTCCGCAACAGTGGCAACGGCGCAGACAAATCCAAAGCCGGGATATGTCATCACAAACAACGGTGACACCGTCAGGGGTGTCATCGACTTCCGCACCAACGAGAGACTGTCGAGACAATGTGATTTCTGGGCTGACGGAGGAGGCGGGGGCGTCACTTACAAGCCCGGCGACATCGAGGGCTTCAGGTTCGACAATAACGGAAAGTATTTTGTGACCCGCCGTCTTAACCTTGACGGTGAACCAAAATTATACTTTGCCGAGTTTATGGTTCAAGGTAAGATGAACCTGTACTGTGTCGCAGACAAATATAATGAATACTTTTTCTTTGAACGTGAGGATGGTGAGACGGCACAACTGACCAACAGGTCGATGATCTCATCATCCCTTCAAGATGTACAGGACCATAAAAAGGAGGCGAGGGCGCAATACGGAAAAGTAAAAATCCTGCTTCAGGACTCGCGGGCAGCCATTGATGACATGAATGACATGGATATGTCGAGAAAAAAACTTGTAAGTGTTGTACGCGATTATCACAATGATGTTTGTACCGATGGCAGTTCTTGTATCGTGTACGAATACAAGGAGAAATCCGACAGGCTGAAAATCCGTTTCAAGGCATTCGCCGGTTATGCATACTATTCACATGAGAGTACAGACAAACAAGACTTGGGCGTAGATGACAATTACTCCGGCGGCACGTTTGAAATCGGCGTTGGTGTAGAGGCTGCTATTGAACGTATGATGAAGGGCGGCAGTGTGGAGGCCCGTCTTGCGTATTCTCCCAAGACAACTTTTGAGCATGATGTCATGGTTCCTGGAGGACAAGGTGCATCCCATACGGCATATGAAAAGGGCAGATGGACTTTCTCTTTAGGCTTGGTCAAGTCTTTCGGTAAAGGGAAGATCCTTCCAATTGTCCGTGGCGGAGTATTCTACGTGAAAAATTTCGGGAATCATGAGGCCAGGTATTACAGGGATAGGAAACTGGTGGATGTGACATGGGGTAGCACAAACCACTTTGGGGTCTA
>JAFZAH010000051.1 GCA_017548275.1 Prevotella sp.
GATGCTTTGACAACTTCGTCGTTAACATTCTGGGAGCATTGGCCGCTTATTGTTGTTTCCCAAAAAAGCCGTGCATCAATGTTCAAAGAACATTAGACACACAGCTTTCCTTATTTTGAATTCGTCGAACTCACGTTAAAATAGCCGATATGATGGAGGGCAGCCAATTTCCAGAAAAGAAACTTTTCTTTTCGGAAAGCATAGAAAGGCAGGTCCGCGACCTCGCTACATTCCTCCAACCCGATAACTTCAAAAAGGTTCAGCAACGAATGCGCGACAGGGGGTTCCGCAACGGGTTCGCATGTCTCTTCTATGGTAGCCCCGGGACGGGAAAGACCGAGACGGTGTATCAGTTGGCACGCCAAATGGGGCGTAACATCATGGTGGTCGATGTGCCGCAAATCAAAAGCAAATGGGTGGGAGAGTCGGAGAAGAACATCAAGGCGCTTTTCGACCGTTACCGTGAGTTGGTGAAAACGGCTAAGCAGACGCCCATTCTCCTCTTCAACGAGGCAGATGCTATCATCGGGATACGCAAAAACGGGGCACAAAGCGCTGTCGATAAGATGGAAAACTCCATTCAAAACATTATCCTGCAGGAAATGGAATCGCTCGATGGCATCATGATTGCCACCACCAACCTGCAACAGAATCTGGACCGTGCTTTCGAGCGCCGTTTCCTCTACAAAATCAAGTTTGAGAAACCCACCGTGGAGGCACGCGCGCATATTTGGCACGAGATGATTCCTGACCTCAGCTGCCAAGTGGTGCAGACCTTGGCGGATAAATACGATTTCAGCGGCGGACAGATAGAGAATATCGCACGCCATTACAATATCGATTGTATCCTCCACGGAACTGACAGCAATGCTATTGACGCACTCATCGCACATTGTGACAACGAGTGCCTCGAAAATGCCGAGCAAAAAAGAATCGGGTTCTAATCTTAAACATCAGACCGGCCGGATATCATTTTGATAATCTCGGTCGGTCTGGTCGATTATTGTAAACTCAGGTCATTCACCTTGCTCACAACCTGCTCTTTTCGTCGTTTCCGGCACCTGTGCCTCGGTATTTCGAGCGTGTGGCATTGAAGTTGTAACTGAGGGTCAGACCCACACACTGCGTATAGGTGTTGAGCTCTTGCGCAGTCTTACCTATGGCATAGTAAGTGGTCATCTTGTTTCTCGATGTGCGGAAGATATCATTGGCATAGAGTGTTGCGGTCAGTCGTCCGTCGCAGAATGTCTTTTGAATCCTTGCGTTCGTCGTGAAGTCGCTGCCACGATACATGAACCCCCAATGGTTGCTGCCTGTATAACCGATGTAGAGCATGGCCTTGGTAGTCGGGTTGATGACAAACCAACTCTGCAGGCTGGCAGAAAATTCCGGTTTGTTGAGTTTCTTGCCCACACCGTATTTCTCTGTGTCAAACATCTGCTGATAGTAGTGCAGCGTGAGCGAGGGTAGCCAGAAACCGAATTTGGGCGAGGCTACAAGGGTAGCATAGACACGGTCTTGGTGGTCGAAATTGTGATGCTGTAATATGCCAATCTCCTTCTCCTCGTCATACACTTCTCCAATGTGGGTAAAGAAATCGTTCTCGCGGGTAAAGCCTGCCACAAAGTTCAACCACGAGTAGGTCATGTTGAAGTCGATGCTCTGACGGACGGAAGGGCGCAACAGCGGGTTGCCGCCTTCATACAGCATACGGCTGTCATATACTATCATAGAAGTCAATATGTTGTATGGCGGACGGGTGATGCGTTTGCTGTAACTGAGTTGAGCGCTCCACAGACCCTTATGCCAGGTTGCCGACAGGTTTGGAAACCAGTCGTTATAGGTGCGGCTGGGCTCTTCCTGATAGACTCCGAAGGATTTGTAGTTGGTGGAAACATGTTCGTAGCGAAGTCCGGCATCGAATCGCCAGTCTCCTAATTGCAACTCATATTCGGCAAAACCGGCTATATTCTTTTCCTTCATCTCGGTGTCAGACTCTGGTATGATGCCTTCTTGGTTCAGGTTGTGACCATGGCTCTGTGTCGATGTAATCTCCGAGCCTGCACTAAGTTCTCCTTTCCAGATGGGGTAAGTCAGCACCAACTTGCCTGCAACCATCGTGTTCTTATCCTGGGTTTGAGTGGTGATGACGCGGTCGCCGAGTTCTTCGCTCAGTTCAAATTGACTGTTATTGACATCAGATTCACGTCGCAAAACGGTGGCGTTCAGGTCGATGCCCAGTTTGCCTGCCTTACCGACATAGTAGGTGTTCAGTTCCCATACAGGTTTGTCTTGTTCGTGTATATTCGTTTTCAGTAGCACGTCGCCGTAAAACACTCCGTTCTTCAGATAGTGTTGCTGCATATCTGTTTTATAAGAATTACCGAGTATTTTTTGCGACGAGAAACTCAGTCCGATAGAATGGTCGGTGTTGAAATCGTAACTCAGACCGGCACGGTACTTCACCTCTGTCCATGAACTCCTTATAGGCAGTACAGCATCTGCTTCGAACAAATCCTTGCTGATATGCAGTTCTTGTTCGAGGTCTTGGTCGTTGCTAAAGTGCCCGTTGTCAAGTGCTACGTTGGCGAATGCCTCGAATCCTCCCGTGCGGTACTTCAGGGTCACATCATCGTAATTATTCCATTTGTTGTTCTTCCACGTCTGGCTGGTAGCCATCACACTGAATCCGTCGCCCTGTGTCTTGATGGTCTTGATGCGGATCACGGCGTTCACTTCGGCGTTGTATTTGGCACCTGGGGAGGTGATGATGTCCACGTTTTTGATGTCTACCGATTTCAGTTGTTTCAACTCGCTGGCATCGGTCACCTTTTTGTTGTTGATGTATATCTCAGGCTCGCCTTTGGACATGACCGTGAACTTGCCGTTGTCGTTCTGCACCAACGGCAGCATCGGCAATATGTCGGCGGCAGAGCCCACATCATGCAGGATGGAGTGCTCCACATCGACGGTCATACCGCCCTGGGTCATTCTGTATTGCGGTATCTCGCCTTTAACCACCACGGCTTGCAGCGCATAGGTGTCGGGTTGCATACGGATGGTGCCCATATTCTCTGTCGTGCATGTCTGATAAACGGTTTTATAACCGACATACGAGATGCGCGCGATAATCTTGTGTTGATTATAAGGCACGACAAATTGTCCGGCCTCGTTCGACACACCGCCGCCGATTGAGAGCGAGTCGGCAGGGTTAAGCACGGAGATGTTGGCGAAGGGTAGGGGCTGACCGTTCTCGTCGATGACGGTTCCTGTCAGGTGGCGCTCAGTCTTCTGGGTACACTCCACAAAGATTTTCTCACCGTCCTTGATGATACGCACGGGGTAGAACCCGACGACTCTTTTGAGGGCGTCGTCGAGGCTCACCCGTGTGAAACTGCATGTGACTGTGAAATATTCAAGTTCGTTATAGACGAAAGCAATCTCGTAATTACCAGTGGCGGTATTCAGGTCTTCTAACACGTGCGAAAGCGATTCGCCACGATAATTGCGGGTCAGTAATTGGGCATGAGCGGTGCAAACCATAGTGCACAGCAACAGCATGATATACATTTTTCTCATGATGTGATACTTGTACGGGTTATGGTTTGACTATCAGTTTCATTCCCTCTATGACGAGGTTCACACGGTCGAAGTGGTTCAGGTCACTGACCACGCTTTCCAGACTGTCCTCTCGGTCCCACTTGTAAAACAGGCGGATATCATGGACCTGATGGCTGCGGATGTCTGCCTCTTTATGATAAAAAGAGGCTATTTCTGTGGCCATCTCGTCAAGGGGCGTGTTCTCGAAGATGCGGACGCCCGTTGCTTGCTCCTCCACGGGTGCAACCGTCTTGAGACTGTCGATAATAGTGTCTGTCACCATTGTCTGTTGCTCTGTGGGAGTGTTCTTTTCTGTCGGGTTTTGGGGCGTGGCTGTCCAATGGTGGATAGCGGCGTAAGCGATACCTGCGAGCATCATCACTCCCACAATAGTGGCGGCTGCCTGCATGGGACTCCAAGAGCGGCGCTTGGGGGCGAATTGACGTGCCTCAAACTTCTTCCACTCCTCTTCCTTCAGTCCGTCGGCAGTCTTCTCCTGGGCGTCTGCCGCCTCGAAAGCCGAGGTGCTCAGGCTCATGGCTTCATAGAGGGCGAGGCACTCCTCGTCAGCGAGAATCTCCTGCCATTCCTCCTCGCTGTATTGTTCAGGATGCTCTGTCATCCGTAATAGTTTCTCCGTCTTGTCCATAGTTGTCAGGGATTAAAATGGTTTTTGATTTTTTTGAGTGCCTGGGCCAGATGCTTATAGACTGCCGCTTCGCTGATGCCAAGTGTCGATGCTATCTCGGCATAGGTCTTCCGTTGCTGGTGCCGCAACTGAAACACGCGGAGCGTCTGCGGTGTCAGTTCGCGTTCGCAAAAGTCGAGCACCGCTGTTAAACGGTCTGTCTGTGCGTCAATGGGTGTCATCTCGATGCTGTCATCCATTTGCAGGAATCGGCTGGCACGCTGCCTTACCAGCTTGGCACGAATCATCTTCAGGCATTTGTTGCGTACACATGTCAGTAGGAAAGCAGAGGCGGTGTCCTCGCGCACGTCGATGCTGCCGTCGGCTATGCGGGCGAACACGTCGCTCACTGCGTCGCGGCTCTCCTCGTCGTCATGCAACATGATTCGTGCCGCTACATACATTTTGTCGTAATAGCGTTCGAACAGTGTCCTGAGGTCTTGCTTGCTTGTCATTCTTTTGTACGTTTTTATCCCTAATACCCCTATGAAGTCGATTTCCCAACCCCGAAAAAAGGTTTTTTTCAAATTCGTTCAAAATCCATGATAATTCAGTTTGTTGTCGTGCTTGAGGTGGGAATAACGGGTGTTCATCCCAATAATGACCGAACGGGGATGATTGAACGTGCAAATATAAAGAAAATTTCACAAACAGTATCATCATCCATAGGTTATTTCCAATTCATGCGCATTCGGCAGAATGAACGGCTTGAAAGAACAGCCAGATTCGGCAGTTTTCTCCATTTTTCCTCCCGTTTTTTCACTTTTTCTTTCATAAAACTCTATGAAATGGTGGTTTTTGCTTACCTTTGCAAATGAAAAAACAAACACCTACAACCTAACTGTATGAAACCGAATCAAATCCTTCACTTGATTGTGGGCTTCCGCTTCATGAAATCATGTTTTTTACTGTTGTCAGCATTCTTCTTGTCTGCCTTATGTGCTGAGGCCCAACCCGGCGACTCCCAGCGTTCACGTGAAGTGACCAGGCTTGACGGAGGATGGAGATTCGCCTTTGGCAATGCTTCCGACCCGGCCAAGGATTTCGGTTGTGGTACGGAGTATTTCAATTATCTGACAAAAGCCAACTCGATTCACAACGAAGGACCCTATGCGATGAAGTTTGACGATTCGGCATGGCAAGACATTCACCTGCCGCATGACTGGGTCGCGTCACTCCCTTACGGCGCTACGGCAAGCCATTCCCACGGCTATAAGACAGTGGGCTATAAGTATCCCGAGACAAGTGTGGGTTGGTATCGTAAGGTCATCAATATCCCTGAAACCGATTATGGAAAACATATAGCACTGCAGTTCGACGGCATTTTCCGTCATGCGCAGGTATGGTTCAACGGTTTTTACATGGGCACCGAACCGAGCGGTTATGCCACTCAGGTGTACGATGTGACGGAATACGTCAACTACGGAGGCGACAATATCATTTGTGTGAGGGCCGATGCATCGTTAGAAGAGGGGTGGTTTTATGAAGGCGCCGGTATTTACCGCGACGCCTGGTTGGTGAAGTCGGCGGCGGTCAGTGTGGCTCACTTCGGCACATTTGTCTATGCCAATCTTCATGAACCTTACGACAATGCCGTCATATATGTCGAAACGGAGGTCAACAACCATTCCTTGGAGCCACACACATGTACTGTCGAACAACGGCTGTTGGATGCCGACGGCAACGAGGTGGCACGCACATCTCCATCTCAAACCATCGCACTAACCCCCAAACAGACCTCAGGTTGTAAGCAGTCTATGGCACTTGGCCATCCTCATTTGTGGAGCACATCCGACCCTTATTTATATAAGGTAGTGACAACGGTCAAGGTCGATGGACATGTCACTGATGAGTATGAGACGACAACGGGAATCCGTGACATCGATTTCGACAGCGAGCACGGTTTTGTTCTCAACGGAAAGCCCGTGAAATTGAAAGGCGTGAATATGCATCAAGACCATGCCGGTGTGGGGGCGGCTATACCCGATGCCTTGCAGGCATGGCGCATTAAGAGGCTGAAGGAGTTCGGTTGTAATGCTTACCGTGCTTCACACAATCCGATGACACCCGCTCTGCTCGACATCTGCGACCGCGAGGGCATTCTTGTGATTGACGAGAACCGCCTGTCAGGTGTCAATCAGGAACATCTGCGACTGTTGGAGAATATGATCAAGCGCGACCGCAATCACCCCAGCGTCATCCTTTGGAGCAACGGAAATGAGGAGTGGGGCATAGAGAATACCGTGCAGGGCACACGCATTGCCGCTGCCATGAGAGAGCACACGCGGTTGCTTGACCCCACACGTCACTCCACCATTGCCAATGCCGGCGGTTCAGAGATGATTAAAGGTCTCGATGTGGTTGGATTCAATTATATTGTGCAAAATGATGTGGACAACCGTAAGAATCAGAATCCCACATGGAAGATTGTCGGTACGGAAGAGACGACGGGATGCGGCACACGCGGGTGGTATTTCCAGGTTCCTGGCGATTCCGGACACATGGTCAGCCAAAACCGGACGATGGCGCAGAATTATGAGAATATCATCGAGCGCGGATGGCAGTTCTATGCCGAGCGCCCGTGGGCAGCCGGATTGTTTTACTGGACGGGTTTCGACTATCGGGGTGAGCCTAACCCGCTCAGTTATCCCGCCCATGACTCGGAGTTCGGCATTCTCGACTATTGCGGATTCCCCAAAGATGAGGCATGGTATCTGAAATCATGGTGGACCGATGAGCCTGCGCTGCACATCTTCCCCCACTGGAATCTGCAGGGACATGAGGGCGAAGAGATTGAAATCTGGGCTTACAGCAATTGCGACGAGGTGGAACTCACGGTTAACGGCAAGAAACTGGGCCGCCAAAAGATGCCGCACAACGGACACCTGAAATGGAAGGCTGTCTATCAGCCGGGTAAGGTGGTGGCCACGGGATACAAAAACGGAAAGCGTATAATGACTCAAACGGTCGAAACGACGAAAGCCGCCGCCAAGGTAGTGCTCAAGGCTGACCGCCAGTCCATCGCCGCCGACGGGTGCGACGTCAGCGTGGTGACCGTGGAAGTGCAGGACGACAAGGGACGTGTCGTTCCAGATGCTTGCCCGCGGCTGACATTGATGTTGGAGGGTGACGGGCGCATCCTCGGCGTGGGCAATGGCGACCCTGCCTATTTAGGCGAGGACCACTCTAAGGATAAAGATTGCCGCGTGTTCAGCATCCCCGCTTTTAACGGATTGGCACAAGTGCTGATACAGAGCGGTAGCGCTCCCTCGACGCTCCGGCTGAGCGGCAGTGCTGACGGACTGAAGGAAGGAAGCGTCATTATCAATACAGGCGGATTTTGAAAACCACCCGATAGGCTGAGCAGCCGGAAACAATCTGGTTTCTTCACCAAATGAAAAATACATATTCTGAAGTTTCGCATTTGCTCAACTTCTTTGTAGTAAGTAGTTATCGCTTCCCCCGTCCTGTCGGACTGCAGTTAAGACACGACTCCTTCAGGCAGTATTCTGCCACCAGAAAATTGGCTTAACTACTTCAGAAAGTTGAATACATATTTTAGAACGTATCTACAATATAAGTCATGAATAATCTTTGCAAATGGGTCATCGTGGGCAGCATGCTGGCTGTGATGGCAGTGCCGGGGAAGGCGCAAAAATGGGAGCATCTGGCTGATACTCCACAAATGGGATGGAGCACATGGAATAAATTTCAGGGCAATATCTCAGAGGACATAATCAAGGGCATAGCCGATGTGATGGCGGAAAGCGGATTGCGTGATGCCGGATACACATACATCAATATCGACGATTGCTGGCACGGCAAGCGCGACGCCGACGGTTTTATTCAGGTTGACCCTGTAAAATTTCCCAATGGGATGAAGGCCGTGGCCGACTATGTGCACAGCAAAGGGTTGAAACTCGGTATCTACAGCGATGCCGGCACGGCTACATGCGGCGGAATGCCCGGTTCATTAGGTCATGAGTATCAGGATGCTATACAGTATGCGCGATGGGGTGTTGACTATCTGAAATATGACTGGTGCAACACTACCAACATCAATGCGCAGGGGGCTTACCAACTCATCAGCGATGCGTTGCGGTCAGCGGGCAGACCTATCTTACTCAGCATGTGCGAGTGGGGGAATAACCGTCCGTGGAAATGGGCCAGAGAAGTGGGGCATTCATGGCGTACCACTCCCGACATCTGGTGCGACTTCGATTCGTTACGGGTGTTCGAGGCTGGCTACACCCAGTTTGGCGTGATGCAGTGCATACAGTTCAATGACACGCTCCGCCAGTATGCCGGCAAGGGTCATTGGAATGACCCTGATATGTTGGAAGTAGGAAATGGTATGACCGAGAACGAAGACCGTGCCCACTTCACCATGTGGTGCATGATGGCAAGTCCGCTCATCCTCGGCAATGACTTGCGTTCCATGAGCGAGGCCACGCGCAATATTATCATGAACAAAGAAATGATTGCTATCGACCAAGACGCGCTCGGAATTCAGGGACTGCACTATTGCGACCGCTATGGTCTCCAATTTTGGTTCAAACCCTTAGTCGATGGCGATTGGGCCTTCACCATCCTCAATCCTACCCGTAAGGACATCACCTTCGAATTGAACTGGCAGGATTTTAATCTCACAGATTCTCAAGTCAGCAACCGCAGTACTGATTTCCACACAATGGTATATAAGGTTTATAACCTCTGGACACATAAGATGGAAGGAAAGACCAACCTGAAAAACAAGACCGACCGCAAACTGACCGTCAAGGCGCGCGATGTCGTCTCTTACAGGTTGATGGCCAAATAGTGCGTCTGGTGATTGGTAGGGGTCGTTTTTGTTTTTTCCTATCGTCTTTTTGGGCAATTTATCAAAATGTCGTATCTTTGTCGGACAAACAAGACTGCCTTGAAGAAGACAATACTCTGTTTGCGGCATTTCTGTAGTAAAACTAATGTCTTTTATCTCCTTATATCTTCATCTAACTCCCTCTATCTACGGACAAGCGTAGAGAAAGTTGAAATATCATGTAAGTATTAACCAAATAATCCATAGAAGAATGAAAAAGATTTGTTATTTAGTGGTTTGGGTAGCCATGGCGGTTTGCTTTAGCGCTTGCAATAAGACTCCTGCCCAACAGGCAGAACAGAGACAAACCGCTGATGCGACAGATGACAGCAACACACCAAAGCAGACGGAAGAAGCGGAGTTGCCACCGGTGCTCGCTGTCTGTGTCAAAGGACTGCCGCTGTTCGCTCCTTTCAACGAGGGTGACATCATCAATGGTGGGCGTGATTTGAAGCAGACTCCCGAGAAATACACGAAACTCATTCTCGACGATACGGTGTATGATGTGACCTATCAAGGTGAGAAAAACAAAGAACTGAAGAACGACGAGAGTGCCATCAATGAGTATTATTATAAAAACAACGATGCCATGAAAGGGCAACTCTATGATTATGCCGACCCTAAAGCCATTGAGAATCACTTGAAGACACACGGTGACATGACGGCTGAGGGTGAGATTATCCCCCAAGAGTATGCAGACGGCATTCTTGTACCGGCTGATTACCTCAAAGGGCGCACCGTGATGAAGGTCATGGCCACGACCACAGAAGCACCGGGCGAACCGCAGTTCAACACGGATATCGTGGCGAAAGTAGAGAAAATGTTAGGGCAGAAAGTGGAACAAAACCGCATCGCATACGTCTTCGGGAAGGATGAATGCCTCTTCGGCGTGATGAGAACCAAACCCAACGACAAATATGGTGTGGCGGCATGGGTGTTGGCCGAAGGGAAAGACGTCAGCATCTGGACCGACACCTGTGAAGTGGTGAAAGAGGAAAACCGTATTTACTGGTCGAGCATCGACCCCGACGAATACATGGAACCCATAGTTAAAGCCGTGGTCAAAGGCGACAAAGGTTATGAAATCTTTACCATACACATGAATACCGACGAGATGGCACACTATTTCCTTATGAGACAAAAAGGGGATAAAATGACGCAAACCTCCATGGGCAGTTTCTACCAGAGATACGAATAGATAATCCCTGTCTCTTCAGCGTTTCGATTTTGGATTAGAAAAACGTTGCACCCAGACATATCACCAGCACATAGCGAAGACATTTGCCGAGAAATGTGCTGATGGCGGTGATATAAAGATTGGCGCGCATCAGACCCAAGGCGATGGACAGTGCAGTGCCTAAAATCGGAAGAAAGGCGAAGAAGCCGACCCATGCGCCTTTGTCGCCCATAAACCGCAGTGCCTTGTCCAGACTCTCTTTTTTCACATGCAGATAGCGTTCTATCCATTCCGTCTTGCCCTGACGTCCCACCCAATAGTTGAACATCGAACCGCCCCAATTGCCGATGGTGCCGTAGATGGCCAACGGCACAGGTTCAAGTCCTGCGGCCATCAGACCCAACATCACGGCTTCACTGCTGAATGGCAGAAAACTGCCGGCGATAAAGGCGGCGGCAAACATGCCCCAATAACCGTAGTTTATAAGAAAATCGATGAGGGCATCCATAAATGATAGGCAATGATGGCAAAGGCCAATAGTAAAATAAGATAGAACGCGATATTGGTGATCCACGTGTGGGTCAGCGTGATGAAATGGGCTATCAGCGGACTGGTGTTCACGATGATAACCGCCAGCAACAAGTTGTAATGCTGTGGTTGTAAGATGATGAATACCAGTGCGGCGACATCCATCACCACGAAAATCTGGAAAAACATACGGGTACGGATCTTGTCGGCATACCCGTTGCGCAGGTAGTGGATAATCCCCATAAGTGCCAACAGTGCGATAAATGCGAAGGTGACCAGTTGGTGCTCGTTGAGGATGGTATAATCACATACGGGGCCATAATCAGCCAACTTCATGAAATGTTGCGGTATCCATTCATATTGCCCCGTATATAACAGATAAATGGCGGCAAACCAATAGGGAGTGATAATGCCTAAAAGAGAGGCGGAAAACGAACGCCCGCGCATCGTTCGAAGATTGAATATCATCACTGCCCAGATAAACGGCACGAAATACAAATACTGTACGAACACCAGCGATGCCAGCCCCACACAAAGAAATCCGTAATACACCCAACCCGCCGACAAACGCAACTGATAACAGTGAAATAACGACACATATAGCGCGGCAGTACATAGTGTGATGATACTTACTAAAAGGTCAGGGTACAAAAAGCATGACACCGATGTGAGCAACAGAAAAGAGGCTGACACCATGCGGCTGTAGATACGCAACAACTGATTGACATTGTTCAACTCTATCATCAGATAGGTTGACAATGCCAAACAGGCTGTCTGCACCCATAGGCGCTGTTCCACCATCCCTGATTTCACACATACCGCAATGGCTAAGAGTGCAAAAAAAGGAAAAGTGAAACGGCTTTCAGCCACTACATTCTGAAATCGCTTAAATGCCATTTTTCAGGAGTTTACCGCTCACAGTGTTCGCTCGGATGTTGTAGGGGCAATACTTTGCTAATAGAGGGGGCTCTTGCCCCTTGCCCCCTGCTCCTCTCCCCTTAAAGGTCTTTCCCGATGTCGCGGCGGAAATATTTTCCTTCAAACTGTATCTTTTGTGCCTCGGCAAAACTCTTCTTGAGTGCTTCTTCCTTGTCGGCTCCGTAACTGCTCACGGCTATCACACGGCCGCCGGCGGTCACGATGTCGTCTTCCTTGAAGGCTGTGCCACTATGGAAAACGATGGAACCATCCACTTGGTCGATGCCGCTGATGGGATAACCTTTCTTGTAGGCTTGTGGATAACCACCGCTCACAAGCATTACACACACGGCCGAACGCGGGTCAAATTCAATGTTACGGCTGCCAAGATTGCCCTCTGCCACACCCTCGAGCAAATCCACAAGGTCGCTCTTCAAACGCAACATCACACTTTCTGTCTCGGGGTCGCCCATGCGGCAGTTGTATTCTATTACCATCGGTTCTCCTTTCACGTTGATTAGTCCGAAGAAGATAAATCCTTTATAATCAATGCCTTCTGATGCCAATCCTTCAACTGTGGGACGGATGATGCGGTCTTCCACTTTCTTCATCCAATCTGACGTTGCAAAGGGAACGGGGGTCACGCTGCCCATGCCGCCGGTGTTCAGACCGGTGTCGCCCTCGCCGATGCGTTTGTAGTCTTTCGCTTCGGGCAATATCTTGTAGTCCTTGCCGTCTGTCAGCACAAAGACGGAACACTCGATACCGCTTAAAAATTCCTCAATGACCACCTGAGCGGACGCCTCGCCAAACATACCGCCGAGCATCTCTTCCAGTTCTTTCTTGGCCTCTTCCAAAGTGGGCAATATCAGCACACCTTTGCCGGCGCACAGACCGTCGGCTTTCAGTACGTAGGGGGGCTGCAGAGTCTCTAAAAACGCTAACCCTTCTTTTAGTGTGGTGCCGTCAAATGTCTGATAACGGGCGGTGGGGATGCCATGACGCTGCATGAATCCCTTGGCGAAGTCTTTGGAACCTTCCAAAACCGCACCGGCTTTCGACGGACCGATAACGGGCACGTGTGACGTGCGGCTGTCATTCTTGAATTCGTCGTAGATGCCTTTCACTAGCGGGTCTTCAGGCCCTACCACCACCATGTCGATACCTTTTTCTACAGTAAATTGTTTCAAGGTTTCGAAATCATCTGCTTTGATGGCTACATTCTCGCCGCAACTCGCCGTACCCGCATTTCCAGGTGCGATATACAGTTTCTCTACTTTCTCGCTCTGTGCTATTTTCCAGGCCAAGGCGTGCTCGCGCCCTCCGCTGCCTAATAGTAATATCTTCATAGTAAATTATGATGAATAAATATGTTCAATGATATTAAAACCTCAAATATCAAATCTCAAACCTCAAACCTACTTAAGGTAATCCTCAAAATACTGCGTGATACGTTCATGCAGGTGGGTGCTCTGGTGTCCGCGCATGTTATGCGGCTCCCCGGGATATACGAAGAAATCGGGTTGTGTACCTGCTAAGATGCATGCCTCTAAGAACGACAGGCAATGTTGCGGCACCACCGTTTGGTCATTATAACCCGAAATGATTTGCAGTTTGCCTTTCAGGTCTTTGGCCCGCGGAATGAGCGAGGTTTTCTCATAACCTTCAGGGTTGGTCTGCGGCGTGTCCATATAGCGCTCGCCATACATCACCTCATACCATTTCCAGTCGATGACAGGACCGCCTGCCACTCCTACTTTGAACACATCGGGGTAATTGGTCATCAGCGAGATGGTCATGAATCCGCCGAAACTCCATCCGTGTACGCCGATACGGTCGGCATCCACATAGGGGAGCGATTTCAGATATTCCACACCGCGCATCTGGTCTTGCATCTCTATCTGACCCAACTGGCGAAATGTGGCCTGTTCAAAGTCACGACCACGGTTTTCAGAACCCCGGTTGTCGAGAATAAACAGCACGTAGCCTTTTTGTGCCATGTATGTCTCCCAACCACGGCTGGCGTAGTGCCAACGGGCATCAACATTGTGAGCATGCGGACCGCCATAGACGTAAATCACAGTGGGGTATTTCTTTGTAGGGTCAAATCCGGTGGGTTTCACCATCCTGTAATAGAGGTTGGTGATACCGTCGGCTGCCTTGATTGTGCCGCAACTGTATTCGGGCACGTCATAACCGGCCCACGGGTCGGCGGCGGTCAGATAGTTTTTCGTTTTTGTTTTGCCGTCTGTGGCTACGATGTCAATCTTGCGTGGTACGTCAGGAGAAGAATAGGTGTCGCAAATATATGCGCCGCCGCTACTGAGTTCACCATTGTGATAACCCTCGCCGTTGTCGAGCAGGGTGCGTTTGCCGTTGCTCACATTCACGGAATAAAGATTGGCCTGGATAGGACTCTTCTCGTTCGAGAGGATAATCACGCTTTTTTTCTTCTCGTTGAATCCCGCCACATCCATCACTACCCATTCACCGGAAGTGAGTTGTTTTATCTGTTTTCCCTTCGTGTCGAAGAGGTACAGATGGTTATAACCGTCTTTCTGGCTTTGCAAGATGAATTTCTCCTTGTCCCACGGCAGGAACTGGATAGGATGCAGCGGTTCCACATATTTGTCGCTCTGTTCGTGGTACAACTCGCCGGTCTTTTTGCCTGTCACAGCATCATAACTCACCAGACGACAGTCGTTCTGGTCGCGGTTCAGTTCTTGTATATAGATGGTCTTGTTGTCAGGACTCCACGCGATGTTGGTGAAATAGCGGTCAGTGGGGTCACCGGCATCCAAATAGATGGTCTTGCCGCTGGTCAGGTCATACACGCCCACAGTCACCTTGTGGCTCGTCTCGCCGGCCATGGGATATTTGTCGGGTTCATAGGCGGCGATACGGTTGTCGATGTTCACCTGAGGATAGTCGGTCACCATGCTCTGGTCCATGCGATAGAAGGCTAACCGTTGACCGTCTGGACTCCAGAAGGTGCCTTTCTCGATACCGAACTCATCACGGTGTACGGACTGCCCATACACCATCTCGCGCGAACCGTCGGTGCTCAATTGGCGTAAATGTCCCTCCGCGTCGGTCACGTAGAGGTTATGGTCAGCCACGAAAGCCACGGCGCGTGAAGCGCTGTTCCAGTCTTTTGCCGTCTCAGACAGACCGTTTACCTGACGGCTCTGGCGCCACACGACTTTCTTCTCTTCCCAGTTCACCAACATTCTCTCTTGTTTGCTGCTCAACAGCACAAGCGGTTCATTGGGGTAGGGGAAGGTGGCATAGTAGAAATGGCGGATGCGTGTGCTGTCGGTCGTTTCGGCCCAACGGTTCAACTCATCGATGGCGAAAAGGGTCTTCTCTTCGCCTGTCTGCTTGTTCACCAGTGCGCAATAGTGAGCCTCGGTATGAATTAGTTCATCGCCCCACCAAGCGGTGTAGCGGTTCTCGGGAATCATGCTGTAATAGTTGTTCCCGCCATGATTCAGGTCTTCCAGTGTAAACTGTTTCTTTTGTGCTGTCATGCCCAATGGTATGAGTAGAGTGACGCAAGCCGTTACGATTTGTCGGATATTAATCTTCATCTTCTATGTCTATTCTGCTGTTGTCTATTCTGCGGTTGGAGTTCTTCCTGCCTCTGAAGGAATTGCGGTTGTCACGCTGTTCTTTGCGTTTGCGTTTGGAGTCGCGTTGAGCGAATCCGCGCTCGGCATTGCGTCTGTCGCGGTCCGATGGCTTTCCGCCGCGTGTGCCACGACCGGGACGACTGTCGCGCTCGCCATGCTCGTCAAAACGGTCTCGCGAGGAGCGTGCGTCGCGTCGGGGTTTTGCGGTGCGGGATTCGAATGGATCATGGTCTAACGAACGGAATTTGAACGACCGGATGTCACCCCCCTCATTCTCCGCCATCTCTTCCAGACGTTTCTTAAATTCACGATTTTTCTTGAAACGGTGTTTCTCTGCCATGGCGCGGCGCTCTTCATCGGTCTTGACCACGCCGCCTTCTTCGCGGAATTCACGCAAACGACCGCTGAAAATAGTGTATTTGCGGAATTCGCACTCCAATGAACCATTGAATACGGGTATCTTGATAGAGGGTTTCAGGCCAATCTGCTCGAAACACTCCTCGCGGTAACTGAGTATCCATGCGTCATTGTCGGTGAAGGCGTGTTTCAGACGCTCGCCAATCATCTTGTAGGTACCCAGCAGGTCGGGGGTCGAGATGCGCTCCCCATAGGGCGGGTTCGTCACCATGATACTCTTGTTGGCGGGTTGCGTGAAGTCTTTGAAGTCTGCTTCTTCCACAGTGATGTCTTTGCTCAGACCGGCGGCACGTACATTCAAACGGGCGGTATTCACTGCCTTTATATCAATATCGTATCCGTATATATGATGCTCAAATTCACGCTCTTGCGAATCGTCGTTAAAGACTTCCTCAAACAAATCCGGGTCGAAATCATTCCATTTCTCAAAAGCAAATTCCTTTCGGAATACGCCGGGAGAGATGTTGCGGGCGATGAGGGCGGCTTCGATGAGCAAGGTGCCCGAACCGCACATCGGGTCGATGAAGTCAGTGTCGCCTTTCCAGCCGGTCATCAGAATCATGCCGGCGGCAAGCACCTCGTTCAGCGGTGCCTCGACTGACTCCTGGCGGTAACCGCGGCGGTGAAGTGATTCGCCCGATGAGTCGAGGCTCAGGGTGCAGTCTTCGTCGGCGATATGGATATGCAAGCGCAGGTCGGGGTTGCTCACCGAGATGTTCGGGCGTGACCCCGTGTTCTCGCGAAACTGGTCCACAATGGCGTCCTTCACTTTATAGGACACGAATTTCGAATGGCGGAACTCGTCGGAAAACACGACCGAATCCACGGCAAAGGTCTTGCCGTTATCGATGTATTTAGCCCAATCGACACCTTTCACCGCGTCATATACATCATCGGCGCTGCGGGCCTTGAAATGGATGATGGGCTTCAATACACGGATGGCCGTATGAAGTTGGAAATTAGCGCGGTACATCAGTTCCTTGTCGCCGCTGAAAGAGACCATACGGCGGCCTATCTGGATGTTATTGGCACCTAATTCGGTCAATTCTTTTGCCAAGACGGGCTCTAAACCCATGAAGGTCTTGGCTATCATCTCAAATTCCATTGTTGTCAATATTTGTTGGTTCTTTATTGTCTTGTCTTTTAGACCTCATTATCCTCATTGGCCTTATTAGCCATATTGGGCAAAACTACCAGTGCATTTCTCTTGCCCCTTGCTCCTTGCCCCTTGCCCCTTGCTCCTATGACAGAGTCTTCACTTTCTTCGTATTCGGTTCCATGTCTTCTGTCACCCAGATGTTGGCTCCTACCACGCAACCCTCACCAATGGTGATTCGGCCAAGTATGGTGGCGTTGGAATAGACGATGACGTTGTCTTCCAAAATAGGATGGCGGGGAATGCCTTTGATGGGGTTGCCGTCAGCGTCGAGCGGGAAACTCTTGGCACCGAGCGTTACTCCCTGATAGAGTTTCACATGCGAACCGATGATGCAGGTGGCACCGATGACCACACCCGTTCCGTGGTCGATGGTGAAGTGCGAGCCTATCTGTGCCGCTGGGTGTATGTCGATACCCGTCTCGGAATGTGCCATCTCGGTCAGCATACGCGGTATCAAAGGCACGCCCAGCAGGTATAACTCATGGGCTAAACGGTAGTTGCTCAGCGCTTTGATGACCGGATAACACGAGATGACCTCGCCGTAACTCTCTGCCGCGGGGTCACCGTTATATGCTGCCACCACGTCTGTGGCCAACATTTTGCGGATGTAGGGCAAACGGGCTATCATCTCGGTGGCCAGCGATTCTGATTTCTCCCTTCTCAAACGGGTGTCATCGCACGCCTCGGCTGCGCCAAAACACAAACCAGCCTCTATTTGGTCGGCAAGCAGTTGGTACAGACGTTGTACATAAACGCCTATCTGATATTTCACGGAATGGATGTTGACGGTAGGATTGCCGTAATAGCCGGGGAATAAAATAGCGCGGGAAATCTCGACAATTTCCTCCAAGGTCTTGCCCGAAGGCAAAGGGTTGCCTTCGTGGTGCTCGTGGTAAAGGCCACGAAGCGACTCGGGTTCCGACAGTGCCTCCACTGTCTGGGTCAGCGTATGAGATGTGTCAGAATTACTCATCACTTTCTTTGTGTCAATATGTTCTGGCGAAAGACATTTTGCAAAAAAAACAGCCATTAAACGCAAAAGTCACTATGCCGCTGCAAAGGTACACAAAAAAATGGAAAAAGCCAATCGAAAGCCCAAAAATACACTACAAATGCGCAGAAAAATAAAAAAGCGCCAAAATGTTTTCACATGTCAATAAGAATGATTACTTTTGCATGGAATAATGGCGACAAAGTCGCTGGACGACATTCAGCATGAAATACGCGATTATCGCCGCCGGAGAAGGCTCCAGACTCGCACATGAGGGAGTACAGATGCCTAAGCCGTTAGTCACCATACATGGAGAGACGCTCCTGCAGAGGCTCATACGTATCTTCATGGACAATCAGGCAGAGGAAATCTGCGTGATTTGCAACGGACAGACGGAGTCGGTGGCGCAGCATCTTGAGGAAATAATGCACAAAGGCTTGGGAGGTATTCCTGTGCCCTTGAAAATGTTGGTCAAAACCACGCCCAGTTCCATGCACAGCCTGTATGAACTGAGTAGGTTCTTCGATGACGATGTCTTCTGTGCTACCACAGTTGACACCTTGTTCCGCGAGCGCGAGTTCGCGGAGTATATCTTTATGCTCGACAAGGCGGTGCGCAACGGTGAGGCCGACGGGCTGATGGGCGTCACGTCATACATCGACGATGAGAAGCCGCTCTATGTCAATACCGCTGATGACCTCTCGGTCACGGGATTCTACGACGAACCGATGCCCGGTGTGAGATATGTCTCTGCAGGCATCTACGGACTCCATCGGCGCGCCATCGACACGCTGAAGGCATGTGTTGCCCGGGGTGAGATGAGAATGCGTAATTTCCAACGGGCACTGCTGACCGTCGGGTTGAGCCTTAAGGCCTTCCCGTTCAGCAAAGTGATTGATATCGATCATGCCTCAGACATTGTCAAGGCTGAGACGTTCCTGGACCGGCAGGTAGATGACAAACAGTCCCAAACGGTCAATTCCTCAAACGACTAAACGACCAGTCTCCCAAACGACCAAACGACCAGTCTCCCAAACGACTAAACGACCAAATGCGTGAA
Organism: Prevotella sp.; assembly: GCA_017548275.1. Taxonomy (GTDB): domain Bacteria; phylum Bacteroidota; class Bacteroidia; order Bacteroidales; family Bacteroidaceae; genus Prevotella. Next base: position 19,029 of record JAFZAH010000051.1, read on the forward strand.
GTGATTCTCATAGCCCGTGACGAGTGCTTTTCTCCCCATTCCGAGGCGAATGACCAAGCCATACTCCAAGCCGTGGAGCAGCGTCTTACAGCGCGAGGATACAAAACCACCATGGTGAGGGAGGACTTGAGAAGTGATATCTCCCTCTCTTTGGGGAGGGATGAAGAGGGAGACTCTCAAACAGACACCTTGTGGGTGTCGATGGGACGCCACAAAACTACCTTGGATTTCCTCCGTAAAAAAGAGCAGCAGGGCATGGCGGTCGTCAACAGCGCAGATGGGGTGGGGATATGTGTCAGTCGAAGCCGTCTGGATGAGTTGATGCGACGTGAGCGCATACCCCTGCCGCCTGTAGAGGGAACTCACGGATATTGGCTCAAAAGGGGCGACACCTCGGCACAATCGCATGACGACATCGTGTTCGCAGCCGATGAGCAAGAGCGCGACAGTGCCTTGCGACGCTTTCATGACAGAGGCATCAGTCTGGTGGTTGTCAGCAGCCATGTGACGGGCGATGTGGTGAAATTTTATGGCGTAGAGGGCACCTCGTTCTTTTGGTTTTGCTATCCCACGGATGATGGTGTCACTAAATACGGTGATGAGTGGCGTAATGGCTCTGCGCACCATTATCCCTTCGATGTGGAGGGATTGCGCCGTGAGGCAGAACGGTTGTCGCGTTTGGTCGGTGTCCCGGTGTATGGTGGCGATGCTGTCATCACCGGTCAAGGACAGTTCTTCATCATCGATTTCAATGACTGGCCGTCATTCTCCCGATGCCGTGAGACTGCCGCTGACGCCATTACCGAATTATTGGTTAACAAGTATTTGAAGTAGCGGTTCTTACCGCGCTATATATGCAAGAAGAGAAAACTTTCAAGCAACTGCTTAAAGAATCGTTGAAATCCGATGACACCGAGGAATGGCTCGATGTCCATTTCACGCGGCCTATAGGATTGTGGTTCGCGCTGATTTGGAAAAGGCTGGGGGTGCATCCCAACACCATCACCATTCTCTCTATGTTCTTGGGGATTGCGGCGGCATTTATGTTCTACCACACCGGATTCTGGTATAATGTGGGAGGAATGCTGCTGCTGATGTTCGCCAATTTCTGCGACTCCACCGACGGCCAATTGGCGAGGATGACCGGGCAGAAGACATTTGTGGGTCGTGTGCTCGACGGATTTGCCGGCGATGTGTGGTTCTTCTCCATCTATGCCGCGCTGTGTCTGAGGATGATGCCCCAACCGCTGTCCACTTCATACTATTTCGACAGCCCCACATGGGGAATATGGATTTGGGTGCTCGCATTCCTCGCAGGTATTCTCAGCCATTCGCCACAAGCCATGTTGGCGGATTATTACCGACAGATTCACCTCTTTTTCCTGAAAGGGAAATCGGAAAGTGAGTTTGATACCTCAGCCCAGCAGCGTGCCATCTATGAGAACCTGCCGAAGAAAGGGGCGTTTTGGCCGCGGGCATTCCATTACAACTACGCCAACTACTGCAAAAGACAGGAACAGGCCACTCCCCGATTCCAGGAGTTCTTTGCCGCACTCCAAGAACGCTACCCTGACATGGACCAGATGCCCGAGGATTTGCGTCAGTGCTTCCTCATCGGCAGCAGACCCCTGATGCCATACGCGAATATTCTCTCGTTCAACACAAGAGCCATCTGCCTCTACATCAGCTGTCTGCTCAATTGTCCCTGGGTATATTTCCTCATTGAGATTTCGGTGTTTAATCTGATTTACGTGTTTATGCACAAACATCATGAGCGCCTGTCACTCAAGATGATGGAAGCCTTCTTACAATCCTCCGATAATTCCGAAACCCCTGATACTCCAGAAAGTCCAGAATCTGTGGAATCTTCGGAACCTACGGCTCCTGCGCCATCTTCGACACCCTCCGACAATGATGCAGACTAAGGGGTATATCTTCGATTACGGCGGCACGCTCGATACGGGGGGCTGCCATTGGGGAAAAAAAATATGGCACGCCTATCAACGTGAAAACGTGCCTTTCAGTTGGGAGCGATTCCGTGAGGCATATATCTATGCCGAGCGTTATTTGGGTGCTCATCGCGTGATACAGCCAGAGCATACTTTCCGCCAACTGCTGCAAATAAAACTCCGTTTGGAGTTGCAGTTCTTGAGGGAGAATGGCTCTTGGACCACGACAGATGATTTGTGCGACGGGATATGTGAACGACTGCTACGCACCCTCTACGACGAGGTGATGACCATCACCGCTCATAGCCGCGAGGTGCTCACACGACTTGCTACGGAGGCGCCCATGGTGCTCGTCAGCAATTTCTACGGGAATATGCCGGTGGTGATGCGTGAATTCGGACTCGACGGATTGTTTCGGCAAATCATCGAGTCGAGTGTGGTCGGTGTCAGAAAACCTGACCCGCGCATCTTCCAGATGGGAGTGGAGGCATTGGGCTTGAACCCTGAAGAGGTGACTGTTGTAGGCGACAGTATTGAAAAAGACATTATCCCCGCACGCAGTGTCGGATGTTGGACGGTGTGGCTCAAAGGCGAGGGGTGGAACGACGACCTTGCTGATGAATCTATACCAGACCGGGTAATCACAGATTTGCGGGAATTGACAGAAACTGAATAAAATTAGATATTAAAACATGGAAAAAGTACATGCAAACGTGAAGAAAGCCGATGGTGCTTTAGGTGTCATGGTGGTTGGGTGTGGTGCTGTCGCCACAACATTCTTCACGGGTGTGCTGATGGCCCGGAAAGGACTTGCAAAGCCCGTGGGTGCATTGACACAGTATGACAAAATACGAGTGGGAAAAGGCGACAACAAACAATATCTTCCTTTTTCTTACATTGTGCCACTTGCAAAGTTGGATGATTTGGTATTCGCCACATGGGATGTCTATCCTCAAAACGCATACCAGGCGGCCAAATATGCCGAAGTGCTCAGGGAAAAAGACATTGAGCCCGTGCGCGACGAACTGGAGAAAATCGTGCCCATGAAGGCGGCTTTCGACAAAAATTATGCCAAACGCATCGACGGCGACAACGTGAAAGAAGTGAAAACACGTTGGGAAATGGTCGAGGCAATCAGGGAGGACATCAGACGGTTCAAAAAAGAGAGCAACGTGGCGCGTGTTGTCGTCATCTGGGCGGCGTCAACAGAAATTTTCGTGCCGGTATACGAACCGGTGCACGGGTCGCTCGAAACACTTGAAAAAGCAATGAAAGACAACGATACGGAGCATATTGCGCCGTCGATGTGTTATGCTTATGCCGCGCTGAGCGAAGGGGCGCCTTTCATCATGGGAGCACCTAATACCACCGTGGACATTCCCGCAATGTGGGAACTGGCTGAGAAAACGAAGATGCCGATTGCCGGAAAAGATTTCAAAACGGGGCAGACTCTCGTTAAAAGTGGATTCGCTCCTGTCATCGGAACCCGTTGTCTCGGACTGAGCGGATGGTTCTCTACCAATATTCTCGGTAATCGCGATGGACTCGTGCTCGACGAACCCGCCAACTTCCGGACAAAAGAGATGAGCAAACTCTCCACGCTTGAGACCATTCTCAAATCCGATGAGCAGCCCGACCTCTATGCCGACTATTATCACAAGGTGCGCATCAATTATTACCCGCCTCGAAATGACAATAAAGAGGGGTGGGACAATATCGACATCTTCGGGTGGATGGGTTATCCCATGCAAGTGAAAATCAATTTTCTCTGCCGCGACTCTATTCTTGCCGCACCCCTGCTACTCGACCTCTGTCTGCTCGCCGACTTGGCGGCGCGTGCCGGACGCTATGGCATACAGCGGTTTTTGAGTTTCTACCTCAAAAGTCCCATGCATGACTATACAAAGGGCGAACAGCCTGTCAACAATTTATATCAACAATACACTATGCTGAAAAATGCCATCCGGGAAATGGGTGGGTACGAAGCGGATGAAGAAATCGATTAAACATTTTATTACGCTCTTTTGGGTGTTGATGCTGGCACAGACTGTCGGCGCACAAAACATCACTGGCGTGGTGCTCGATGACGAGAACGGCGACACCATCGCTTTCGCCTCTGCGTTCTATAAAGGGAATCACATCGGTGTGGCCAGCGATGCAAGCGGAAGATTCTCCATCGAACGGCACAACGGATGGACTCTGACAGTAAGTGCCATTGGCTATAAACAGCAACAGTTTCTCATAAATGCCAACACCAAGTCGAACATGGTCGTACGCTTGAAACCTGAGGCGCAGGCGCTCGAAGAGGTGGTGGTGAAGTCCAAGAAAAGTAAGTACAGCAGGAAAGACAATCCTGCTGTGGAACTCATGAAAAGGGTGGTGGCAGCAAAAAAACGCACGCACCTCGATAATCATGACTTCTATCAGTATAACAAATATCAAAGAATCACGCTGGCGGTGAACGATATCTCCCCGCAAGAACTCCTCGAGGCGCAGGAGAAGAAAAAACAATGGTTTGTTGACCAAATCGAGTTGTGTCCTATCAATAATAAACTGATTCTCCCTATTTCTGTCGATGAGACCGTCTCACAGCGCATCTACAGGAAAGATCCACGTGCAGAAAAGGACATCATTAAAGGACAATCGACCAAGGGTATCAACCAGTTGATTGAAACGGGAAATGTGCTCAATGCGGTGCTCAAAGATGTGTTTACTGACGTTGATATCTACGACGACAATATCAAACTGTTGCGTAATTCGTTCACCAGTCCTATCGGTAGCGGTGCGGTCGCCTTCTATCGATTCTATATCGTTGATACCGTGTTCGTGGGGCGCGACAAATGCATACATTTGCAGTTCTATCCCAACAACCAGCAGGACTTCGGATTCAACGGCGAACTTTATGTGCTTAATGACAGTACGCTGCATGTAAAGAAATGTGACCTCAAGTTGCCCGCACGCACAGGTGTCAATTTCGTCGAGGACATGAAAATCAGTCAGGAATATACACAACTCGACAACGGAGAATGGGCGCTCTCGGCCGATGATATGTCCGTGGAGATGTCGCTCGCCGAGTTCCTGACGAAGGCCATTGTCATACGCTCCACGAGAATGAGTGATTACTCTTTCGACGAATTGCCGAAGAGTATGTTCAAAGGAAAGGCGAACACGCGGTATGACCCAAATGCGAAGTTACGCGACAACCAGTTCTGGGAAAAGCATCGCTCCGTGGAACTGACCAACAGCGAGTCATCCATGTCGGATTTCATCCATCGTGTCGAAAACATAAAAGGATTCAAATACCTGCTGTTCGCTGCGAAGGCGCTTATCGAGAACTTTGTCGAGACGGGCTCCGAGAATACCAAGAGCAAATTCGATATAGGACCCGTCAATACCGTCATCTCAAACAACTTTGTTGACGGCATACGTTTACGTGCGTCAGGTCAGACGACTGCGGCACTCAATCCGCATCTCTTTTGGAAAGGGTATTATGCATACGGAACCAAGAGCCACAGAAGTTATTACAGTTCGCTCCTCACATATTCGTTCAACAGAAAAGAATATCAGCCGGGCGAGTTCCCCATACGCACCATTTCCTTTGAGACGTCACGTGACGTGATGTCTCCTTCCGATAAGTTCCTCGGTACAGACAAGGATAACGTCTTTACGGCGTTCAGATGGAGCAAAGTCAATCAGATGTATTTCTACAACCGCCAGCAGTTGAAGTTTGACTGGGAGACGCAGTGGGGATTCCGCACCACGTTTGATGTCAAGGCTGAGAGTAATGAACCGACAGGCGAGTTGGAGTTTATACGCCTCTCCGACGGACAGCCGGTCAACAAGATTCGCACCACGCAGATGACACTTGCGCTCGACTATTGTCCTGGACGCAGTTATGTCAATACAAAACAGCACCGTATAGCGGTCAACCTGGATGGACCGGAGTTCACTGCCAGCCATACCATGGGCTTTGACGGATTCCTCGGCGGGCAATACAAGTATAACTACACCGAACTGGGTCTATATGCGCGCCTGTGGCTGAAGACTTGGGGTAAGATGGAATGTCATTTCAAGGCGGGTGCGCAATGGAACAAGGTGCCCTTCCCGCTGCTCAACATGCCGCCGACCAACCTCTCTTATGTCATCAGTAAAAGTTCGTTCTCGTTGATGAAAAACATGGAGTTCCTCAACGACCGTTTCTTCTCGGCGAATATCACTTGGGACCTCAAAGGTAAAATTTTCAACCGAATACCTCTCATCAAAAAACTCAAATGGCGTGAAGTGGTCGGCATCAAAGGCATCATAGGAAGACTCACCGACAAAAACAATCCCACTTTGCCACAAAACGCTGACGACAACATGCTCTTTGCTTTCCCCGAAGGTACTCACTTCTTCAATCATGCCGAGCCTTATTGGGAACTGGTCCTCGGTGTGAGGAATATCTTCCGTTTCTTCCAGGTCGATTACGTACGTCGCCTCAGTTATACCGGACTGCCTGGCATCAAAAAACACGGCATCCGTTTCGGCTTCGAATTTAGTTTCTGACAATCACTCCCAATCCCCCAAACGACCAAACGACCAATTTCCCAAACGACCAAACGACCAATTTCCCAAACGACCAATCTCCCAAACGACCAAATATGAGAAAAATCAAAAACCCCTGGCTCAAAAAAGAAGGTTACAACTGTTTCGGATGTGCACCCGACAATCCCATAGGACTCCACATGGAGTTCTTTGAGGAAGAGGATGCCGTGCTCAGTTTCTGGTGTCCTCAAGACCATTATCAAGGATGGGTAGGTACGCTCCACGGTGGCATCATCAGCACGCTCATTGACGAGACGGCGGGCTGGGTCATCACACGAAAACTGCAAACGGCTGGGGTGACGGCTCAGTTGCATGTCAATTTCTGCAAACCCGTTTCGTCATCTGACCCTCAACTCTCTATCCGGGCATGGATTACCGAGAGGAAACGCAATTTCATCACCATCAAGGTCATCGTCAAAAATGCCAAGGAGGAGACGTGTGCCGAGGGCGAGGCCGTCTATTTCGCCATGAACGAGGAGAAGGCGCGAGAGATGGGATTTACAGAATGCGAGTTGGAAAATGAAGAGATGTTCTCTTTCTGATTCTCGATGATTATAGTTTGGTACACATCTATTGAAATTGATATATGTTTTTCCTGTTGGCAGACAATCAAGACATCACCCGCGCTGGTTTGGCGTACGTCCTGGGGGGAATGAACGCCTCCTTCCAGCCCGTCACTGACAAGGCAGGACTCATCGAGCAGTTAAAAAACAATGCGCAGGCTGCTGTCTTCATCGACTATACGCTCTTTGACATCAATGATGCTGACGAACTGATTATCCTCTCGCTCAGATTCCCCGAAGTGAGGTGGATCCTTTTCTCCGACGAACTGAGTTCCGATTTCATACGTCGGGTGGTCGTCTCTTCTAGTATGGTGAGTGTCGTGATGAAAGATTCGCCCATGAACGAGATACGCGACTGCATAAAAGCCGTCATCGCACAACAACGCTATATATGCCAGCAAGCCACGGAGCAGTTGATAGCACCGGCGGCCATCCCGACGGAACGGTTCAATCTGACCAAAACCGAAACCGAGATTTTGAAAGACATCGCCTTGGGTCTGACTACAAAGGAAATCGCAGAGCGCCGCTTCTCCAGTTTCCACACCGTCAACACGCACCGAAAGAACATCTTTCGAAAACTCAATGTCAACAATGCCCACGAGGCCACAAAATATGCCCTCAGGGCTGGACTCGTCGATGCGGCAGAATATTATATCTAACCCCATACATCCCATTCTTCCCATTCTTTCGCATAACTCCCATCCCCATAAACAATCTAACCAACCTAATAACAATTATGAAAAAAAACATTATCCTTTCAGCCATCTTCCTGATGGCGCTTGTCATTTCATCGTGTGGAGGCAAGTCCGACACGAACGCAGGTTTCCGCATCAAGCGTGGAACGAACCTCAGCCATTGGCTCTCTCAGTCTGAACAAAGAGGTGAAGCACGCCGCTTGCACATCCAAGAGGATGATTTCGAGCGTCTCGAGAAACTCGGTTTCGACTTCGTGCGCATTCCCATTGACGAGGTGCAGTTCTGGGACGAAGACGGAAAACAGTTGCCCGAGGCATGGGGACTGCTGAAAAATGCCCTCGACCTGGCACGCAAACACAATCTCCGCGCCATCGTCGATCTCCACATCATCCGCTCGCATTATTTCAATGCCGTGAATGAAAGCGACAAGGCGGCTAACACTCTCTTCACTTCAGAGAAATCACAGCAAGACCTCATCAACCTATGGTATCAACTCTCCGACTCGCTGAAAAACTACAGCACCGACTGGGTGGCTTACGAGTTCATGAACGAACCCGTGGCAGAAGAACATGAACAGTGGAATCAACTGGTGGCTAAGGTTCACAAGGCACTCCGTGAGCGTGAGCCAGACCGCACACTCGTCATCGGCTCTAACATGTGGCAGAGTTATGGCACCATGAAATACCTGAAGGTGCCCGAAGGTGACAAAAACATCATCCTTTCCTTCCACTACTACAACCCGATGATTCTTACTCATTACGGTGCATGGTGGACGCCCATCGGCCAGTATAAGGGAAAGGTTCACTATCCCGGCGTTCTCGTTTCACAAGAAGACTTTGAGGCTGCTCCCGATTCTATCAAGAAGGATTTGGAGCCTTATACCAAGGAAGAGTGGAACATCGACAGAATCCGTGCCGACTTCAAAGATGCCATCGAGGCGGCTAAGAAATACGACCTCCAACTGTTCTGCGGCGAGTGGGGCGTTTATGAGCCCGTTGACCGCGAGTTGGCTTACAGTTGGACAAGAGACATGCTCACCGTCTTCGACGAGTTCAACATCGCATGGACCACATGGTGCTACGATGCCGACTTCGGCTTCTGGGACCAACAACGCCATGCCTACAAAGACTATCCCCTCGTCGAACTCCTTATGTCGGGTAAGAAACTCGAGAAGTAATAAGCACGCAGTTTAAGTATTAAGTGAAACATAAGCCAGACGAACAATAAAAGTTCGTCTGGCTTATATCATATTGTTTATATTGTCCACTCCAGCCTTTTATGGGAGAGACCATGCCCCGATTTCAAGGAAATTCATACACTAAATATTGTGCGTTGGGCTCTGTAGGATAGTTAGTGAGTCGCCCGGAGCGTGTTACAAACGACAGTATGCCGTTATATAAGCCATTACCGAAGGTGTATTGACCATCGTAGATGTTGATATAATTGATACGGCGGGCATCATAATTGAGAAGACGTTCTATGTCGAAGACGGGCATGCCGTCAATGAGTACCAATGTTGGCAAAGAAGTATTGTAGTCAGCCTGCTCATTATGGACAAACAGTTGCGGTACGCCTTTGATTTTCTTGTTGCTTACATAGGCCACATATTCAATAAGTACTTCCCTGATAGTGAGAAACTGACGGTACTCGTCAAGATTATAGGTTAGATATGGTTTTGTGCCCAACACGGTTTCGTCATAGTCCAACGGTATTCCTTCTTCTGCCGTGTCATCAGCGTGGTCGCCCATCCGAGGCTCACGTTTGACGGGTGCGATGGCTATCTGATGCCGCTGCATGTCAATGGAGCGGGCTTCCACCTCGCTGCGATTGTAATGGAATACGAGATGCGGGAGTCTTTTCGGGAGCAAATTGGCAAAAGGACTTCTCATCTCGACAGGCAGACTGACGCCTGTGGATGACCTGGCAGAAAGCACCAATGGCCGCTTGCCATGAATGCCATAGGTGTAGAAGATTGCAGTGGAGTCATTGACCATCTTTCCCTCAAAATAATGAATCTGCTTCCCTACTATACTTAGCGAAGGGGTAATCTGACTGCCATGATAAGTGTTGCCATCATAGACATTCTTAACACGTGCCTTGATGATGTGGCCTTCCGTCTCACACACATCGACATCTTTCTGGCTAACTAAATCCGCAAAGGAAAAACGCGTCTCGCGACCTGTCAGCGAATAACTCAACGAGTCGGGATGCGTGATCTTCACCCACTCGATATCGTCGTCCGCACTCTTTCGAAGAGGATTCACAACAGCGATAAGCCGGTGGGCCACATTGGCGTCGCAGCGAGTATAGACTGACAATACATAGAACCCGCTATGGAGGTGGGAAGGCAGTTCGATAATGCCGGTTCCTTCTCCCCCTTTCAGACCTACCACGACACCGGCCGCCAATCCGTGTGTGTCACAAAGTTCAGCGTATGCTATTAAGGCATTGTCGGCAGTCACGCTGACTTTCATCGTTTCACCGGCAAGATACCATGTCCGGTCAGTCTCTATATTCGCGGCAAAACTGCTCAGGGCGAGCGACATCGCCGCTATCAGTGAAAATACTTTATTCATCTTAATAACTTACATTTTCTTCCAATGACCAAAAATCAGGTTCTTCAGCAACCGCACCAAATAATCTGACATCGAGTTGAAAATCGTATGCCCATGCCGTTTGCAACTTACCCTGAGGCCGATCTCGCTCATCTTTCCATACGCACAAATACATGCCACGTTCTACCATTTGACAGCATTTCCCTTCGTCGCAGTCTTCGAACCATAAACGGGCGTCTTTTTTTATAGGACGGTTGACGGAGTAATCCATAGCATTGATGAAAAATCTGTACCCGCTCGTGTTCAGCGCGCATCCCACAAATCCTATCACACGCTTTTTTGACGTGAGGCAATGGATATTGGTAGGGAGTGCTGACGGTAACGGCGTAAACAGACCGCCCATTTCCGAGTTTGCTTGGCGACGTGCAAGTTCATACTCGTACTCTGCCTTTGTAATGGAACGTTGATGCACAAGACCACTATATCTGTAATAAACACGCTCATCGCCACGGTCAATATCATATAGTTTGACACTTCGGATGTGCTGTCCTTCGTAATTTTGGCTTGCGCTTACCATATCTGCCGTTCCAATCGCATTCTTCCATCCACGAGTAGGAAACTGGTTGGGGTCATAAACCGGTGCCATTTTTCCTGTGTCGAAATAGATGTCGGTAGTGTAGTCGGGACGCACCTCCCATGTCTCTTCATATGTCCAAGAATAGTAATTCACCTTATCAGGGGCAAAAGGAGCATCAGGTGTGATGTACAAGTCGAAATTACTTTCAGGAGTCTCCTGCACCACGCTCACATCCGCTATCTTCTCAGTAGGAAGAGGTTTTAATGGCTCAGATTCATAAACCTCGCCATCTGTCTCGATATGTAGATAATATTCCACTTCAGGAGAGAGGTCGCCAATCTGGCAGGAGTAATATCCGTCGTTTTCCTGCGCCAAAAATTCAGAGCCGTCACTTCCGCGTACGGATACCCTTGCACCCGTTACCATCTGGGGGGTATTTGCAGAGTTGATGGCCTGCGTACGCGACAGGTAGAACTTGTTCAATTGGGATGAACATATCGTGCCCTCAACAACAAGCAGGTTGGTATCGTTTGCAGAAATGTCTGCTTCGTATTCGTCAATGCAGCCCGACAGAGTAAAAACGCTTAACATCAGGCAAAGCACAAAATATAGCGATTTTATCAATTTCATCATATTTTAGTTGAACCGTATATTAAGTGAGACATAAGGAATGGCGGTGCCAAATACTGATAACTTATAACCTTTTACTCTTCCGTTTTCGGAAACATAGTAAATTGAATAGGCATTTCTGCGCGCCAGGGCATTATACACACCAATGGAGAACGACGTGTGAAGAAAACTTGTAAGTTTATGAGTCGGTTCTATATTAAACGCAAGGTCTAAACGCATATAGTCCGGTATGCGGTAGGTGTTGCGGTCTGTATAGTATGGCGTGTATTCCTGATGATAAGTGTCGTAATACTTGCCCGCAGGCAAAGTAATCGGACGGCCTGTGGCATAGTTGAAATTGCTCGAAAGACTGTATCTCTCGGTAAACTTAAAGTTGAGCACTGCTTTCACCTCATGTGGCCTGTCGTATTCTGAGGGGTACCAATCGCCATCGTTCACGGGCATGGTCACATTTTTGCCGTATTGACGGAGCAGAGAACGTGAGAATGTATAACTCAACCATCCGTTCAATTTACCGATAGGCTTCTTTGCCTGTAGTTCTATGCCATAGGCTTGACCTTTGGTGGAGATGACGTCGGTTTCTAGGTGGGGGTTCATCAGCAGAACGGCAGAACTGCGATAATTGAGATAATCGCTGATATGTTTGTAGTATACCTCTGCAGAGAACTCATATTCTTTGTCGGTGGTCTCATGGTAGATGCCGGCTGCGACCTGCCAGCCCGTCTGGGGCTTGATGTTGAGGTCGGAGAGTTTCCAGATGTCAGTAGGCGACATGATGGCTGTATTCGATACCTTATGAATATACTGGCTCATCGTGTTGAAACCTGCCTTCAGAGAAAGGTTTTCCTGTAGGGCATATCGGGCAGAAAAGCGGAACTCAGGAGCATGATAGGTCTTGATGACACCTGTTTCATGACGTGTCTCCAACAATGTTTCCTCAGATGGGAGTCCATCGTCAGAATAATAATTCACGTCACGAGGACCAAGCGCATTGAACAAGGAATAACGTATACCGGCAGAAACAGACAACTTTTCTGTAAGCGAACGCTCATAGTCAATGTATGCGGCACTCTCCAAGGCTTTTTCTCTCTGAAGTTGATTGGTCTTGATGAGCGATTTCTCACCGACCGGCTCATATTTACCTGCCTGCACATCGTAATGCTGTACGGAGAGGCCATAAGTGAGTACCTGATTGTCAAAAAGACGATGACGTATATGCAGTTTACCCCATAACTGGTCAATGCCGAAACTCAATCGGGCTGCCATGGAAGGTGTGTTCCTGTCCTCATTGAAATAGTCATAATGGTCAAGTCCGGCAGAAAATGTTGCTGTCATTCTTTCATTCAGGATAGAGCGCCACTCCGCTGAGATGTTTCGGTTCTGATAGCCATAATTGTCTTCAGAACTGAAAGAGAACTTATCGTTACTCCAATAACCGTATAACTTCAGGCGATGCATGTCATTGAACTTCCATGTCAGTACGCCACCGAAATCATAGAAGTTCGCTGTGCCGTTCTTGTAGCCGCTTTTCTCGGGCAATTTCTTGAGTATCCAGTCGCTGTAAGTCGTACGGCCGTTCAACAGCAGCGACACATGTTCCTTGACTATCGGTATCTCAATATTCGCCTTACTGGTAAGCGCGCCAATACTAGCCGAACCTGTAAGTTTCTGCATGTTAGCCTCCTTTGAGGTCACTTTCAACACACTGCTGATTCTGCCTCCATACTCTACGGGAATACTTGACTTGAACAACTCCACATCCTCTACCGCATCAGAATTGAATGATGTGAACAAACCGAACAGGTGTGACGGATTATATACCGTACCTCCGTTGAAAAGTATCAGATTCTGGTCGGTTGAACCTCCTCGTACATTATATCCGCTGGAGGCCTCTCCAACGGTGGTGACACCCGGCATGGTGAGCACTATCTTCATAATATCCGACTCGCCAAAGGCTGATGGGATGTTCTTCAATATCTGGGGTTTGAACTTCTCAGAACCTATCATTATGTTTTTCACCGCCGACTGACGACCGCCGACAACAACTATCTCGGCAAGTTCCTGGACGCCGTCAACGCTTGCCCTTGCCTTCTTCACACCAGGCACGATATAGACTCTTGTCGTTGTTGAAGCGTCTGCCAAGGCAATTGTGTCACTGTCAAGAACAGGTATGCCGGAAACAATCGTTTTGTCGTCAATGGTTGCGGCAGAGACTGCTGGCACCACCGGAAGGCTTTCTTCTGCTTCTGGTTCACGGTTGGCTGCCGCGGACAGGAGATACGGGTCATGTGTCGGAGAACCAGAAATGCTTTCTGCAAGTTTCACAAGGTTTTCTTCACGTTTGCTTCTTGAGAAAGATAGACGGTTCTTCTTCGCAAACTGCTTGATCTGTTTCTTCTGTTCGGGAAAGAGTTTGGCTACATCCGACGCACGTTTCACGTGATGCTTTTCTCCGTCAGGAGTTATGAGCGTATAATTCTCTTTGGTGACGAGAATCTTTTTAACTTTATTCCCTCCATAAGAGTTGTCTCCGCTATAAACCTTCCACACACTATGATAAAGACGAATGCCATTGGTGCTTCCGTCACAAAGCAGAGACGTATAACGTGATTCGTCCTCAGGGTCATGCACAAAAAGGTGTCCATCCATTTCAAACCAGTCAATGTGTTCTTGCTCTGGCAGACAAAGAGCACTCCCAGTAGGAGAAAGAACAATGACTCTTTGCTCCAATTGGTCAAAACGGAGATTGACATGGTCATAGACCACACCATAATAACTGATGCGACCTGGATACATGTCTGTATTGCCCTTATAATATGGGACATCATGCCACAACGTTTTTTTGTACTGCGGCTCAACAGGTCCCACATACAAACGGGCAAAGTCAGAAGCAGAGGGGAAATACTCCTGAGCACTGACATGCTGCACGATGACCATCATACAGACAAATACCAATAAATACTTTAGTAATTCTTTATAGTCACTCGCTTTTCTTTTCATAAGCGTTTTATTTGTCTTACTAATAAATAACCACAAAAGGGGTGATGCTACAATGTTATTGCAGTTATTTTTGTGCAAATATACAAATATTTTGTCAAAAAAAATGAAACATGAAAGGGTTTAACGTTTATTTGTTGTTGTTATTATAACGGCCCGACTTCACCAACCGGCTAAATCCGCTGAGCCGAAAAACAGCCAAACCACCATATGGGTTGATGGGATAATAATCTTTTGACACAAAAAAACCGAAGTTGTTTCACAACAACCTCGGCATAGAATTTCTAACTAACTTATTATCAACTATTCATTACTCATTCATGTTTCGGCTGCAAAAGTACATACAATTTCAGTATCTACCTAATAATTGTGCAATTTTTGTGAGAAAAAAAACGTAAACGTTTGCGGATTTGATCGATTTTGACTATTTTTGTCCCAAATTATCGCTATTCATGAAAAAACGACGCACTTCATTAAAAGATTTGGCGGAAGAGTTGGGCGTTTCCATCGCTACCGTTTCAAGGGCTTTGCGCAATAGCCACGAGGTGGGCGAGGAATTGCGCGAGAAAGTTAAAGCGCTTGCGAAAGAGCGTAATTACAGACCAAACCCTTTTGCGCAGAGTTTGCGCAAGGAGGCCCCGAAGATGATAGGTGTCGTCGTGCCAAATCTTGTCACTCATTATTTTGCCGGGGTGCTCGATGGTATCGAGGATTATGCTCGGAGCAAGGGATATTCTGTGTTCTCATCCAATAGTCATGAGGATCATACACGCGAGGAACAGGCCATCGATACGTTCATCTCGCTCCACGTAGAGGGCATCATTGCTTGTCTGGCGCAAGACACGACTGATTATGCTCATTTTCGTGAGATTCATGAGATGGGTATTCCGCTGGTGTTCTTTGCAAGGACCTGTTTGCCCGAATTGTTCTCGCAAGTCGTCGCAAACGGCGATGAGGCAGCCCAAATGGCCACACAGCATCTCATTGAGACCGGCAGCAGGCGTATTGCCTTTATTGGAGGCCCCAACCACCTCGATATGGTGAGACGGCGCAAACACGGATATCTCGAGGCATTGCGCGACAACCGTATTCCCATCGAGCGTGAATTGGTCATGTGTGGGAAAATTGATTTTGATGAGGCGCGCGAGGCTGCGCTGAAACTGTTGAAGTCTGACAATCCCCCTGACGCCATCCTCGCATTCAATGACATTTTCACTTATGCCGCATTCGAAGCCATCAACTCGCTGAATTTGCGCATACCGCAGGATGTGGCGCTCATCGGGTTCACTGATGGGGATGCGGCGGAGTTCGTCTCGCCAAAAATCTCCGCCATCATGGATCAGGCCTATGAGCAGGGCGCAAAAGCATGCGAATTGCTTCTCCGTACCATTAATGGTGACAACCGCATCTACCGCGAAGTCGTTCCCATGATTCTCAAAATACGCGAAAGCAGCGACAAAGGAAAGAAAGGGTAGGAGTGGGATTAGGGAGTGGTGGTTCCCATTGTCCCGGATTGCCCGGAAAGATGCGAAAAAAACAAAAAAAGTGGTATTTTTTTGGTTTTGTTAGATAGATGGTTTATTTTTGCAGCGATTTTTTTAAACCGTTTTTCTCCAATGATATCGTATGCCCCTATCTCTATGGGGGTGATGATGGAGATTCTCGAACAAACGCAAACATAAACCTCAACGCTTATGAAAAAAGTATTTTTACTTCTTATGTTTATGATGGGAGCAATGCCCATGATGGCAACAAACACTGTAACTGTGGTGTATAATGGTTCTGAAGCATCTGTTACGGTCGACGACGACATTGCCAGTTACATCACTGTCAATTCAGGAACCTCATCACATGTTGACATCACATCGGCTGCAGAGGACGTGGAAATTATCTACTCCTTGAGTGGTTCGTCTGACGACGGAGAGTTCTGTCTGAATGGCAAATACAAGTGTGAAATCGACCTGAACGGCCTGGAACTGACTAACCCTGCCGGGCCTGCGTTGAACATCCAGAACGGTAAACGCATTGACGTCAGTGCCAAGAAGAACACGGTAAACACCCTTACCGATGGCAAGAACGATGACTTTAACGGTTGTATCCACTGCACGGGCCATCTTGAATTCAAGGGCAAGGGCGAACTGAATGTTATTGGCAACGCGAAGCATGCCATCTATAGCAAGGAGTATGTGGAAATCAAGAATCTGACACTCAACATCACCAAGGCAAAGAAGGATGGCATCCATTGCAAGGAGTATTTCCTTATGGAGAGCGGAACTGTTACTATCAGCAACGTAGGCGACGACGGTATCCAGTGTGAATTGGCTGGAGAGACCTCGACAGGTGAACTCGTTGGCCATGAAGATGAAGATTCTGGAAATGTCTATCAGTTGGACGGAACACTGACCATTGAGAATTATGGTGGAAAGCCCATCAAAGCCGACGGCACCATTTCCTATCTCGGTGGAACACAAAACTTCGAAACCGCAGGACTCTCAGTCATCACAACACCTGATCCCAATAGCAATGCACCTGTCTATGACCTCAGTGGCCGCCGTGTTACGGAGCCGGCCCATGGAGTCTATATCCAAAACGGCAAGAAGGTCGTGATAAAGTAAGATGCGAACTGAACCAATTTAAAAAAGGAGCAAAATACATTTTGCTCCTTTTTTATGCCTCTATTTTCTCACCTCTTCCACATCTTTATCTCCCGGACGGAACAGCAGACCGGTGCATTCGGTGGCGTCGGCGCGGTAGGGCGTCCATTCCAGTTTGTCCCATTCTATCCTGTCTGTGCTTTGCTCCACGGGCACATGAGGTATCAGTGAACCGTCGCGAACGAGGATAACGCAGGGTATCTTACCGACTTCGATGGTATGATAACCCGAGGAATAGACTTTTCCTGTCTGGTAGTCAATCCATTTCATCGGCACACCTTCCTCTGAGGAGGGCAGATACACTGTGCGTTCGTTGCCCGATTCCATAAGCGGGGCCACGAGCAGTTGCGCTCCGTACATATACTGGTCTTCGCAATACCATGCGCCTGGGTCTTTAGGAAATTCCACAAACATCGCCCTGACCATGGGCAGTCCGCGGTTGCTGCAATCCTTCGCCTGAGCATAGACATAAGGCATCAGACTGTATTTCAACTCTGCGCAGTCGCGGAAGGCATCGGTAAATGACTCGCTGATAAGCCACGGTTCGGTGGGAGGTGCGCCATGGGCTCGCGTATGTGAGGAGAGGAATCCGAACGGCAGCCAACGACGGTAGATGTCTTCGGGAGAGGCTGTTACAAATCCGCCCATGTCATGGCTCCAGAATGAGAAGCCGCTCAGGCCGAAACTCAGGCCGCCGCGCAGGTCACCGAGCATTCCTGTGTTATTCGTTGCAGCATCGCCTCCCCAATGCAGCGGATAACGTTGCGATCCTGCCCATGCCGAGCGTGCCCAGATGACACCCTCGCCATTGTTGGTCTTTTCGATAATCTCCCACAACGCCTTGTTATAACGTAACGGATAAAGGTTATGCTCGTAGAATCCCGTCTTGCCTGATGCATACACACCGTTGAAAGGTGCAGCCTCGCCGAAGTCGCATTTGATGGTGCCCACGCCCTGACGCAGCAGATCGGCTATTTTGTCTTGATACCAACTCACGGTTGTCGGGTTAGAGAGGTCGAGCACGGCGTCCTCGTAGGGCATGCCGCCCATCGCGTTTTTCACGTGCATACCGCCATCGACTATCTCGTGGAAATAGCGGTTCTTAGGCGTAAAGTAGGGTAGTTGCCACAGACACACATGGAATCCGTCCTTTTTCATCTGCGATAGCATGCCGCGCGGGTCGGCGAAACGGTCCTTGGCAAACTCATAGTCGCATTGCCAGTCCACGCCAAACCAGCCCGTGTCGAAATGGATGACGTCACAGGGAATCTTGTGCGAGCGAATCTGACGTGCCACCTCCAATCCCTCCTGTTGCGAAAAATAGGTGATGCGGCTCATCCACGTGCCAAAGGTCCAGAGGGGCAACATCGGGCTCTTGCCCGTCACCTCAGTGTATTCGTCGAGGATTTCTTTCGGCTCGCCGAAGAATATGAAGAAATCCATCGTCTCATCGCCCATGAACAGACGATCGGCTCCTATGTATGACGCACCGAAATCTGCCGTCACAGGTGCGCTCGTGTGCATGAAAATACCGTAGCCGCGATTGCTGAAGAAGAAAGGCACGGGCTTGTACATGCCGTCGGTCTCAGGACCTTGCGGGTCGGTCACAAACAGGTGCACCTTTTGTCCTACTTTGTTTAACGAGGTGAACGATTCCCCGCAACCGTAAATGCGCTCGCCCGGTGAGAGAAGGAACACAGGATTGATGCTGCGTGAGTTGTCGCTGCCGCGCTTGATGAAACTGAAGGGAATCAGTTTCACCTGTGTGGAGTCGTTGTCGATAAGTGCCCGTGTCTGTGTCAGTAACCTTCCTTTCTCGTCGCGGAGGATGATGCGCCACGGGTATTTCTGTATCTCCACCGTGCCGTAATCGCTCTTGTAGGTCACTGACGCTCCATTATCAGTTGTGTGCCACGAGTGGTCGGTTTTAGGTGCGCCATTGAGCATCGGGTCGGTGGCATCCTCGTTTTTCGGCTCGATAGGTGTGGTCAGCATGGTGATGCGGATTGTGCGGGGTGACACCTGACGGATTTGTATCTTCAGGTTCGGATCGTTGTCGTAGGCGGCATCGGGGAAGTCGAGCATCTGCAACCGTTGCGGCCAGTAGCCGTTGAGGTTGAACGCTTGCCGTGGTGCCAGCCGGTAGCGTTTCCAGTTGACCAGTCCCTCGCCTTTGGCAGTGTCAAACGACACCAGACTGTCGGCAAAGAAATAGGCGTTCGACAAATCGTTGAAATCCGCCGACATATCTTTCGGCTGTGCCTGCAAATACTGTATTCCGCCATTCGTTTGTATCTGAGCGGTGGCGGTGAGTGATGTCAGGAAGAGGGTCATGACAACCCCAATCGTCTTTTTGGTCATTGTCTGAAAGATATTAGATAGCAGTTGTTTATTCCTTGGATTATTCTATGCTTAGAGAGATGGCGGCCTCCTTCAGGTCGGCGGCACGTGCGGTGAGGGTAATGTTTCCGGTCTTCGTTCGGTCATGCTGCAAGACGACGAGGCATTTGCCGAAGAACGCCTTGCGGCGGTCAGCCTTGAACCGCTCCATCGAGGTTTGGCAACCGTTATCCACACCGGCTATTTTTGCGGCTCCCTTCACGTCAAAAAAAATCTGGTTTTCAGCCAACGGACAGCGGTTGCCGTCTTTGTCCACCACCTCGACTGTGACGAATGCCAAACTTCTGCCGTCTGCCATGAGTGATGTGCGGTCGGCTGTCAGGCGGATATGGTCGGGTGCTCCGGCAGTGCGGATGACTTGCTCTCCGACTTTCTTCCCGTCTTTACGTGCCACGGCCTTCACTTCACCTGGCTCATATACCACGCGCCACGCCACATGATATTCTGTGGTGAGTGATGAGCGGTCAAAGGAGGGCGTTTTCCTGCGGATGCCTTGGCTGCGGCCGTTGATGAACAGTTCCACCTCGTCTGCATGGTTGTAATAACACCACATGTCGATGGTATCGCCGGGGATATGGTTCCAGTGCGGGAACAAATGGAGCACATCCTTGTCAGTCCACTCGCTCTGATACATGTAATAGATATCCTTCGGGAATCCCGCAAGGTCGATGATGCCGAAATAACTGCTGCGAGCGGGGAAAGAGTAGGGGGTGGGTTCGCCAATATAGTCGAAGCCCGTCCAGATAAACTGTCCGCCCACAAAGTCATTATGCTTCACCACGTCCCATGTCTGCTCGTGCGTGCTGCTCCATGAAGCGTGCATGTTGTCGTATGCGCTGCACATATAGGAAGGGTGGGTGTAGGGTAGCCACCATTCTTCGGGTGCCTTGTAGATACTGTCTGATGGCATCCAGTAGTTGTCTCGTGTCTGCAGTGCCGAAACGCTCTCGCTAAAGATGAACGGTTTGCCAGGGAAGTTCTTCGGCACGTCCTTCACCCATTCATGATGATAGTTGAATCCAATGATGTCGATGGCTCCGCTTTTGAACAAATGGTTGTTGGGCGACGGCTCGTTGCATCCGGAGGTGATGGGACGTGTCGTGTCATAGCGTTTCACAATTTCTGCCAAATGCTGCGTAAGCAGTGAGTTGACACTCAACTCGCCCTCTTTGGCCAGTGTCGAAGCGTCATGCCCGGCATTGAGGATGAGGTTCGCCTGTTCCAATGTCAGGGTGTCAGCCTCTGCCGACGACCATTGCTCCAGCACCTCATTACCGATGCTCCACATGATGACGGACGGGTGGTTACGGTCGCGTAATACAAGGTCGCTCAAGTCGCGTTCGTGCCATTCGTCAAAGAAACGCGCATAGTCGTTTTGTGTTTTCTTGCGGCGCCACATGTCAAACGATTCGTCCATCACCACAAATCCCATCGAGTCGCACATGTCGAGCAGTTCAGGGGCTGGTGGGTTGTGTGAGCAACGGATGGCATTCACGCCCATCTCCCGCAGAATGACCAGTTTGCGGCGCATGGCATCTTCATGAAACGCCGCACCCAAACACCCCAAATCGTGATGCTCGCACACACCGTTGAGTTTCATACGCTCACCGTTGAGCGAAAATCCCTTTTCAGGGTCAAAACAGAACGAACGGAAACCTGTGATTGTTGTCACTTCGTCGAAAATCTCCTTCCCGTTGAGCACTTGTGTCTTGACGGTATAAATATACGGGTTGCGTATCGACCACAGTTGCGGACGGCTCACCTTGAGCCTTGTCAGTGCTGTCTTCGCCTTCTTAGGTGTCACCTGAACCGTTTTCGAAGCCAGTGCCTTTCCATTGGTGTCGCAGATGGTGTTGCGGATGTTGTAGGTGCCACTGTCGGTGGCGGGAGCGTCAAGTGTGACTTCCACCGTGACCTGTCCGTCTGGGGTCGCCACGATATGCGTACCCCAGTGCGCCACATGCACGGGATGCATTTTGGTGAGCCACACATGACGGTAGATGCCGCAACCGCTATACCAGCGCGAATTGGGCTGGTCGCTGTTATCCACCCTCACGGCGATGACATTGTCGCCGGTTTTCAGGTATGGGGAGATGTCATATTCGAAAGAACTGTATCCGTAAGGGCGATATCCTACTTTCTCACCGTTCACAAAAACGGTGGAGTTCATATACACACCGTCGAACTCCAATTTGTATAGAACGTCCTCTATAACATCAGCCTCAGAGAGATAGAAATGTTTCCTGTACCATCCGACGCCGCCGGGCAGCGCACCGCCGCCCGCTCCTGAGGGGTTACTTGCCAGAAAATCGCCCTCGATGGCCCAGTCATGGGGCAGGTCAAGCAACCGCCACGATGAGTCGTCATATCCGGGCTGAGCCATCTCCTCAGAGTCGGCCAGGATAAAACGCCAGTCGAAATCGATATTCATCCGCTCACGGGCAGTCATACTGCCCGACATCCATATCATCAGAGATAAAAAGAATATTTTTTTCATAGGATAGAGGCTATAGAGACTATAGAATCTATAGAGACTATAGATAATTATTCAAAACTTCACCGTCACTTTCTTCCCGCCGTATTTCACCATCTTACCTTTCGGCGAATCCAAATCGAGCGGTTGCGCTTTCGATGGCGATACGAGTATCACATTGAACCGGCGGTTCTGCAACATGCCGTCAAACGAACCGTTGCGTTTGTCGATGGTAAGCGTCTTCTTTGCGTCATTCCATTGAATGTCGATGGTGGCGTATTGGCCCTTCTCGTAGTTGTAGTTGGTACCCTCGTCTTCATACAGGCAGAACGATGCGTCGCGACCTGCATAGACATACAAGTTAATGAGTTCGGCGGGTTTCTCGTCGCTCCATTCCATAGCAGGACCTAAAGGCAGAATAGAACCCTCTGGCACGAACACGGGTATCTTCTCATAAGGCGCATCGGCGGTGATGGTCTGACCGCCGGCATAGTGACGACCTGTGTAAAGGTCGTACCATCCGCGCTGACGGGGCAGATACACCTCGCGGCTGTATTTTTGGTAATAACCCACGGGGCAAGCCATCAGCGACGGACCGAACATCCATTGATCTTTGATGTCATACACACGTTCGTCGCCGTTGAAATCCATCACCAGCGCGCGCATTAAGGTATAATCGTCGAAATGAGCCCAACCAGCCATTGAGTAGAGATAGGGCATCATGTGATAGCGCAGACGGTCGTACCACACGATGGTCTTGTAGGCGGGATGGTTGTCGGGGGCAATGTTCCACACCTCGCGCAGTGGCCACTGGCCGTGAGCACGGTACAAGGGGATGAAACAGCCGAATTGGTTCCAACGGGTCTGTAACTCGCGCCATTCCTTCAGGTCAGCATTCTCTGTGCCCGTGCGGTCAAACTCCTGCTGGGCCGCCACATAGCGGTTCTCTACGCAGAATCCGCCCTGATCCATGCCCCAGAAAGGCAGACCGCTGATGCAATAGTTCAGACCGGCGGTCATCTGCGCGCGCATGTCTTCCCAACGGGTGCCGATGTCACCGCTCCATGTGGCGGTAGAATAACGCTGCTCGCCAGCGAATCCGCTGCGGGTAAGCAGGAATACGCGTTGGTTGGGTCTGACAGACCGTTGTCCGTTGTATATGGCGTCGGCGTTGACTACGGAGTAGGCGTTGAAATATTCGGTCGAGGATCCTAATGCCGTCGGACCGCACAATGCCTTGCGATACCACATCGGGGTGCAGTCGCGCACATTGGGCTCTGAAGCGTCCATCCACCACGCGTCGATGCCGTAGTTGTATTTCGTGTATAGGTTCTCATCCATCTGCCGCCAGAACATCTTACGCGCTCCGGCTGAATAAGCATCATAGAAAGAGCCCAAGAAACCAAGCCAGTCATAGATGGAGTCTTTCACGGCCTGACCATAAATCCAACCGTTGGCATCCAATTCTTTGTAGTTCTTCACCGTGCAATAGAATTTCGGCCAGACGGAAATCATGAAACGTCCGTGCAAGGCATGTACACTGTCGAGCATGGCTTGAGGATTGGGGAATCTTGCCGCCTCGAAGGTATGGTCGCCCCAAGAGTCAAGTTTCCAGTAATTCCAGTCCTGCACGATGTTATCGACAGGTATATGACGGCTACGGAACTCCGCCAGTGTCTCTTCTATCTGTTGTGACGAAGTGTAGCGCTCGCGGCTCTGCCAGAAGCCAAGCACCCATTTCGGATAGACAGATGCCTTGCCTGTCAAGGTGCGGTAACCGCTGATAACCTCGTCAAGATTTTGTCCCGCAATGAAATAATAGTCCATATCACGCGACATTTCGCTCCAGATGCTCAAGCGGCCTTGCTCCTCGTCGCTGGCTGGAGCGGCGGCACGCAGACCGCAATATGACACGTCGCCGTCGGGCAACCACTCGATGCGGATGGGCGTGAGGGCGTCTTTCTGCAACTGGCAGGTGAATTTATAGGTGTTGGGATTCCAAGCCGTGCGCCATCGCTCCTCGACCACTTCCTTACCGCCGATATACACTTTCATGTATCCGGCATAATAGAGAATAAAGTGGTAATTGTTGGTTACGGGTGCCTGTAGATAACCCTCATACACCACCTTCGCTCCATTGAGTTTAAATCCTTTTGGAAGGTTGGCAACACCGAGGTCACGGCTGTCACCCCATGCCAACTCTGGCAAGGCAAACTCGTAATAGATGCTGTCTTCTGCCCGCTCGATGGTCTGACCGTCGCGGTCAGTGTAGGTGCCGGTGAGCGACCCGCGCTGTTTGTTCTTATCATAGAGTGTGAAGGCACGGTTCAGTTGCAGATAGTCATTGGGATTGCCCCAACGGCAGTAACTGTAACTGTCCCACAAAATGCCGTAGTTCTTGTTACTGACCACAAACGGCACACTTACTTTCGTGTTATACTGAAACAGGTCTTCGTTCTTGCCCTTCATGTTCAGTTCCTCGGCCTGATGCTGTCCCAGACCGTAGAAAGCCTCGTCGGCGGGACTGTCAAACACGGCGTTCCATGTCCAGCCGTGCCGCTCTTTCTCGGTCAGTGTACCTACACCTACCTCGCGGTCAGGCACAGTAAACGGCTCGAACGTCTTTCCGCCTTGAGCCTGTTCTTGCAACAAACGCTTGCCATTCTTGTCATAAAACATCACGCGGCCGCTTACTGCATCGACTGTGGCGCGCACATTCTTCGTCTTCACTTCAATAGTGTTGCCGTTTTGACCGACGGTGAAATCATGGAAGTCTGCCTGATTCACAATGATGAGGCTCTCCTTCTTCGGCAATGTGCTCTCGGGAGTGGCTTGCACACGGATAATGTTGTCGTTGACCACTTGCAGCCGCACAGTCTTGGCACCGTCGGCGCTTGCATTCTTCACAGAAATGGTGACATAATTGCCACTGACGGAATAATCATCCGCAAAAACAGCCGTCGCACACAGCAGAAAGAGTGCGGCAATCATAAATTTCAGGTTTTTCATCTCGGAGTTTTATAGTTTTCAGTTTGTTGAGTGCAAAGATAATTAAAAAAAGTAATAGATAAGTGCCGTTGGTGAAAAAAGTCAATGATTAGACAAAATAGTATTATCCCCCTTGCCACTAATACTAATCTCTTGCCCCCTGCCCCCTGCTCCTTGCCCCTAAATAAGCAGTTACTCCTTCGGTTCCACATGCACTGCCACGTGGGTCTCTTTACCGTAGCGTTGTTTCAACAGGTCTTCTACTTCTGAGGCTTTGTCATGGGCTTCCCGCAGGGTCATGTCACCGTTCATCAGGATATGCAGTTCAATGGCATAGTGATTGCCCAGACGGCGTGTGCGCAAATCATGCGGTTCGGCAACTCCCTCCACAGTGCCCGCTAATGTCAGTATCTCGTCTTCAACGGCTTCAGGCAATGACCGTTCCATCAGGTCGCCGATGCCGTCACGCAGCAGACCGACTGCCACCTTCCCGATAAACAATCCCACCACGACCGATGCCAACGGATCGAGCACCGTCCAGCGTTGGCCTAAGAAGATGGCGCCACCAATGCCTACGGCTGTGCCTATCGACGACAACGCGTCGCTGCGGTGATGCCATGCGTTCGCCTCCACGGCCTGTGAATTCAATTGGCGTGCCTTTACCATCGAATAGCGATATACCGCCTCTTTCAATACTACTGAAAACAGTGCGGCCCACAACGCCAACATTCCAGGAGCAGCCAAATCTTCGCCACGGAACCATGCCGCAATCTTTGTCACACCGCTATACAGAATGCCGAACGCCACCACCAACAAAGCCATTCCGATGGTTGTCATCGCCAGTGTCTCGAATTTGGCGTGACCATAATCATGCGACTTGTCTTTCGGTTTGCCGCTGATGTGTACGAACACCAATACAATAACATCGGTCACAAAATCCGACAAAGAATGGACGGCGTCGGCTATCATTGCGGCACTGTGTCCTACGATGCCCGCCACAAACTTGAAGAGCAGCAGTATCACGTTGACTGCGCTCCCCACCAGCGTCACTTTATATATCTCTTTCTGTCTGTCCATCAGATTTGTTCAGTTGGGATAGATATAACCTTTCTTCCCGGCTTTTACTCCCTCCTTTGAGTGCGTTTGTCTTATCGTATGACTCGATATATCTGCTACAAAAATACATAATTACTATGACAAACCAATAAGTTCGTCATATATTTTTTGCAAGAATGCGAGATTATGTATATATTTGCACCAATACTTCTCATTATCTCCCTTCTCTCCCATTCATCCCAGTACTCCCATAGTTCCCAAACGGCCAATCTCCCAAACGACCAAACGACTAATTTCCCAAACAACCAAATATGAAAAAAATAGTATGGCTGCTCGTGGCCTTTTTGACAAGTCTGACTACCCAGGCACAGAATGTGAAAATCGAGTTTTTCACCCCCTCAATCGTGCATGTAGTGAAACTGCCCGATGGTTCAACCTCCGTGGAGAAAAGCATGGTCGTGACGGCTAAACCCGAAAATGTAGCGGTAAAGGAGAACGGTAACTCGCTGTCGAGCGAAGAGTTGACTGTCCGTCAGGATTCAAAGACGGGAGCCCTCACTTTCCTCGACAAGAAAGGTCGTGTGCTGCTCCGCGAGAAAGACTGCTCGTTTGAACAGCGCACCACCGGCAACGATGCTGGCAAATGGACTATCCGTCAGACTTTTACCCTCGACAAGGATGAGCCTGTGTATGGACTGGGCACCATCCAAAACGGGAAAATGAACCGCCGCGGCGAACATAAACGTATGGAACAGTCTAACCTTGAGGATTTCCAAAACGTGCTGCAAAGTATCAAGGGATGGGGCCTCTATTGGGACAATTATTCGCCAACGATGTTCGACGATGATGCCTCGGGCATGTCGTTCACCTCGGAGGTAGGACGTGCCATCGACTATTATTTCATGTATGGCGGCTCGGCCGACGGTGTCATCGCACAGGTGCGCCATCTGACGGGTGATGTGCCTCTCTTCCCTTTGTGGACCTTTGGTTATTGGCAGTCGAAAGAGCGCTATAAGACCAGCCGCGAGTTGCTCGGCATCGTTGATAAATATCGCGAGTTGCAGGTGCCGCTCGACGGCATCATTCAGGACTGGCAGTATTGGGGCTCAAACTACTTGTGGAATGCGATGGATTTCTTGGCTGAGGAATATGCTGACGGTAAGCGTATGATTGACCAGGTGCACCAGAAAAATGCTCATTTCATGATTTCCATCTGGGCTAGTTTCGGCCCGATGACGCAAGCCTATCGTCAGTTAAAGGAAGACAATCTGCTTTATGACTTCGAGACATGGCCGCAGAGCGGATTGTCACACATCTGGCCGCCGAGGAAAGATTATCCATCGGGCGTGCGTGTGTATGATGCTTTCAGCCCCAAAGCGCGCGATATCTATTGGCAAAACCTGAAAAGACTGTTCGACTATGGTACCGACGCATGGTGGATGGATTCTACCGACCCCGATTTCTTCGACCCGAGAGAATCGGATTATGACCATAAGGCTGGGCAGGAGGGCGGCACATGGCGCTCGTTGCGCAATGCTTTCCCCTTGGCTACTGTGCGCGGTGTGTATGAGGCCCAGCGCAAGGCGTCAACCGACAAACGTGTCTTCATCATGACGCGCTCGGCTTTCGCAGGACAGCAACACTACGGGTCGAACATGTGGAGCGGTGATGTGGCTTCGTCATGGGACATGCTGCGCAAGCAGATACCTGCCGGATTGAGCTTCTCACTCACGGGCGACCCCAATTTCAATACTGACATCGGCGGATTCTTCTGCAGTTCATACAACACGCGCGGACCTGCCTCGGCGCCGCGCAACCCCCAGTATCAGGAGTTGTATGTCCGTTGGATGCAATATGGACTGTTTTGCCCGGTATTCCGCAGTCACGGTGCCGATGCGCCTCGCGAGATTTGGCAGTTCGGTCAGAAGGGTGAACCCGTGTACGATGCCATCGAGAAGATGATACGTCTGCGTTACCGTCTCATCCCTTATCTCTACAGCACGGCATGGCAGGTCACTTCGGCCAATGCCAGTTACTTACGTCCGTTGTTCAGCGATTTCGCCAATGACCGCAATGTATGGGAGATGACAGATGAGTTTATGTTTGGGCAGAGCATCCTCGCGGCGCCCATAGTCGATCCTCAATATACCGAAGAAAAGGTTATCCGAGAAAATGCTATGACGGGATGGGACCGCAAAGACCGCGCTGAGAAAGGTGAGACTCAGAACGTGGCATGGAACGAGGAAAAAACGGTTCAAAAATACTTGCCTAAGGGTGCCGACTGGTATGACTTCTGGACCAATCAACGGATGAAGGGCGGACAGAAGGCCACAGTGCAGACGGCTCTCGACCGTGTGCCGATGTTCGTCCGTGCGGGCAGCATCCTTCCACTTGCTCCTGAGATGCAATATGTGGGCGAGAAATCGTGGGATAACCTCGAGATACGTGTCTATCCAGGTGCTGATGGCTCCTTCTTGTTCTATGAGGATGAGGGCGACAATTATAATTACGAGCATGGTCAATATGCCACCATCCTCTTCCAGTGGAACGACAAAGGTCGCACGCTGAACATCGGCAAACGCGAGGGGCAATATCCTGGTATGTTGCAGACTCGTTCGTTCACCATCGTCACTCCCGACGGCAAACAACAAACCGTCAACTACAACGGCACCGAACAGAGAGTGAAACTCTAAAGCCTCGTATTTTTTTCAGTAGGTTCTGGCTTTGTCGGAGCATAATTGTTGATAATAACCCCAAAACCGACACGACTATGAAGAAATTGATTCTTTATTTATTGCCTCTCGTGATGCTCTTTGTGGCATGTGCCACGACAGAGGAGGCAAGGCAACGGAAAGCCGTGCAACGTGCACTTGTGGCACAGCGCATCGACCAGCAAATCAAAGACATGCGTTTCCGTATTTATGTCGATATGATGCATCCCACGGGTTATCCCGTTCGACATCTTACTTCGAATTATTATTTCGAGGTAAAAGGCGATACCGTCATCTCGTATTTACCCTATATGGGGCGTGCTTATAATGTACCTTACGGAGGAGGAAAAGCACTCAACTTCGAAGGGAAACTCCTCGGCAGCGAAGTGCGGAAGGAACGCGATGACCGCTATTTGATGGTTCTTGATGTGAGCAGTGAAGAGGACCAATATCGCTATGTAATCGATACGTTCGATAATGGCTCTTCTACTATTTATGTCTATGCCCGTGAGCGCGAAAGCATCAGTTTCTCGGGAAAGATGGAAACGGAAGATAAATGACTTGTGATTATGATTAAACGCATTGCTTTATTCATGTTTTTGGCATTGTGCACGGTTGTTGCAAGCGCACAAGAACCCTACGTGCCGAAGGCTGACAAATATCGTGTGGAATATCGTGAGGGTAATTACCTCAGACAGAAAGGGCAAAAACTGTATTTCGTGAAATTGACTACAGAATGGCCCGAATGTCTGAATTACTCCAATCTGGAACCGCTGCACCGATATATGACCAAAACGGTGTTCGGACGTGAGGATAATTCGTTCGACAACGCCCTCAACCACTATCTCGACAGCCTGGGCTCACCAATAGAGCAAGTGCCTGATGGCGACAATTACAAATCATATTATATCACTATCGATGTCTCAGAACTGGATTATGATGCTGACCGGTATATGTCGATGCGGCTCTTACATTGTTATTGGCCCAAAGACACCACCGAACTCATCAATACTACGCAACGACTTATCACATATGACATTATTCATGACAATGTATTGACAATCAAAGAATTGCTGAAAGATGTGTCACCAGGGCAATTCAATGACCGACGGGGAAATCTGTTGAGAGATATTATCAATTACACGTCTAACGATTTGACAATGGAGAATGTGGCTCTTCTGCCAAGCGAGGCTTGCCTCATGCGCGTGGGAGGTTTCTTCGACCTGCCTGGTACCGCCAATTGGGATGAGTTTAACGCATTGACCATCTTACCTGAGAAATCCTTGAAGGGTTATCTTTCGAAAGCCGCTAAAAAACTCCTCGAGGATCCTGTGCCCGTGCGAACTGCTCCTGAGCATCCCAATGTTATGAATTTTGGTGAGGAACCGATTTATACCCTCGTCGAGACCATGCCCACGACTATGGGTTTCGCACCCGCCTCGCATGAAATGTTGCGTTATCTGGTCAATAATGTGCGTTATCCTCTGGTGGAAAAGTTGTTACAGATAGACGGTAGGGTAGTGGTGCGGTTTATCGTTGAGAAAGATGGTAGCATATCTTCCCCGGTGATTGTCATGCCCGTCAGCCCGGGGCTCGACCGTGAGGCCATAAGGGTTATCAAGCAGATGCCCACATGGAAACCAGGACAAATCAACGGCCAACCTGTCCGTGTCCTCGTCAATATGCCGATTACATTCAAGATACAGTGATTGTTTGAGAAATCAGTTTAAGGAAGATAAGAAATAAAGGAAGTTAAGCCGTTGCCACCATAATTAGTGGACTATCGACTTAACTTCCTTATTCATTATTAATCTGGTAATGGCTTAACTTCTCTAACTTCCTTAACTTCTTTAACTTCCTCAAAAATCCACACAAACCTCCACCGGACAATGGTCGCTGCCCATGATGTCGGTGTAGATGGAGGCGCTTTGCAGATTGTCGCGAAGACGATCGGAGACGACAAAATAGTCAATGCGCCACCCTGCGTTCTTCTCGCGGGCATGGAAACGGTATGACCACCACGAATAGGTTACCTCGTCAGGATGCAGGAAACGGAACGTATCGGTGAATCCCTCACTGAGCAGTATGGTAAATTTCTCGCGTTCCTCGTCGGTGAAACCGGCATTTCGGCGGTTACTCTTCGGGTTCTTCAGGTCTATCTCCTCATGCGCCACGTTCATGTCGCCACAAACGATGACCGGTTTCTTTGCGTCGAGTGCCTTGAGGTATGCACGGAAAGCGTCTTCCCACGTCATGCGGTAATCCAGACGCTTCAACCCGTCTTGTGAGTTGGGCGTATAGACGGTGACCAGATAGAACTTCTCCATCTCAAGGGTGATGACACGTCCCTCATGGTCGTGCTCCTCGATGCCCATGCCGTAACTCACGCTCAGCGGGGTGTGGCGAGTGAATATGGCTGTGCCGGAATAGCCTTTCTTCTCCGCAAAGTTCCAATACGACTGATAGCCATCGAAGGCCATGTCCAACTGTCCTTCCTGCATTTTCGTTTCTTGCAGGCAGAAGAAATCGGCGTCTAATTGTTTGAAACTGTCTTCAAAACCTTTTCCTGCACAGGCGCGAAGGCCGTTCACATTCCACGAGATGAATTTCATGATGTTCCTCCTTCTGTCTTATTTATAGTTTTTTTCCGTTGAATCCGAGCACGGTGTTCACATTGGCTTGTACTCCATCTACGGTCACACTCTTTATGATGATGTTGCCCTGCATCAATTTCGAGTAATACTCGACAAAGTTGTAGTAGCGGAGAGTCTCATACGTATAAATGAAATCGACATATTGTGTCATCGTGATGATGATGGAGTGGTCTTTCTCTCCGTCATTGTAAATGAAAGAAAGGGGGGTGTCGTAGGAGTAATTAAAGGTGTAGTCACCTGCTGTCAGGTACTCGTTGTAATAGGGGTGTAACACCAGTTTGAAAGCAGCCTGTCCGGCCGATCCGACAGTTTGGCTCGGTTCTTCACCCCAAGTCAGGGTGACTCGTTGCAAAGTCTTGAAGTCGAAATCATTGATACACAGCACTGAGTCTGAGGCAGTGATGGTGTAATGGATGTCGATGGAGTCTTCCTTCTGCTCCATATTGATATAATAAAGTTTGCCCTCGTAGTCTCCGGCAACGTTCGACATGATGATGGACTTCTCCGAATCTGTCAAAGAACGGGAAGGGGTTGTGTTGCTGTTGTCGTCATTGTCATTGTCCAGACAAGACGTGACAGTGGGCAGGATGATGGTTGCCATCAGGGCGGCCATCAAGTAAAATCTGATAGTTTTCATTTCTCTTTTTTAATTGGTTCTTTCACTTATAACTCCACGACGGGAAAAAACTTGCATCATTCTCCCAAAAGATTCATAAATTCTTGGCGGGTCTTGGCTTGGTTGAAGGCGCCGCTAAAGGCGCTGGTTGTTGTTACCGAGTTCTGTTTCTCCACGCCTCGCATCTGCATGCACATGTGTTGCGCCTCGACCACCACCATCACGCCCAACGGGTGGAGTGTGTCTTCGATGCAGTCTTTGATCTGTTGCGTCAAGCGTTCCTGCACCTGCAGACGATGACTGAAGATGTCCACAACGCGTGCTATCTTGCTCAGGCCTGTGATATATCCGTTGGGGATATATGCCACATGGGCTTTGCCGAAGAAAGGCAGCATGTGATGCTCACACATGGAGTAGAAATCAATATCCTTGACAATGACCATCTGGTCGTATTCCTCGGCAAACAATGCGTCGGTCAGTACCTTGTGCGCATCTTGTGTATATCCGCGGGTGAGCACTTGCATGGCTTTGGCCACGCGCATGGGGGTTTTGAGCAAACCGTCGCGCGAGGGGTCTTCGCCCAACAGTTCCAACACATGGTGACACGTGGAGGCCAGTTCTTCCAGCCCTTCACGGAATTCTGTTTCGGGATTCATGTTTTTATCTGCGTTTGATGGTGACGGTGCCCTTGACGATGCAGGCTTGCCGATACCCGAATTTCTTCATGGTTTTCAGCAGCGACGTGGCATGTTCCTGTTTGCGGAAATTGCCTACGCGCACAGTCCACCGTGGAGAGATGAAGTGTACATATACAGGTTGGCTTGGCAGTCGCTTCTTCAATTCATGGCCTATCTGCTCAGCCTTCTCACGGTCAGCACGGGTGTTGCCGCCCGAGAAGATCTGCACCCTGTAACCCATCATTTTACGGCCGCCGCGCATCACCTTCTTGGTCATGTCAACGGGGTCGCCTTGGTTCTCCTTATACTCTATCTCTTTTATTTTCTTTTCTTTCTCTTTTTCTGTCGTCCGCCGTTCTTTAGGCTGCTCTTTATGCTCTGACGACTCACCGCCCTCGTGGTGCTCGACCGATGACTCCTTGCTTTCCGTGGTTACGGGCGACTCCGTGTGGGTGACAGGGGGCTCAGGTGTCGTCACCGGCTCTTGTTTCTTCGGGCCGTTGACGATGTTGCTGATGTCGTCGCTTTGAGTCACACGGACATTACCTTGAGGCGGGTCGTTGTTGGTCTGGGCACTCAGTGTGAGAGCACCGAAGCAGGCTAACGCCATCGCTGCAATGATTCTTTTCATAACTTGAGCGTTGTAGGTTATTACGGCTAAGTGGGGTGTTTTTCTGCCAGGGCAGGATTTTGCGTATTTTCCGGGCTCTCCAGATATCTGGTCTTCCAGATCTTCCGGCTATTCCTGCCCTGACAGTTAAATAATGAATGAACTAATCACAATGTTCAACGTTCCATGTTCAACATTCAACGTTCCATGTTCAACGTTAAACGTTCCAAGCGTCGATGATACCTTTGAAGTCGGCTGCTTTGAGCGATGCTCCGCCGATGAGGCCACCGTCGATGTCGGGTTTTGCAAAGAGTTCGGGTGCGTTGCTGGCTTTGCAACTGCCGCCATAGAGAATGGTGGTGTCGTCGGCCACTGCTGCGCCATAACGCTCAGCGATGATGCTGCGGATGTAGGCGTGAATCTCTTCTGCCTGGTCGCTTGTGGCGGTCTTGCCTGTGCCGATGGCCCAGATAGGCTCGTAAGCGATAATAATGTTGCGGAAATCAGCCTCCTCAAGATTGAACACGCTGCCTTCCAACTCTGCCTTCACCACCTCGTTCTGCTTCTCAGCCTCACGCTCTTCAAGGCTCTCGCCGATGCAGAAGATGACTTTCAGACCGTTCTTCAGTGCCAACAGCACCTTCTCTTTCAGTATCTCGGGAGTCTCAGCATAGTAACCGCGACGCTCTGAGTGACCCAGAATCACATATTGTGCGCCTGTGCTCTTCACCATCTCAGCCGACACCTCGCCAGTGTAGGCGCCCTTTTCTTTGTCGGCGCAGTTCTCAGCGCCCAGACCGATAACTTCCTGGTTGAGGAATTGTGCGATGCTTGCCAGATGGATAAACGGGGTGCAAATTACTACGTCGCAGTTGGGCTTCTCTGCGGTCAGAGTGTCATTCAGTTCTTTTGCCAGTGCGATACCGTCTTGCAGGTTCATGTTCATTTTCCAGTTACCTGCTACAATTTTCTTTCTCATAGTTCTTTTTTATTTTTGATTGATTAAAATATTATCTTTGGGTATTTACTCCTCTCCCACCTCTGGGAGGGGTTGAGGTTGGGTCTTCTCTTTTTTCCTGCTCTTACGCCTGATCCATTTTGTCCATGCCCACAGACGGTCGGCAATGGTCAGGATAATCAGCGGCAGGGCAAACCACAGCAGGATGGCCAATAGTTTACGTGGAACGGAATCCTCGGGCATGTGACCCTCGGGCAGTTGGTCAAGCGGCTTGGTCAATGTGTCGGGGTCAGGCAGCGAATTGTGGCTCCATTTGCGGATAATAGTCCCGCCGCCGTGGAGCAGTACCAGACCGGGATTGCTGCGTATGACCGTTTTCAACGTGGTGGCGTCGGCCTGGCAGAACGGATATTCTGCACCGGTCAGGTCGCGCCAACGTTCGATAGCCACTTCGTCGCTCGATGTTACACCATAAAAGGCATAGCCTTGTTGTTCGGCATATTCGTAAATCTGGTCGATGGCTCCGAAACTGCTGTCATCGGCATGCTCCAAAAACGGTGCGATGAGCAGGAATGTGTAACTGCTGTCGCTCAGCACGATGTCGGTGATGTCGTCGCCCGTGTCGGTGAGCACCAGCGAGAAATCGTGTATCGGCGGCACATATCCCTCAGACACCTGCACGGTCTTGCTGTCGATGAAGGTCCATGTTGAGTCTGGATAATTCTCGAGTGTGAACTCACGCTGCTCGCCGTCTTTCTCCATGATGAAGGTGGTCTCCAACTTTGGCAGTTCTTCACCCTCAGGTATCTCCATGCCTTTGGGAATGTTTGCTCCCACGTGATAGGGACGGAAGTCGAACCGTGGCAGATCCCAAAGGCTCCACAAACTGGTGGCCACGATATAGATAATCGTGAAACTCCTCACTATCCATTGGTTGGGCTTGGAAATGAAACGCACCATTGACAAGGGTGAACGCATGATGATAATCGACAAGGCGAGTAGCACCACGTTTTTCCAGAATGTCTGCCAGTTGGTCAGGTGGATGGCGTCGCCGAAGCATCCGCAGTCTTGCACGGGATTGGCGATGGCCAACCATAGGGTGATGAGGGTCATTACTGACATGAACGCCACAATCAGCCGTGAGACGACGCGTCGGTTGATGGCAAACAACAACAGTACGCCGAGTGTGAATTCCAACGCACACAATGCCACAGATGTGCCCAATGTTATCCAGTCGGGCACAACGTCCACCACACCCAGGGCCTGAAGATAGTCTTGTATCTTATATTGTGTGCCCAGCGGGTCAACTGCCTTCACGTAACCCGAGAATATCAGCACGGGTGCCACGATGAACCGGCAGATGTTCACCAAGATGGTTTTAACCTTGCTCATTCAGTTTGATGACACCAAAAACAGAATAGTTGATGATGTCCATATAGTTCGAACCGATGCCCTCGCTTACCAGCGTGGCACCGTCGTTGTCTTCTATTTCCTTTACACGTTGTATCTTCGTCAGAATGAAATCTGTGTAACTGGTGATGCGCATCGATCGCCAAGCCTCGTCATAGTCGTGGTTCTTTTTCTTCATCAGTTCCAAAGCCTCCGTGGCATAGCGGTCGTAATAGGCCATCGCCTCCTCGGTGGTGATGTCGGTCTCGTCGGCGCAACCTAATTCTATCTGTATCAGACCCACGATGCCGTAGTTAATCAAGGCGATATACTCTCCGCGGATGCCGTCGCCAACGAGCGACTCTTTCTTGATTTCAAGCGAACGGATGCGTTTAGCCTTGATAAACAACTGGTCGGTCACTGAAGGGGTGCGCAAAATACGCCACGATGCGCTATAGTCACGCAATTTATTTTCAAACAGCGAACGGCATTCTGCCAGCACTTGTTTGAACTCTTCATTCGTCCGTAAATAATCTTTCGACATAATATGAATTAATTCGGGTGCAAATTTACACAATAATCCCGAATAAACTGCCACATCGAAAAATAAATTGTGTTAAACCTATTATTAGAATGTGGAATAATAAATGTAACTCAACATTTTTTAGTGATAATGAAGTTTTATGATATGGATTAAAATAGTATGTTAAGAAGGACAGCGTGTCTCCTCTCCTTAGCACGAATCAGTGTCATTTAAGTATTGGCTCTTTTTAACTCCCCACCATAACTCCCTAATATATTATTACAGGTTATCAACATGCTAATATATTATTTAACAGGTTATCAACATGCAAAAATAGCGTTTTTCTGTGAAAAGTGGATGAAAGAGAGTTGTAAATCTTCAAAAATCTTCGTTTCTTCGGCTGTTTTTTGTAATTTTGCACCCTGAAAACAACCATTCATGAGAGATTATACAGATGCGGAGTTGGCCGGGATACTTGACCAACCCATATTTCATCATATTTCAGCGGTAGCCGACAACCTGCACATGGAATGTTATGTGGTGGGTGGTTATGTGCGCGATATCTTCCTCGAACGCCCGTCAAACGACATTGATGTGGTGGTCGTGGGAAGCGGCATCATCATGGCGACAGAACTGCAAAAACGCCTTGGTCCGAAGGCTCATCTGTCCGTGTTCCGCAATTTTGGCACCGCACAAGTAAAATATAAGGATATTGAGGTGGAGTTTGTGGGGGCGCGGCGCGAGAGTTATCACCGCGAGTCGCGTAAACCCATCGTCGAAGACGGAACACTCGAGGATGATCAGAACCGCCGCGACTTTACGATCAATGCCATGGCTGTCTGCCTCAACAGCGAGCGTTTTGGCGAGTTGGTTGACCCGTTCGGAGGCATCGACGACCTCTTCGACGGCATCATCCGCACCCCGCTCGACCCCGATATCACGTTCAGCGACGACCCCTTGCGCATGTTGCGTTGTATCCGATTTGCCACTCAGTTGCGTTTCGACATTGACCCCGAGACTTTCGATGCCTTGGAGCGTAACGCCGAACGCATTAAAATTATCAGCGGAGAGCGTATTGTTGACGAGTTGAACAAGATGCTCCGCACTTCAGCACCCAGCATCGGTTTCATTGACTTGCAGCGGTGTGGCTTACTATCGCTTATCATCCCGGAACTGCAGGAACTTGACAACGTGGAGACACGCAATGGTCGGGCGCATAAGAACAATTTCTACCACACGCTCGAGGTGCTCGACAATGTGGCACAGCATTCCGATTCGCTGTGGCTCAGATGGGCAGCGCTCTTCCACGACATCGGCAAACCTAAGAGCAAGCGCTGGGATCCTCTTGTGGGATGGACCTTCCACAACCACAACACCATCGGGGCAAGAATGATTCCCGATATCTTCCGCCGTATGAAACTGCCGCTCGACATGAAGATGAAATACGTGCAGAAGATGGTGGAACTGCACATGCGTCCCATCGCCATTGCTGATGACGAGGTGACCGACAGTGCGGTGAGGCGGTTGCTCAGCGATGCGGGCGATGATATCGACGACCTGATGCTGCTCTGCGAGGCCGATATTACCAGCAAAAATCAAGTACGGAAACAGCGGTTCCTCGATAATTTCCGCATCGTGCGCGAGAAACTTGAGGACCTGAAAGTCAAAGACTATAAACGGCTGCTGCAACCATGTATTGACGGAAATGAGATTATGTCGCTTTTCGGGCTGAGCCAGTCGCCCGTAATAGGTGTGCTCAAACAGCATCTCAAGGACGCCGTGCTCGACAATCGTGTTCCCAATGAGCGCGAACCACTGATGCTCCTCTTGATGGAAAAAGCAAAAGAGATGGGCATCGAACCTGTTGGAAAATAATCTTTGAACACATTGTTCCCGCCAACATTACCTTAAGTAATGTTAAATAATACAAGGTAGTTGGCGGAGTCACAAAATTAAGAGTTAACTTTGCATTTTGAAAACTCGATTTGGCTATTTAGTTTTTTAATAGGGGTTGTTTTTCATTTGAATGGCATGTGCCCTCCGCTATATTGAGGATAAAAAGATAATTAAATATAAACAAATTCAGGTATGAAAAAGAACAGATTTTTGATGATTGCCGCTGCGGCAGCCATGTTGGTTTCCTGTGGCGGCGGTGGTAGCATGAATTTTGGCGATAATGAGTACCCGGTTCAGACCGTGGGCACTCAGAACGCTGCCAGCCAAACTACTTACCCGGCGGCCATCAAGGGTATTCAGGACGTGGAAATACGTCCGAAGGCTTCCGGTTTCATCACTCGTGTGTGCGTGCAAGAGGGACAGAGCGTTTCGGCAGGACAGTTGCTTTTTGTCATTGACAACGAGACCTATCAGGCTGCCGTCCGTCAGGCGCAGGCTGCCGTCAATCAGGCTCAGGCTGCTGTCAACACTGCCACTTCGCAGATGAACACCGCCAAACTGACTTATGAGAACAGCCAGCAACTGCACAACAACAAAGTGATTGGCGACTACGAGTTGCAATCGTCAAAAAACACATACGAGAGCGCACAGGCTCAGGTCAATCAGGCTAAAGCTGCACTCGCTCAGGCTCAGGCTGGATTGGCATCGGCTCGAGAAACGTTGAGTTTCTGCTATGTCAAGAGTCCCGCCAGTGGTGTGGTGGGTAATCTGCCCTATAAGGTGGGTGCACTGGTGAGCGCTTCATCAGCACAGCCGCTGACCACCGTGTCAAACATCAGCACCATGGAGGTTTATTTCTCCATGTCTGAGAAAGACCTGCTCGAGATGACTAAGGCTTCCGGAGGTGCTAATGCTGCCATCCAGAACCTTCCGGCAGTGAAACTGATGTTGGCCGACGGTTCCATCTACAACCATGAGGGCAGGGTAACCAAGGTGAGCGGTGTGATTGACCAGAGCACCGGCTCCGTGTCGATGATTGCACAGTTCCCCAACCCCGAGCGTCTGCTCAAGAGCGGCGGTTCAGGTTCTATCGTCATTCCGCGCAACAATGCCAACGCCATTGTCATACCGCAAAATTGTGTCATGGAGGTGCAAGACAAGCATTTCGTTTATGTGCTTCAGGACAGCATCGTCAATTACACAGAAATCATGGTCGAGCCCCAGAACGACGGTCGCAACTATGTGGTGACCTCAGGTCTGAAGATTGGTGACAAATATGTGACCAACGGTATCACCAAGTTGCAGGACAAGATGGTCATCAAACCCATCACTCCCGAACAATATGAGAAGAAAATGAAGGATGCTGAAAAATTGGGCGAAGCCCAGGGCGACGCATCTAAACTGAAGGAAGTGTTCAGCAAATAACACCGGAAAACTTCCTTTCTCAAATCTCAAACCTCAAATCTCAAATCTCAAACCAATAAATTATGACTTTTACGAGATTTATCAAACGGCCGGTGCTCTCAACGGTGATTTCCGTGGTGATTGTCATCCTCGGTTTCATCGGATTGCTGACACTGCCTATAGAACAATATCCTGACATCGCACCGCCTACCGTGGTAGTGCATACTTCCTATCAGGGTGCTGATGCCGAGACGGTGAAAAACTCCGTGCTCGCACCCCTTGAGGAGAGTATCAATGGTGTGGAGAACATGACATATATGACCTCGTCGGCCACCAACAACGGTTCGGCGAGCATCACCATTCAGTTCCGACAGGGTGTCAATGCTGATATGTGTGCCGTCAACGTGCAGAACCGTGTGTCGCAGGCACAAGCCCTGTTGCCTGCTGAGGTTACCCGCGTCGGTGTCACTGTGATGAAACGTCAGACCTCACAGGTGATGATGTACACGCTGACGTCGCCCGACGGACGCTATGACGATGCGTTCATCACCAACTACGCCAACATCAACGTGGTGCCCGCCATCAAGCGTATTCAGGGCGTGGGTGATGTGCAAAGCCCGGGTATGAAAAACTACTCCATGCGTATCTGGCTCAAACCGGAGGTCATGAAGCAGTACAACCTCATGCCCTCTGACATCACGCAGGCGCTGTCTGAGCAGAACATCGAGGCTGCCCCCGGTTCATTCGGCGAACAGAGCGATGTGGCTTACGAATACACGATGCGTTATCGCGGACGTCTGAAAACTCCCGAGGAATACGAGAACATCATCATCCGAAGCAATGTCGATGGACAGACACTTAAACTCAAGGATGTGGCTCGTGTGGAACTCGGCGGATTGCAGTACTCTGTGTCGATGCGCAACAACAACATGCCCTCATGTATGGGTATGGTGCAGCAGATTGCCGGCTCCAACGCCAATGAGATTGCCAAGCAGGTGAAGGAAGTGCTCGAGGAACAGGCGAAAAACTTCCCCCCGGGATTGGAATACCGTATCAACTACGATGTGACCGAGTTCCTTTACGCCTCTATCGAAGAGGTGGTCAAGACGCTCTTCATCACATTGGTGCTTGTCTTCCTTGTGGTGTATGTCTTCTTGCAGGACTTCCGCTCCACGCTCATCCCGTTGATTGCCGTTCCCGTGTCGTTGATTGGTACATTCTTCTTCCTGAAGATTTTCGGATTCTCCATCAACCTGCTCACACTGTCGGCACTCTTGCTTGCTATCGCTATCGTGGTCGATGATGCCATCGTGGTGGTCGAGGCGGTGCACGCAAAACTCGACTTGGGTTATAAAAGTGCGCTGAGGGCTTCTATCGACGCCATGAACGAGATTTCGGGCGCCATCATCTCCATCACGCTCGTGATGGCCTCGGTGTTCATTCCCGTGTCGTTCATCGGTGGCACTTCAGGTACGTTCTACCGGGAGTTCGGTATCACCATGGCGGTGTCTATCTTTATTTCGGCGTTGAACGCTTTGACGCTTTCGCCCGCTCTTTGCGCTATCTTCCTCAAACCCAAAAACGAGGACGGCACAGAGCGTAAGATGGGTCTGCTCAAACGTTTCCATACTTCCTTCAACACCTCTTACGAGAAAATTCAGGGCAAGTATAAGACGCGCGTCGAGAAACTGGTGCGCAAACCGTTGTTGGCGGGTGTTTTCGTCATCATTGGTATCGCTGCGCTGATTTATGGCTTGAACTCCACCAAGACGGGTCTCGTACCTGAAGAGGATACTGGTACGCTCTTCTGTACCATCTCCATGCCTCCCTCGACATCTGTGGCACGCACGCGTCAGGTCATCGATCAGGTCGATGCCATGTTGGCTTCCAACACAGCCATCCAGAGCCGTGAGCAGATTCAGGGATACAACTTCATTGCCGGTCAGGGTTCCGACCAGGCCACGTTTATCATCAAACTGAAACCCTTCTCTGAGCGTGGCATCACTGAGGGCGCCATGGCGGTGCTCGGCATGATTTACAAACAGACTGCCAGCATCAAAGATGCGCAGATTCTCGCATTCTCGCCGCCCATGATTCCCGGCTTCTCGGCCAACAGCGGTCTGTCTATCGTAATGC
Source organism: Prevotella sp. (assembly GCA_017548275.1). GTDB lineage: Bacteria > Bacteroidota > Bacteroidia > Bacteroidales > Bacteroidaceae > Prevotella. Next base: position 60,725 of record JAFZAH010000051.1, read on the forward strand.
AGGACCGTACCGGTGGCGACCTCAATAAGTTCTTCCAGATTACTAAAGACTATTTGGCCGAACTCAACAAGCGTCCCGAGATTCAAACGGCCCAGACATCGTACAACCCCTCCTATCCGCAGTATATGATTGATGTGGATGTGGCGAAGTGTAAACAGAGTGGTATCACTCCGCAGACGGTGCTCAGCACACTGCAAGGATACTATGGCGGTATGTACGCGTCTAACTTCAATGCTTTCGGTAAACTCTTCCGCGTCATGATTCAGGCTGAGGTCGAGAGCCGTGAGCGTCCGGAGGGACTGAGCAATATCTATGTGCGCACTCCCTCGGGCATGACCCCTGTCACTGAGTTCTGCACCATGAAGCGTGTCTATGGACCGTCCAATATCAACCGCTTCAACATGTTCACTAGTATCAACGTCACCGCTACGGTGGCAGAGGGTTACTCCACTGGTGAGGCCATCAAGGCGGTGGGCGAAGTGGCTGCTGATAACCTGCCGCAAGGTTATGTGTATGAGTTCTCCGGTCTGACACGTTCCGAGGCCGAGTCGAGCAACTCCACAGCGCTTATCTTCCTGCTCTGTATCGTGTTCGTTTACCTCATCCTCTCCGCGCAGTATGAGAGTTACCTGTTGCCGTTGGCGGTGATTCTGTCACTTCCCTTCGGTCTTGCTGGCGCTTTCCTCTTCACGAAGTGGTCTGGACACAACAACGATATTTACATGCAGATTTCGCTCATCATGTTGATTGGTCTGTTGGCGAAGAATGCCATCCTGATTGTGCAGTTCGCACTTGAACGCCGTGAGACGGGTATGGCCATCTCATGGGCTGGTGTGCTCGGTGCTACGGCTCGTCTGCGTCCTATCCTCATGACCTCGCTCGCCATGATTATCGGTCTGTTGCCGATGCTCTGGCCCTTCGGTGTCGGTGCGCATGGTAACAACACCCTGGGTTATTCTGCCATCGGAGGTATGTTGGTAGGTACGTTGTGCCAGATTTTCGTTGTGCCGGCGCTCTTCTTCGTCTTCCAATCGCTGCAGGAGAAATTCAAACCCATGCAGTTCGAGGATGAGGGCAATGACGAGGCTGCTGCCGAGTTGGCCCAGTATGCTCACGGCAAACGCGAAGATTATCAGGTGGAAGAGTAAATAGGTAAAGAAGTAAAAAAGTAAAAAGAATATAGCGATGATGAAGAAATTTTCAATCGCATGTATGGTTCTCTCAACTGCCCTGTTCGTCAGTTGCGGACTGTACCAGAAATATGAGCGTCCCGAAATAAATACCACGGGACTGATACGCGACAATGTGTCGCTCACCGATACGTTGGTGGCACGTGATACCGCATCGTTCGGCAATCTGCCGTGGCGTAGTCTCTTCACCGACCCATATCTGCAAAACCTCATCGAGAAAGGGTTGGAGAACAACACCGACCTGCTCAATGCCGCACTCAACGTGGAGATGGCTGAGGCGCAACTTAAAGCCTCGAAATTGGCGTTCCTGCCGCAGTTCACTTTCTCACCGCAGGGAACGATAGCATCGTGGGACGGTAATGCTGCCACAAAGACCTATCAGTTGCCTATCGCTGCCTCGTGGAGCGTTGACCTCTTTGGTAATCTGCTCTCGCAGAAACGCAGTGCCCAGGTGTCGCTGCTTGCTACAAAGGATTATCAGGTGGTGGTGCAGTCGAGTGTCATCAGTGCTATCGCTAACATGTACTACACCCTGCTCATGCTCGACCGTCAGGTGGAGGTCCTCAATGACATGACGGGTCTGACCAAGGATACGTGGGACATGATGCAGATGCAGATGGACCTCGGTCGTGCACGTTCTACCAGTGTGCAGAGTGCTGAGGCCAATTACTACTCTGTGCAGGCGAAGATGACTGATATGACGCGTCAGATTCGTGAGGTGGAGAATTCTCTCTCTCTGCTTATCGGACAACCCGCACAGACCATTCAGCGTGGCAAACTCGAAGACCAGTCTCTGCCATCAGAGTTCAGCACCGGTATCGGCATTCAATTGTTGGCCAACCGTGCCGACGTCCATGCCGCAGAGATGCAACTCGCTTCTTGTTTCTATAATGTGGAGACAGCACGTAGCCGGTTCTATCCTTCGTTGACCATCAGCCCGTCGGGCACCTTCACCAATAGTGGTGGCGGTGGCATCGTCAACCCTGGCAAGTGGTTGTTGTCGGCGGTGGGCTCGCTCGTGCAGCCCATCTTCATGAGAGGACAGTTGACCGCAGCACTCCGCGTATCCGAGGCACAGCAACAACAGGCTTACAACTCCTGGCAGAATGCTGTGTTGAAGGCCGGTAGTGAGGTGAGCAATGCGTTGGTGCAGTACAACTCGTCGGCGGAGAAAGCCGAATTGGAGCAGAAACAAATCACCGTGCTCGAGCAGAATGTGGAGCACACGCGAATGTTGTTCAAGAGTTCGGGCAGCAGTTATCTCGAGGTAATCAATGCTCAGCAGTCGCTGCTCAACGCCCAACTGTCAAAAATCACCGACGATTTCTATAAGATGCAAGCCGTGGTCAGTCTCTGGACAGCCCTCGGCGGCGGTGGAAAATAATTCGGTAGAGGGTTGGGTCCCTTATCCCTCAACCCTCCTCCCTCAACCTTCTCTTAGTTAGAACACTAAACCCTCAACCCTCATCCCTAAACCCTATATGAGCGACATCAGTCCAAAAGCCGAAATCGACCCCAGAGCGAAAATCGGCCAAAATTGCAAAATATTCCCCTTCGTCTATATCGAAGGCGATGTGGAGATTGGCGACAACTGTATCATCTTCCCCTTCGTCAGCATACTCAATGGCACACGAATGGGAAAAGGTAATAAAGTGCACCAAGGCTCAGTCATCGGCGCACTGCCGCAAGACTTTGAATTCAAAGGTGAGAAAAGTGAACTCATCATCGGCGACAATAACATCATCCGCGAGAATGTGGTCATCAACCGTGCCACACATACCGGCGGAAAGACCGTCATCGGCGATGACAACTTCCTGATGGAGGGCGCGCATATCTCTCACGACACTGTCGTGGGCAATTCTTGCGTCTTCGGTTACGGAACGAAAATTGCCGGCGACTGTGTCATTGGCGACGGCGTCATCTTCTCATCAAGTGTCATCGAAAATGCCGGCACACGTGTGGGCGAAGGTTCGATGGTCATGGCAGGTACGGCTTTTTCGAAAGATGTGCCCCCTTACATCATCGCCGGTGGCAATCCTACCACTTACCACGGCATCAACTCTACGATGCTCACCTATCATGGTGTGTCTGACAAAGTGCAGAAGCACATCGCAAACGCTTACCGCCTCGTATTCCTTGGTTTGACCAGCGTCTTCGATGCCACCAAGCAGATTGAGGAACAGGTGCCCGATAGTCCTGAAATTCAAAACATCATTGCTTTCCTCCAAGAGACCGATTCAAACAAAGGTATCATCGGAAAGATTTGATTTTTTTTCTCAATGGTAATATAAACAGCCTGTGGTTAAAGCAGTTTTGCTTTAACCACAGGCTGTTTAAAATTGTTATGAATCCGAGGATGCTGTCCTGTCGTTATTGCTTAGTAATTGTCAGTACACCGGCAGACAGGGCAGGAACAGAGAGCAAAACATCGTTTCCATCGGTCTTTGCTGTCGCTTTCTGAAGTGCAACGGCATTCTTATTTTCCATGCTGTTGGCCACTGTTAGCGAGCCGGGAGCGTAATACTCGAACTCTGCATCCGACACATTTGACCAATCTCCTTTGATGCGCAGGGTAGCAGACTCTTCGGTGGGATTCACTACCTTCACAATCACATCGGCACCATTCTCTGACAATGTGGTGCTCACGCTGATATCGCCGGTTTCACCGCTGAATGCCAGACGGTATTTTGAGAAATGGTCATACCAAAGTTCAGTGACCTGACAGTTTGGTGCCTTAAACAAATCCTTGTAGTCAAAGTTGATAAACGCGTTATTCCAGTCAGGGGCATCAGTACGGCGTATGAACAGTGCTGCGGCACCCATTGCCACGACATCTCGGGCTTCACACATATTGAGGAAGCCTCCTGCAAACAGACCTGTTCGCCAATCAATGCTATTCAGGTTCCACTCCGATATGAAAAGTTTGATGTTTGGATTAGGACCGTCTTCTATCATCTTGGCATAACGGTCATATTGTTGTCCCAAACGTATAGGTCCGGTTGCGTAACCGCCCTGTTGCTCATAGTGGTGCAGGCTCAGGTAGTCAAAATAATTGCCGCTGCGCTTGATGAACTGCTCATCCTCGCGGAATCCGCCGCAGGCGATGATTTTGATTGACGGGTCTATCTTGCGCATTGCGGTGCTGAAGTCGCGAACACATTTCTCATAGCGGTCAATGCCCATTTCCCACATCTCATTGTCTATCTCCCAGTATTTCACATTATAGGGTTCCGGGTGTCCGTTCGCGGCCCGCTTCGCACCCCATTCGTCAGTGGCGGGGGCATTGCAGTAGCGCAACCAATTCAGCGCATTCTGTAGAATACTGTCATACTCTTCCGCAGGACGTTCAAACTTGACGCTCACCACGATGATGGGCTCTGAACCTACCTCACGGCAGAAGCGGATGAACTCATCGGTGCCGAAGCAGTTCTGGTCATAATCCATCCACATCCAATGTGCCCAGCGCTCGCGGTTCTCCTGCGGACCGATGCCCCATCTCCAGTCATACTGGGCCACGTATCCGCCACCAGGCCAACGCAAACATGTGGGATGCAGTTCCTTGACGGCCTGTAATATGTCGGGACGGAATCCGCCCTTATCAAGTCCGGTTTGCGTTGTCATGGTTACCATATCAACCTGTACCGTGCCACCCTTCACGACGATGGCAAAATCGCCGTCACCGCTGGTCTGAGGCTCAAGGGTGAATTCATATTTCTTCCACTCCTTGCCTGTCTTTCCGAGTGACTTCCGTGCCACTAACTGACCTTCTGAATTACGCAAACCAACAATCAATTCGCCCTTGCCTTTGGCATATATCGAGCCGACGTACTTTTCTCCACGGATGATGTTTTGCGGTCCTTGGAAGATTCCGGCCTCGGTATTCTTTCCTGATGTAATCTCCTGCGAATAACGCATGTTGACAGCATCGTCCTTGATAAGACGGTACTTGCCGCCTTCACCGAATGCGGTCCACTGCTGTGCTACTGCCGGAATCTGGACGTCTCCGGGAGTGCCATCAAACAATACTTTGCCGTCTGCCGCTGTCAACTTGATATTGCGGTAAGTGGCCTCGGTATAATTGACCCAAAACGTCAGATAATTGTGGTCAGCCTTCTCCAGACCGTCATAACTGACCACCTCCTTACCGTCCCAAAACACCTTAACCTTGCTGCCGCGACTCTCCACGCACAGTTTGTGCCACTGCTGCTCCTCGTTTACCTGCTCTTTTGTGGCTGGAGCCGATACCAATGGTGTCAACATATTCATGCGGCGTCCGGGACGTCCTCCAAATCCCGCCGATTCACGGACTTCCATCGTGCAGATTGAGAAGTCGGCTGTTGAACTCTGCTGCTGAAGTGCAGCGCGGGCGGCCGCTTCATTTGCCGCGTCTATCTGCGACTGGGTTTGCGCTGGGGTGAAAGTGCGACTCTCATAGTACGGGTCGTGTATGCGGACAAAATACGGCGTTCCGTCAGTTTTGTTACGGAAAGCAAAACGTATGTCCATCAGTCCACCGCTCCATGCGCGTCGGGCCAACTTGTATGAACGCCAATTAACGTCCATGGTCAGGTCAAAGTCGCAGGTTTCAATGCTGTCAATCTTGAGCGGCTGCTCGTAACGGGTAGGTGAATGTAGCACCATGTCATCATCCATAAACCATCCGTCAAAATAACCGTCACGTGGATGAATACCCGGGTACTGCTCTGGTTCGAACGAACGCTCTTGGATGAGTTCCTGCCAGACACCGTTGTTAGCACTGAAATAAATGTGCTCGAAGAGTTGTCCGTAGAGCATCTCATCAATGATTCCTGAGGGCTTTTTGCTCTCAACTGTGATTTCATACTCACTTTGGGCCCTGGCAACAGTTCCGATCACCAGAAACAATAACAATAGAGTCTTTTTCATGTTTATAATAGTTTGCGCTTGTAAAAATACACATTTTTTGCGCATTTCACTTCAGTTTATTGAAAAAGTTGTTTTTTTGACGTGTGTTTTTCTTTCTTTGTCGTGTTTTTCTCTCATTTTGAGAATCTAATTGAAAAAAGAGTCTTCCCCAATATCCCTTAAATCAATGAGGTATTGTCTTTTATCTCCCCTTTACCTTCTCTTACCTTCCTTTTAACTCCTCTTCACCTCTCCTTCATCCAGAATCTCCTTCAACGGTACCATCACGAAGTCTCGTTCGTACATGAGTGGGTGGGGAATTCGCAAGTCGGGTGTGTCAATGGTAAGGTCATCGTACAACAGAATATCGATATCAATAACGCGGTCGTGGTAAATACCGTTTTTAGATTTCCGTTTGCGTCCCATCTCGCGCTCTATGGCTTGTGTGGTTGCCAGCAGGTCATGTGGTTCGAGTGTTGTTTCCACGCAAACGGCGGCATTGACAAATGTGTTCTCCGACTCAAAACCCCATGGCTCGGTATCATAAAGAGCAGACTGACGAACAACATCGCCAATCTGCTCTCCTATTTTTTTGATGGCCCGCCGGATATTCCTGCGCTTATCGCCCAGATTCGAGCCCAAACTCAAATAAACCGTTGCCAAAATGATTGATGATTTGAGATTTGAGATACCCTCCTCTAATGGAGTACTATTGTCTCAACTCCTTCACTCCTCCACTCCTTTCACTCCTAATAACTTAGTCATCCAAAATCAGCATCGCGTCGCCGTAGCATCCGAAACGGTAGCCGTTTTCAAGTGCCATGCCGTATGCTTTCATCACCAGTTCGTAACCGCCGAAGGCACATTCCGACATAAGCAGCGTCGATTCAGGATGATAGAAGTTGCCAATCATTGAGTCTGCCATGACAAAGTCGTACGGCGGGAAGATGAATTTATTGGTCCATCCCTCATACTCCTTGAGTTTGCCATCGGTTCCTGCCGCTGTCTCCAAGGCTTTGATGACGCTTGTACCCACGGCGCACACATGATGGCCGGCAGCCTTTGCGTCATTCACCACTTGACAAGCGTCGGCGTGGATAAACATCTGCTCGTTGTCCATCTTATGTTTTGTCAGGTCTTCCACCTCAATCTCGTGGAAATTGCCTAATGCGCAGTGCATGGTGATGAATCCGAAGTTGATGCCCTTTATCTCCATACGTTTCATCAGTTCGCGACTGAAATGGAGTCCTGACGCGGGAGCGGTCACCGCACCCTCGTTCTTCGCATACACACATTGGAAGTTCTCCATGTCCTCCTCGGTCACAGGGCGGTCGTTTACCATCTCCATCTTCGTCTTTGTGGGGTCAGCGGGGTCTGCCACCTCTTTCATGCTCTTGTGGTCGATGATGTAGTGGGGCAGGGGCGCCTGGCCCAAGGCGTAGAGTTCGCGTTTGAATTCGTCATGTGGACAGTCATAGAGGAAACGCAGTGTGCGGCCGCGAGAAGTGGTGTTGTCGATGACCTCTGCCACCATCGTTCCGCTCTCATCGAAGAAGAGTTTGTTGCCGATACGTATCTTGCGGGCTGGCTCGACGAGCACATCCCACAGACGCATCTCCTCGTTCAATTCCCTGAGCAGGAACACCTCGATTTTGGCGTCCGTTTTCTCTTTTGTGCCATAGAGTCGAGCGGGGAAGACCTTCGTGTCGTTGAAGATAAACGCATCACCCTCGTCGAAATGGTCGAGGATACTGCGGAAGTTGAGAAACACGGGGTTTCCTTCTTCGTCTTTCAGCGGTTCGCCGTTTTCATCGGTCTTATACATGTCAATTGTCTGCGACTTGCGGTGGATAATCATCAACCGGCACTCATCGCGGTGGTAAGACGGATAGAGGGCTACTTGCTCTTCGTTCAGTTTGAATTTAAATTGCGATAACTTCATTGTATTTTTGGTGTAATTATTTTCGTTTTCCAGGGGATGTTTTCAGCGATGGCATCGGCGTTTCCGGCACCTTCTCCATGTTCTTGCAACCACTTGGGGAATTGGTCGAGTGCGATGCAGTCTTCAACTCGCACGTCGCCCACGCGTGTGCGGCGAAGTGCGGTAAGATAGGCTCCTGTGTGGAGTGCCTCGCCGATGTCACGCGCCAATGCGCGAATATAGGTGCCTTTGCCGCAGACCACCCGGATAGACATCTTCATCGTCATGGCGTCGAAATCGGTCAGTTCCATCTCGTCGATGCGCAGGATTTTTGCCTTGAGTTGTACATCGCCACCGCCGCGCATCACGTCGTATGCTCTTTTGCCATCAACCTTGCAGGCGGAGTAGGAGGGCGGCACCTGTTGTATTTCGCCGTGAAACTGCGCTAGCGTGTCCTCGATGAGTTGGCGAGTGATGTGACTGGTGGGGTAGGTGGCATCAACCGGGTGTTCCATGTCGAACGATGGTGTGGTGGCTCCCAATTGCAGTGTGGCGGTATATTCCTTCACCCCTTGTTGCAAGGTGTCAATCTGTTTCGTGGCCCTGCCGGTGCAAAGTATCAGCACACCTGTGGCCAGAGGGTCGAGTGTGCCGGCGTGTCCCACCTTGATGGTCTTTACGCCTAAATAGCGTGAAAGCACGTATCTGACGTGTGCCAACGCCCCGAAACTGGTCATTCCGTAAGGCTTGTCAATGGGTATGATGACACCTTCTGCGAAATCCATCCCTCTCTTTTAATCTACCATTGCCAGTGATTGCCCGGCCAATAGCAAGGCAATGATGATGCCGCCCACGATGATGCGGTACACACCGAAGGCCTTGAATCCGTATTTCGTGAGGAAACTGACAAACCATTTCATGGCGAGCAGTGCCACGATAAACGCCACCACGCATCCGAGGATTAGCATGGCGATATTGTGGCCGGTGGCCCATGATGTGCCTTCCTTGAACAGGTCGAGCAGGTCGAGCAGCGTGGCTCCGGCCATGGTGGGCACTGCCAGGAAGAATGAGAACTCTGCCGCGCGCTTGCGTGTCAGTCCCTGTGTCATACCGCCCACGATGGTGGCCATCGAGCGCGACACACCAGGAATGACGGAGATACACTGATAGAGACCAATCTTAAACGCCCGGCGCTCGTTCACCTGATTCGTTTCCTTGCCCTTGTTGAACCATTTGTCGCAAAAGAGCATGAACACACCTCCCACGACTAGCATGATGGCCACGACCAATACACTGTCGAGCAACCAGTCGAGCAACCCCGACTTCTTGGCCAACAAACCAATGACGATGGCCGGTAATACGCCGATGAACAGCAACCAATAGAAACGGAATTTGTGTATCAGTTTCTGGATGAAGTTGCTGCCTGCCGGAGCAGGAGAGTGGTCGATATGAAAGAATTTCTTCCAATACAGGCATACCACCGACAAGATGGCGCCAAACTGGATGATAAAAGTAAACGCATGTACAAAGGCATCGCCTTGTTCTATGCCCAGCAGGTTTTGTGTGATAATCATGTGCCCCGTTGAGGATACAGGCAGAAATTCGGTCAGTCCCTCAACGATGGCTATGATAATGGTTTCAATAATCGTCATCTTCTACGTTTTTGCTTTTTTTGAATTTGATAGGGTTTTGTTGTCTCTTTGTTGTTGTTCATCGGCTTGGTTGCCGTCATTTCTTTTTCTGCGGTCATCTCCTTCGCAGGGGATACAGCAGCAGTTGTTGCCTCCTCGGTGTCTTTGGGCTTGCGCACAATGCCGTAGATAAGCGACACAAATCCCAGCAGACAGACTATCGGCGCCACTTTGATGCGCATGGTGCTGAATATGTCGGGATTGAAGGCATCTTCTGACGATGACGACCCAGACATGAGAATAAACCCTAAGACCACCACAATCATGCCTGCTGCGATGAGGATGAAGTTGGTGCGGCCAAATGCGTAATTTCTTTTATTCATGTTTTTTTATGTTATCCGCGTTATTTCGGGGTAGGCAGCAGGCTAAACCGGCGCCTGCTGTCACCGCTCATAAATTAGAATCGATACAACTCTCCGGCCTTCATCCGCAAGAATTTGTTCACTGAGAGCCATGAGCACACCGTGGTGATGAGCACACCGAAGACCACCACTGCGATGGCAGTGAAGAGCATCACCCGCCAGGTGATGACATAATAGACATCGGGCTCGTATTGGAAGAGGAAATAGACACCCGCGCCTAAAACGATGAGTGCTATGATGCCTGAAAGCAATCCCAGTCCCACAGCCTGACGAATGAAAGGCCAACGGATGAACGACCACGACGCACCTACCAGTTTCATGGTGTGGATGCTGAACCTGCGTGAGAAAACAGACAGTTGTATGGTGTTGTTAATCAATGTAAAGGAGATGAACAGCAACAGAGCGGCGAGTACCAGCAATGCGATACCCACTTTCTTCAAAGCGCTGTTGACGCTGTCAATAAGATTCTCGGGAAACTCCACCTCGGCTATCTGCGCATTTTGCTGCAATTCCTGGCTAATCCATTTCAGCGAGTCGGTATTGGCGTAATCGGCCTGCAACTGAAAGTCTATCTCTGCGGCAAACGGGTTCTCGCCCACAAACTCTGCCGGGTCGGTGCCCAACTCCTCGCGCAGTCCGGAAAGCACGCTGTCGCGGGAGAAATATTGCAAGTCGGAGATATAGGGCCTGGTCTGCAATTGCTGGCAGAGCATCTCGCCCTCGGGGTCGGTCACTTCGTTTGAAAGCGTCATCCTCACCGTGAGGTTCTGTTTCACATAATCCGATAGATTATGCGCCGTAAAGACGGTGAATACCACTAATCCTAAAAGAATAAGCACCATTGACGTGCTCACACACAATGTAACAACCTGCAGTCTGCTTTTACCGCGGGTTTTCTTACGTTTTTTTCCCATTTTAAGGCTATTAACACCAAATTTAATGCAAAGATACAAAAAAAAAACGCCGAAAGCAACACTTTAACTACAATTAACGCATGAAGTTGATGAAAATTCTGTAACTTTGTGGGCAATGAGTACGATTATTTATCCATCGCCCGTCTTCGGACCCGTCAAGAGCAGGAGACTGGGCGTTTCGCTTGGTGTCAATCTGATGCCAGGCGACGGCAAGGTGTGCACCTTCGATTGCCTGTATTGTGAGTGCGGTTTCAACGGCGACCATCGACCTGCACAGAAACTCCCCACGCGTGAGGAGGTGCGAGACGCGCTGGAACAGCGGCTTATTGACATGTGCGACAATGGTCCGGCCCCTGATGTGCTGACCTTTGCCGGAAACGGCGAACCCACGGCTCATCCCGAATTTGCTGACATCATCGATGACACTTTGACTCTGCGCGACCGCTATTTCCCGAAAGCCAAGGTTTCGGTGCTGAGCAATGCCACGATGATACATCGCCCCGGTGTGCACGAAGCGCTGCTGCGTGTGGATAACAACATTCAGAAACTCGACACTGTTGACAGCGATTACATCCGTCGTCTCGACCGCCCCGTGTCATCCCACTACAACGTACAACGTATCATCGACGATTTGGTACGGTTCGAGGGACATGTCATCATCCAGACCATGTTCCTCAAAGGACATGACGCCATGGGCGACCTCGACAACACAACCGAGGCCTATGTCGCACCCTGGCTGGAAGCCATCAAACGCATCCGTCCGCAGAGCGTGATGATTTACACCATCGACCGCGAGACACCCTACAAAGATTTGGCCAAAGCCACTCCTGCCGAACTCGATGCCATCCGCGACCGCGTCATCGCCGCTGGCATCCCCTGCACAGCATCCTATTAGGTGCAAGGAGCAGGGTGCATGGTGCAAGAGAATACCCGCCTTAATTCTCCCTGGGGAAGAATTCTCTACACCTTTCTCTCAGAGTTCCCATAACTCTCATCTCTCTCATTTCTCTCAGTGTTCCCATCCCTCCCACAACAGATAACCATTGTCTTCACTCCTCCCACTTCTTTTCACTCCTCTCACTCCTATATAAATTCTCCTCCCATGAAAGAACAACTAACCGAACAAAACATCCGTATAGAATATTTTCCATGCCTGAACTACTCGATGAGTATGAATGGCAAACAGTGCGTGGAATCGTTTGAGATACACAATGACGATGACGACGATTGGCGCGACGTGACCGTCAGCGTAGATGGTGAGATGGTGCAAACCGCTGTAGCCCATGTTGACCTCATCGAGCGCGGTATGACCATTCGCGTGGAAGGGGTGGCAGTGACGCCCGACCTCGACCAACTGCGTGAACTGAGCGAGAGTGCCGACACCACGTTCAATATCACGGTGCAAATCGGCGGACAGACGCTGTTCACTCATGCTTACCCGCTGCGCCTCCTTGCGTTCAACGAATGGCCAGGCACCGCAATCATGCCCGAACTCATAGCGTCATTTGTTGTGCCCAACGCTCCCGAACTGCCTCCCGTGATGGTAAGCGCTGCCCGGGTGTTGGAACGCTTGACCGGTTCATCTGCGCTCGATGAGTATCAGACGCAAGACCCCAACCGTGTCAGGGCGATGGTGGCGGCGTTTTATGAGGCTCTGCGCGAACAGGGCATCGTCTATTGCAGCCCGCCGGCCAGTTTTGAGCGCACTGGACAGCGCATACGGCTTCCCCACGAGATTCTCGGCAATAAACTGGGTACCTGCCTCGATACCACGTTGCTGATGGCGTCATGTCTCGAGGCCGCTGGATTGCATCCCCTGATTATTCTTTGTAAGGGACATGCCTTTATCGGTTGTTGGTTGGTTGATAACCATTACCCGCAACTTTTCGGCGACGATGTGTCATTGCTCACCAAGAGCATTCAGGATGGCATCAACGAGATGGTGATATTAGAGACGACCTGTATCACAGAACAAGGCGTATCCTTCGAGGATGCGGTGCGCAAGGCGGAAAACCTCATTTATAAGAACCCCGAACTCTTTGAATTGTTCGTTGATATCCATCGTTGCCGTCTAGACCTGATACGTCCCTTGCCCGTGAAAGTGAACGGAGTTTGGCAGAATGTGGGACTCGAGCACGACCATGTGACAAAAGACGTGAAGAGCCAGACACAGGTGGAGATTCCTGTGGGCGAGGCGGGTGTGTCGAGTCGTCAACAGATTTGGGAGCGCAAACTGCTCGATTTCTCATTGCGCAACAATCTTATCAATATGCGTATCGGCAAGAAACTGGTGCCGTTTATGTCATTCGATATTGACCATCTGGAAGACCACTTGCAGGCGGGCGAGGATTACTCCATCCTGCCTTCGCCGACCAATAAACTGATTGAGCCCAATGAGTACGGCGTGTATGACTCAAAGGTGTATCGCGACCAACTGGAGACCATCGTCAGCGAATGCTTCAAGCACAACCAACTGCCCTCGTATCTGAGCGAGACGGAATTGCGTGACGCATTGAAAGGACTTTACCGCACCTCGCGCACCGCTTTGGAGGAGAATGGTGCCAACTCACTTTTCCTCGTCTTCGGCATGTTAAAATGGTATGAGACGGAGAAGAGCGTCCGTCCGCGCTTCGCACCCCTGTTGCTCGTACCTGTGGATATCATCCGCCGCAATGCCAATACTTACATTATCCGTACCCGAGAAGAAGACCCGACATTCAATACATCTTTGTCTGAGATGTTGCGCCAACAACACGAGATTGTGCTCACCGGCCTCTCTCCACTGCCTACTGATGAGTCGGGCATCGACGTGAAGGCGGTGCTCAACATTGTCCGGGCAAACATCAAAGACCATCCGCGGTGGGAAGTCATCGAAGAGTCGCTGCTCGGATTATTCTCGTTCAGCAAATTCGTCATGTGGAACGACATCCACAATAATGCGGAGAAAATGCGCGAGAACGACATCATTGAAAGTTTGCTGCAAAAACGGCTTGTGAATTTCAATGATCCGCCCACACCCGACACGCGAGAGGTAGACCAGACCACTGAGCCGGGCGATTACGCCATACCTGTGGATGTTGATTCCTCTCAATTGGAGGCCGTCATAGAGAGCGGTGAAGGGCATAGTTTCATCCTGCACGGTCCTCCCGGAACAGGTAAAAGCCAGACCATCACCAATATGATTGCTAACGCCCTTTATCATGACCGGCGCGTGTTGTTCGTGGCCGAGAAGATGGCGGCACTCGAGGTGGTGCAAAAACGACTGAAGAAAATCGGCATCGAACCCTTCTGCCTGGAACTACATTCCAACAAGGTGACTAAGAAACACCTGTTGGACCAACTTAATATGGCGCTGGAAATCACGCGCATCAAGTCGCCAGACGAATACAAGGCAGAGTCGAAAGCGCTGTTTGAACAACGTAAGAGCCTGATTGGATATATCGAGGCGCTGCACGCCGTGCGTCCCAACGGACTGACGCTCTACGACCTCATCACACGTTATGTGGCAATTGACAGCGAAGACCAGTTGACTCCCGATCAGGCGTTTTTGGCCAGCCTCAATCCGCAGACGCTCAAAGAGGTGGAGGCGGAACTTTTGGAGACCGACACCGTGTTCGCCATCACTGGACATCCTAACCGCAACCCGCTCAAAGGACTCGACATCATCGATGGCAGTGTTAATGGTCAGCAGCGCATCGCCACCGCCCTCAACGCGCTCATGCCGTTGTTGTCGCCCGTGAGCAAATGCATAGCAGCCATCCGCCAGCAGTTCGGCGTCGAAGTGCCTGATACGGCTGGTGGCATCGCATGGGCATATCAGTTCATGCAACTGCTGAAAAACACTCCGGTCATCAACAACGATGTGCTCAATATCGCTGGTATTTCCGCCATGACGGGTGAATGGCTCGACACGGTGGCGAAAGGCCGTAGGCGCGACGAACTGAAGGCTGCGCTCACTTCCGTTTATGCGCCCGAACTGCTCGACTGCAATGTCATGGAGTTAAAGTCGGAGTGGCAACGGATATGCGACAAGTGGTTCATACCCAAATTCTTCGGCAAGCGCAGTTTCGTCAAAAAAATGCGGGCCTATCGGCAAGACATTTCCGCCGCCGATATGGACTCGATGCTCGCCCAACTGCAAGAATATCAGCAACTGCGGCGATTCACGGCGGAGAAGAATCCGCAGACGGCTCATCTATTTGGCTATTTCGGACAAAACGGCAGCGAGCAGTGGCAACAGATTGAGACCACCTTACGCAACGGACCGCAACTCTTGCAGATGTTGCGTCAGTTCCGTCGCGTTGAGGGATTCGGAGGTTTCCGCATCAACGAACAGCAACTGCGGCAGATTGATACTGTCCCCATGCAACAGTATAGCAATGCGCTGGCAAGTGTGAAAGATATCTGCGCCCTCAATCCTTCATTGACACTGACCCAACTTTACGAGTCGATTCCCGTCTGGCTGAAGAATTTAGGTTCGGCACGCGACTGGTCACAGTGGTGCGTGCGCAAACGTCATCTCACGGAACGCCATTTAGCCAACGCCGTCGATTATATCGTCAACGGGGCGCATACGGGTGATGAGGCGTGTCGTGCCACTCTGAAAGGTGCGTATAAGATGTTGGCAGCGCAGATGATTGACAGCGACCCGAAGTTGCAGATGTTCAACGGAATGTTGTATGAGGACGCCATTCTGAAATTCCGCGACATGTCGGCAAAATTCCAGGATTTGACGAAGAAGGCGCTCTACTATCGTCTTGCTTCGCGCATTCCTTCTCAGATATTGCAGGCGGCTAACAACTCCGAGATGGGCATACTGAAACGCCTCATCGCATCGGGCGGACGAGGCGCTACCATCCGACATATCATCGACCAAATCCCCACGCTGTTGCCGCGTCTGTGCCCCTGTATGTTGATGAGCCCCATCAGTGTCGCACAGTTCATCGACTTGAATCAGGAGAAATTTGATATCGTGGTGTTCGACGAGGCGTCGCAGATGCCTACAAGCGAGGCTGTGGGTGCCATCGCACGTGGTAAGGCACTCATCGTCGTGGGCGACCCACACCAGATGCCGCCGACCAGTTTCTTCAACACCACGCAGGTGGATGAGGCTGATGCCGAAAACGATGACATGGAAAGCATCCTTGACGATTGCATCACGTTATCCATCCCCTCGCATTACCTCACATGGCACTACCGCAGCCGTCACGAGAGTCTTATCGCTTTTAGCAATTCACAGTATTACGACGGAAAACTTTACACCTTCCCGTCTGTGGACGACAGGGTGTCGAAAGTGCAGTATTTCCCCATCGAGGGTACCTATGACCACGGACGTACACGCAGCAACCGCTCTGAGGCAGAGGCCATTGTGGCAGAAGTGGTACGCCGTCTGTCCGACCCTGAACTGTCGAAACTCAGCATCGGTATCGTGTCGTTCAGTAAGGTTCAGCAAGACCTCATCGAGGATATCCTGACCGACGAACTGAGCAAACAACCGAAACTCGAGGCATTGGCTTACGATTCTGCAGAGCCTATCTTCGTGAAGAATTTGGAGAATGTGCAGGGTGACGAGCGCGATGTCATCCTCTTCTCCATCGGATACGGTCCCGACAAACAGGGTAAGGTGTCTATGAACTTCGGACCACTCAACAATGCGGGCGGTGAGCGCCGCCTGAATGTGGCGGTCAGCCGTGCGCGTTATGAGATGCTGGTGTTCTCGACGTTGCGACCCGAACAGATTGACCTCAACCGCAGCCGTGCGAAAGGCGTCGAGGGACTGAAACGTTTCCTCGAATTTGCCAAGAACGGACGTATTGCCGTATCCTCATCGCAGACGCAGAAGAATGAGCAAACCGATATTGCTGAGGATATTGCCAACGAGGTGCGCAAGATGGGTTATTTGGCCGACACACACATCGGACGGTCGAACTTCAAAATCGACATCGCCATATCCGACCCTGCAGACAAGGACACTTATCTGCTCGGTATCCTCTGCGACGGACACAACTACTATGATACGAAAACTGAGCGCGACCGTGAAATCACTCAGCCGGGCGTGTTGCGCGGACTCGGATGGAATCTGCTGAAAATCTGGGCAGTGGATTGGTTCATGAAGCGTGATAATTGTATCCGACAGATACAAAGTACGCTGGAGGAATTGAAGAAGGGTGGGGGCGTGCAGGCCGAAGAACCTGCCAATGCGGCCGCTAATGCCCAGCCACAGACACCGACCATCTCGCAACTGATGCACTTCGACGTTAAACCCGATGACATCATCACCGAGGTGCAAAATGAGCGGCAGAAGCCATATCCTAAAAAGAATTACGCTATGCGAAGCCAGTACAGCACGTTGGAGATGCTGAAAAACAAACGCATGGACGGCATCTTGAGGGAGATTATCGCCAACGAGCAACCTATCTGCCAGTCACTGGTGGCCAAGCGCATCGCACAGATTTATGGCATACCGCGTCTCAATGCCGGCATCATCAATTTCATTAAGAGCCAGGCCGACATGGTGGCGTATTGCGATACCTCCGCCTCACGCGAGAACCCCTGTTATTGGACCAGTCAGCAGAGTGCACAGGATTATACCTTCTATCGCACCACAGGCGACCGCGACGCAGAGGATCTGCCGTTCATCGAGGTGCTCAATTTCGTGGAACATTTCATCGAGCAGCAGGTCTCTACGCCTTACGACATCTCTCTCCTCTTGCAAGTGGCAAAAGCCTTCGGTTTCTCCCGTCGAAGCAAAAAGACCGATGAACTCACCGGCATGGCCGTCGAACATCTCATCGTCACCCACCGCATCAAAAACGTCGGTGGCGTATTGAGCAAGGCGTAAGCGACCCTGTTGTCGGACTAGTGAACTTGACAAATGAAGTCCCTATATCACACCAGATATAGGGACTTTCGCTTGTAAAAGATAGCATGAAATACGTTGCCTTTAATCTCTCACCTTTGGGGTAATTACTCCCCTCGCCCTTTGGAGAGGGGTCGGGGGTGAGGCTTCTTGATAGGGGTTGGGGGTGAGGCCGGGTCAGGGGAGACATTTTGTGTGCATCTTCCCCCTCCCTTTGGGAGGGTCTGGGTGGGTGTCTAACATGGAAAAAGCCCCGGAATCACTTCCAAGGCTTTTTCAACTTTACCTAACATCAAATCATTCAAACTAACTAACAAACTAACATTACTAAAGTTTCGCAAGTGAATATTCATTCATCAAGCGACTAATTTATACATTTGATATAGCTTATGGAACTTAGGATTGA
>JAFZAH010000052.1 GCA_017548275.1 Prevotella sp.
GCTCAGCGATGCGTTGCGCCAACTCAACGAGCAGACGAAAGATTACACCATCAGTTTCCTGTACAACGAACTGGAGGATTTCCGCGTCACCACCGCCGTGCACCGAAAGAGCGTGCCCGACGCCATCCGCCAGATGATTGGCTTCTACCCTATCCGGATGGAGGTGCACGGTGAAGACATCATCGTGGAGTGCGTTAAGAAAACCACGACACGGTATAAAGGCACCGTCATCGATGAGCAAGGCGTGCCCCTGCCCTATGCCAACATCGCCCTGCTATCGCCGAAAGACTCCACCCTGCTTACAGGAGGCGTGTCGAACGAGAGCGGTTTCTTCGTCATTCCCTGCGAAGAGGGTTCCGTCCTCGCACGCATCTCCTACGTCGGTTACAAAACCATATACAAGCATTGCCACAGCACGGCGCTCGGCACCATTCAACTCCAACCCGACAACTTTGCGCTGAAAGAAGTGACGGTAAAAGGGGCACGACCGCTGGTGAAGATGGTTGGCGACGCCTTTGTAACCATTGTCGAGGGCAGTTATCTGTCGAAGACAGGAACGGGTCATGATGTTCTTGCCCATATACCCGGTGTACTCCGCGACGGCAACAACATTGAGGTGTTAGGACGAGGTGCGCCACTCATCTACATCAACGGACGGCAGATGCGCAACCAGGGCGAACTCGACCAGTTGAGCAGCGACCAAATCAAGGAGGTGGAAGTGGTAATGACACCCGGCGCTAAATACGACGCTTCGGCGAAAGCCGTCATCCGCATCAAAACCTTGCGACCTGTCGGCGAGGGGTTCAGTTTTGACAACATGACTCTCATCGGCACAAACCGGTCAGTATTCGGACAAGAGGAAGTGAACCTGAACTACCGCACAGGCGGACTCGATATCTTTGCCATGGTAGATTATGAGGACTTTCGCATGAAGGTGAACAACACGCACAGTCAAAACATCTTCCTGCAGCGGCATTACACGCAAGAGGGAAAGACGGACTACCGCCACCATTCAAACATCTACTACGGGAAATTGGGGTTCAACTATATGTTCAACGACCGCCATTCCATCGGCATGACTTACTCACCAGCCTCTCGGCCGAACAAAGAGAAAAACAATTTTCTGACAGACTCGTTCACCGACGGCATAAGCGATGACCATCTGACGGGCGACGGGCATGAGGAAGCGGAAAGGACAGAGCACGCCGTCAACGCGTACTATTCCGGCACCATAGGCAAATGGTCATTAGACGCCAACGCTGACATGCTGTTTCAGAACGAGACGACCGACGCCTTTACACTTGAGGCAGCCAAAGAAAGCGACGACAGGACTGTCACGACACGCAGCGATGCCAAGAACCGCCTCTATGCAGCCAAGATCGTGGCTGGTCATCCGCTGTGGAAAGGCAAACTCGAAATGGGTACTGAAGGAAGTGTTGTTCATCGCACAGACGCCTTCGCCAACCCTGAGAAGATTATCTCCGACAGCGACACGAAAACAGAAGAGACCCAAGGTGCCATATTCGCCGAACTGACACAACAATGGGGCAAGTTGACTACCATGCTGGGGCTGCGCTATGAATATGTTGACAGCCGCTATTACCAGCACGGTGTCAGGCAAGACGATGAAAGCCGTATTTACAATGACCTCTTCCCCTCGGCCATGATGGCTTGGCAGATTGGAAGAGTTCATACACGGATGAGTTATGCGCGTAACATCAGCCGGCCGGCATTCGCACAGTTGACAGGCAATCTGACTTACATCAACCGTTATCTCTATGAGAGAGGAAATCCCTATCTGCGACCCACCTATCGCGACAACCTCTCATTGGCTGCCAATTGGAAATGGATGATGGCGATGATAGACTATGCTCATGTGCATGACTATATCGTCAGCGAATATTCCACTTATAACGGCGACCCCTCGGTAGCACTGCTACAGAAAGACAACACGAAAGGTTTCAACAACCTGCAAGCCATGGTTCATTTCGCCCCGAACTTTGGAGGCTATCACCCGCAACTCATGCTTGCAGTGATGTGGCAGGACCTGAAGGTGCAATATCAGGGAAAGACAAAAAAGATGAGCCATCCGATGTCTATCATCCGTTTCAACAATGCCGTCAATCTGCCTCATGACATCTGGATCAATGCGGATTTCTCTTGGCGTTCGGCGGGCGATTCGGAAAACATACACATGGCAGGGTCGTGGCAATTCGACATCAGTCTCTATAAGTCTTTTTTCAACGACCGCCTGAGCATCAAACTGGCTTGCGACGACCTATTTGCCTCCATGCGGCAGAAAATCAACATCTACAGCGACATTCATCAGTTTTATTTAGACAAACGGCTGGACAACCGCAAATTGAAACTCACCGTCCGTTACAATTTCAACCCCGCCAAGAGCAAATACCGCGGACAGGGAGCCGGCAGCGACGTCAAACAACGCCTCTAACCAGAGTCCATATCTCCGTCGTCATCCCCGAACGTCCTACATTCTCAAACTCTTTACAACCATGGCGTATATGTGGCAGTCTTTTGCCTGCTTCATCATTTACAACGGAAAAGTCCCGCCACAATGCGCCATACACATCTATATTCTCACTCGTCAACGGGCAGATACCGACGTGAGTCGGCACTGCCCGGTTTTTTATCTGACAAAAACAACAGCGAGACAAACAAATATCATTGTTTATCTCGCTGTATATCAATACGAAGGTTCAAACTAAACCTTAATACTCATCTTCGTTGAACAGAAAATCTTCTTTGGTAGGATAATCAGGCCATATATCTTCTATGCTTTCATAAACATCGCCTTCATCCTCTATCTCTTGAAGATTCTCCAACACTTCAAGCGGTGCCCCGGATCGGATAGCATAGTCTATCAGTTCATCTTTGGTTGCGGGCCAGGGGGCATCCTCCAGTTTTGACGCAAGTTCCAATGTCCAATACATAATCTTATTTTTTTACATATTAAATTTTAGAGCGCAAAAGTAATAAAATTTTTCTTATTATCAAGGTTTCTTCCATATTTTTTCACGGACACCCTCAATAAAATTCAATTTGCGCGCCAACACGAAAAGATAATCCGACAAACGGTTGATATAACTCAGTATTTCCTGCTGCACAGGCGATGTTTCGTGAAGGAAGAAGATACGCCGCTCGGCACGACGGCAAACAGTGCGGCACACATGGCAGAGGGCGGCCTCGTGACTGCCTCCGGGCAGGATAAACGCAGTCTGCTGAGGTATGCTGGCATTGATGAGGTCTATCTCGTCCTCCAGCAGTATCACCTCGTCGGGACTGAGCGTATATGACGGTCCCACGGGCACTACCGACTGGTCGGTAGCCAAGTTGGAACAAACGGTGAACAGATTGCGCTGTATGCGAATAATCAGGTCTTTGTCTTCGCCGTCTTTCATCCATGATGCGAGATTGCCCAAATTGGCGCTCAACTCATCCACGGTGCCATAGGCTTCCACGCGGGCATTGGTTTTCGTCACTCGGGTACCGCCCACAAGGCTGGTCATACCGTCATCACCTTTTTTCGTATAAACTCTGGTAATTTTCATGGTGTTTATGTTTAAAAATTGATAATATAATTTTGCTTATAACGTTTGTTGTCAACAATTATTATGCCCGCGTCATATAAATCGTAAGTGACATTGGCGCGGTCATCGGACAGCAGGCTCTTCCATATACGTTTAGAGAGGCGGTTAGAGCAGATGCCCTTCACCAGCAACACCGAACCCTGATGCAGACAACCGAGAATCTTGTCTGCGCCGTAATGCTCCACATCAGTTGTCTGACAGAGCATCAGGTCGGCTTTCACATCGGGCAGCGTATCGGCGTCGCGC
Source organism: Prevotella sp. (assembly GCA_017548275.1). Classification (GTDB taxonomy): domain Bacteria; phylum Bacteroidota; class Bacteroidia; order Bacteroidales; family Bacteroidaceae; genus Prevotella. The sequence goes on from JAFZAH010000052.1 coordinate 3,855, forward strand.
GGTGCCATGACGGTGGTCTTCCTGCATCCGGCAGTAACATAATCCGTATATACGCCATCGGCAGACAGCAGATTGAGACAGACATCCGGCTGCACGTCATTCGCCAAGCGGAAGAGCAATTCGCACAAGCGGCGCTCACCCTTTCCCATGTCGGGGTATTTGCGCAGCAAATCATCGTAGGCGTAATACGGCCAGTGCTCATTGATGACGTATCTGACAAACCGATAGTCGGAGGGCGATTGCACCCCGAACCCGCGGCAGTGTCTCCACCTCCTCAGCCAGATCATCGCACGTCTCAAGTAATACATATCTGATTCGTGGATGCGAAGATATAAAAAAGAAATGTAACGGAGAAATAAATCGCGAAAAATGTTCAAAAAAGTGCATAAAAAAAGTCCCCGTCAGCATCTTGCTAACGAGGACTTGGATATATAAAGAAGGCGGCCTCCTACTCTCCCGCATTGCATTGCAGTACCATCGGCGCAGGCGGGCTTAACTTCTCTGTTCGGGATGGGAAGAGGTGGGACCCCGCCGCAATAACCACCTGATAAAACGGTTGACAGGCAGCGGCATGGCAAAACTGTATCGTTTTTTATCCGTATGACATATAATTACGCATACCGTGTCTGTATCCGTATCTGTAGCGCATACAGCACACTCTCATATAAACACTGACCAACAGGACGACGGCGATACAGCCGTAAACACGGCACGGGCGAAAGCGTTCGGGCAATTAGTAGCGCTCGGCTTTGACGTCACCGTCTTTACACCTGCGCCCTATCAACGTCGTAGTCTGCGACGACCCTCAAAGGAGCTCTCATCTTGCGGAAGGCTTCGCGCTTAGATGCTTTCAGCGCTTATCCATACCAGACGCGGATACCCGGCGGTGCGCCTGGCGGCACAACCGGCAAACCGGAGGTCTGTCCACCACGGTCCTCTCGTACTAGTGGCAGATCCACGCAAAACTCCAACGCCCACGATAGATAGAGACCGAACTGTCTCACGACGTTCTGAACC
>JAFZAH010000053.1 GCA_017548275.1 Prevotella sp.
AACGTAAAGAACAAAATCATACATATACTTACTGCCATGGTGAGAAAAAAGCAAAAGTTTGACAAGGATTATATTTTTACATTTGACACAAGTGTTAAAAACGTTAAATACCTTGTTTCTTAATATAGATTACCCCTCCCCTTAGATGGGAGGGGAGTGGGCTGACGCCCTTGAGATAGTTTGATGCCGTTTAGCGGACAGCAATGAATTTTTATTATGGATGTCTGGTAATTTACTTTAAATTATCTCAAGGGCGTCAGCCAGTTCCCCGCCCCTTCGAAGGGGCGGGGAAGGGTCTGTAACTTATAGAGAATAAAGGGTTTCTATTGCAATATCCCCGTTTCCGTGTCCTGATGGTTCATGGTGCGCTGAATGTCTCGGTATTTGCGGCCAGATGAGAGATGCCATGTGATATTGAGGGTCAACATGTTGCCGTAGTCGCGGTTATGCCGTGAGATATCTTTGTGGATATAGCGGCTGACCACCTCTGTTTTATAGTTAAGAGGACTCGCACAAAACGGATGCTGGGCATAGACGGAGAGTGTGATGTCTTTGATGCGATAAGAGGCCGTGAGATACCATGCGGGAGCCTGATGTCCGCGATGCTCTCCTTCCATGAAGTTCCAACCGTTGTCTGCATAGGCGGTAAGCGTCCACTTCCCCAAATAGGCTTCAACACTGGCGCCTCCATTGAATGCCGTATAGGTATGGCGGTACTCATCGGTGAAATTGTAGAAACGGTAGATACCCCCATAGAGCGTAACCGATAGACCGTCGGGTATCGCTTCCCATCTGTTATAACTCTGAATGAAAAAGAAATTGCATTCGTTGTCGGCATTGGTCTGTGTCTGATAGAAATGGCCGTTCTCTCTCGAGTATTTCTCCATGTTGCAGTCTGCATTCAGTCGCCAGTAGCCTTGCAGTTCTGTCATCAACCTCGGTGTGGAATAGGTCATGCGCAGGTCATGCGAGGTCACGCGGTTAGGGTGGATGTCAGGATTACCCACCAGCGTTTCCCATGCATTCTGCTTGATGGCGACATTACTGACAAGGGCGATTTGCGAGGTGTGCTGCGACACTTCGAAATCGTATTTTACTTTCAGGTTATGGGCCAATGGATAAGAAATGGTCAATTTGGGGCGAAAGAGCCAGAAATGGTTCGTCCTTTCGTCTTGACGATAGTAGCGGCGGCTCAGCCCCATGCCTCCCATGTAACCGAGTTTGCCGAGATGCCCTCTCACCTGACCAAAGAAGTAGAGTCCGGATGAGCGCATGGCATTGTCGGCATCGGCATCGCCCGAATACAAGTTATTGATATACTGCTGGGCGTATTGTGTTCCGAGGGAAAGGGTAAAAGGCTTCAGTCGGTTCTCATACACGGTCTCTGCCCAAAAAGTGTATGTCTCTCCCTTCACATGATAGGCGTAGTTGCCGCCCTCGTTATGTTCGGTATGATTGTCTGTCTTGATATATGTGCCCACGGCGTTTGCTGTGAGCGACTGATGCCTCGCAAATTCACGATGCAAGTAGAGGTCGAGAACTGGCGATGAGGTGCGCGATGAGGAATGGTCTTCGTAGATTTCCGTCCCTCCCGTTCTTTGCCATGCCCGATGCGGATGTATGTCTCTACTTGCTGAAAACTTCGACTGGAACACATAGTCAGAATCACTCAGGCTATAGGTCAACTGTATGTCGTGGGCAAGATTTTTGCTCTGCCCCTCTAACTGCTGCCGCAGGATGTTCCGTTTCTCCCCTGACTCCAGTTCGTACGTGGAATATTCGTCATATTCCATCCCTTTGAAGTTGTGGTAGTTCAGCGAGTAAGTCACTCCCAACTCGCTCTTCCCGATGTTGTATTTCCCATAGACGGTCTCATCGCCGTTTGTGGCGGTCAGCGTATTGGTCAAATCTGCACCGATGTCATAGCCGCTGACAGGATGCTTGACAATGATATTGATGACATAGGCAACCCCCTCTCCGTATCTCACTCCGGGGTTGTCGATATAGTCGATGTATTTCACCGCTTTCATGTCGAGTGCGAGCAAGTCTTCTTTTGAGGCTGCGATGTCATTGATACGCACTTGCACACCGCCGAGATTTGAAAGGGCCGTGACGGTATGCATCACAGGGTCGATGCGCAGATGGGGCAGTGCCAATTTTATCAATAACGAATATCCGTCAGCAGAACCATCCAGTTGCTGGCGGGTGGGATAGATGGTCTGTCCGTCAACCCGTTGCACTACTCTTGCTCCTTTGACGGTCACTTCTTGCAATTCCACGGCTTCCTGTGCAGAGGCTGCGAACGATGCTGATAGCATACAACAAATAAAGATACTCTTCATACTTGCATTCATTTACTGACGCAAAAGTATGAAGAGTATCTGTTGTCATCAAATAAATAGCCTGACATTTGTCTGACATTTGTCTGACAGTCGGCTATCTACCTGATTCTCAGTCCGTAAGATTTCCCTCTGTCCGCTTCGATTTTCAAGTCAGAGTGCTGTTCGATGATGGGTTTCAGCCGCCGGATGAGTGTGTAGAGCGTATCGTTGGCGTCCTCTTTCTTGGGCCATAGCGCATCGCAGATGTCCGTTTTCGGCAATTGGTGCGAAGGCGACAGCCATAGCATTTCCATCAATTGCTGTTGCATCGGGGTCAGTTTTACCACCTTGCCTTTCGCATCGATGAACCGTCCGTTTTCCAATGCCAGTCCGCCATACATGCCCGATGCCATATGTCGTCGATGCTGGTAGAGACAATACAGGCCCCAAAGCAGCACCATAGACCATAGCACCATGGAGGGCCGTTGGTCGGACAGTGAAAGGATGGTCGCAGCCGACACCTGCGGACGTGGGCAGAATCCCCTATGTGTGTCTACTGTCAAAACGGCTTTTCCTCTCAGTTCCTCCATTTGCAGATGACTGTTGAACACCCGGATTGTATCTGCGCTGATTACGTCCGACTGCTGTTCCTCCATGGCTTTTGCCAATGCCCGTTCCATATCCTCAGCCACCATCCGGCTCGTTGTGCGATAACTGTCCAAACTGGTTAGGCTTGAGGCTATTATCAGGACAAAGAGCACCACCACTGAATATCGCTGTTTCTTCATGATTCTCATAGATTGATGTATCCGCCTGCAAAGATACTGCTTTTATCCAAACTCCGACGTTTTGGTTATATTTTTATTGCTTTTTAAGTGGGGTGTTATGATTTCCCCCGTAACTTTCCCGGATGACCAGAGGCCGAATCCCCCCAAATAACGAAGAACGGGGAATTTAATATGTTTTTGAAACATATCAAATTCCCCGTAAAATGTCGTATTTGCGTAACTGATACGCGTAGAAGATTTATTCTACTTCTTCTGCGATAGCATCGAGTTCTTCGGCAGCCTCGTTCGCCTCTTGAGCGGCCTTCATCATGTCATTAACTTTCTGAAGCACGGGATTCACTTTGTTGGCAATCACTTCCATGCTGTCTACGATCTCAGGTTTCACAGCAGCGTACTCTACAGAGTTGTCCAACATAGCCTTGTTGGCATCCAACCATTTTTTGTTCAGTTCAACAAATTCGTCCATTGACTCTAACTGGTCAATTTTCTCCTCAGAGTCGAGTTTAGAAGCGGCTTCTTTGAAGTCTGCCCAAGCCTTCTCGGCTGCGGGGCTCAGTTTCTTACCACAAGATGCAAAAACCATCGCAAGGGCAGCAACTGCCACAAATGCTAACTTTTTCATGCTTAACTAATTAAATAAAAAATATAATGTAAAACAATTCTTTTTCAAATCGGGTGCAAAGGTACAACCTTTTTCGCATATTTCTGCAAGAATTATGTTAAATTTAGATGAGGTAATGAGATAAAGATAACTACAAAACTCCTCTTATGCTTTTATAAAGGATCCACATCAAAAAACATGGTGACGGTGGCAAATCGCTTATCGGCGGCAATCTGCTGTTGTGCTAATCTCAGGTATTTGCGCACGGCCGACAGGTCAATGCCCTGTTCAAGTTTGAGCATCATCTTGCGGATATGCAGGTCTTTCACACGTGCCACAGCGGGTTTGTCAGGGCCGAGCACGCGGTTGCCGAACCATTGTCGCAGAACGGAAGCCATATAGATGGAGGCCGACTCCACCACGGCATTGTCGCGATGCTTCATGTAGAGATAAATCAACCGGTAGAACGGGGGATAATGGAAGGCCGCCCGTTCCTCGCACAACTCCCGGTATAGGCCTTCGAAATCATTCTCCACTACCTGACGGATGAGCGGCAACTGCGGATTTTTCGTCTGTAAAAACACCTGTCCGCGCTTGCCCTTTCGTCCGGCACGTCCGCTCACTTGTGCCATGAGCATGAACGCATGTTCGTAAGCGCGGAAATCGGGCATGTTCAGCATACTGTCGGCATTTAGGATGCCTACCACACTGACATGGTCGAAATCGAGACCTTTGGTCACCATCTGCGTGCCGATGAGCAGGTTGGTGCGACGGGCGGAGAAATCGTTGATGATACGCTCGTAGGCGGCGCGTGTGCGTGTAGTGTCGAGGTCCATACGTGCCACCCTCGCGTCGGGGAAGATTTGCATCAGTGTGTCTTCCACCTTCTCCGTGCCCAATCCCACTCCGCGTATCTCCTTCGACTCACAGCAAGGACATACGTCAGGCACCCGGTAGGTGTAGCCACAATAATGGCATGACAGCACATTCATGTTCTTGTGGAAGGTGAGCGACACGTCGCAGTTTTTGCATTTCGGCACCCAACCGCAGGTCTTACACTCAATCATCGGAGTGAAACCGCGCCGGTTCTGGAAGATGATGGCCTGTTCGCCCGACGCGAGTGCTTTCCTGACAGCAGCCAGCAGAGCAGGGGAGTAGGGGCCGGTCATCATCTTGCGCCTTTGCAGGTCTTTGATGTCCACCACCGTGATTTCCGGCAGTTGTATGTCTTTGTAGCGGGTCATCAGCGTGACCAGCCCGTATTTGTCTGTCGTGGCGTTGTGATACGATTCCATTGACGGCGTGGCGGTGCCCAGCAGCGTCTTCGCATTATACATCGATGCGAGGACGATGGCCGCTGACCGTGCATGATAACGGGGCGCGGGGTCTTGCTGTTTGAATGAGGTCTCATGTTCCTCGTCGATGATGACCAGTCCCAGCCGCTGGAACGGCAGGAAAACAGCGCTGCGTGCGCCCAGAATCACATCGTAGGGGTTTTTCGACAACTGCTTGCGCCATATTTCCACCCGTTCGGCATCGCTGTATTTGGAATGATAGATACCCAACCGCGGTTCGAACACACGGCGCAGACGATCCATCATCTGCACCGTGAGCGCTATCTCGGGCATGAGGTAAAGCACTTGTTTCTTCTCCTCCAACGCCTTCTGTATCAGGTGGATATAGATTTCAGTCTTGCCGCTGGATGTGACACCGTGCAACAACACCACATTCTTGCGCAACATCTGAAAGAGAATGGAGTTGTATGCCTCTTGTTGGGTGGCATTGAGCCGTTTGATGTTGGTCGGGTCATATACACCCGTCATGTTGAGCCGTCCCACCTCTTGTTCATACAGTTGTAGCACACCCTTGTCGGCCAGTGCCTTGATGGCCTGTATTGTGCCGTGTGAGGAGTTGAGCAGTTCGTCGCGCGACACTTCGGTCACCTCATCGGCAGGGGTGTCGCCCTCGAGCGAATCCCAATGTGAGAGTGCCAGAAAGTCGAGCAGCATCGACTGCTGTTTCGTGGCGCGGCGCAAGGAGTCGAGCATCAGGTGCAACGCCTGTTCATTTCGGAACTGTGGTGCCAGACTGACGTAGGTCTCTGTCTTAGGACGATAGGCATCCTCACCTTTCAGACCGGATGGCAATGCCGCCTTATACACATCCCCTATGGGCGACATGTAATAATCTGCCACCCATTGCCATAACCGGTATTGCTTCTCGAGCAAGACGGGCTCCGCATCTAATACATTGATAATCTCCTTGCAGTCGAAATCGGGTTTCTCATTATGCACCCTTGCCACAAGAGCCACGTAGGTTTTCGATTTCCCGAGAGGAACCAGCACACGAATACCAAACCCGACAGACTCGGAGAGTGTGTCGGGTACAGCGTATGTGAAGAGCCCTTCTAACGGAAGTGGCAGGATGACATCGATGTATTTCATGGGGGGTAGGAGTATAGGAGTTTAGGATTGTAGGAGTATAGGAGTGTAGGAGTTTAGGATTGTAGGAGTGAAGACGATAGTTAGCCTATCATAAATCTCAAACCTCAAACCTCAAATCTCAAACATTTAAAGATACAGTGCCAGACCTACTTGCCATGCGTTGGCGCGGGCTGTACCCTCTTTGAGGCTTTCGAAAATGGCATCGGCAGTACGGCTGCAAGCCACATTATAGTTGCCGTAAATCTCGAGATGACGGCCGAAAGACACGCCCAGTCCCACGTTGACACTGAAGGAGGCTTCTTTCCATTTCCACTCTTGGTAGTTCTCTTTCCAAGTGAGGTCGTCGCTCAGGTTGAATGCGAATTGTGGACCGCCAAAGGCGAAGATGGTAAATACATTTTCCGAGCCGGCTGTAATACGTAAATTGACGGGTACGAGCACGGATTTGGCTTTCATCGTGGTGCCCTCTACCTTTGCCTCACGCTGGTCATAGAGTGCGGCGGCATCGACTGACAGTCCCGACACAGGCAGGTGGAACTTAATAACCGGTCCCGCAAAGAATCCCACGCGGTTTTCGGCTTTCAGGTCATCCTGCTTGAACTGAACGTCAGTGAGGTTGATACCGCTCTTGACACCCAGTTTTATCTGTGCTTGTGCCGGCATCGCTGTCATCACTGTCATGATGAACAGAGCACGGAATAGTGTTTTTTTCATAACTCGTGTTGATGGGTGGAGGAGTAAAGGAGTAAAGGAATGGAGGAGTGTAGGAGTGAAGACAATAGTACGCCGATTATAAACCTCAAACCTCAAACCTCAAATCTCAAACCTCAAATCTCAAATCTCAATGTCTCTCGCGTCTGACAGACACCTTATTGCCGCTGCTGCCCGAAGAACTGCTGCGCTCACGTTTAGGCTTCGAACTGACTTCTTCGTTGTTGTCTTTGTTGCGGCGGCCCTTTGACTTTTTCTTTACCTTGGTGTCGTTGTTCGCGGCGGCGATGCTGTCGAGTGAGTCTTTCTTGGCGGGGTCGCCGAAGATGGATTTCTCAAAGTCAAGCAGTTCTTGCTCGATGCGCTTCTGCTCGGCTGTCATCGACTCCTCGTCAGGACAATATTGAGCCAGGGTGAGTCCCAGCATATTGGTGGTCTTATAGATTTTTCCTTTGTACTTGTTCGTGGTGAAATAATCATCCACACTCATGGTGGCGGCATTGTTGATACTGCTCGTCGACATCATCTGTTTACTCAGGAAAGGCGCCACCTCGTCGTATTTCACCCAGAAAAGCGGGTATTTGGCAGAACCTTCGCCGAAATCGTCCTCACGCATGAGAATGGGGCACAGGGCCACCACCTTGCGGTGGAAGGTCGATGTGGCCTGGTCGTAGTATGCGCTCTCCTTCAGGTAATAACCTTTTACCTCAGCCGACGGAATATCACTGTTGTCGATACGGATGCGGCCGTCTTTGCGCTCATAATAAATGTGATAGTTGTCGAGGAAGTCCAATGGTTTGATGCGTGCCGAGTCGTCGAACGCCTCGTTGCCGTCAAGCCGGTATTCGTAGGCGCTGATGCCGCCTTTCTTCGGACCTGCCATCATCAGTTTGAAGAGGTAGGTGAAGAGGTTCATCTGCGTACCCATCGGCTCCACGGGATAATAGAGTCCCGCATTGGCATCTTCCTCGAGGTTCAACTCACGGTAGATGTCACGCCGCCAAACCACATCCTCAGACATCGGCGCCGCCGTGGGGAAGGATATTTGCGCACGGGTCGTCATGGTGTTGGCGTTCGACTTGGCTGCCGTCTGGCTGTTGTTCTGCTCCGTTCTGCGCTGTTTGGGTTGGGCATACATCATTTGTATGCCGCATACAGCGAGGAGTATGATTATAATCTTTCTCATCTTTAGGATATTTAATTCACGATGATTTCCATGGCTCCAGGCAGACTGCGCTGCAATCCGTCGGGACCTGAGGCCTTGACATTGGTGATATAGAAACGTTTATTACGTGCGAGTTTGCGGAAGGCGTCTTTCTGCCGCTCGGTGAAGGAGGCGCCTGCAGATGCCATAGGAACGGCATTACCCATGTTGTCGTAGAAGACGGTCTCGAAACTGTTCACATGGAACTCGATGTCGAGCAGTCCGTCGTCGATGGCCGCTTTCAGGCTGTTGATGCTCATCAGACTGGCTTTAGACAGTCTGCCACCCTTGAACCGGTCGGTGCCGATAGCAAAGTAAGGTGTGGGGTCGGGCAGTTTGCGCACATGGAACGAGAACTGTCCCATCTGTCGCGACTTGCCGTTGTCAGACGCAGTCACGGTGAAGGTCACGTCCTGTCCCACGGTCGAGGGCACGGCGATGTAGTGACCGTCGCCTTTCGATGTGAGCGAGCCGCCCGACATGGACAGTGACACGGAGTTTTGGGGCAGTCCGGCCACGGTCACACTCATCGGGTTCTGGAATCCGGCATAGAGCACGTTCATCATGTCGGCTGCCACGGTGGCGCCCGATGGCGGCTGTATGACGCGGTATTTCTGTGTGAAGTCGCGACGGATGACCTCGCCGTCGGCATTGCGCATCATGATGTAACCTCCGAAGGAGTGCTCGCCCACGCCGCTGCCTGTGATGGTATAGGTGCCGGCGTGTGATCCGATGCGGTTGCCGTTGACGTAAATCTCGGGCTGCTGCGTGGTATCGACGGCAGCCATAACGATGCGTGCGGTCATCTGCTCACCCGGGTAGAGGGTGGTTTTGTCGGGGATGACGAAGGCGTCGAGTTTGTTCACGCGGATATCCTTGATGCCGATGTTGGCCAAGAGGGAGTGAAGCACCTCGCCTTCGGCGTATCGCACATCACTCTGCAGTTTCGACAGAATGGTGACCGCTGCGGCCACGGGCATGTCCTCAAACATATATTCCTGCCAGTTCTTGCCCAGCGTGTTCTCTTTCTGAGGCACCTCAGTGCTGAAGTTACTCTTGATAATCTCTTTCTGGCGTGGGTCATCGACCATGCTCAGGATGCGGTCACGGTATGAGGTGATGGCGTTGAACAGTTCATCGCCACGGCCCGACCCCGGTGCGAGCATCACCTGTGTGGCGGCCTCGAGGTCGTCTTTGTTGATGATGTTCTTAATGTCGGCGTCATTGCCGTCAGCCTTCTGCGCAATCGCCATTTTCAGTTCTTGGGCGAAGGAGTAGAGCGAGTCGCTCATATTCTTCACGTATGCGGCTTTGTCGTACCATTCCTTGGTCTTGGCGGGATTGGCCTCCATCTGGTCTTTGAACTCCTGGAACATCGCCGTGTTCTCTTTCGATGAGTTGTCTGTCGAGCGGCTGATGCCCTCCTCCACAAGCGTGAAGCCGTCGAGCACCTCGGTAGAGATGTTCAGCGCGAGCATTGCCATCAAGACGACATACATCAGGTTGATCATCTTTTGGCGTGGCGATACGGGTCTTTTCTTGATTGCCATATTCAGGTGTAAAGACGTTTCTGTTAGATGATAGAATCAGCGGAGGGGGATTGTGCGCCCGGAGCCGCTGTGCGCATGTTGATGGTCATGGCCTCAATCATGCGTGCGTAAATCTGGTTGAGTTGTTCTATCTGCTTAGCCATCTTACGCGACTGTTCGTTGATTTGGTCGATAGTGCCGATTTGCTGGCTGGCGCTCTTGAGTTGCATCTCATAGACCTTGCAGATACCTGTAAGTGTGCGGTTGAGGTTCTCCATCTCTTCGGAGTCGCGCGTGAGGCGTGCGCTCTGCTCGCTCACTTTGCCCAGCAGTTCGGTCAGTTTGTTGAGTTCTTCCACATAGTTGCTGGTAGCCTCGGCCATCTCGGGCGAGATCTGTTGTTGCTGGCCAATCCATGTCGCACCGCCAGAGACAGGAGCACCGCCGCCAGTGACAACTCCGCCTTCTGCGGCAGGAGCACTTTCGCCAGTGGCACCTTCGCCTTCGGCAACAGGAGCGCCTCCAGTGAAGCCTCCACCAAAACCGCCACCGCCGCCGATGATGATACCGCCGCCGGAGGGTACTTCACCGCCCATGGCAGCCGCTGCGGGTGCAGACTGACCGTCGCCGGCGACACCTCCTCCGCCTCCGCCGATGATAATGGTGCCGCCCACAGAGGGGCCGGAAACCACTGATCCGCCCTGATGGGCTTCGCCTGCTTCCTCGTCAGACAATTCTATGCCTTCGCCGCTTTCAACCTGACGAAGTTGCGAATGGGTCTGCAAATCCATACCGTCGGCTGTCTTGTCAAACGGACGGTCGAAGGCGGAGATGAAGAACACAAGCACCTCGGTACCCATACCGATGAACAGCATCAGGTTGGCACCCGGCAGGTGGGTGAGTTTGAACAAGGTTCCTAAAATCACGATAGATGCACCCCAACTGTATGCATAGTTGAGGAACGTCTGTCCGGCCACGCTGTCCATCCACTTTTGCAGACGGTACACGAGATTGAATTTACTGTATCTGGTCATGTTATGGTATGTTCTGTTTATTCTGTTACTGAAGTTTCGCTTTTACTCAACTTCTTGGTGATAAGGGAATTAGGAATTAGGAATTTGGAATTTGGAATTTGGAATTAGGAATTTGGACTATTGTCCTTTAACTTCCTTAACTTCCCTAACTTCCTAAAGTTGTTATGGCCCTCCTTATTTCTTTTTCTTGCTCTTTGTGGCTTTCTGTTTGGTGCTCGATGAACTTGCGAGGCTTCTCACGCAGCGGAATCCGATGTAGGAGCGCGGCTGGTTCTGGTATTCCCATGTGCGCCATGCTGAGCGGATATACGACTCGGGGTCTTTCCATGATCCGCCTCTCACGCTTTTCTTTTTCAGACGGTAGGGGTCTTCTTTCGCTGCCTTGTACTCCAACTGCGGATTGAGGTCGTTCATGGCATCGACCCCCGCCTCGGTATAGATGGTGCTGGTCCATTCGGCCACATTGCCGGCCATGTCGTAGAGACCGTTGCTGTTTTGCGAATAGATGCCCACGCGGCTGGTGATGAGGTTGCCGTCTTTCGTGTAGTTACCTTTGTCGGGCTTGAAGTTGGCATAGAAACAGCCGTCGCCGCTCTTTACGCTCTCGTTTTCCCAAGGGAACTCGTTGCCGTCTTTACCGCGTGCCGCATATTCCCATTCTGCCTCTGTCGGCAAACGGTAGCGCTGGATATATCGTGCCTCGCTGCCCAGTCCTTTCAGCAGGTAATCGGTGCGCCATGCACAGAAAGCATTGGCTTGCTCCCAAGTGACACCCACCACGGGATAGTCATTGTAAGTGGGGTTGCTGAAATAACTGCGCATGTACATCTCGTTGTCTGAGTTGCGGAAGTCATTGACCCAGCAGGTGGTGTCGGGATAGACATTGACGATGTAGGTGTTGAGGAAATCCCACGGTCCGCTCAACGGGCGGTTGATGGTCTCGCGCACGATGCGTCCCTCGTCGTCGATATAGGCTGTGTCTTTAGATATCATCACCACCTCATCGGGATTGACGGTCAGATCGGTATTGAGGTTGCGCTCCTCGGGGTTGAGGCGGTTACGGCGCAAAGCGGCTGTGGTGTAGTCGTAAATCTCGTATTTGTAGTTGAGTTGGCTGGCGTCGAGCATTTTCTCGCCCGTCACGGGATTGGTGACATACAGACTCTCAAATGCGCGCTGCTCATCCTCGTTGGGCTTACGCGGCAGGTTTTTCTTCCAGTTGAGATAGGGTTTCACGGGGTCGCCGTTCTTGTCCTCGGTGATTTTATAAGTCTCGTCGCCACCGTATGCGGGGTCGGCAAGACGTTCGCGAAGAATGGAGTCGCGCACATAATACACAAACTGCTTGTACTCGGAGTTGGTAACCTCGGTCTCGTCCATCCAGAATCCATCGACGGAGATATCCTTCACGGGTGTCTCCTTGCCCCAGAGGCTGTCCTGCTGGTCGATACCCATCTTCAGGTATCCGCGTTTCACTTGGGTCATCCCGTAGGGCGATGGTTCGTTGAATGCTTTTCCGCCTCCCACGCCGACGACTTCGCCGCCCCGGCCCGATGTGGAAGCGGACCGGCTGCCGAAACAGGCTGTCAGCGTCATAGCAGCCATCACGTAAAGTATCACTTCACTTTTTCTCATCTTCATAGCCTATAGTATTCTCACGCTTTTATGTTTGTTCTTTCCTTTTTTTGTCAGATTGATATCGGTCTGGTAACTCACGAACAACTCATGGCTGCCGTTGCCGATGCTGATGTCTGAGGTATAGACCTCGTAACTGTAACCCAGATGGATGCCGTGGATGGAGCCTCCTATCATTGCGGTGAAGGAGTTCGTCGGACTGTATCCCACACCCGCGTACAACAGTTTCTTATCGTGATTATAGACGATTCTTGCAGTCACGTCGCCACGGTAAGCCACGCCGTCGGTACGGACAATCACTGACGGGTGTATTGTAAGAAACGGATTTCTGAGCCGAATATTGTATCCGCCCGTTAAATAATATGTGCGGTCAACCTGCAACTCATTGGTTTCGCCCAGTTCTATCAGCGGGGCGGTGAGGTGTTTGACCGATGCGCCCACATACCACGGCCCGTGCTGATAATAGAGTCCGACGTCGAGGTCTAATGACTGTCCTTTGACTTCTGATGTGCTGAACGCTTCGTCGCCGTCGTCTATCACATCCACTCTCGAACCGTCGAAGTTTTCCACGAGCACACCTGCCTGAACGCCAGCGGCCAGCATGCCGCCGAACAACTTGAAACGGTATGCGTATTGCAGTGCGAGCAGTTGATGGGTGAACAGTCCTATCTGATCATTCATCAGTGAGATGCCCGCGCCGTGATACGCCTTGGCAAAATAGAACGGCATGTCGGCTCCCGCATAAAACGTCCGAGGATTGTGCTCGAAGCCTGCAAAACTGAGCGCGTAGGCGGCGTTGACATTGATTTTCGACTCCTTGCCCACCGAGGCAGGGTTAAACGTCGGCTCCATCGCCCAGTAATGACTGAAGAGGGGGTCGTATTGAGCGCGGCAGACTCCTGCCACGCAGAAAAACAGAACTAATATGGTCGCTAAACGGTTGTGCACGTGATAATAACGCACCGACACGCATTTTATTGTACAACCAGTAGAACACAGGGCAGTTTTTTCGACGCGAGGCAACCCTGACATTGCACGCTGGTCAAAAGAATTCTACATTGCCATGCTTGCCATAAATAATACTCTTTGACCTTTTCCTGTTCAAACTGTGATAGACGTTACCCTCCTGATTGTCTGCCGACATAATAATACTGACATCGCAACACTTCAAAGGAATGATTTTTTTTATTCGTTCTTTATGCATGTTAGCATTGCTTGCTGTGGTACAATACCTGACATAAAGGTTTTCATGCATTCGGAAAAAACCGTCTTTAAGTATCGCCTTTTGAAATCCATTCTTTGCTTCACGTCCCACCTTATTGTAGCGGGTGAAACTTGTAACGACATATACCCACATTTTTTAGATAGTTAAATGCTTGGAAAAACAATGACCTTGCCCGCACCTTCGTATATACCTGCCAATGTGGACGCTGACAAAGCGATGGCATCAGCAGGTATGTCTTCATAGAATAATTCAAGGATTCTCTTCTTTGATTCTCGGCAGACATCCGTCAAACCTTCTTCCGCCATCTCCCTCACTTTACGGTCTATATACGGCCGATATGGCTCCATGACATCATCAGCCAAAGGTAACGAATCATGGCAGTTATGATGGAAAACCCCGACGAGAGGAAGCAAACCCGCACTCATCAAACTTCTGGCCGACATGGAGCGAAGAACAGCATAGCCATAATTCAAAAGAGCATTTGGAGGCTCGCCATATCTGTCGCGAATAAAGTTCTTTCCCATTAGTTTCGACCAATATATCCTTGCGGCAACTCCCTCCCGATTCGTTGAGTCACCACTTTTGACATTGTTGTAATACGAGGATAACAAGGATTTGCCCAAACCCGACTTCTCAAGCAATAAAGACTGGTTACGTATTTTTGCCTCCACTATTTGTTTCCAAATCTGCTTGTTCGTAACCTTAGATGCTGCGAGTTGACATCTTATACGTTTTGACTGTAAAGAATGAGATTCCATGTCCAACAACATTGATACGGGATAGTGCCTTTCATCGCAAAACACCACACCGATGTTTATTTTTGATATTCTTGTTAAAAGAGGAATAGATAACCTGACGGAATGATTATCTATCATAATCATCTGGATGTCCTCCAATGAACGCATGACTGTTTCGCCTGTCTCCCTGTCGGAGATAACCAGCATACCGTCTCGCAAGGATAATTCCTTAGGCGATTCAAATACTAAAGTTTGTTTTGCCATTTTTCTGGCAAAATTAGAAAAAAACAAGAGATAAAATAAAAATAACAAAATAAATCGCTTTTTTTTTGTCGTTTAATAGAATATAACTATCTTTGCAACATGTAGTTAGCCCGTAAAGGGTTAAAATACTATAAGTGACAGAACCATTTTAAGCACATCATTCTATATCTGCCCTAAGTGTAATGCAGAATACGAAATAAACAAATAACTATGAATAGCGTAGAACTGATAGACAAACGTAACCAGTTAAAGATACAAGCTGAAGCCATAGTATCCAATGCAGAAAAGGAAAGTAGAAAACTGGATACTGAAGAAACTAAAAAGTACAATGGCCTGAAGAAACAAATGGAAGATATGGTTAAAATACTATAAGTGACAGAACCATTTTAAGCAGATAGCTTCCTTAACTATGAAGGAATGAAAAGATACCAGAAGGCTTATGATTTCAGTAACCTTCTATCTGTATGCAAAAAGTGTCACGGTAAATTACACAATTAGGGTACTACCAATGGCTAAAAAGCTATCACATCTGGAAGGGATACCAGTAGTGCTTCTGCCAATACTACTACATCCGCTTTCAGGGTTAAAATACTATAAGTGACAGAACCATTTTAAGCGTAAAACGCTTTCAGCCCCCGGTGCGGGAGCATAGGGGGACTTTTAAGAACAACATCAATATTTATAACATGGAATTTTTGGCACTTTTACCAGTTATCTGGCTGATGGTCTGGCTGATGCAAAGACCGAAGTCGACAGGCAACAATGAACGTTTTGTTGCGATTACACTCAGAAATATGAAAGATGAGAACGGTGATTCAGACGTAGTGAGGGCATGTAAGAGTCTTCGAGATGGAAGGTGTGGTGCTATGTTTTGGGTTAATTTCATGGAGAATTCTTATTGGGTTTGGGCTGACTCAAAGGAAGAACTTGAAGAAGAAATAGATAAAATGCGTGCCGAACTAAGATCATGATGGTATTTTCGTGGGTTAAAATACTATAAGTGACAGAACCATTTTAAGCTGCAGCAAACAAAAGTAGAACACTATGGAGATTTTGGCACTTTTACCACTCGTCTGGCTGCTCGTCTGGTTGATGGGAAAAGGAAAACCGAAGACAGAGAAAGGCAAGGATCGATATGTAGATATTACTCTAAGTAATATGAAAGACGATCAAGACGGTTATGATGTAGTGAGCGCATATAAAAACCTTAGAAATGGAAAATATGGTGCAAAAATGTGGTTGCCATCCATCGAGAAGGCTACTTATTTATCTGCATCCTCTAAAGAGGAACTCGAAAAAATAGTTGAGCAGACAAGAAAAGATTTGAGAGATCTGAATTAGTGGTATTTTCGCACTGTTAATACAGGCGGTATATTTGCACTAAATTGCAATTATACCGCTTATATTATGGCAAATCAGGAAATATTCTCTGCCGTCATTGAACTTAATCAAAAACAGGCAACGAATGAGTTGAAGAAGTTGGAAAGTGAGTTGAAGACACTTGAAGAATCACAGAAAAGACTTCTCCAATCGAGAAAGAAAGGGGATGCCGAGGCAGGCCGGCTGATGCAAAAGAGCATCGAGGTTAAAATACTATAAGTGACAGAACCATTTTAAGCGACACGGAAAACGTCACGACATTTGGATAAACACCAAAAACGGTAAAATAACCCAAGTGCCGCGACATGGATCTCAAGAAGTGCCGAAAGGCACTTTGGATAACATCTTTAAGGAACTCGGGCTTTAGCCCGGGTTCTTTCCCGTGAAATTGTGATGTCTTGTTTATTGGGTCACTTTTTATTTGGATATTATGGAAAAAAGAAAGATAACAGTAGTAGTCGAGACAGGCAGGGATTTGTTTTCTTGCTTTATGTCCGGGGCTGATGACCTGGGCTTTGGCATAGTGGGTGACGGGAAAACCGTCCGGAAGGCGATGGAGGATTTCATGGCAGGTCATGACGAGATGCGGGATTATTACGCGTCGATAGGCAAGCCTTTTCCTGAGTTGGAATTCGAGTTTGTTTTTGACGTGGGTGCTTTCCTCAACTATTACCCCATCAATGTGACCGCATTCGCCGAATACATCGGCATGAACGCATCGCTGTTGAGGAGGTATGCCAGCGGTCTATGCCAGCCGTCGTCTAAGACCATCGCGAAGATACGCCGTGGCCTTGACACTGTTGGTCGTGATATTGTCGGAGGCCGTCTTGTTGACCGGCCTGTACTTCAATATGTTTGAACAGTTTATTTGTTTGTTAAAAGATCACACCTTAAGCCCTGGACCGTGAGGCTCGGGGCTTTTCACAAAACAACGAAAATAGTATCAGATATGTACTGCAAGTGTAAAGATAACACGTCGTTTCAGAACTCCTATAATTTCAATGTGGGAGAGATTTACTCTTGCTATTGGTGTGATGACCAGCACACGGAGGTTTGTATTGCCCCGATTATGCCATGGGATGTCAACATTTATGTGAAAAGAGCCGATTTCCTCCGTTGCTTCGACTACTGGGAGTGAAAATATCTCATTTTATTTTCTTAAACGCCATCAAACAGCCGGTTTCCTCACGGGAAATCGGTTTTTTCGTGCCTTTTAAGCCCGGCAAATAGCCATCTGCAGGCACTTTTTTCAGGTGTTTTCCGCACATTTTCGACCTGAAAAGAACCGTTCCCGGCCCTTTTTGGACGAAAAACGCCTTTTTCAGACCAAAAAGCGAACATTTGCACCTTTTCTTCGAATAGTTTTGTTACTAACCTAAACGAGAAAAGATGATGAAAAGAGTACTGAACGAGGTGCGGGCCATGCGCAGGGAGTTGCGCGAGGTCGCGAAGGATGTGCGGTCGATGAAGCGCGACCGTATGGACGAGATGATAGGGAGGATGCGGTTAAAATACTATAAGTGACAGAACCATTTTAAGCATATTGCTCATATTTCTCGTCTTTAGGTTGTTCCGCAGGTTTTTCTGAAGATTTTTGCTCTTTTCCTTGCAAGTTTGATTCTTTTGCGCTATCTTTGCCTTCAGAAGTCTGAGGAGAATTTCCTGCTGGCGCGGTTACACCACCAGAACGGCCGCTATCAACTCCACTGGAATCGGTGTTAGTTCCAGGCTCTAATGCGGGTCGGGTAAAGACTTCAGGCTTACGGCGCGAGTATTTCTTCTTGAATATACCCGCGCTGTTTACATTCCAATAACTGCCGTCTCTTGACAGTTGAATAAACAGAGTATTATTGTGCTTGTCAGAAACTTCAAGGAGATAGGTCTGATTATCTGCGACAATGCTTCCCTCGCGGATGGTGTCATAATTCTTTGCTACAGTTTCAACAAATTCTTCTGGTTAAAATACTATAAGTGACAGAACCATTTTAAGCATATTGACAAGATGACTGACTATAACAGACAAGATAACTGACGCCTCTGTTAAGGCAGGGAGGTTCCTTGCCGAAACGCATTATTGGGCTTCGGCCATATGCTACTCCCCTCGCCCTTTGGAGAGGGGTCGGGGGTGAGGCTTTTTGGAGAGGGGTTGGGGGTGAGGCTGTTCATCACTGTTTTTTCACAAGTTGAATGGATACCACTCTGTTTTTGTTTCCCGGGTTGTATCTTTGCAATTGAGAAGAAATCGTCTCAAAACCGGTTCGGTTTTCAGGAAAAAAGGATTAAAAATAACCATGCAAAAACACACCGTAATGAATGCAAACGCTTCTATTCTGATGTTCGTCAGCCAAGTGGACGCCATCCGCTGCAAGGCCACCCCCAAACAAGGCTGCCCGTGCGAACGTAACGTGAACGCCAGCCGTCCGCACACGCACGCACCTGCCCGCGTGCCCGCATATACGCCTGCGGGAGAAAGAGAAATATAAAAAGAAAGAGAAATAGAAAGAGAAAGAGAAGATTCTCTTTTTACAGATGCTTACGCATCTATGTCATCAGCTGCCGCCGATGACGCCCCCGTGCTGACCGATGCCCCGAAAACTCCACGGCAGAGATCACCGGAGCTTCACTCCTTCTTCAGTTCCGGATACTTGATGCGGGTGTGATAGATGGATTTCAGATTATCGAGGAGCACCTGCTTCGCGTTGGCGATATCTTGGAAGGTGATAGGACACTCTGTGAAAAAGCCCGCTTTCACCTGGTTGTCTATCAGTCGGTTGATAAGTTCACTGAGGCTCTCTTCCGTGTATTCGTTGAGTGAGCGCGACGCCGCCTCGACCGTGTCGGCCATCATCAGAATGGCTTGTTCGCGTGTGAAGGGGTTCGGACCAGGATAGGTGAAGGCCTCCTCGTCAATCTCCTCGTCGGGATGAGCGTTCTTGTATTTCACATAGAAGAATTTCACCAGTCCTGAACCATGGTGCGTAGTGATGAAATTCTTGATTTTGTCGGGCAGGTCCTCTTGCTCAGCCAGGCGCAGTCCTTCACTCACATGATTGATGATGATACTTGCGCTCTCTTTTTCAGACAGTTTCTCATGGGGATTCACATTTGCCTGATTTTCCGTGAAGAACACAGGGTTGGCCATCTTTCCGATATCGTGATAGAGCGCACCTGTGCGCACCAGTTGGCTGTCGGCTTTCAATTTTTTCGCTATCTCTGCCGCCAGATTGCCCACGGTGATGGAATGCTGGAATGTGCCGGGCGCCACCTGGCTCAAACGGCGGAGCAGGCTCTTGTTGGTATCGGACAGTTCGAGCAGGGTGATGCTCGAGGTGAAACCGAATGCCTTCTCCACGACAAACATCAGCGGCGAGGCCAACAGCATGAGGATGCCGCTCACCACGAAGTGCATGTACGGCCCGCGGGTGGCAGGCAATAGGAACTTGTCGTGCATGAGCGACAATGCGAAATGCATGATAAACAAACAAAGCACAGCCATGAAGGCGGCTTTGAACATGTCGGAGCGTTTCGACAAGTCGCGCAACGCATAGATGGCTGCCATGCCCGCCGTCAGTTGCAGGATGATGAACTCCTCTTGCCGGTTGACGGCAAGGGCGCAGATGAGCACCATGGTGGTATGCGTGACAAAGGCGGTGCGCGAGTCCATGAATACACTCACAATGATGGCAACCATGGCATAAGGCAAGATATAGACACTGAGCACCATGTACCGCATCATCAGTGAAGTGAGGACGGGGAAGAGCACAATGACGACGTACAACATCAGAATGTTGCGCAACTTGCTGAAATACTCCCTTTTGAAAAGATACAGATAAATGGTGAAGAGCACCAAAAGAAGCATGATATAGATGCTCTGTCCAATCAACGGTTTCCAAGGCGATTGGCTGGAGTCGTTCTTTGTGAGCGCGTCTTTATAGGCGTTGATGGCCCGTGCTTTTTCTTCGGTGACCTTGATGCCGCGGTCGATGATTTGTTCGCCCAGACTCACTTTTCTTTCCAACGTAGGCACGTTCTCGGCCTCAGCCAGACCTTCCTCGTTGATTTCCTTCTCGTATATCAGGTTGGGTTCTAATTCTACGTTCAGATAAGGAACGGTGAAAGACAGTCCTTCCCGGGCCGATTGAAGAAGATGCCTGATGGAATCGGTGGCTGCATCGGCAGACAACACCTTGTCAATGCTTTTGGTCGTGAATCCTTTGTCGTTGATGATACGCACAAACTCATTCGAGTCGCGCAACAGTTTGTCATAATCATCTTGTGAGATAACGCCTTTCTGATAAACGTCATGGATTTTGTTCCTGATGAGTTGTCGGACTTCAGTATGGGCGAAGTTGTCAGACAGTTTTGACAGCGAATCGACGACCGTCACAGCCATTTCCCGCTCCACGGATGTGTCAAGTGTGAAAAACGGCTGATATTCCCTTCTTTGTTTCGCTTTTTCCTGATTGATGTCTTCCTCCGACTTTAATACGTCAAACTCAAATTCAGCGATAAGCATCTCGCCCATCCATGGCTTGCCAGTCTCGTAATTGAATATCCTGGCCTGTTTGCTGGGCAACAGCCAGACAATCAATGCCGTGCACACGATGATGAGTATAGCGTGTGTACTGATATCTCGCCAGAAATGCTCGTCTTGACGGTTGAATAAAGGCATGTTTTCCTGTTGTTATGATTTGATTTTGCGAAAGTACGAAAAAGAAATGACAAATCCAAATAAAATCGCCTTTTCTCATGATTTGCTGAAAAAATGGGTAAATTATGTGCCACCTTGACAATAAAAATGAAAAAAACGATTATTCATTTTGTTTTATCTTTTGTTTGCAGTAATTTTGCAGCGAATAATGCACACAGGCATTTGTTAATTTAACGGCTATTTATCAATTCTTATGGAAGAAAGAAAAATAAGAGTGCGCTTCGCGCCCAGTCCCACAGGACCTTTACATATCGGCGGAGTGCGCACAGCTTTATATAATTACCTCTTTGCTAAGCAGCACGGGGGTGATTTCGTGTTCCGTATCGAAGATACCGATTCCACCCGTTTTGTGCCCGGCGCCGAAGAGTATATCATCGAGTCGTTCAGATGGTTGGGCATCACTTTCGACGAGGGCGTGTCCTTTGGCGGAAAGCACGGCCCCTATCGTCAGAGCGAGCGCCGCGCCATATACAAAAAATATGTGGAGCAGTTGTTGGAATCGGGTAAAGCCTATTATGCCTTTGATACTCCTGAGGAGTTGGAGGCCAAGCGTGCGGAAATCCAGAATTTCCAATACGACGCCCGTACGCGTATGCAGATGCGCAACTCTCTCTCCTTGCCCAAGGAAGAGGTTGACGCGCTGATTGCCGACGGACGTCAATATGTGGTGCGCTTCAAGGTGGAACCGGGTGTGGCTGTACATGTGGATGACATTATCCGCGGCGATGTGCGTATCATGAGCGACATCCTCGATGATAAAGTGCTCTACAAGAGCGCCGACGAACTGCCCACCTATCATCTGGCGAATATCGTGGATGACCATCTGATGGAGATCACACATGTGATTCGCGGTGAGGAGTGGTTGCCCAGCGCACCGCTGCATGTGTTGCTTTACCGCGCGTTCGGATGGGAGGATACCATGCCACGTTTCGCACATCTGCCCCTCTTGCTCAAACCCGAGGGCAAGGGCAAACTGTCGAAGCGCGACGGCGACCGTCTCGGATTCCCTGTGTTCCCCCTCGAGTGGCATGACCCCAAGACGGGCGAGGTGTCATCGGGATACCGCGAGAGCGGCTATTTCCCCGAGGCGGTGGTCAACTTCCTCGCCTTGTTGGGATGGAACCCCGGCACAGAGCAGGAGGTGTTCACGCTCGATGAACTCGTACAGGCGTTTGACCTGACGAAATGCTCGAAGGCAGGCGCACGTTTCGATTATCAGAAAGGCATCTGGTTCAACCATGAATATGTGCTGAATAAATCGGCTGAGGAAATTGCCAAGTTGTTCGCTCCCTATGTGGTGGGCAATGGTGTGGACGAGACGATGGAGCGCATCACACAAGTGACGGCGATGATGAAAGACCGCGTCAACTTCGTGCGTGAGTTGTGGCCCTTGTGCTCGTTCTTCTTCATTCCTCCTGTGGAATACGACGAGAAGACCGTGCGCAAACGCTGGAAGGAGGATTCTGCCCGCGTGATGGGCGAATTGGCCGAGGTGCTGCAAGGCATCGACGATTTCTCGGTCGAAGGGCAGGAACCCATGGTCATGGCATGGGTGGAGCAGAAAGGCTACAAACTGGGCGATGTGATGAATGCCTTCCGTCTGGCGCTCGTCGGTATTGGCAAAGGTCCCGGCATGTTCGACATTTCCGCCTTCCTCGGCAAACAAGAGACCATCAGCCGTCTGCGCCGCGCTATTGAGGTGCTGGGCTGAATAAGGGAAGTTAAAGAAGTTACTTAGGAGTTCAGGAGTTCAGGAGTGAAGGTGTTTGGACAATACCTCTCTATTAGCGAAGTAATCTCTTGCTCCCTGCCCCCTGCCCCTTTAGTCATAATCTCTTGCCCCCTGCCCCCCCGCCCCTTGCCCCCTTAGTCATAATCTCCTGCCCCTTGCC
>JAFZAH010000054.1 GCA_017548275.1 Prevotella sp.
GGGCAGGGGGCAGGGGGCAAGGGGCAAGAGATTACTTCATTATCTACTACCTTCTCATCTGTTTTTTGTTTCTCAGAACCATTCTCTTGCTCCTTGCTCCTTGCTCCTTGCCCCTTGCTCTCTGCCTCTTGTTCCTTGCCCCCTGCCCCTTGCTCCTTAGTAATCTGCAGAAACAGCCGCTCACTGGTGAGCAGTTCACCGCAGGTCACCATGGTGCCGACGAGCACGCCGAGGATGCCATGACTGTTGATGTTTTGACCAGAGAGCAGTAAATTGGGTATTTTCGTGCGGTGATGCACACGTGCCGCCGGTCCCAAATGGATATCTTTCGCCACCCCGTACATCGAACCGCCCTCAGTGCCTGTATAGTCGAGGTAGGTGAGCGGTGTGGAGGTGTAGTATGCCGCTATCTGTTGGCGCAGCCCGGGGAAGTCTTTTTCCACCACACTGAGCAACCGTTCGGCGCGCTCGTGTTTCATCGCCTCGTAATCATCGCCACGACGGCCGCTTTTGGTACCCGCCCATTGTTTCACGTCGTCCATGTGCATATAGGAGAGGATGACACCGCTTTTGGCGTATTGTTGCCCGTCCTCGTCGCAGAAGTGCATATAGAGATAGCCCTTGGGCCAAGTAGTGTCGTCATATTGCTCACAATCCCAGGGCGTGTCTTGGCGATAGCCGTAGAAATTGTAGTTCATGTAGGGTGTGGCACCCTCTTTGAAACGCACATACACAGCAAAACCGCCCACGGTGTTGGGGATGGCTTGTATGCGCTTCCGGTATGTGGGGCGCAGCAACGGCGACGACACCAGTTCCAAGGTGCGCGCCGGATGGATGGCACTGATGACAATGTCGGCCTCATAGCGAGTACCGTCGGCGCAGGTCACACCCGTGGCATGGCTGTCATCGCAGTCGATGCTGACGGCACGCTGACGGGTCAACACACGTCCGCCGTGACGCTCCAATGCCGCTTGTAACGCAACGGCAAGCCGGTCGCTTCCGCCCACCACGCGATAGGCACTTTGGCTGTAGAAGTCCATGACAAAAGCATAGGTGGAAAAAGGCGTTTTCCCCCGTTCAGCGGCATAGAGGGGCAGATTGCCCACGATGACCTTTTGTAGGAGCGGGTCTGTGATGATTTCGCTCACCACATCGTCGATGGAGCGCAGCAGGTATTGGGTGTTGACGGCCGCATCGGTCTCGGTGTGACGCAGACTATGGAGCGACGAGGCACTTGCCACCTGTTCCACCACGTCATAGAAACGCTCCAGTTCCTCCCGCTGATGGGGAAACCGCGCCGCCAACTGTTCGATAAACCGCTCGCGCCCGTTGGCAAAGGCGAAACGCTCTCCTTGCAACGATACTATCTCGTAACCGTTGGGGTCGAGTCGGGAAAGGGGCACGTCATCTATCTCCAAGTAGTGCATCAGCCGGCGCAACGTCTGTCCTTCCGAGGCGGAGCCGATGAAGTGCATGCCCGTCTCGAATTTGACACCGCCACGGTAAAAGCATTGCAGGCATCCTCCTATTTGACGTCCCTGCTCCAAAACGGTCACATCATAACCGTTTTTCGCCAGGATGACACCACAGGAGAGGCCACCTAATCCGCTGCCGATAATCACTACTTTTTTTGTCATATTTGGTCGTTTGGGAGATTGAGAGGGATGGGAGTTAATGGGAGTGCTGGGAGTTATGGGAATTCTGGGAATAGAGGTGGCAGCGGTGAACCGCTGCATACGGAAAAGAACCGGGTGAGGCGGGCATATCTCTTGCCCCTTGCTCCTTGCCCCTTGCTCCTAAGGAAACCTCTTACCACTCATCCTCCTTCCTTTAGGAGGGTCGGGGCGGGGTTCTGATTCCTTGCTCCTTCCTCCTCATAATACCTATTATATTTCTCGTACGGTTGCCAATAATCTGGGGTTTCGATATGGTCGCACAGTTCTTGGTAATGCGCCAGATAATAGCGGTGCATGCGCTTGGTCATCGTGCGGTCGGCCATCTCATCTTCCGTCGCTGTCTCATCGGGAGTGATGCGGTTGTTCACCTCGACGTGGATGGCTCCCTCGCGCAACATGAAATCCTCTTTGGGCAACACATGGCCTGCTCCGTGGAGGAAGACAGGCAAAATGTCTGCGCCGAGCATCCGCGCCAGATAGAAGGCGCCCTTGTGGAACCGCAGGATATTGCAGTCGGGCGAACGCGTGCCCTCGGGGAACACGCAGATGGAGTATCCGCGCTCGTAGAGGTCACGCAGACGCGGCAGGTTGTTCTCGATGCCGTCGCTCACGGGATAGAACTCCGCGCGGCGGATGACAGACCCGTAGAACGGGTTGCGCCACACCCAGTCATTGGTCAGGAAGACCATCTTTGGCGTGAGCATCAACAGGCACATCAGGTCGAGGTGACTCTGATGGTTGCACACGATGACGGCGGGTTTTTCAAAGGTCTCGCCCGACAGATTGTCGTAAGAGAACTTCACACCCGGCACATGACGGATGATATACGCCGACATCTTTTGTATCATCGTATGGAACCGCAACCGTTTCTCCTCTGTCGTCTTCCCTATGCGAAAATAGAACCATGTGAAGGGTTTCATAAACAGATACATGATAGCGAGGAAGAACGTGATGGAGTACAGCGAATAACCAATGCGCTTCAGCGTGATAGGAACGGGTCGGCGCACGCCGTTCTTCGTGGTGAGCCAACGGAAGACCAGCGGCGGCAGATACCACGCCATGACCACCACAGTAGCCATGCCGATGATGGTGACGATGGCGAGTGAGCGCAACGCAGGGTGCTTCGCTAGAATCAGGCAACCGATGCCGGCAAACATCAGCAGGGCCGAGACAAGGATGCTGCGCTTATACGACGCCAACCGTTTGCGACCTGTGGTGTATTCATACATCAGTCCCTCGGTGATGAAGATGGTGTAGTCGTCGCCCTGACCAAAGATAAACGATGCCAGAATGATGTTGACGATATTGAATTGCACGCCGAACAGTTGCATCAGGCCCAATATCCATATCCAGCCCACCGCCAACGGCAGGAACGACAACATGGCCAGTTCTATCTTGCCGAATGACAGCCAAAGGAAGAAGAACACGACGATTCCGCACACCCAACCGACGTAGTTGAACGAATCGTTGAGCACGTTGACCAACTGGTTGCTGATTTCGTCGCGCGTGAAGGTGAAGGCGTGTTTGCCGTCGATTTCCACCTCGCGGGCCGCCGGACCATAGACGTAATTCACTATCTGGCATTTGTCGTGACCCTCCATGATATAGGTGCCGGTCAGAGGGTCGGTCAGCGGACGGAAATAATCGGCTGTCTGTACCTCAGGACGTGTGCCAATCAAGTCATAGAAAGGTTGGAATACTTCCGGCTTGAAACCCAAAGCCTGGGCACTGCTACGGGTCTCGGCTATCAGGCGCTCACCCTTGCCCTCACTCCAAAAGGCGGTCCAAAGGTCGATGGCGCGCTGCTGGGCGGCGACTGACGGGACAAACGTGCCCACACCCTTGACATCAAGGCTGTCGCCCGAGAGGTTTTTCGCTTGTGTAAGACTGTCGGTCTGTGTTCTCACGGCCGTCATCAGACTGTCATTGGCCTGTAACGCCTCTTCTAATGTGGCACCCTCCGCCACGGCATACAACGGCGCATCTTGCGTCATGGCAGTCAGCACACGCATATCCTCTTTCTGCTGAGCGGTCATGTAGTTGATGTGCATCAGGTCGCTGTCGAACGAGGTCTTGAGCGAGAAATAGCCCAAGAACAGCGTCACCACGATGAAGAGGAGCACCCACCTGCGTGAATGCTGGAAACTATGGGAATTTTGGGAATTTATGGGAGTACCGGGAGTAACCACTCCCCTCTCCCCTTGGAGAGGGGCTGGGGATGAGGCTTCTTGGAGAGGGGCTGGGGGTGAGGCTTTTAGAACCGGCAATGCCACCAGCACAAACAGGATGGTGCCCACAAGCATGAGCGCCCCGAAAAGACCCAAGTCGCGCATGGCTTGGGCATCGAGCCACACCAGACAGAGAAAGGCGGCCACCGTGGTGATATTGCCGATGAGCAGCGGTGGCACCATCTCCTTCAGAGCCTCGCGCCGCTGTTGCACCTCGCGTGTGTGGTCGATGAAATGCAGGGGGTAGTTGACCGCTATGCCGATGATGACCGAGCCGATGCCCAAGACGATGATTGACACGCTCTCCTTCAGCAGCGCCATGCCCGTCAGGGCGAACAGCCATCCGAAGACGATAGACACGCCCACCCAGAGGATGTCGCGCCACCGGCGGTAATGATACCACAGGATGAGCAGGATGAGCACAGCCGCCACAGAGAGGGCTTTCAGCGAGTCACTCTTGATTTGGCTGGCGTTGGTCACCGCCACCAGCGGGGCACCGATGGCCGAGACGCGGATATCCGGGTAGTCGGTCTGTGTCTGCGCGATGGCACTGTCGATAGCGGCGGCCAGCAGGGCGTTGCGATGTGTCTCGCTCGAGCCATAGGGACTGTCCATCGTGGCCATCGCCATGCGTCCGTCGGCGGAGAAGAGGTAGCCGTCGGCGGTGTCAAACTGGCCCGACATCTGCAACCCGCGCATGCGTCCGAGCACATAGTTGAACAGATGGAGCGGGTCGTAAGGCATAGTCTGCGACAACGTGCCGGCGGCGGGTAGAAGCAGCATCGCCTTGTCGTCTTCCAACTGCTGACGCACCCGCTCAGGTTGCGCCAGCAACGAGTCGATGTGCTGATAATCGTCGGCGGTGAGGAAATAAGGGATATTGGCGCTCACGAAACGCATCATGTCGAGGACGCGCTCTTCGTCGACACTCACCTGTACGGCAGCCTCGGGCGCATGCTCGCCCATATATCCGCCCCAAGCCTCCATGGCATCGGTCATGCGGTCGCTGCTCACACGGTGCGTGGTGTCGGCAGAAGTAAATATCACGGCGATGCGGTCTTGCATGGCTATCTGCTGATATACTTGCTGACAACGCTCATGACGCGCGTCATGGGGCAGGAATTTCGCGATGTCTTCCTCATAATGAACGTGCAGAGCCACCACGGCGAAGACGGCGAGCAGCAACAGCAGCACGCAGCCTGTCAGTCGGCGGTGACCTGACAATCGGTCGTAGATATAGAGGAATGGTCGCGTCATCGGCGTAGTTTTCGGTATATGCTTACGGGCAGGTAATAAAACAAGGCACCCAGACAGAGCACGGTATTGAGCAGACTGATGCGGGCAAAGTCATAAACCGGCCGGAAATGGCTCACGCGCTCACCCTCGGGCGGGTAATACACACGCACCGCCACCTGTCGGATGTCCACATCGTGCCAGGCGGCGAGCACCAGCAATTCCAGTTCGGCCTCATAGCGCGGGGTGACAGCCCACGAGGGCTTGACGCGCTGCAGCGGATAGAGGCGGAAACCGCTCTGGGTGTCGTCGATGCGACGCCCTGTCTGCAAACGGAACCAGAAATTAGAGAACTTATTGGCGAAGGTGTTGCCGCGCGGCATGTTGTCCTCATTGAGGTTGCGCGCCCCCACAATCAGTGCCTCGGGGTGCTCGCGGTGCGCTTCCATGAGCAAGGGGATATCCTCGGGGAAGTGCTGCCCGTCGCTGTCGATGGTCACCGCATGGGTGTAACCCTCGGCCATGGCCAGTTCCATGCCACGGCGCAGGGCATACCCCTTGCCGCGGTTGCGTCCGTAGTCCACAACTTTCAGACGGCTGAATTCGTCGGCGGCCAACACCTCAGCGGTAGCGGGTGTGCTGCCGTCGTTCACCACGATAATCTCAGTGGTGATGCGCATGATGCGCCGCAACACGTCGGCCAGCGTCCGTTCGTTGTTGTAGGTGGGCACGATGACGCAGAGACGCTCCTGTATGTCTGGTTCAGTCTCCTTTTGCATAGATGATTGAGAAGGATGTGAACGTCGCGCCCTCGGCAGTGATGTCGCCTTTGGTTTTGACCGTGTCGCCGTCGGTGTCGATGTGACGGAAGGCCACGGTCACCTCGTTGTTATCGACGGGCGACAGGGGTCGCACGAATTTCAGGTTTTTCACCTGGCACAGTTGCAATGCCTGATGAAGATGCTCTTCCAACAGTTCGCCGATGATTTGCAGGATGCACACGCCCGGTGTGACCGGCTGCCCGGGGAAATGGGCGCGGTAGATGACATGGTCTGCGTGGAGCGCGATGTCGAAGGCAGGGGTGTCGTCCTGTCGCACTATGTGGAACATATTATTCTGTAGTCTCATCGTCGTCGGTCTGTATGGGTTCAGTTTGTTGGGTGAATTGGTAGGTGATGCCGTGACGGCCGTAGAGGGTGATGCCCTCGTCGGTGATGTCGATGCGTCGGCCTTTTCGTTTCTGTCCTACGTCGCTCATGCGGGCGCGGAAGAGGTATCTCATGTCGGCGCGGATGGCACGTTTGATGTACCATTTGTTGAGCAGGGACGACACGTTCAGCAGCCGTACCTTCTTGCGGTCGGGCGTGATCAACAGGTTGAGCGCGCTCACGCCGAATTCATTCATCATCGCACCGCGAATCTCGCCCTCGGGTGTCAGCCTCAGCACCAGGATGCCCGTGATGTCTATCTTCCGCACCTCTATGCGCATGGCATATTCCGCCCGCTCACTGCCCTGCGGGAAAGCCATCACATATTCCTCATCCGCGGTCCCGTTTATCTCAGATTTAGAATTTCGGAATTCGGATTTCAGATTTCGGATTTCTATCAGCGTGCCATCCACTCCCCTCTCCCCTTGGAGAGGGGCTGGGGGGGAGGCTTTTTGGAGAGGGGTTGGGGGTGAGGCTCCTTCCACGCAAAGCGCGCACGCCACCAGACTAATGCAGAGTAAAAACCGCTTCATCGACAGGTTGGTTGAGGGTGATGTCTTTCAGTTCTATCACGGTGTTGTCGCCCGACGGTTCGGTCATCTCCACGCTCGTCACCATGTTTTGCGTGCTGCTGAAGTGGAGTTTCACCAGTTTGAACATCTTCTTCATCTGCGCCTTTTTCGGGGTGAGCCAGGCTATCCACTCCGTGCCGCGGGTGTACATCTCCACGTCGAAGTCACCGTTTTTCTGCAGACAGCGGCCGGTCATGCTGTTCACCATGATACGCGCGATACCCTCGAACAGCCGGCTTGACTTCATATCGATGTTCTGCGTTTTCTTGCCCGAGCGGATGGTCACCTGATTGTCGTTGATGATGAAGATATAGGAGTAAGGCGAGGTGAACTCCCACCGCAGTTGCCCTTTGTCGGTCAAGTAGAGCATGCCCGTCGAGGTCATCTTGTCGTTGAGAAACGACATCGTCTTCACCTGTGTGAAGCGTCCTTGCAGTGTGTGTATTCCCTCGGCAGTGCGATTCACGGCTGCAATCATCATCTCCGCCTCCGCCGCCGTGGCTTTCTTCTCCGTCTGCGCCAGCACCCCGGCCTGTGCCAACACCAGCAATATGATAGTCAATATGTGTCGCATATCTTCGTTTTTGTTACATTATAAATGCATTTAAATTGCAAAGATACATCTTTTGATTGAAAATCTCCCTTTTCTCCCGATAATTTAGTTTTTTTGTGAAAATCACACGCCTTATTACAGAAAAAACAGTATCTTTGCCCAACGCTCCCATCAACTCCCATAACTCCCATAAATTCCCAAAACTCCCATAAAAACACAAAAATCCACCGCCATGCCCACCGATAATAACAACTTTCTCTCACCGAAAGGAAACTATAAAAACCTCATCGCGTTCCAGAAGTCGGAGTGCATTTACGACATAACCTGCTATTTTTTAGAGCATTACCTGCCGAAAATTGGCGACCGCACCGTAGATCAAATGAAACAAGCGGCGCGTTCGGGAAAGCAGAATATCGCCGAGGGCAACGAAACGGGCACTACATCCAGGAAGCCTGCATCAAACTGGTGAACGTGGCAAAAGCAAGCCTCAAGGAATTGCAAGAGGATTACGAGGACTACCTCCGAACCCATGGCAACCAAATATGGGACATGGACAGTCAACAATGTAGAAACGCACGGGAGTGGTGAAGGCAACACTCTAAAACTGAAGACTATATGCGCGTATGTCAACTACGTGACGACATCACACTCGCAAATATAGCACTCGTGCTTATCCATCAGACAGATTATCTGTTGCAAAAACTATTGGAAAAATACAAGACCGAATTCCTCAACAATGGGGGCGTCAAAGAGCAGATGTCTGCCGCCCGACGCCAATGGCGCCAAGAACACGGCATGGGCTATCTCAATGGAACCCCCAGAAACAATGAGAGCCATGGGAACTATGGGAACACTGGGAACCATGGGGATAACGCCCACACCACCGACACCTCCATTCCCCCAAAGAACAATCACTAATAACCCGACAGCCCTTCCATCCCCATCCCTCCCGGAAGTCCTAGAATTCCCTGTAACTCCCATCAACTCCCAGAACTCCCAGCGCTCCCCAAAACGACCAAACGACTAACTCCCCAAACCACTAATTATAATTTATCCGCAAAAATCGATGGAGATACGAGAGAAAATGTTTAATTTTGTACCCGGTCGATTATATAACAGCGAACCGATTATTACCAACAACTAACAAACCGACATGATAACCTCTCCACCTAAATATAAAATTGGCGATACCATCTATTGGTATTGCGACCAAGACCAATGTGTACACCATGCGGTAGTTCTATTTGTAAATGTCGCAAAAGCAGGAGAGCATTATATCGAAGTGAATTACGAGGTTCAGGCAGAATGCCAAGGTGAAAAAAAACTCTATTTATCGATGATTATGATGCCATGACTTGTCCGAAGTAGTTGGTTCTCTTAATATTTTATACTGAAGAAATAATATTACTCAACTTTTTTCTTAACTTTGCAATCTGTTTTAACTCTCTCATAAAAAATGGCTAAAATAATACATACATTACTTCACAATGACGTGTTAGAGGGTTCGAAAATCATCACAATGGACAATTGTGTGTGTCAACTATTCGATATCAAGCGTGAATATGATTCAATTATTCGTGAAACAAGAGAAGAATTATCGAAACCCGCGTTGTATATTCTTTTGAATAGAGAAAAGCGCAAAGCATACATTGGAGAGACTGATGATTTTCTTCAGCGGATAACCTCACATATTGCAAAAAAAGAATTCTGGGACGAGGCTTTGGCTTTTATGGCAAATGACAACTCATTAACGACAACTGAAGTTCGCTATTTGGAATCACTTTCTTACGAAATTGCCAATTCGGCTAATTCATACGATCTTTCCGAAAATACTCAGGTGCCCAGACGTCCCTATGTCCCCAAGATGCAGGAATACAAAATCATGGGTTTTTTCAATTACGTAAAACTGCTTACACAATTTGTCGGGTGTGACTTGTTTGAAAGCAACCGTAACTTCCGCCATGAGATGCAAATCGTTCCTAGACCTATTATAATTGAATTGGATGTTAAGCCAGAGGATTTGAAGGGTAGAGTTGCCATTCGCCTTAACGGTATAGAGTATAAAACTAAGGGTCTTATGGGTTATGCTATAGTTAAAGAATATTTGAAGGCTCACCCAAAAGCGACCTTAGAAGAACTGAAAGAAACATTTCATAATGCATTGCTTGGCAGATGGGGAGCATGGAACTTCATTGAAGATGACATCTTGGCTGCCCGTAGGTTAAAAGAAGAGACATCGATGCTTAGACATTTAGTGAAAGATGAATATATCTTGACCAGTGGAGACGGGATAAGATTTGTCGTTTCGAACCAATGGGAGAAAGGCAATGTTATAAATCTATTGCAAATCGCAAAGAATGAAGGATGGAGTTTTGAAATAATTAAATAGTAATCGAAACATGAATTTGTTATCGAGAGAATATTAGCAATGTGAAACACATCGAAGTGGTGGCGGCCATTATTCGCAGGGGGGATAAGATATTTGCCACACAGCGGGGGTATGGGGAGTGGAAAGACTGGTGGGAGTTTCCCGGCGGGAAGATAGAGGCGGACGAAACTTCCGAGGAGGCTTTGCGGCGTGAGATACGTGAGGAACTATCGGCCGACATCAACGTGGACGAGTTTCTTTGCACGGTGGATTACGACTATACGAATATGCCTGATGGCCAAGCGTGCACACCTTTTCACCTCACCATGCACTGTTACCTCTGCTCACTCCAGACGGACGCGCTGCACCTGAATGAGCACGAGGCCTCACGTTGGCTCGCCAAGGAGGAATTGGGTAGCGTAAAATGGCTCCCCGCCGATCTGATGGTGATAGGAAAGATAAGAGGTTAGAGATTACCGCGCCCCACAACGGAAATTCTATCCTTCATCAGAAGACAGATGATGGATTTGTGAAGATTAGCGTCACATAAAAAGGATTATTATAAAATGTAAAATGTCTACTTAAATGGATTGAACATATACAAAAATGAAATATGGCAAAGAAGAAACAAAAGAAACAAAAGAAGCAACAGACGGGACAGCAGTTTCTATCACCTGAACAGTTTATGAAGCAGCGTGCACGCTCGCTGGAGATAGGTACATGTTATGTCTCTGACGATATGGCCGAATGGGGTGAGGGGCACGTTATCGTTACCCGCCGGCATACTGGAGGACGCATCAGTATGGCCATGTATTTGGTGGACATCTATTGTATAGGAGTTAAAGACTCTTTCTTTCGGCTCAGGCTCGAAGAGGACGAATTGGAAGAAATGCTCGACCGTGCACCCAATATCCGTGAGTGTTCCTATGAAGAAGCCCACAACTGGGTGTATGGTGCTATCGCCTGGGCCGAGGAGGCGGGCATAGAGCCAGACAAGTCGTTCGCCGTCACGAAATACATGCTTGAGGAGGATACTGACGATATACCACTCATAGAATATGAATTCGGCCGTGACGGCAAACACATGCTGATAGCCAACAACAACCTTGAAGCCAGCCGCTATCTCCCATTGCTGAAGAAGAACCTTGGCGAAGGTAACTATATATTCACCATCAAAGACTTTCATGATGAGGACGTAGAATGGGAATCGGACAATTTCCTCGAAAGGCTTCAACATGCTGACGAGAGTCCTCTCTTCAAGCGTTATGGTCCGAGTACAGAATACACTTACCGCCACCCTGACTATCCGCAGACACTCCAACTCGATGGCCCGGAATGGTTCTATGAAGAGTTGCAGAAAACGGAAAATTCACTATATCTCCCTGACGAACTGACCGAACGCATCTTAGCATTGCCTCGTGACATCGTGCGTCATGATTTCGAGCAAATTATACTCTACCATATTGGGTTGACATGCGACGGCATTCCCGACGATTACGACCCTGACGGCTATACGGGCATCCTTTCCAACAGTGTTGTTCTTTTGGGCGAGGTGGGCAACGAGGAAAGCAGTCTCGATGTGATACTTGAATTACTACGTCAATCTGACGACTTCATGGACTATCATTTTGGTGATGCCGGTGACGAGATATTTGTGCCCACGCTTTATCTGCTTGGGCAAAACAGGCTTGACAAACTTAAAAACTTTGTCAAAGAAGAAGGACTTGAAACATTCTGCAAATGTCATGTGTTCCCTACCGTTGCACATATTGCCCTTGTGCAGCCAGAGCGTCGTAAGGAGGTTATAGAATGGTTCCGAGAAACCATACGATTCGCCACAAAGATGCTGCCCAAAACACAATGGATAGATAGCGACTTGGCCGGACTCATGCTTCACAGCCTACTTGACCTACAAGCAAAGGAATTGCTACCCGAGATTCGTGAGATGTTCGCTACAGGTCTTGTCGACCTTGGTTCTTGTGGTGACTTTTCCGATGTGTCGCGTATGATAGCTAATCCACACTATGCCGGTGACCCGTCAGTCCATGAGACCAACATATTTAAACGTTATGCAGATTTGAAAAGGCGTTGGGGAAAATAATGTTTAATGATGCTGGATATGAAAAAAAATACTTGATAAATTCTTGGAATTGGCTTCATTGGAAGATTTAAAATCTTTTGCACGTAGTTATGCGATCTTGACCGTGCAAATACCGCTGACCAAGGTTTATCCGCTGACCCCAAAGATAAGAGGTTAGAGATTACCGCGCCCCGTTCCAAAAAGAAGAGAGAGTAGGTAGCAACTCTCTCTTTTTTTGCGCTTCAGGATGGGCTTGAGATTCGTCACTTTGTGACCCTTCGACCGAGCCGTTGCTGTCACCGCAGGCGGGGCAACGGGAATGCGAGGTAGAAAACCTCGGTGAAAGCCCTATAAAAGCAAAATCCCAACCTTTCGGCTGGGATTTGCGCTTCAGGATGGGCTTGGATTTAAGAAGATGAAATCAGCAGAAATTCTTAGAAATTATAAGAAACTGAATTACAGTAAGTTACAAATTTAGAACGAATAGTTTTCAAAAGTTAAAATTTCGCCAACTTTCAAAAAATGGGTGCAAATTGGGTGCAACTTTCAGAGAAAATGTGTATCTTTGCATCCAGTTAAACGTATAAGTTATGGCACAATTTTTTCTTAGAACGAAAAGAGAAACGGGGGAGTCTCCCCTTTATACCAAAATAAGACGTAATGGTATGCAAATGTATATATGTACAGGCATACGCGTAGATATACAAGAGTGGAATAAGGCGCAAAAGAGCCTTGCGGCCATGCGACGTTATGAGAATACTGAAGAAGGAGCTAAAGTCCATGATCTGCAAATGAAGGTAACAAAGGCCATTGACACGCTTTATGCCGAGAACAAAATAAACACGAAAGAAGACAAGGCCATTATTGAGCAGGCTTTATCTGCCATTGTCAATGGTACCGTAGAGGAAATCCAACAGGTAGCAAAGGTTGCCACTGCAAAGTCAAGGACAACAGTATTGGGCTTCTTTGATTATTTCTATGCAGGAATATCTGATGGATCCATTCGTCACGGCAATAATTCCGACTACTCCCCTGGCACAATTGTCGTGTGGAAAGCATTTGGTGAGAATCTAAAGGAATATTGCAAGAAGGACATTCCCTTTGATGATATTGACAAACCTTTTGCAGACAGGTTTACACTTTATCTTCTGAAGCAAGGGTATATGTCGAACACCATCAATAAAAAGGTTTCTTGTTTTCGCAAGCTTTGCAATCTTGCTGCTATGGAGGGCTACAACAAGAATGCAGTTTCCCTGAGGGTTTGGAAAGACAAAGCAGTAAAGGAGATAGACAAACGAGCCGAGATCTACCTCACTGACGAGGAAATTGATGCCATGTATGAGCTGAAGCTTACAGGCGACAACGAAGTCGTTCGTGACATCTTCCTTCTTGGATA
This sequence comes from Prevotella sp., assembly GCA_017548275.1. Taxonomy (GTDB): domain Bacteria; phylum Bacteroidota; class Bacteroidia; order Bacteroidales; family Bacteroidaceae; genus Prevotella. Next base: position 13,315 of record JAFZAH010000054.1, read on the forward strand.
CTTTAGTTGTCAGCGTTATAGCGACTATTGCAAGTTGAGAGAAGAGAACTTCATCACCTATAATAAAAGCGGCCTGATTACTTTGACACAGAAGAAAACAAAAAAGAAGGTAGAAGTGCCTATTTTCGATGATCGTGTCTATGAACTTTGTGAAAAGTATCACTACGATTTCCCAGAAATAGATGTCCAGAAAATGAATTTGAAGATTAAGGCAGTAGGGTACGAACTGTCAAAAACTGTTCCTTCTTTTCGAGAAAAGTATGTAACAGTATTGACAACTGTGGAAAAACGGTCGGAGAACACCTATGAAAAGCTGTTGGAGAAGAAGAAAAAAGGCATCAAATTTACGGAAAATGAACGTAAGTGGTTTCACAAACTAGACAAGTGGGCCAAGATTCGAAACGGCTCTCCTCTTTTTGAAAGGAACAAGCATGGAGAAGTCGTACGTGCAAAATATGAGCTGATATGCTCA
>JAFZAH010000055.1 GCA_017548275.1 Prevotella sp.
ATTTTGTGAGGTAAGATGGAAGTTTTGGAATACTTATGTAGGCTGGGGCCGTTTTATTAATCATGATGGTAAAAAAAGGATGCACCATGAATGGTACATCCCTTGGCCGATTTAGCCTTTGATTATCTACTTGATGTACACGTACATCGTTCTCACATCATCTACGAGCGACCAGTAATCCTAAAAATCAAGAGGGATACCAATTGAAAGTTTGATTACTATTGCCACTGTGTTTATAAATGATACTATAAACTTTGCAGAGTCCTCAAAGCTCTGCCCTTTCACCTTTTGAGCTAGTTGGGCAAATTGTTGCCCAATCTAGCATGTAAAATAATTTTTAATCATATTTTAAAATTAAATTTAACATACTGACCACAGCCTTTTCGTGGTCTTATCTGAGCCTTTATGACTATCCACCCTTCCACCCAGCTCTTGCAATCTCATATCGGCTCATATTATGTAAAGTAACATTTCTTGTGAATCCGATTGTTTATTTACGCTGCAAAGGTATACAAGAATAACCAAATAATGGCCTCCTTGATGGAAAAAACGCCTTTATACGGTTAAATTTGATTTAAATTACACCTTATTATAATAAGATAACGAATTTATTTTGTATCTTTGCATCAAGTATCGCCGACGCGCCGTAAACGGTGTAAGCTAAGGCCGATTCCCTGAGTGCAGGGTGGCGATATGATTTTATTGGTTAATTATAGCGTTAGTGCTATATTCGATGATGTCCAAGAACCTAGGAAATTCAAACGACATCCAATGTTTCGAATAAGTACCAGCGCCTACGCGATAGCGTGGGCTGGACTTATCAACATGGATGGGTTTTCCTAGGACCTTTGGACATCGATAGGGGCGGTTCACGCTTCTTTCGTGTCCTGAGGTTCTATGTTGAGAACCCATTTTCATTCGAATAAATAGTCCTTTCGCTCCTGAAACTATAGCGTAGATATGGCAGACATACCTATTTCCTCCCATTTCTTCACTAACAGGGATGGGAACACATTGATGAAAGAGTTTGAGGGCATTCTTCTGAATAACCCTCAAGTGAAGAACCTTGATGCTGTTGTGGGCTTTCTTCGGGCATCAGGCTATTTTTCCTTACGCCCATTTCTTGACGGTATCAACAAAGTGCGCATCCTGATTGGCATCGATGTAGATAAGTACATTGCTCGCGCCCACCAGAAGGGAGAACTCTTCTTTGGTGCGGAAGAGGAAGTGAAGGAAGAATGCCTGAGACTGTTGAAAGAGGACATTGAACAATCACACTATACCAAGAAGGTTGAGGACGGTATGCTCCAGATGGTTCAGGACTTGATTGACGGCAAGTTGGAACTACGCGCCCATCCCTCCAAGAAGATTCATGCCAAAATCTACATTCTTTATCCCGACAATTACAACCAGCATTGCTTTGGCGCAGCCATTACCGGCAGTAGTAATCTGAGCGGCAACGGCTTGGGCATCACAGAAGATCGACAATATGAGTTCAACGTCAAACTGACGCAGTACGACGATGTGCAGTTTGCCAAGAATGAGTTTGAACTGTTGTGGGAAGAAGCCAAGAATGTCCCCATCAATGCAGAGGACTATCAGGCCACACTCGATAAGACCTACCTGAAAGGTGACGTCACCCCCTATGAGCTATACATCAAGATGCTGATGGAATATTTCAGCGACCGCGTGCTGGCCATCGACCAAGATGACCCTTTCGATATGCCAGAAGGTTATAGCAAGTTTGACTATCAGGCAGATGCCGTTGTTGAGGGCTACCAGAAGCTGATACGCTATGACGGTTTCTTCCTCGCAGATGTGGTGGGTCTTGGCAAGACAGTCATCGCCACGATGATTGCCAAGAAGTTCCTAATTGAGAACGGCCCTGAGCATACAAAGATTCTGGTGGTCTATCCGCCAGCCGTTGAACAGAACTGGAAGACCACCTTCAAGGACTTCGGCCTCGAAAAGTATGCCTGCTTTGTGAGTAACGGAAGTTTGAGCAAGGTACTTGACGATAGTAACTACGACGTTTGGAATGCCGACGAATACGACTTGGTGCTGGTTGATGAGGCCCACAAATTCCGCAATCATACGACTGGTGCCTTCCAGCAACTACAGGAAATCTGTAAGATGCCTCGTGTGGAAACGGGTTATATTCCTGGCTATAAGAAGAAGGTGATGCTGATTTCTGCAACGCCTATGAACAATACGCCAGCAGATATCTACTACCAGATACTGATGTTCCAAGATCCGCGTCATTGTACCATCGATGGTGTTCCCAACCTGACTGCCTTCTTCTCGCCTTTGGTGGTGGAGTTCCGTAAATTCCGCAAACAGGAGAACTTCGACCTGAAGGAGTTTAAGAAATTGGCCGAAAAAGTTCGCGACAGGGTGATTAAACCTCTGACCGTTCGCCGTACAAGAACAGACATCGAGAACATCGCCCGCTATAACAAGGATGTCAACGGATTTCCCAAGGTTGACAAGCCTATCAAGAAGGAATACGAGCTGAACGACCACTTGGCCAACCTCTTCGAGAAGGCTATGCATGTGCTCGACAAAGAACTGACCTACGCCCGCTATCAGGCCATCGCCTATCTAAAGCCCGATGCTGCCCCAGGACTCTACGACAATGCAGAGGTTATCAGCCGCAGTTTGGCTGGCATCCGCAAGAACGGATTGGTAAAACGTCTGGAGAGTAGTTTCTATGCCTTCTGCAAATCGCTGAAAGCCTTCCGTCAGGCCAACGAGAACATGATAGACATGTGGGAAAACGACAAGATTTTCATCGCTCCCGACTTGGATATCAATGCGCTGATAGAGGCTGGATATAGCGAGGAAGAGATTGAACAGAAGATGAACGAGAAGGCTGAGGTGAACCCCAAGAATGCCTCCTTCCAGCGCAAAGACTTCGACGAGCAATACATCGAGCAGCTGAGACACGACCAGGCGTTGCTCGACGATATGTGGTTGGAGTGGGAATACATCGACGATGATGATGACTCGAAGTTTGCCAAGTTCGAAGACCTGTTGAAGCATGAACTCTTCAAGAAAGAGCGTAATCCAGAGGGAAAGATTGTGGTGTTCTCTGAGTCCGTAGATACAGTAGAATATCTGCAACGTCGCATTAACCGCCAAGACGTATTGGTGATTTCTTCCCAGAATCGTAGTCAGTTGTTCAAGACCATCCGCGAGAACTTTGATGCCAACTGGAAACAGAGGAAGGACGAATATAACATCATTCTCACTACAGACGTGCTGGCAGAAGGTGTCAACCTGCATCGCTCGAACATCATCATCAACTACGACACACCTTGGAACGCCACTCGACTGATGCAGCGCATAGGTCGTGTGAATCGTATCGGCTCTACGGCGGGCATTATCTACAACTATGTATTCTACCCGTCGCGACAAGGTAACAAGGAAATCAAACTCAACCAGATTGCGCTGAGTAAGATTCAAACCTTCCATACCACGTTTGGCGAGGATAATCAGATATATTCGACGGAAGAGATTATTGATCGTGACCTTGACAAACTCTTCAAGGAAAGCATCAAGCGCGAACAGGAAGACCGCAACCTTGAACTGCCGTTCTATGAAGAACTGCGAGCACTCTATCAGCAGAACCGCAAGGAATATAAGCGCATCGAAAGGCTATCATTACGTAGCCGAACGGGGCGTGAACCGCGTGAGTTGGACGGTGTTACCCTTTCTGGCGATTCATTGGTATTCCTCAAAACCAACTTCCGCAAGTTGTTCTATCTGGTGAACGACCAGCAGACGCGCGAGTTGTCTGTGCTCGATGCTCTCAACTACTTCAAGGCAAAGCCAGAAGAGAAGGCCGTGCCTCGACTCCCACAGCACCACGAGCATGTAGAGAAGGCCCTGAAGGAATTCAATAAAACCAAGGAACAGGAACTGCACGAAGAAGAGTCGAACCAAAACCAACGCAGCAATCTTGGTGCTCAGGTCACTACGGCTGTCAGCCTGTTGAATAGTATGCTGCAGCATATCGATGATGGCGATACCCGACTGAAGATTATCCAGTTGAAGGAATTGGCAGAGCGAGGCACCATTACCTATATCGCCAAACGCTTGCAACGCATTCAGAAGGACTTGCAGCGTCAAGGTGGTAGCAAGGCCAAACTGACCTTTGAGGATGCACTGAAACAAGTCCTCGAAATGGCCAACAAATACAATACTTATTATCGCGAGAGTCAGCATGCAGAGGAGGAATCTGCTGCTGTCATCATATTATCAGAGAGTTTTCAAAATAGCTAAGCCTTATGGATTATAAAAGCGCCATTGAATCGAGATATAATCGCCAGAACTGGCAGTTGCTGTTGCACGACATTTTTGGCAACAAAATAAAGTTTTGGAACACGCCATCATCGATTCCAACCAGTAGTCAGTTTGCCAAGCAAGCACTATGGCTGGGTACTATCACGCTGAGTGATAACCAGACTATCTCCGTCTATGAGGTGGAACTCTCTGATAGTGTAGATATTGAGCGCAATCGCCGAGGCATCCGCGATATGCTGCTGACCGACTGGCGAAACAACGGCAATGCAGGTGCCTTTATGTTCTGCTATCGCAAGAACGAGAGTGTGCTTCGATTCTCGTATGTCAGCGAGGCTTGGACGTTTGCCGATGATGGCAGTTATCAGAAGGAATCGACAGATGCCAAACGTTTCACCTATCTGCTGGGTGAAGGACATCGCAGCCGTACAGCCATTCAGCAGTTTGAGAAACTGCGTGATAGTAGCCTCACGCTAAAAGACCTTACCAAAGCGTTCTCTGTGGATGCTGTCAGCGATATGTTCTTTGATGGCTACAAGAAGCAGTATGAGGACATCATCCAGTACATTACTGGCAAGCGGATGGTGAAGGTGGCCAATAAGTGGGAAGAACAAATCAAGAACGAGCCCTGCGAGGAAATCATGCAGGAGTTCGCCCACTTCCAGAACCCAGAAAAGGCTGTTCGTGACTATGTAAAGAAATTGATGGGCCGTCTTGTGTTCCTTCAGTTCCTACAGAAGAAAGGTTGGTTGGGTGTGCCTGCTGGTGCTGAATGGGGAACGGGTGATGCAGAGTTCATTCAAACCCTCTTTGCTCAATGCCAGGATAAAGACCACTTCATCGACAACGTGTTGGAATCACTCTTCAACGACCTCAATAGCGAGAACGAGAAACAACTTCCTCAATATCGCACGCCATATCTGAATGGTGGTTTGTTTGAACGTGATGCAACTGATGAAACAGAGTTCCCTCTGCCTGCCAAATACATGCAGAGTCTGCTTGACTTCTTTGCTTCTTATAACTTCACCATCGACGAAAACGATCCTGACGATGCAGAAGTAGGTGTTGACCCAGAAATGTTAGGCCGCATCTTTGAGAACTTGCTGGAGGACAACAAAGACAAAGGTGCTTTCTATACGCCTAAGGAAATCGTCAGCTATATGTGTCGTGAAAGTCTCATTGCCTATCTCCAGACAGGCATTGAAGACGAGACCACCAAGGAAGCCATCCGTCAGTTCGTAACTACACATGATGTTGCGCCTCTTGGCACTAACGACAGGTTCCGTCAACAGGTGGATGAAGCCCTGAAGAACGTCAAGATCTGTGACCCGGCAATTGGCTCAGGAGCTTTCCCAATGGGTCTGCTGAAAGAACTCTTCCAATGCCGCACAGCCCTCGAAGGCATCAGCCAACACCAAGCCGCAGAAATCAAAAAACACATCATCCAGCAGAATATCTATGGTGTCGATATTGAGCGTGGTGCAGTTGACATAGCCCGCCTCCGCTTCTGGCTCTCCCTGATAGTTGATGAAGAAACGCCTCAGGCTCTGCCAAACCTCGACTTCAAGATTATGCAGGGCAATTCGCTATTAGAGCAGTACAAGGGCATTGACCTCTCAACTATGACAGAGAAGAAGGCCGATGAGTCAGGTATGCTATCTATCTTCGATAGTATGCTGGATGTCTATCGTCTTGATTTACGCAAGATGCTGGCCAAATACTATGATTGCACAGACCATCATGAGAAGCAAAACCTTCGTGTAAAGATTATCGATAACGTAAAGCAACAATTACGCGAGCAAAGTATAAACGTTAACTTTGGAGATCTCAACCTCTCTGGCAATAATCAATTTATGCTTTGGCATACTTGGTTCTATGATGTATTCTCTCAAGGTGGCTTTGATATTGTAATTGCCAACCCGCCATATGTTGACTCGGAAACTATGACAAAGAATATGCCAGAATTACGCAATCGGTATTGTGATTTATATCAAACTGCGCGAGGTAATTGGGATTTGTTCATAGTCTTTATTGAGTTGGGAATGACTTTACTAAAAAACAATGGAGTTCTATGTAAGATTATTCCGAACAAATTAATAGCAGCAAAATATGGTCAAGAATTAAGAAAATATATTGCAGACAAAGAAGTACTAGAGGTTCGAGATTATAGCAGAATAGATGTTTTCACAAATGCGGCAGTTTACCCTATAACAATTTTTTTAAGAAATAACGATAGCGAAATTGCTAGTCATTTCTCTATTATGGATGATATAAATAGAGTTCGACAAACGAATGAAACACCTTCTAGTTCATTGAAAGAATACGAAAATTGGGACTTGTTCTTTACTGACACTAAGATATTCAACCTAATAAACAAAATAAATAGCCATCCAAGACTTTTTAATATGGATGTTGATATTTTGGGTGCAGCAACTGTAGCAGATGCTTACGAAATAAAAAAAATAGTAGAGGAAGAAGATAGCACACATATGGGATTTAAACTAATTAATTCTGGAACAATAGATCCATATCAGCCTTTATGGGGTATAAAAACATGCAGATATATTAAAGGAGGTTACCTAAAACCTGTAGTGTCTAAGGATAAATTACTACAATACAGTAAGACACGGTATCAACAATCGAATTCTTCGAAAATTGTTGTTGCAAGTATGACTACTCGTTATGAAGCGTGTTTGGATATTGGTGGTAATTTTATTGCTGGCAAATCTACGACTATTATATTGGGACCTCTAGAAGAATTGTATTATTATATCGGTGTAATTAATAGTAAATTGGCATCCTTTTGGTTGAAGATTACTTTTAATTCTCTGAAGATGTCGGGAGAAGCAATAAATGTAGGAAGGAATGAATTAGGATTGTTGCCAATTCCTAATAAACAAGTTGATTTCAAGAATAAAATAAATAGGATTATGGAAGAAAAAAAAATCAATCCTTCTGCCGACACCTCTGCATTAGAAATTGACATCGACCATCTCGTTTATCAGCTCTATGGCTTAACTGAAGAAGAAGTAAAGATTATAGAGGAAACAAGTTAATATAAAAACGAGGGTGTAAAAAACTGTGTTATACTATTTTTTGTAGTCTGACACAGTTTATTTTACACTCTCTGAAATCTCATTTTCTATCTGATTTACCATATCTAACAATTTTGTAGCAACGAGCTTTACACACTCTATCTCATTTCCTGTAAGTTTCTCGTTGTGCTCAAAATATGTGTAATCATTGTTTATTTGACATCGTGACAAATAGACATTATGGTATGGTTGATTATAATTATTTGCGCTTGTCAAGAACTGCTCTTCATAGTATGATGATCCTATTGTAATTCCTCTTTTTTGATTGTCGCTCTTAACATCAGAAGTGTACCAATGGATGCCATCAACAAAGACTTGAGAAATCTTTTCAGAGATGGTAAATATACACATCGCTATTCTATCTGTGAATGTGCATAAATGAAGTTGTGCGTTATAGTCATCAATTCTTTCCCTGTCATAATACTGCCAATGAATTAAGTTGAATACAGCTTCGTTTTGCTTTTCATTTATACTTAGTGATGCACAAAAATCCTTATATATTTGTGTAGTTTTAAATGCATCTATATTATCATGACCTATATACTTGTCAACAAACTCTTCAGAGTAGGGGGCTGTTATAAGATCTCCAGACCTCGTAAGCATTTCTTCGTCCATAAGAACTATTGGGAGTGCATCTATAGATAATCTATAGACGGCAACAGCCCCTATACATACTTTTAAATAACTCTTGAAATCTTCTAACAAATCTTCTTTTCTTATGTTTTTCTGTTTCAACAAAAAGGGATTTCTTCTTACTTGATAGAATGATGCATAGCCTTGTTTGTGAACGTATTTGTGAATGGCCTTTTGAGTGCTCCGAATCTTATTAAAGAATGCAGGCATTTTTTCCGTTATATCTTTGAAAGGATTATCCTTATTTTTTAATTCTTTTGGCATTGTATTTGATTCAAAGCCACTTTTTAAGGATTGCCAATCCCCTTTCTTCTCAGGGTTCTCCGTTAGGTATATAGTTCCAATGGATAACTCTAATGCCTGCCGCAGAGAATAAAAAGCGCAATCGAAATAACCCATTCGAAAAAGTCTTATGGCATTTACTAACAATTGTGAAGCTTCTTCAAAAAACAGATTAGAATCCCACGCATGTATAAAACCTGTATTAGCTTGTGATATATTATATATATCCATAACATAATCGTCAGCGTTTGGGAATTCTATTGGATTAATATACCAATTGTCATGTATAACTTTCTCCATGTGCCAATGAAACTATTCTTTACTTATGATACTCTGTGCTAGCGAAATAAAAAGTCAGGAAGGTTTTCGTGATTCACTTAGAAATCCGAAATCGACCGTCTCATTATCACCTCTACAGCCTGTCATTCCAATCAAACTAATACATTAAACCTCTCCTCTTAAGTTCCGCCTTTCCTGGTATCCTATAAAATAACCACCAGAGCCAATTGGTGGCATCTGCACGGTTTTTCTCGTTTTGGTTGGTACTGTATTTGTCGATGCGATGTTGATTTAACTCGCGAATCCCGTCCGTGGCAGTATCATAAATACTCTCCATAATTGGGGTGGGATTATTCCTTATCATGGAAAGTGCAAAATCAAGTAACTTCATCATTTCTGAAGATTTCTTAGATACTTTGATATATTCAGCGGTTTCTTTTATTTGTTGGTTGTCGCTTTTTGAGAGCACTTCCAATAACATATCGGCTGTCGCATTTTCCCAATCGGGTAATTGCTCAGTCATAAAACGCTTCATCTCGTTTATCTCGTTATTTAATGTATATGCCATAGTTGTTGTATATATTGCTTTATGAGAATGCCATATCAAAGTTTATCATCTGTCCGCTATCTACATATTTCTGCCAAGGACAGTTCGATATTACGGACTGTTTTCCTTTATCAATCACTTATTAGTATTTTCTTCAATGGTTCACCAAAATTTCGAAAATATATTTTCTTGTTTTCTGGAATATCATCCTCGGATATACTAAAAAGTAGCAAATAAGACTCTGGAATATTAAGAGATGCACAGATTCTTGAAATTGTTGCCTTTGAAGGGAAAGACTGTCCTGTTTCAATACTACACAATGCATTTGTTGATATTTCACTCAACTCGGCGAGTTGTTTCTGTGTTATCTTCTTCTGTTTCCGAAGAGTCTTAATTGCGTTACCTAAATCCATATTATATTTGTTGTTCTTATTGCGGAATGTTTAGTCCCAAAATACACTGCCCAGTCCAATTAACTTAAAGAATAGTTTGAGATATTCATCGAAACGATTTTGCTTAAGAAGGTTTATAAGCACACGCTTGTCTTCTTCTGGAAGATTGCTTGTCTCGATATTTTTGATAAGTTGTTCTGTCTTCATATATGTTGTTTTTTAAATTGTAATACACTAAAGGAATAATCTCATTAAAATGGAGAATCTTATTAGTGTCTACATCATCAGCAACAAATATGTGGTATCTTGCAGCAACAAATAACTGCCGCATGATATTAACCGAACAACGGGTTGTTTTCTTTACTTTTTGTCTTACTAAATAAAAGCGATTGTGTACAATACGATCCAGCACCTTTCTCAATTTATAAGAATCACAAGGAATTTTAATTGTCCCATGCATAGATGATTCTGGATCATCAATTAGTAATAAGCAATCGCGATTATCAAAGATACGCTCTAATAAAAAATCAAGCGCAGTCTTTTTACGTGGTGTAAGTTTCTTGATTTTGTCCATAAATGCAGCGCGGATAAGCTCAGTATCGATCTGGCTCCATTCGGCTCTGCGTACGAACTTGACTTCTTGTTTTTTAAAAGTGTTATAAAACTCATTTAAGTCCGTGAATTCTTCGTAGGAAAGATTTTCTATATTACGGACGGAACCTAGAAAATAGTTTTTCATTTTGCGGATATATGCATCTGCAAAAATGGACAGCATCTTTTCATCTATGCAGATGCTACCCGGCTCTACCTCGTCATATCCATTTGCCCTAAGTATGCTTTCCAACGCACACATAGGCACATTCATAACTTCACCTATTATATTAAGTGAGGTTTTCAAGCCTTGTTCTTCCTCAAAAAGAGAAATATAAGGATGACGGGGTACTTCAAATGATATTGAGTCAAACATGATTTAATAATTTGAGTGCAAAGTTACAATAAAAATTGAATTATTCGTATTAAAAATACAAGTATTACCTGTTATTTAAATTTAATTAACGATTAGGGGCACATGCACAGTATAAGTGCAATATTCCAAAATAATACTCCATGGTTGACAGTTGAAACACCATAGAGATTTTCAACTTGTCAACGTTAGAATTTGACAACGCTCTGCAAAGATTATCTTTTGCAGGATTCAGAAAAGTTAATTCTGCAAAGGAGTGGGTGCAAACCCTGTACGGAGCATGAAATTGGGTGCAAAATGGGTGCAACTTTGAAATGTGAGAAAAAGAAAAGTCCCGTAAATCATTGATTTACAGGACTCTTTTTAAGGCGCTTCAGGATGGGCTTGAACCAACGACCCCCTGATTAACAGTCAGGTGCTCTAACCAACTGAGCTACTGAAGCAGTTTTTTCGAATGCGGTTGCAAAAGTAAAGCGAATTTTTCATTCCGCCAAACTTTTTAGGGAAAAATTTCGAAAAACATATAAAAAATCGGTTTTAGGCGGTCTTTTACAGGGTATCCTGAACCAAATATCAAAAAAAATGTCAAAAATAGCGGAATAAGCAGATTATGGCGTATTTTTGCACATCAAATTACATATTCGAATTATAACCATTCGTTAGAGATGAAGAAAATATGCCTCGCCATAGCGTTCTGCCTCGCGGCAATTATTCCCTCGCAGGCGCAGACCGACAACGACCGTTTGTTCAGTGTGGCCAAGAACCTCGACGTGTTCAACGCCATTTATAAAAACCTCGAGATGCTGTATGTCGATACGCTCGACGCCGACGAGGTGGTGGGCACCGCCATCAAGGCGATGCTGCGCAGCCTCGACCCCTACACGGAGTATTACCCCGAGGAGAACATGCAGGAACTGAAGGAGATATACACTGGCAAGTTCGCCGGTATCGGTGCACTCATCCGTTATAACATGCAGTTGAAACGGGTGGTCATCGACGAGCCGTATGAGGGTATGCCCTCCGCCGAGGCGGGTCTGAAGAAAGGTGACATCATCCTCGCCATCGACGACTCGGTGATGACCGACAAGGATGTGTCGTATGTCAGTTCGCACCTCCGCGGCGACCCCGGCACCAGTTTCATCCTTAAAATCCAACGTCCCTCTACGGGCAAGAAGATGCAGATGAAAATCACCCGCCGCACCGTGCAGACGCCTTCAGTACCCTATTACGGCATGCGACCCGGACAAATAGGTTACCTTTGTCTGCGGCAGTTTACTGAGGACTGCGCGAAAGATGTGCGCCGCGCGTTTATCGAGATGAAGAACCAGGGCATGCGGGGCTTTATACTCGACCTGCGCAACAACGGAGGCGGATCGGAGCAGGAGGCGGTGAACATCGTGAACATGTTCGTGCCGAAGGATGTGCTCATCGTGAGCAACAGGGGCAAGATGCAGCGCGCCAACCGCGACTACGTGACGAAGGTGGAGCCGATAGACGCGGAGATGCCGCTGGTGGTGCTGGTCAATGACAATTCTGCGTCGGCATCGGAAATCACCGCCGGAGCACTACAAGACCTCGACCGCGGCGTGATTTTAGGCACACGCACCTACGGCAAGGGATTGGTGCAGATGAGCGTGGACCTACCCTACAACGGCAGTCTGAAACTCACCTCTAATAAATACTACATCCCCAGCGGACGGTGCATCCAAGCCATCAACTACCGCCACTCCAAAGGCGGATACACCGAGCATATCCCCGACTCGCTCACCCATGTGTTCCATACAGCCGGCGGCAGAGAGGTGCGCGACGGCGGCGGCATCAAGCCCGATGTGGAGGTGGTGCCCGACTCCCTGCCCAACATCGCGTATTATCTGGCGTCATCAGGCATGGATTCCACCGAGGTGATGCTCAACTACGAAATTGACTACATCAACCGCCATCCCACCATAGCCCCGCCATCGCAGTTTGAACTGTCCGACGCTGATTACGACGATTTCAAACAGCGGGTATTGAAGAGTGGTTTCAAATACGACCCCGAGAGCGAGAAATTCATGGAGACGCTCGTCAAACTGGCTAAGTTTGAGGGGTATTACGACGATGCCAAACAGGAGTTTGACAACCTGCAGAAGAAACTGACGCACAATCTGGAGAAAGACCTCGACTACAACAAGGAACAGATTAAACGGTTGATTGAGAGTGACATCGTAGCAGCCTATTATTATGAGCGCGGCTCTGTAGAGAATGCCCTCCGCCGAGACAAGCAGATGGCCGAAGCCGTCCGCCTCATCAACAACCCCGAGGAGTATAAAAAGATATTAAGGCCATAGGAGCCCAAAAGCCCCCACCCTCCTGAAGCCACCACCCTAACCCTCCCCGAGGGGAGGGAATAATTAGCACACTAATGACTTTTATTGGTGTCTGATGAACGACATCAAACAATCTCAAGGGCACCAGTCCACTCCCCACCCCTCTAAGGGGCGGGACAAGGGCGGAGTATGTAACCCAGTTCATCGGGAACAGTTCTATGTCGTTTAGCGGACACCCATATTTTCAAAAGATAATGATCAATCACTTTCTTCTCTAAAGAAAACTTAAATTCTTTCTTCAACTGACTTATTATCTACGATTTTTATCTAAATTTGCACCGAAATATGAGATATGCACTGATAACAGGGGGTTCGCGCGGCATCGGTCGCGCCATCGCCCTCAGGCTGGCCCGCGAGGGTTTTGCGGTCATCATCAACTACCGCTCGAACGACGAAGCGGCACGACAGACACAACAAGAGATAGAGGCGGCGGGCGGCACAGCCGAACTGCTCCCGTTTGACGTGGCCTCGCCTGAAGCCATTGAGACAGCCGTGGAACAATGGGAGAGCACCCACCCCGACGGCTATGTGGAGGTGCTGGTCAATAACGCCGGCATCCGTCGCGACAACCTCATGATTTTCATGCAAAATGAGGAGTGGCATCAGGTGATGGACACATCGCTCAACGCCCTGTTCTACCTGACCCGCCGTCTGCTAAAGAACATGCTCACCCACCGCCACGGACGCGTCATCAACATCACCTCACTCTCGGGTGTGAAAGGACTGCCCGGACAGACCAACTACTCCGCAGCGAAAGCGGCGGTCATCGGGGCCACGAAAGCCCTGGCACAAGAGGTGGCCCAACGCAAGGTGACGGTCAACGCCGTGGCACCGGGATTCATAGCCACTGACATGACGGCAACACTCGACGAGAAAGAACTTAAGCGCCTCATCCCCGCCGGACGCTTCGGACAACCCGCGGAAGTGGCCGCGCTGGTCAGTTTCCTCGCCAGCGACGATGCCGCCTACATCACAGGGCAAGTCATCAACATCAACGGGGGGCTGTATACTTGATTTAGGGGAGTTAAAGAAGTTAAAGTAGTTAAGTAGTTAAAGCCATTACACCCCAAATCGCGGAGTAATGTCTAAACTCCCAAACTCCTACACTGCTACACTCCAATACTCCCAAACTCCAACAATAAAGAATGAGAAAAGTCGTTATCACGGGCATGGGCATCTGGTCGTGCCTCGGGACAAATAAAGAGGCGGTCACCGAATCGCTGCGACTGGGCCGCTCCGGCATCGGCATCGAGCAGGAGCGCATCACCTACGGTTACCAGTCGGCACTGACAGGAATCGTGGAGCGCCCCCAACTGAAAGGGTTGCTGCACCGCCGTCTGCGCACCGGACTGTCCGAGGAAGCCGAGTTTGCCTACATGGCATCGACAGAGGCTTTCCGTCAGGCAGGCATGGACGACGAATTCCTCCAACAAAACGAGGTAGGCGTCATCTTCGGCAATGACTCGTCGGCCAAACCCGTCATCGAGGCAGCCAATATCATGGCCGAGAAACACGACACCCAACTCTTAGGGTCGGGATTCATCTTCCAGGCCATGAACTCGACGGTGAACATGAACCTGAGCAGCATCTTCCATCTCAAGGGCATCAACTTCTCCGTCAGCAGCGCTTGCGCCAGTGGCAGCCATGCCATCGGTCTGGCCTACCTGCTTATCCGTCAGGGATTGCAAGACCGTGTGCTCTGCGGCGGCGCCCAAGAGGTCAATTTCTACAGCATGGCTTCGTTTGACGCGCTCAACACGTTCTCAAAACGCATGGATGACCCCACACGTGCCTCACGCCCCTTCGACCGCGACCGCGACGGGCTTATTCCGAGTGGAGGAGCCGCTGCATTGGTGCTCGAGGACTATGAAAGTGCCGTCAAGCGCGTCGCGCCCATCCTAGCAGAGGTTTGCGGTTACGGGTTCTCATCCAACGGCGGCGGCATCTCGCAACCCTCCGACGACGGCAGCGTCATCGCCATGACGCGCGCCATGAACGACGCGGGACTCACCGCTGATGACATCGACTACATCAATGCCCACGCCACGAGCACCCAGCAGGGCGACATGTTCGAGGCCATCGCCCTCGACCGCCTTTTCCGCGGCAAGCACGCCCTCATCTCCTCCACCAAAGGCATGACAGGGCATGAGTGCTGGATGGCCGGAGCCAGCGAGGTGGTGTATAGCGTGCTGATGATGCAAAACCATTTTGTGGCGCCCAACATCAATTTTGAGAACCCCGACCAGTACAGCGAACCGCTCAACATTGCACGCCAAACCACCGAATGTGACATCAACACCGTGCTGAGCAACAGTTTCGGCTTCGGCGGAACGAACTCGGCACTGGTAATTAAGAACCCCTAACCCTCACAAGAAAAGGGAATATCTCATTTCTGAAATCACCCTATAAAACCCTATAAAAAGACAAAAAGATGAAAAAACTGATAGTATTATCCCTGCTGATGCTTGTCACTACGACAAGTTTCGCACAAGGCCTTTTCGAACAAGACGTTGTTGTCGTGGAAGGCTCATTCGCTCCGCTCATGGGTATTTCCAAGATACAAGTAGAGGAAGACTGGGAAGGAACGACCATCGAAGGCATGAGTCAGGCCGCATGGCTTGAGTTCAGAAAGATAGAGCAGCCGGAGTTCAACCCCCAATATGAGTTGGAGAACGAGTTGAAACCGCAGTTGTCGCTCATGCTGCTACCTGCCGCCAATGACCGTCTGCGCACTATCGGACGATTTCTGACCAATGCCTCGGAGTCGAACATGCTCATGACCATCCACCCCGTGAACATCACCAAGAAGGGTAACTGCTACCTCAACATCGTCATCCGCGACAAAGAGAGCGGACAACAGGTGGTGAAGTTCAGTATCGAGGGCAAAGGCGGTGTCTTCGGTTCCATGGCTAATCTCTGGAGCGACGGTTTCAAAAGCGCCGGCAAACGCCTCGGAAAACTTCTTGTCAAACAGTTGAGATAAAAAAAGAAGCCTCACCCCAAGGAGCAAAGGGCAAGGAGCAATGAGCAAGAGATTACTCCTCAAACGGCGTACTAACGTCTGAACTACTGAACTACTGAACTCCTAAACTCCCCATTAAGAACTCATGCACCTCTCAGATCCATTACAAAAGAAATATACCCGCGATACACTCAACGCCCGCGACGCACAGCGGTTGGCTGAGTTTATCGCATTCGGCCCGGTCGTGTTTCAAGTGTCACGGCTGATGGTGAAATGGGGCATCCTCGACCTGCTTCGCGACGAGGAACTGACTATCGCCGAGGTGGCAGCCAAGACCGGCATCAGCGAATATGCCACCAAATGTCTGCTCGAGGCGTCGCTCTCCATCGGCACGGTGACGGTCAACCCCGAAACAGACCGTTTCACCATCTCCAAGACGGGATGGTTTCTCGTCAACGATCCTGCCACACGGGTGAACATCGATTTCAACCACGATGTCAACTACCTGGGCATGTTTCGTATGGAAGAGGCATTGCGTGAAGGACGCCCCGCCGGACTGGAACATTTCGGCAACTGGCCCACGGTGTATGAGGCGCTGTCGTCATTGCCGGCAGAGACACAGAAGAGTTGGTTTGCCTTCGATCACTTCTATTCCGACAGTTCATTCGAGGAAGCACTGAACATCGTCTTCGCCAACCATCCCAAGCATCTGCTCGACGTGGGAGGCAACACCGGGCGGTGGGCCATGCAGTGCGTGAGTCATGACCCCGACGTGGAGGTGACCATCGTCGATTTGCCCCAACAACTTGAGATGATGCGACAGCAGACAAAAGGCAAACCCGGTGCAGAACGCATACACGGTTTCGCAGCCAACATGCTCGACCCGGACTGCACACTGCCTACCGGCCGCCATTATGACGCCATCTGGATGAGTCAGTTCCTCGACTGTTTCAGCGAAGACGAGATAGTCAGCATCCTGCGTCGCGCCGCCACCATCATGGACAGCGACACCACGCTCTATATCATGGAGACGCTTTGGGACCGCCAGCGTTTTGAGCCCGCGGCGTTCTGTCTCACACAAATCAGCCTTTATTTCACGGTCATCGCCAACGGCAACAGCAAGATGTATCACTCTGATGACTTCCAGCGGCTCATCGAGAAAGCCGACTTGCATGTCACCGCCATCCATGACCATCTGGGACAGGGACATTCTATTTTAGAGGTGAGAGGTGCCTTTAGAGGTGAGAGGTAGGAGGTGAGAGGTGAGAGATTACTCCCCGTGCGCATATTCTTCCCATAACTCCCAGTGTTCCCAAAACTCCCAACCTCCCCCCAACGACCAATCCCCCCAAACGACCAAACGATCAATAACATCATCATTATGTCAAGAACAGAAATTGAAGAAAAAGTAAGAGAGTTTCTCATCGACGACCTTGAGGTGGAAGAGCAGAAAATAGCCCCTGAGGCCCTGCTCAAAGAAGACCTCGGCATCGACAGCCTCGATTTTGTGGATATCGTCGTCATCGTGGAGAAGAAATTCGGGTTTAAGATTAAACCCGAGGAAATGGCGGGTGTGAAGACACTCAACGACTTCTGCAACTACATTGAGAGCAAGGTAGCATAAACCGACGCACAGCATGGCTGCTGACAAAGAATGGCAGGGCCGCACCGACGGCACACCGTGGATGCACCGCTGGCTCATCAGGGTGATGCGCGTGTTGCCGCTGCGCTTGATGTATGCGGGCGTGGCGGTGTTTATAGTGCCGTTCTATATGTTGTTCCGTCGCAGCGGGTTCCGTGCGCAGTGGCAGTTTTTCCGTCAGCGTATGGGGTATGGCCGGATGCGCTCGCTATGGTCCACATACCGCAACCACTGCCAGTTTTCGCAAGTGGTGCTCGACCGGTTTTATATGTTCGGCGGCGGACAGTTCCGTCTCACCGCCGACGACATGCCGCTCTACCGTCATCTGGCGGCACAGCCCGAGGGTTTCGTTATCCTCAGCAGCCATGTGGGATGTTACGAGGTGGCGGGTTACACCCTGCAAGCTTATGATAAGCGTTTCAATGCGCTCGTTTATGGCGGCGAGGCCGAGGCGGTACTACAAAACCGCCGTCGCGTGATGGAAGCCAACAACATCCACACCATCGTCACCGCCGACGATATGAGCCATGTGTTTCTCATGAGCGAGGCCCTTGCCAATGGCGAGGTGGTCAGCATACCTGCCGACCGCATTTATGGTTCGCCACGGAGCATCAAATGCCGTTTCTTCGGTACTGAGGCCCGTTTTCCGCTCGGACCGTTCGCATTGGCCGCCCAGCGGTCGCTGCCCGTGTTGCAAGTGTCGGTCATGAAGGAAGGATACAAGCATTACCGAGTTTTTATCACCGACATCGCAAGCGACCTCGACGCCACGCAGCCCATCCGCCAACGGGCATCTGTCATGGCGCAACGCTTTGCCGGCGAATTGGAGGCCATCGTGCGCCGCTATCCCACACAGTGGTACAATTATTTTGATTTTTGGGCATCATGACCCCACAATTTGAAGATATCAACATTCACGAACTGCTGCCTCAGCAGGAGCCATTTGTGCTCGTTGACCACCTCATCTGGTTTGACGAGCAGCGCACCACCACACGATTCACCGTGTGTGAGGATCATCTGATGGTCGAGGACGGCCGGCTGATGACCTGCGCGCTGGCCGAGAACATGGCACAAACCTGCGCCGCGCGGTTAGGGTATGTCAACAAATACATCCTCAAACGCGACATACAGATAGGATTCATTGGGGCTGTCAAGGACATGGTCATACACGACACACCGAAAGTCGGCGACACCCTTGTGACCACCATCGACGTGCTGCAGCAACTGATGAACATCACATTGGCCGAGGCCACCGTCCGCTGCGACGACCGCATCATCGCCACCGCCCAACTGAAAATCGCGATGAAAGAGTAACCTCACCCTAAAGCCCCCACCCTGACCCTCCCCGAGGGGAGGGAATGATTAGCACACTAATGTCTAAACTCCTACACTTCTAAACTCCTACACTCCTCAATTCCTGAACTCCTGAACTCCAAAATAAAAAACATGCTTACCGCCTCCAAAGAATTTGATATCCGTTTCAGCGAAGTCGATTCCATGCAGTTTGTGTGGCACGGCTCTTATCCGCTCTATTTCGAAGATGCGCGCGAAGAGTTCGGCAAGAAATACGAATTGGGATATATGCTCATCTTCAACAGCGGTTATTATGCCCCGTTGGTCGATTTGCAGTTCCATTTCCACAAACCCATTGTCTATGGCATGCACCCGCGCATCGACATCATCTACAGACCCACGGAGGCGGCGAAAATCATCTTCGACTACGAGATTCACGATACCGAGAGCGGCGAATTGCTTGCCACCGGCACCTCCGTGCAAGTCTTTCTCGATGCTGATTATCAGTTGGTTTGGTCCAATCCTCCTTTTTATGAGGAATGGAAAAAGAAATGGCTCACCCCATGATTAGCATCATTGCCGACAATATCACCTCACCCCTCGGATTCACCACTTACGACAATTTGACGGCGGTGATACGCGGTGCCACCCGTTTGCGCCGTTATGAGGGACGTTGGGGCTTGCCAGAGCCTTTCACCGCGTCACTTTTCGACGAAGATGAGGTGGAAAGTGCTTTTGCCGAACGTATCGGCAGCGACAAGGCCTACACCCGGTTTGAGCAGATGGCGATAATCTCGGCCGACGATGCCATCCGTCGGAGCGGCCTCGACCCCGCCTCACCGCACGTGCAGTTCATCATCGCCACCACGAAAGCCAATGTGGCACTACTCGAACATCATCACAACCACATCCCCGACAACCGGCTGATGTATGGCGAGGCGGCAAGAGCCATCGCACAGCATTTCGGCAACAAACGAGAGCCTATCGTTGTATCAAACGCTTGTATATCAGGCGTTTGTGCGCAGATAGAAGCCATACGGTCCATTGAGAGCGGGGCTTGCGAGCATGCCGTGGTCATCGGTGCCGACGAGCAGTCGCCATTCATCGTGAGCGGTTTCCAGTCGTTCAAAGCACTCTCGCCCGAACCCTGCCGGCCCTTTGACATCGAGCGCATAGGCCTAAATCTTGGAGAAGCGGCAGCAACGATGGTGGTAGCCTCACCCCTAACCCCTCTCCCAAAGAGCCTCACCCCCAGCCCCTCTCCAAAGGGAGAGGGGAGTGAATATCTCAAAGGGGCAGGGAGCAAGGGGCAAGGAGCAGGAGATGACTCCGCGTATGTAGGGGCGGTGCCACCGTGCCAGAATTCATGGACAATTCTTTGTGGTGCTATTCGCAATGACGCCCATCATATCTCCAGCCCGTCGCCTACGGGCGAGGGCAGTTACCGGGTGCTCCGTCATCTGCTCGACAATTGCGCCTGTCATGACGATTTAGCGCTAATCAATGCTCACGGCACCGGCACCCTCTATAACGATGAGATGGAGGCGAAAGCCATCTTCCGCGCAGGACTGTCGGCCATACCCGTCAACGCTCTCAAAGGGTATTACGGTCACACGATGGGTGCGGCGGGCATATTAGAATCTATTCTCACCATGCATGCTCTCGACCAGCATACCATAATAGGGACATACGGTTTCGACGAGTCGGGCGTGTCTAAACCCGTCAACATCAGCCCTCGCCACCGCATCACCTCCCGCCACGCTTTCATCAAACTCATCTCCGGATTCGGAGGTACTAACGCAGGAATCTTGTTTGACAAGACACATATACACATCCAAAAAGGAGATGAGACATCATAACCATACCTGTCCAAAGGTAATTATCATCCTATTGTTGATGTTCTTTTATACTGCAAAGCCCTGTTTGGCTGCAGTGCCTGACAGCATCAGCAATCATCTGAGCGATTTTGATTATATGGTTCAGACCACGGAGAAAAACTATTTTGCCTTTCCGTTCATCATGCAACATGGGTTTGGTAAGGAATACAAACAGTTGAAGTCTGGCCTTCGCAAGAAAGTTAAGAAGGGGAAAATGGGCATTGAGCAAGCGACATGTGAATATGCCTATTGGTTCTTCCATAAGTTTGATGCGCATTTTTATGTTGACCATCCTTTGTTTTGGGACACCTATTACGTGAAGAGTCATACCAACTATAAATCTCTTTTCAACTATGCCCCCAAAGCGGTTTCATGCAAGGCAGACATTGAGACCTGGCTTATCCGCGTGCCTTCGTGCGAAGGAAAAGCCCCTACTTTTGAATGGTTCTCAAAGGCTGTTCAGGCATTTCTTTCGTCTGGTTGCAAGAATTTAATCATCGATGTCAGGGGAAACACAGGCGGAAGCGATACGATGTGGGAACCCATTGGCAATATCCTTGTTGACCACGCCAAAATCACTCATGACAGCATCTGCTTCAGAAATACAGATACCAATCTTGCTTTTTACCGACGCCAACTATCTGACCAAACTGATAATGAATGGCTGAAATCATTTATAGCCCGATGCGAGAGCACTTCTGACGAGTTTGTGAAAGTGGAAGATGACGATAGCGATGATGAAGAATTACCTCATTCTGAATTGCCCTTGAAAGCAGCGGTGATTATCGACAACCGAACTGCAAGTTCGGCCGAAACATTGGTTCGTTTTGTCAATGACTACTGTAATCCTCAACGTACAAGAGTCTATGGAAAAGAGAGTACTTGGGGAGCCAACAAAACGGGTAACGAAATAGGTTCGGTACTGCCCAACAGCAAGTTGATGTTTTATTATCCCACATGTGGCAATATCCCTTTCTTTCAGCAAGACGGACAAGTCGTACCAGGAATTGCCCCCGATGTCAAAATAGAACTACCATATCCGTCGATGCTCACCGACAATGTAGATGAGTGGGTGATCTGGGTGGCAAAGCAATTGAAAACAAAGTGAGCATTTGCACACCCTTGAAGACCACTGGCAACACACGATGACACCCTACCCGATTGGTGCAAGTAGGAACAAATCGCATTCGGAGATGGCGAAAAAATCATCTTTATTTATTTGACATTTGATATTTCACGGGAAAATTGTAAATTTGCACGCAAATTTCAGAACATCACCGTGAAATCGAACCGTCATCAAGTAATAATAACCCCTACCGAAGTGCTGACAGACGGCAAACGGCTGCACACGGAGTCAACAGGCCACGCCCTGCTGACCGAGGTGTATCGCGCCCATGTGGACGACTACCCCAAATTCTTCAAGATGGACACACTCTGCAAGGTGGGGTTCTTGGCATCGGAACTGCTGCTCCAACAAGAGGGTGATGAACGGTTTGTGCCGCGCGACGACCGCGCCGTGGTGCTCTTCTGCCAAAACGCTTCCATCAAGAGCGACCAGGCATTCGAGGACACTATCCGCGACCGTGAGCAGTTCTTCCCCTCACCGTCGGTCTTTGTCTATACCCTGCCCAATATCGTGACGGGCGAGATAGCCATCCGCAACAAATACACAGGCGAGACCAACCTCATCGTATTGCCCCGACGCGACGACCAACAGATACAACAACATGCCCGACAACTGTTCTTGGACGGCACTGCCACCTCAGTCATCACAGGATGGATTGACGCACCCGATAACGAACACTTCGCAGCGGACATGTGGATAATCCAAAGTTCATGAAACTACGAATGCGAATTGTGTCTGTAACAACGGATTAAACGAATTTCACGGATTCGAATGAGGGACAAGAACACTACGCCCTAAAACATTTTCGGACTACGAATTTCGCGTATTTTACGAATTAGAAATACAAACGGATTTCATGAACTCAACGAATTGTTTCTTTAAAAACGGATTTGACGGATGTCTTCAATCACTTCGACTACGAATCTCACAAATAATCTCGATAAACAGACTATTGTCTAAACTCCAAAACTCCTATACTCCAAAAACTCAAAAACTCAAATATTAAAAAACCATGTCACTCATTGACGAACTGAAAATAAAAATTATCGAGGCACTTAACCTCGAAGACATGACACCAGCCGACATCGCCGACGACGCACCGCTTTTCGGTGACGACGGTATGGGGCTTGATTCTATCGACGCACTGGAACTCATCGTGCTCTTAGAGAAAAACTACGGTATCAAAATCCGTGACCCGAAAGAAGGGAAGGATATCTTCCAATCCGTACAGGTCATGGCTGACTATGTGACCGCCAACCGTACGAAATAAAACAGCCGTCAAGGCATCCCACCGCAATGAGCAATCAACGTGTCGTCATTACCGGAACAGGCGTGGTTTCAGCCATAGGCCTTGACCTGCGACAGACGCTCGACGCCCTTCAGAAAGGGGCATCGGGCATCGGCCGCGTCAGGTTGCTCGACACCGTCCACACGGAGTTTCCTGTAGGCGAGGTGGGACTGAGCAATGAACAGTTGCGGCAGCGGTTGCAGATAGAAGGCGATACCCTCATCAGCCGCAATTCACTGCTCGGCATCATGGCCGCAAGAGAGGCGATAACCCAAGCGGGCATCGACCAAGAGCGACACAACGTGCAGACGGCCCTTGTCTGCGGCACCACTGTGGGCGGCATGGACCTGACCGAGCAATATTACCCCGACCGCCTCAGCGCTGAGGTATTGCGTCGGCACGGTTGTGGCGACAGCACAGAGCAGATAGCCAAGCATACCGGCGGTTTTGATTTCACCGCCACCGTCTCCACAGCCTGTTCGGCAGCACTCAACGCCATCATATTGGGCAAACGGCTGGTTGAGAGCGGGCAATACGATATCGTCGTGGCAGGCGGCATGGAAAGCCTCACACGATTCCACCTCAACGGTTTCAAGTCGCTGATGATACTCGACGAGCAGCCGTGCCGACCCTTTGACGCCAACCGTCACGGACTGAATCTGGGCGAAGGAGCGGCCTTCATCGTCATCGAGACGGAGGAGCACGCCTTGCAACGCGGAGCCACACCGTTGGTCGTCATCGAAGGTGCCGCCAATGCCTGTGACGCATATCACCAAACAGCCTCGTCGCCCGACGGTGAGGGGGCTTACAGAGCCATGACGGAAGCCCTCAGCGAAGCACACCTCATGCCCTGTCATATCGATTACGTGAATGCCCATGGCACCGCCACGCCTGACAACGATGCGGCGGAGAGCGCAGCCCTGCGGCGCGTCTTTGGCGACAAGATGCCGCCCGTATCCTCCACCAAATCGTTCACCGGGCACACCACAAGCGCTTCCGGAGCCATCGAGACGGTGTTCTCTATTCTCGCTTTGCAACATCAGTTCATACCCCAAAACCTCGGGTGGCAACACCCCGACGAGGCATGCATCATCCCCTATTCGGGAAATGACGGGAATGACGATAGGCTCCCTCTCCGTCATGTGCTGTGCAATGCTTTCGGATTTGGCGGCAATGATTCTGCTGTCGTATTGGGCAGATCCATAGAGAAAGGTCCGGAAAACCCGGAGAATCCGGAATGCCCGGAGAGCCTTGCTGCTGACGACCGCCATGTCTATGTCGTGGCAGAGGTGAAAGAGGTGGCGGAGGCTGAATACCGCGAATACCTCAATCCCATGAAGACCCGTCGCTACGGACGGTTGTTGCGCCGTGCCCTGGTCACCGCCTTGAAGGCCATCCGTGAGAGCGGCATCGACCAACCCGACGCCATCATCAACGGCACCGCATTGGGTTGTATCAGCAATACGGAACAGATGCTCGATGCCCTGCACACCGAGGGAGAGAGTGCCAGCATGCCCACCTGTTTCATGCAATCGACACACAACACCGTGGCCTCGCTCATCGCCATCCATACCGGCAATCACGGCTATAACAGCACCTACAGCCATGGGGAGAAATCGTTTGAGTGCGCCATGCTCGATGCTATTCTGCAAATCAAAAGCGGAAAAATCCGTTCAGCGTTGGTCTGCGCCAATGACGAATTGACCGACTCGTTGCGCGACAAGATTACACAATGCGGCTTGCAACCCGACGCGTTATCCGACCGTTCCTGGGCCCTGATGCTCTCGGCCGAACCAAAGCGGGGGCATGGAGCAAGGGGCAGGGGGCAAGAGATTACTCCTCAAACGGCGTACTAATGTCTGAACTTCTGAACTCCCCATAAGAGAACTATTGTCTTCACTCCTCCACTCCTTCACTCCTAAATACTGAACTCCTTAACCCCCTTCGACCATGCGCTTGATTATCACAGCCATCTTACAATGCCTGCTGCTTACCGGCGGCCAAGTGTTTCTGAAGTTTGCCCTTGAACGCATGGGGCAATTCTCCTGGTCACTTCATTTCTTCACCAGTCAATTGACCAACTGGTGGTGGTTGGGCTGCGGCATTTGTTATGGCGCCGCCACGGTGCTGTGGATGTATATCGTCAAGAATTTCCCCTTTTCAATGGCCTACCCCATGCTCTCGCTCAGTTATGTGTTCGGCATGTTGGCCGCCATCGTCTTTTTTCACGAGACAGTCCCCCTCACCCGATGGGCGGGCGTGGCCCTCATCATGATTGGATGTGTACTCGTGGCGATGAAAGAATGACGAATAGCATATGAGGAACGTATGAGGAATGAGGGGCAAGGTATGGCATTTTATATTTTTTAACAACAGAATTACACCTATGTCATATAAAAAGGTGTAATTTTGCAATTTAAAGGGTTAATATTTAACGAAATCAACAACCAGAAGACATGAAAAGTATCAAAATAGCATTGATAACCGCTCTCTTGGCTGTCACAGCAACAGTGAGCGCCCAATTGCCGTCGGTCACGCTGAAGACCATCGACGGGAAAACCGTCCAGACCGACCAACTGAGTAATGACGGAAAGCCCATCATCATCGATTTCTTCGCCACATGGTGCAAGCCCTGCAATCGCGAGTTGAGCGCCATCAACGATGTCTATGCCGACTGGCAGGAAGAGACTGGCGTGAAACTCATCGCCGTGTCGATTGACCAGGCGCAGAACATCCACAAGGTGAAACCGATGGTCGATGAATACGGATGGGAATATGAGGTGCTGCTTGACCCCAACAGCGATTTCAAACGTGCACTGGGTATTCAGATGATTCCCTATGTGCTGATTTGCGACGGACAAGGCAACATCGTTTACCGCCACAACGGCTATACCGACGGTGCCGAACAAGAACTCATCGAGAAAGTGAGAGAATTAATTCACAATTGACAAATCACAATTATCTCCCCCTCCCTTGGGGAGGGTCGGGGTGGGTTTAGTTCAACAATTCACAATTATCTCCCCCTCCTTTGGGGAGGGCCGGGGTGGGTTTAATTCACAATTCAATTGACTATTCATCATCTGCAAATGCGTTTCCGACTGTTATTCTTTGTGCTGGCCATCGCTGCAACGATACAAGCCCAGGACCCTCAGAGCGACAAGCAATGGGTGGTCACAGGAAGCATCCAAAGCGACATCCTCATCCCACAGAAGGATGAGACCATCGGCGCGGAGAAAAGTGACGATAAGATACTGACCAATACCTACGCCGACGTGGCTGTCATGAGCCGACATCATGATGCCGGTGCCCGTTTCGAGTTCCTGCAACACCCTCTGCCCGGCTATGAACACGATTTCAAGGGCTGGGGCGTGCCCTATTATTATGTCAAAGGCAAATGGAAAGACATAGAGGTCACCGCCGGTTCTGTGTATGAGCAGTTCGGTTCGGGATTCATCCTCCGCACCTACGAGGAGCGGTCGCTCGGCATCGACAACCACCTCCTGGGCGGAAAAGTCGTTTACCGGCCGTTCAAGGGTGTGCAGTTGAAGGCCGTCACAGGCGAGCAGCGGCGCTATTGGGCGCACAATGACTCATGGGTGACGGGCGGCGATGTTGAGTTGAACATTGACGAGTGGTCGAAGGCCATGCAAGCCAGCGGCACCCGTCTGACAGCCGGCGTTTCGTTTGTCAATAAGCACGAAGGTGATGAGACGGTTATGGCAGACGCCACTCACCGTTTGAATTTCCCCAAGAACGTCAACGCCTTTGACGTACGTGCCAATGTGCAGACTGGCGGACTGAATATCCTCGCCGAATATGCGCAAAAGACACAAGACCCATCATTCGACAACCATTACATCTATCGTCGCGGTTATGTGGCGATGCTTTCCGCCTCATACTCGCAGAAAGGCATGAGTCTGTTGGCACAGGCGAAGCGGTCGGACAACATGTCGTTCCGCAGCCGGCGGTCGATGAACGGCACATCGTCGTTTATCAACCACTTGCCTGCCTTCACGATGGAGCACACCTATGCGCTGGCGGCGCTCTACCCCTACGCCACACACCCCGACGGAGAGTGGGCATATCAGTTGAACGCCGGTTATCAGTTCAAGCGTAAGACCCCGTTAGGCGGCAAATACGGCACGATGTTGAAGGTTAACTACTCCTACGTTCACGCCATCGACCGCAACCAACATGAGGGTCCTACCATGGGCTCCGACGGTTATGGTTCCGCGTTCTGGAAATGGGGCGACCAGATGTACTATCAGGACTTGAACATCCAGGTGGAGAAACGCCTGACACGCGATTTCCGGCTGAACCTGATGTATATGAACCAGTTCTACAATCAGGAGATTGTCGAGGGACACGGAGGCATGATTCATTCCAATATCTTCGTGGCAGAGGGGAAATACCAGTTCAACCCCCGCCTCAGTCTGCGTGGAGAGTGCCAGTACCTGACCACCAACGACGACGATGGCGACTGGCTCTACGGACTGTTGGAACTCTCCATTGTGCCTCACTGGATGGTGACGGTGGCAGACATGTATAACTGCGGCGAAACGGGTGTGCATTACTATCAGGGACTGGTTACCTTCAGCACCGGAGCACACCGTTTGCAGGCTGGTTACGGCCGCACACGCGCAGGATACAACTGTGCCGGCGGCGTGTGCCGTTATGTGCCGGCCAGCCGCGGATTCACCCTCTCCTATCATTTTAACTTCTGAACCCATGAAGCGATATACATACATCATACTGACACTCCTGCTGACACTGGCGGCCGCTTGTGATCCTGTGAGCGAAGACGAGCGTCTCATCTACATGAAACCGGCTCAGGTGGCCCGCAACGTGCTCATTGAAGATTTCACGGGTCAGCGTTGCGTCAACTGTCCCACCGCCACATGGCAGATAGAGCAGTTGCAGGAGCAATATGGCACCAACGCCGTCATCGCCGTGGGCATCCACTCCGGCCCGTTGGGTTTCGCAGGCAACAGCAGCAACATCGGCCTGATGACCGACACCGGCAATGAGTATTACAACCACTGGGGCGTGGAATATCAGCCCGCGGGAGTAATTGACCGCAATGGCGGTGTGCTCGCTTATACCGACTGGCAGGCAAAAGTGTACGAGGAGTTGCAAAAACCCGCACCGCTGTCGCTGGAGATAGAAAACACTTATGACTCATCGGCCCGGCAACTCGCCATCGACGTGACCGCCATGGGCACTGACGGTACCACCAACGGGAAATTACAAATCTGGCTCGTGGAGGACGGCATTACCGCCTTACAATTGCGCTACCAGACGGTGACCGACCCCTCGAGCGGACAAATAACCGACCGCGAGTACGTACACAACCATGTGTTCCGTGCGGCCGTCAACGGCACTTGGGGCGAGGCCGTCACCCTGAACGAGGGAGAAGAGAAAACCCTCAGCGCCACCTGCACCCTACAAGAGGATTGGAACCCGGAAAAGATGTCGGTCGTCGCTTTCGTATATAATGACCAAGGAGTGGCTCAATGCGCCATCAAGCGGTTATCAGAGAAACAATAAATTGGCCGAATAAGCCGAATATGTCCAATTAGCCCAATATCACAAATTAAATACACAAGCACATGAAGAAATTTTTACTTTTATTCTGGATGACCCTGACAGGCATCCTTAGCGGATTCGGACAGAGCACCAACGCGATTGTCTTTGTCGATGCCAACGGTACGGTGTTGGAAGACGGTGCCACCCTGACCATCAACACCCCCACAAAAGACGATTTCGGCGATGACATCCTGCTCTCAGGTCTGTCAATCAAGAACGTGAGCGACGAGGCCGTAAGTGCCTCCATTCACGTCAACATCAAGTCTATCAGCAACGGAAAGTTACAAATCTGCTTCCCCACGGCGTGCATCACCAAGGAAGAGGCCTGCACGTTCGTCACCAACGGCGTGGAACTGGCAGCCGGTGCAGTGCGCGACCTGCAGACCGAGTGGGTGCCTGCTGAAGATGGCACTTGCCTGGTCACTTACCAGATAGAGTTGATGAAACAGACCGTCGAGTTCCCGACAGAGTTTGAATCTGTCGGCATGGGCTCGACCGTGACCATCAAATACGTTTACGGCAAAGGCGGCGAAGTGAATCCCGACCCGGAAGAGACCAGCCAGTATTATTGCGGTCTTTACACCACCGACGAATTGTCTGAAGACAGTTATGGCATGGGCAGGTACTGCACCGGTGTCTGCAAGGCAGCCACCGTCTTCGACTATAATGTGTATAACTCCTTTATCGGTTTCAAAGTGGTCGGTATGCGCGTGGGGCTGAAAGAGGATGTCACAGACTTCAGCGTCTTCACCAGTCTGACGAAAGGCAGTTCTATTGTTGATTTCATCAGCCAGGACGCCAAAACGGGCGAAGAGGGTTGGAACACGATCATGTTTGACGAGGAAAACCAGTTTGAACTGACAGACGACGGTACGGAATATATCGTAGGCTTCACCTACAATCAAGTTGCGAACGGTTGGCCCATCTCCTATTATGAGAATGCCGAGAATAAAGGCATGTTCCTTTTCTACGGCAATATTCCCTCATCGTATGGCGGCAACGGAGCAGGATGGTATAATTTAGGAGAAGACGGTGCGCTGTCAGTGCAATGGATTGTCGAAGGCGAACTGACCGGGCAACGCATCGCATTGGACGGTCTGGCTGTTCACCACCAGTTCTTCCAGTTGGGTACGGACGTGGAAGCCACAGTCAAAGTCTCCAACAAAGGTAAAGAAGCCATCAAAAACCTGGGTTTCAACTATTATATTGACGACGAGAAATGCAAAGAGGAGACCGTGAACGTGTCGCTGGCATCGATGGAAAGCGCGAAATTACCCGTGAACATCAGTCTGCCGACAGACTATCCTACCGGACAACACACTTTGAAAGTGGAACTCGTCACGGTGAACGGTGCCGCCCCAGCCGATGAGGTTGACAATAATAATCAGACAACAACGTTCACCGCCTATAAGGAAAGCAAAACGCGTCAGAAACAACTCGTCGAGCATATCACATCATGGACATGCACCTATTGCCACTTAGGTTATAAACTGTTGCGTGAGATGGAGAAACAGTATGACGACATCGCATGGGTGTCCATCCATGGCAACCAGTCGTCGCAACAAGACCCCTACTACTTCAGTACAGTCGATAACATCTTGAGCATGGTCAATGCGAATTCTTTCCCGACAGCGGCATTCAACCGCACCTACATCCCCGACTTGGCAGATGGCGAAGAACTGGCTGTGGGGCTGGGATATGACACCGACAACTATCTGCAACAAATCGTCAGT
Organism: Prevotella sp.; assembly: GCA_017548275.1. Taxonomy (GTDB): domain Bacteria; phylum Bacteroidota; class Bacteroidia; order Bacteroidales; family Bacteroidaceae; genus Prevotella. Next base: position 30,368 of record JAFZAH010000055.1, read on the forward strand.
TACATACGCGGCTATATCGACCAAACCAACGTAGACCCGGCATTTGTCTCTCTCGACATAGAACAGGAATACAATGCTGACAAACGCGATTTGACCATCACCGTCAAAGGTACCGGTGCCGCCGGGGCTGCGACGATGCTGAAAGGCAGCGCCATCACCATCTACCTGACCGAGGGTGGACTGAAAGGACGCCAATACAGCAACGGCAAATGGGAGAACAACTTCGAGCACAACAATGTGTTGCGGGCTGTGCTCACCAATTACCATGGTGACCTCATCACTTGGGACGGTGACAACTTCGAATACACCACCAATTACACCATCCCCGACAATTATGACGTAGATAACCTGAGCATCACCGCCTTTGTGGCTCCGCTGGTAAACAACACAACCGACATCTACCACATGGCTGTGAACAACTGTGAGAAAGTGGCTGTCAACACCACAACCACCAGCGTCAAACAGGTAAGCGAGATTAATCAAGTGCGCATATCAGAGCGCTACAACATCGACGGACAGCGCCTCAACACGCCGCAGAAGGGCATCAACCTCATCAAGATGACCGACGGATCCGTCAGAAAAGTGGTGGTGAAGTGACATAAGGAGCAAGGGGCATGGAGCAAGGAGCAAGAGATATGTACGCCTCACCCACAACTCCCAGCGCTCCCTGCCCCAATCTCACAATCTCACAAAACGACCAATAACAATGATATTTCAACGTGTAGAACTGCTGCTGGGCATTGAGGCGATAAACCTCATTGCCCGTCAGCGGGTGATTATCTTCGGTGTGGGCGGCGTAGGCTCGTGGTGCGCCGAGGGACTGGTGCGGACAGGTTTCCGCCACCTCACACTGGTGGATGCCGACCGCGTCTGCACGTCGAATATCAACCGCCAACTGATGGCCACCACGCTGACCGTCGGACAAGCGAAGGTGGAGGCACTCAAAGAACGGTTGCTCACCATCAACCCCGATGCGGAGATTACCGCATTGCAGAAAGTTTTCACGGCAGAGACAGCCAGCGAGTTTCATCTTGACGATTACGACTACATCATCGATGCCATCGACTCGCTCAAAGACAAGGCCACGCTCATCCTTTTGGCATGTCAGACACAAGCCACCCTCTTCTCTTCGATGGGTGCAGCCCTGAAGTTAGACCCCTCACGCATCAAGACAGGAGAGTTTTGGACTGTGGAGGGCGACCCGTTGGCACGTGTGCTACGAAGGAAATTCAAAAGGATGAAACAGTTCCCCCAACGCAAATTCAACTGTGTCTATTCCGACGAACTGCTCACCAACAATGGAGAGGTCGCAGCCGAGACGGAAGGGGCCGACCCCATGTTCCATAAAGTGCAGACCAACGGCTCTTTGGTTCATATCACTGCCATCTTTGGCTTCACCCTCGCCGGACTGGTGGTGAAGAGTTTAGCCCCCACCCCATCCCTCCCCGAGGGGAGGGCGTGACCAGAACACGAAACCCTAAACCCCATATTCAACGATGCCCCTCCAATAGCGAAATACTATTGGAGGGGCATCAGTTGGGAGCCAAATAAGAACTAAGCCAGTGCTTCTGCCATGGCGCGGCCCAGTGCCTCGCACTGTTGGCGAGTCTCGGGAGTCAGGGCTTGTTTCATCTCCACGGGTTCGCCTACGACATCGAAGTGCAGGCTCTCATCATTCCATTGCTGAATCTTGGCAACGGCTTTCCCTGCCCATGCGAAACTGCCAAACCATCCAAGCAGACGGCCTTTGATGTCGCGGTTAGCTATCTCTGAGAGCAACACGTCCATCTCGTGATACAGACCCGTGTTATAGGTCGGCGCACCCACGATAAGTCCGCGATAGCGGAACACATCGCGCAGGATGTACGAATGGTGCGTTTTCGACACGTTGTACATCACGATATTCTTCACTCCAGCCTCGGCAGCGGCACGTGCGATGACCTCAGCCATGCGCTCTGTATTTCCGTACATGGTGCCGTAGCAGATAACCAGTCCATCCTCGGCCTCGTAACGGCTCAAGCGGTCATAGATGCCAATCACCTTCGCCACATGGTCATGCCACACGGGACCGTGTGTGGCGCAGATATAATCAATCTGCACGCCAGCCAGTTTCTTCAGCGCATTCTGCACAGATGTTCCGTATTTACCCACGATATTGGAGTAGTAACGCACCATCTCCAACCAGAAGTCGTCGCAGCGCATGTCACTGTCAACAATGGCACCGTTCAATGCGCCGAAACAGCCGAAGGCGTCGCCCGAGAAGAGCACATGCGCTGTGGAGTCAAGTGTGACCATCGTCTCGGGCCAATGCACCATGGGAGTCAGCACGAACTGCAACTCATGTGTGCCGAGTGACAGCGTATCGCCGTTTTTCACCTCCATGCCGTCGTTGCCGATGCCATAGAATCCCGCCATCATGCCGAAGGTCTTCTTATTGCCGATGATGGTCACATCGGGATAGAATTTCTTCAACAAGGCGAGCGACCCGCTGTGGTCGGGCTCCATGTGGTTGACCACCAGATAGTCAATGGGACGGTCGCCGATGACCTTGCGGATGTTCTCGATGAACTGCACGAAGAAATCCACCTCGACGGTATCGATGAGGCAGACCTTCTCGTCAACTATAAGATACGAGTTATAAGAAACGCCGTAGGGTAGCGGCCAGAGCCCTTCGAACAAGGCTTTGTTGCGGTCGTTGACACCTACATAATGGATGTTGTTGGTAATCATGATGATGGTTTGAGGTTTGAGATTTGAGGTTTCAGGTTTCGGGGGTAAGTTTGTTTGCTTCATTCTGTTCAGCGATGAGTTCTAATCTCATCTTTTCACCGAATTCAGCAGGTATATAGTTGCTGATATGTTTACAACTCTCCGCGCAGAACTCTTGCGCGCAGCGGATAATGTTGTCCCACTGTTCTTCGGTCAGTCCTTCGTCGATGGTGTCGCGGGTGATGTCATATTTCAACATACCATAGACGATGCCCGCATTGAAATTGTCGCCCGCTCCGATTGTACTCACCGTGTCGGTGGCGATGACGGGGTAACTTTTTTTCAATCCGCCTTCCGCACGCAGTTCCACGGGTTTGGCACCCTGCGTGAAGATGAATTTCTTGCAGTAGAACGATATTTCCGACTGATAGACGCGGTCGGGGTCATCCTTCTTGTAGAGGACCATGAAATCCTCCTTACTGCCCCTGACGATGTCGGCCATCTCCAGATTCTCGAGCAGGTTGGGCGTGATGCGCATCACATCCTGCAAGTGCGACGAGCGGTAATTGATATCGTAGTAGATGATGGCTCCGCGTTGGCGGGCATGCTCCAGAAAACCCGCCACCTGACTGCGTATCACGGGGTTGACGGCATAGTACGAGCCAAACATGACGATGTCGTCGCGCTGCACATCGGGATAGATGAAATCGAGTTGGTCGTGCGGGTGGTCTTTATAGAAGAGATATTCGGCATCGTTGTTCTCATCAAGGAACGCGAGCGAGACAGGCGACTTGCTGCCGGGATAGACATTGATGTTGTCAGCATTCACGTTGTTATCCTTGAGGAACTGAATGATATTACGTCCCACACGGTCATTGCCCGCCTCGCTGATAAACGAGGCAGTCACACCGCAACGGCCCAGCGAGATGATGCCATTGAACACCGAACCGCCCGGCACCGCGCCTATGGGCTGTTCGTTTTTGAATATGATGTCGAGAACCGTCTCGCCTATTCCGAAGACTTTTCGCATATAGAGTGTATGTTGTTTTTATGTTATTCGCTGCAAAGATAGCGAATAAATACGAAATATGAAATTTTTTTAATTACGAATTACGAAATACGAATAACGAAATAAGCCGCGATTCCATCGCGGCCTACGAAGAAGACGGTTTCTAATACGATAACTTACAACAGATGCAGATAGTTCTCGACGGGTATGCCGCGGTTTTTGTCCTCGTTGTTGCGGTTGAGGTCGATGAGCATGGCCACGCCGTCCATGGCTTTTCTCGTGCTCTGCAGCAGGTTCTCGCCCTTGAGCAGATGTCCGATAAGGATGGCGGAGAACATATCGCCTGTGCCTGGGAAATGGACGGGTATCTCGGTGTATTCGAGCGAGAAATACTCGTCCTTCATGTGGTTGTAGCCCGTCACCATGCTTTGTCCGTCGATGCGGATGCTGGTGATGAGCACCGACCGGGCGCCTAAATCGCGCAAACGGTCAACCAGTTGGCGCGCCTCGGCGGCTGTCACGCCCTCTTCACGATACGGATGGTCAGTCAGATAACACGCCTCAGTATAATTGGGATAAGTGAGGTGTGCCACCGCCACCATCTCGCGCATGCTGCGTATGGCGGCATCGGTCACGCCGTTGTAGAGTTTTCCCTCATCACCCATGATCGGGTCAACGAAGATAGTGGTGCCGTTGGCAGCCTGTTCCTGACAATAGTCGGCCACGATACGCGCCTGCCGCTCAGATGCGATAAACCCTGTGGCGATGGCATCGAACGAGAATCCCAGTTCTTTCCATACTGGAAAGACCCCTTGGATGTAATCGGTCGTGTCGAGCAGGTTGAACTTGCCGTAGTCGAGTGTGTTCGATACCAGACAGGTGGGCAGGTTATATACGGGCAGTCCCATATAAGAGAGGATGGGCAACATGGCCGCCGTGGCCACCTTACCATAGCCGGCGATATCGTTGATGAGAAGAATCTGTTGGTTCATGTCATTTATTTAACTTTAAGAAGTTATGATGAGGAGTTATAAAATGGAGTTAAAACGAGGAGTTAAGAAGAGCCAAATGTCTCTGAACCATTTCCTTTTTGTATGTAGCATAGCAATGGCTCTTTATAACACCCCCATAACTTCTATTCTAAACTACTACTCATAACTCCCGAACTTCAGTCATTTATTATTTCTTGGGTTTGCGCCGTGCCCATCCTTCTTCAGAGAAGTCGGGCTCTTCGCCGACCAGTTGGATGTCATGTCCCTGAAAGAACTGCCGCCAGTCGTCTTTGCGGCCGCTTTCCATACGGGCGGCACCACGCTGTCCCCGTTTCGTTGAACGCTCATTGCGGGTCTTTTTCTTAAACTGCTCGAAACCGTTGTCATCATGGGCACGGGTTCTTGCCGACTGTGCACGTCCTTTTCCGGCAGGTTTGCCGTTCTCTTGTCCTCTGCTCCTTGCCCCTTGCCCCTTGGATGTGTCATCAGCGTCGTTGCAACGCACGGTGCGTCCCTTATACACTGTGCCGTCAAGCGCCTGCATCACGCGCTGCGCGTCTTTCTCGGGCACTTCGATGTAGGAGATACGCTCCAGCAGGTCGATGTGTCCTACCTCCTGACGCCCCTCAATATGGCGGTTGATGAATTGCATCACCTCGCCCGGGAAGAAGCCATCAGCCTTGCCCAGATTGATGAACAGGCGACGGTAACCTTTCTCCGCCTGTCTCTTTCCTCTTGGTCCGCGTTCCTTGCCTTTCGATCCTTGCTCCTTGTTTTTCGAGCCTTTCTTCTCCTCAACCTCGGCTATTTCGGGTGCATCGGCATAATAAGCGAGGAATTTGCCGAACTCCAACGACACGATTTTCTTGATAAGATCTTCCTTGTCTATATACTCGAAGTGTCGGTTGATTTCGGTCATGAAGGGGGCTATTTCCTCCTCGTTGATGTCGGCCTTGACGATATGATCCATCACCTTGTAGAGTTGTTTGGTGCAAATCTCTTTGGGGGTAGGGATGGTGCCCTTGACAAACTCCTTGCCGATTTCTTTCTCGATGGCGCGTATCTTATGTTTCTCGCGCGAGTGGACGATAGAGATGGAAGTGCCTTTCTTTCCTGCGCGTCCGGTACGTCCGCTGCGGTGGGTGTAGTTCTCGATATCGTCGGGCAACCCGTAGTTGATGACATGCGTCAGGTCATCGACATCGAGTCCGCGTGCCGCCACATCTGTAGCCACGAGCAATTGTGTGAGGTGCTTGCGGAATTTCTGCATGGTCAGGTCGCGCTGCTGTTGCGAGAGGTCGCCATGGAGCGATTCGGCATTGTAGCCGTCGCGTATGAGTTTGTCAGCGATGTCCTGTGTCTCAATCTTTGTGCGGCAGAAGATAATCGCATAGATGCGCGGATGGAAATCGACGATACGCTTCAAGGCGAGATATTTGTCCTTGGCGTTGACCATATAGTAGATATGGTTCACGTTTTCCGCGCCCTCGTTACGGCTGCCGATGACGATTTCCTTGTGGTCGTGCAGGTAGTTGGTGGCTATCTTCTCAATCTCGCGGCTCATGGTGGCAGAGAAGAGCAGCGTGTTGCGGTCTTCAGGCACACCGGCCAGTATCTCGTCGATGCTCTCCGAGAAACCCATGTTGAGCATCTCGTCGGCCTCGTCAAGCACCACATTGTTCACATTCTCGAGTTTTGCCACACCGCGCTTCATCAGGTCGATAAGGCGCCCCGGGGTTGCCACGATGATTTGCGCGCCCTTGCGCAGGGTGTGTATCTGGTTTTCGATGGAAGTGCCTCCATAGACCGCCACGACATGCACGCCCTCCATGTGACGGGCGAAGTCGCGGATATCATCAGTGATTTGCAGACACAGTTCGCGTGTGGGGCTGAGTATGAGTGCTTGTGTCTGTCTGTCCTCAGCGTCGATGCGCTGGAGCAGGGGAATGCCGAAAGCGGCCGTCTTACCGGTTCCGGTCTGTGCAAGTGCGATAACGTCGTTACGTGTTCCGAGCAGGTAAGGAATCACTTCCTCCTGAACGGGCATGGGGTGTTCAAACCCCAGTTCTTCGATGGCGCGCCGAATGGGTTCGATGACGCCTAATTCTTCAAATGTCTTCACTAAAAAACTGATATATTGTTATTTGGGGTGCAAAGGTACTGCAAACCTAAGACAATACAAAATAAATGTTTTTATTTTTATTGTTGAGGTGCAGCCTACCTTCAAAAAAGGTAGTGAATAAATATGAAATACGAAATACGAAATACAAAATAAATCATTGAGTGACAGAATAATTGATATAGACCAATCGGACGAACAAGGTCAATGATGTGAATTGACCCCAAAAAAGAAAAAAGCGCCCTCCACCAAGGAGGACGCAAAAGTTCAGGTTTCAAATTCCAGATTTCACATTTCGGGTTTTACATAAATCACCTTGGGGGTTTCTTGCAGCCATCCGCCTTCATGTACGATTTCGGGGTCGCAACCTTCGGCCAGAATGATGACCTTGAGGGCGCGGCATTCGCTTACACGCAGAAAGGTCAGTTTGGGATTGTGTCGCAAATCGAGCGTTTCGACATACGTTGACCCGGCAATGAAAGATTCCAAATTGGGGAACCATTTCAAGTCATCATAGTTTTTGATGACACGTATGAAACTCTTAAACGGCATGAGGTTGAGCGTCGTAGTCCTGAGAGCCTCGGCTTTCGACACCTCCCCGTCATGGTTGGTGTCAACATTTTTCAGCCACTCGACGCAAAATGCTTTGATACCGGAATCTTGGAAGGTGACGAGCGAGTCGGGCAACGTCACAGGATTATCTACTGCGGGCTTCTGATTGTTAAAACCCGGGGCAGGTGGCACGGCGGGGACATCAGGTACATCGAATTGTGCCATCGCAGCAACCGACATGGCGCAAAATAACGCGCAAAGACAGAACTTTTTCATGGTCTCAAACTTTTGCAGGTGAACTTATTCCGCCTTGACACGTTTGACGGTGAGTACCCCTTCGTCCATGGGGTAAACAATTTCGGGGTGACAGCCCACGGCAAGAGTTATCTCTTTAATCCACAGTGCGTTGACCAAAGCGAGATGCTCCAATTTCGGGCAGACGCTCAAGTCAATGGCCTCCACAGGAGTGTTGCCTACCGAGAGAATGGTGAGATTGGGAAAATACTTCAAGAAATCGTAATTCTCGATGATGTTTGACCTTCCGCCTAAGTCGAGAATCAGCGTGGTGGCCTCTTTCGCCTCGGCGTACGTCACTTTTCCGTCGCCGTCGGCATCGCAGGTGGTGAAACAACGTGAGTAAAGGTCATGGTCGGAGATGGTGATAAACACATCGTCGCTCTGTTGGTCATTTGCAGCCATTGCTGTAGCGCATGAGCACAACGCTATCAGGGCAATTGTCAAGATTTGTTTCATTTTTGGGGTCCTTTCTTTATTGGGTTAGTTGATTGATCAGGCGTATGAAATAAACGATATTGCAAAGGTAAGTGACCGTTTCTGATGTTGTCAAGTTTTTTCCCTATTTTACGGTAGGGAAAAACCTATTTCTCATCTTTTGGGCTAAAAAACAGCAATAAACGCCACTTTTTGGGAATTAATCCGTATTTTTGCATATCAAATGACAATCACCAATTTTGTAATGTCTCCTATCTCCCTTTATCTCCTTCTATCTCCCTTTATTATTTACGAGAATCATGAGAATATGTGTTTTTTGTTCCGCCAACTGCCATATCGACCCTGACTTTTTCGCAATGACACGCGAGTTGGGCCGGTGGATAGGTGAGAATGGCCACACGCTTGTCTTTGGCGGTTGCGACATGGGCCTGATGGAGTGCATCGCACAAGCAGCGCATGAGGCAGGAGGCCGCACGGTGGGCGTGGTGCCGTCGAAAGTGGAGGAGAACGGCCATGTGTCGCAGTATGTCGATGTGTTGTTCCCTTGCGATAATCTCAGCGACCGCAAAGACTTGCTGCTATCGCAGAGCGATGTGTGCGTGGCACTCCCCGGAGGTGTCGGCACATTAGACGAGGTGTTCACCGTGGTTGCCGCCCATACCATCGGATATCACCACAAACGGGTCATCCTTTATAATATGAAGGGGTTCTGGGATTCGCTCGTCGCCCTGCTCGATGACATCCAAAGCCGTGGCATGCTCCGCGGTTGCCGCGAGGATTATATTCGGGTGGTTGATACGTTGGAGGAATTAAAGAATTCAATTGACTCAATGTAACATAAACGCGTCGAATAGTTACGCATTCACCTTATCGCACTTGCGTATATCGAAAACAAATAATATCTTTGTACAATCATTTATCAACTACTTTCCCATATAAGAAAACAATGAAAAAACTGATTTCAGCATTGGCGCTGATGGCATTCGGTTTCATCAGCATGAGTTTCACCACCGACGACCAACCGAAGTCGCGCATCGTGGAAGACGGAGGCACAGGCCCTTACAAAGCCATTATGAAGGAAGAGCCTTCGCTCGCGGCACACACCATCTTCGTGCCCCAAGACCTGTCGAAATTCAACAGCGACAATCCTCTGCCCGTGTTGGTATGGGGCAACGGCGCCTGCGCCAACTCTCCTTTCGAGCATTATAAATTCCTCAACGAGATAGCCTCTTACGGGTTTATCGTGGTGGCCACGGGTTATATCCCCATGACCGATGAGCGATATCACGGCGAGATGTCGAAAACAGAGCAGCAAATAGAATCCATCGACTGGGTGATGGCGCAAAACGCTGACAAGAATTCCCCCTACTACCAAAAGATAGCGGTAAACAGCATTGCCGTGGCGGGTATGTCGTGCGGCGGCTTGCAGACCTTGTACAACTGCGCCGACAGCCGTATCCGCACCCTGATGGTTTGCAACAGTGGTTTGTTTAATCGGGAGAACGCAGGCAGCGCCGTGGGCGGTATGCCTATGCCCCCAAAAGAGAAATTGAACGAGATCCACTCATCCATCATCTACATCCTCGGCGGCGAGACCGACATTGCTTACGGCAACGGTATGGACGATTTCCACCGCATCAACCACGTGCCTGCATGTGTGACCAACCTGCCTGTGGGTCATGGCGGCACCTACAGCAAGCCTCATGGCGGCGAGTTCTCGGTCGTGGCACTGGCTTGGTTGCAATGGCAGTTAAAAGGCGACCAGGAGGCCGCTAAACTCTTCAAGGGCGCCGACTGCGGACTCCTGAAACGCGAGGGTTGGACCATCGAGAAAAACCGCCTGTTCGAGAATCTGAAATAAACCAAGTTTCGCTTTAATTTAAGAAGATATAGGAAGATAAAAGAAGATAGCCGTTGAAAAGCGGCGGAAGACAGAAGACGTTACTCTGTCATTAGTGAATCCGTATCAGAACATACGTCTATTATCTCCTTCTATCTCCTTCTATCTACATTACAAGCGACGTTTGAATGAAATCATCACTCCCTCCTCATCTTTCGGTCAACGATGCGCTTGACGAGGTTGGGGAAATGACACATACCTTTCAGGAAGAATAAACCTGTGGAGGAGAAGAAGAGACTGGCACGACGGGTCTGTCTCTTCATTTTTTTGTATTCGTTGCGGTTGACGGTACTAAAGGGCGTGCCGCTGATGATTGCCTGCGACGCATTTTGGGCGGTGATGAAGGCATCGTAAAGGCCCTCGCAGGTGATACGGTTGGCGAACCCTCCCGCGTCGCCGATGAGCAGGATGCGTTCGTGGCGCGGATAGTCATTGGAAAGATAGATATACGCCCCACGCAATTTCGTCACAGGTATCTGCATATCGGTCAACACCTGACGGAAACGCTCGGGCGTGGTGCAAGTATCGCCATAACCGATGACATCGACGTCGGGATTGGGGAAACGGAAAAAATAGCCTCCACGGGTGTATTGGCGCGACAATCCCAACACGATGTCATTGGTCGAGTCATACGTGCCCTTGTCGAGATATTCCTCCATGGCGAGGATGCCACGGTCGGTGTTGCCCGTGAGTTGGCGGCGCACATGGCTGTTCGACCCATCGGCTCCCACAATATATTGACATTTCACCTGACCACCCGATGCCAGAGTGGCGATGAGGGATCCGTCGGGTTGTTCGTCGATGCTGACGAGACGGTCCTGACGATATTGCCCACCCTGTTGCTGATAAGTCTGGAGCAACAAATGGTCAAACTCGCGCCGGCGGACGATACGTATCTCCGCCTCGATGTCGAACTCACATCTCTGTCGGTTTTCTATCATCAGACGGATGTGGCTGGCGCTGTTATAGCGGTATTGCAATCCAGGTATGAGCGAGTCGAGCAGTCGCCAGGCTTTCGGGGTGAGTCCGCCGCCACAAATCTTGTCACGGGGAAAGGCAGCATGGTCAATAAGCAGACAGTCGATGCCCGCACGGTGAAGCAGCGAGGCGCACACCGCCCCCGCCGGTCCTGCCCCGACGATAACGACGTGGTGATTTGTTAACTGTTTTTCGTCAGAAGTTGTCATCATGGATTAATACTATAAATAAATGACAGGTGTCATCCCTAATACGGAGAGATATTGTTTAAGTTTTCCAACTGCAAGTCGGTCACTTTGTTTTGGAGTAACGGGAGGAGGGTGCTGAGCGGGTATGCGGCAGAGGGATGGAAAGCAGGGGAATGCATGTACTGGAGCACGGAGCGGTAGAAAGCCCTACCTTCGACATATTGTGAGGCCGCTTCGAGGTCGCTCATACAAATGAGCAGTTTGCCCTTGCCCACGGCAAACTCCATGAGCAGGGCGAGGTGGTGGTTACGCTCCACGTTGTCGATGACCTGCACCATGGGGCGGTATGTGGCGGGGAGGTTGTCGAGGATGAGCGGCGTGCTGTTTTTGATGACAGGCCACCACTGCCAATCAGTGTGCATCGCTGTGGGGAAATGGCGGAACACTGCATGAGCGGGGTTGGTCAGGATGCCAAGCGTGCCGGGAGAAACGGGTTTGTTGTTGCCCTCGCAGATGGTCTTAAACATCCGGTAATTCCAGTAGTCTGTGGTGAAAAGGCTGCCCACCGTGTTGCCGGCAAAGAGCGTGCTGTCGGGCATGAGGAGCACAGATGCGCCCTGTTCCAGTCGTTTGGCTGTGTCGTCGGAGATTTGCCGTGTGACGATGATTTCTTGTTTCAGACGCTCAATGTCCGCATCATCACGATAGATCCAGAGACGGTAACGGTTATACGATATCGACCCCATTTTCAGTTTCAGGGTCACCTCTGCAGCATCGGCATCTCCCAGAACCCTTGCCGCGGGAATCTCAATTACGCCTGCATCAATCAGCCCCAGAGAGTCTGCCGTAAGGGTGATGCTGCCACTATCGAGACGTTTACCGTCAGTGTGCTCCAACGTCCATTCCAACACCTGGTTTTTCAACGACTCACCCGAATAATTGGCGATTTGCACCTCTGCCTGGATGGTCTCATCATGCGCATAGCAGTATTTCGGGGCTTTGAGCAAGGACACGACTGGCGAACAGAAGCCCTTCCACCCCTCTTGATGCTCTTTGTCAAACATGGGTTTTTCGTCCATCATCGCGTCAAGCATGCCCACATAGGCGCTGCCCTGCCCGGGATAATCCTGAAGGTCGAGCAATTGGAATCCCGCCATGTCGGGGGTGCGCAAATCCATCTCCACGTCGGCTTTGTAGAGTTCATAACTCCATGCGCCCGATGCGAGGTGGAAATCATACGCCTGGTCTGCCATGCCCGCTTTTTCCAGACGTTGGCGAAACACCTCCATGTTGTAGGGGTAGAGCACCCCCGTGTATTTTTTTATCTCATCGTAGGAGGGATAGGTCTGAAACTGTGCCGTCTCGTGACTAATGACGGGGACGGAAGAACGGATGCACCCCTCCTCGAACGTGCGGTCGAGCGACGGATGGAAATGATTGATAACCCCTCCCTCGAAAGCGTCGGCAAAAGAAAACGAGCCGCATGTGTGGGTATCATAACTGCCCCACGCCTCGCCTCCCACACGGCAGGTGGTAAAATAGTCCATGCCGGGTTTCACACCCTGATATCCGAGGTAATAGTTGGAACCGAAAGTAAACAGTTTGTCGGGTGCCATCTGACGGAATGCCTCCACAAACTCGCCCATGCGTTCGATGGAACCCCACAACTCGTTGCCGAGGGCGAACATCACGAATGAGGGGTGGTGGCTGTATGCGCGGAAAATGGCCTCGCCCTCTGCGCGCAGATAGGTCATCAACCGCGTGTCATCGGCTTTGAAATCGCCCCAAAACGGGAGTTCGGGTTGCAGGTAGATGCCCAATTCGTCTGCCGCCTCGAAAGCAGCCTCTGGCGGACACCACGAATGGAACCGCACATGGTTGATGCCATATTCAGCACATTTGCCAAGATAGTCGAGCCACGCCTGCCGGCTCATCGGCACATGAGCGTCAAGGGGGAAGACACAAGCGTCGTGCTTTCCGCGGAGAAAAGTCTTCACGCCATTGACATAGAAATGGCGGTCTCGCGCTTCCATGCGGCACAATCCGAAATCCTTCTCCACACGGTCGCCGTCCATGACCTCGACCACCAGACGGTAGTATTCGCGACTGAACTCACTCCAATGACGTGCGTCTGCACCCAAATCCACCGTCACGCTCACCTCGGCGCCGTCGGCCGTACTGACATATCCTGTCTTGGCAGGCCAGATGTCGCGGCTAACAATCATGCCGTTCCATCCTTGCGGCACGGCATTCACACGCAGACAAGTCTTCTTTCGGATATTGCCTTGGAGAGAGATGATGGCCGACACACTGTTCTTCTCCGGGTCGGTGGTAACAATCACATCATTGATGCTCAACGACTTAGGCGCAGCCTCCAGACAGATACGTCCGATTATTCCGTTCCAGTTGGTCTGCGTGTCCTCGGTGTAGGCATGACTGCTGCCGAGCAACTGTGGCGGCACACTCTCGCCGTTATCGACCATGATGTCGAGGGTGTGTACGCCCGGTTTCAGCCATTGTGTTAGGTCATAGACCTGAGCCACGGAGATGCGGTCGTTCGTCCCTGCTTTTCTGCCGTCAACATATACCTCGGCAGGTTTGGTCCGTTCTAAGAGGAGGGTCACCCGCTTGTCTTTCCACTGTTTCGGGATAGTCACCTCACGACGATACCACGCCCTCCCTATGTAAGAAAAAAGGCGCGACAGATGAGTCGTCTCATCTTTCTTCACAAGGGGGTCGCCTTTGCGGTTGGTGTCAGTAGTGCCTGGCAGCGTGACGGTCTCGGCCAGAGGCGTTTGGGGTGTCATGTTGCCGTCGCGGTCAAGCGCAAAAAGCCATTGCCCGGCAAGGTCAATGGTCTCTCTTTGCGCCGACAAAGCCCCTGCCATGAATAACACGGCAGACAAGAGGAACAATCGTTTCATTTTAGGGAGGTTAAGGGGGAGATAAAGAGAAGCGAAAGGAAGTCAAAGGGAAATTAAAGGAACATTGCCCTAATTGACAAATTCTACATTTCCTTTCAAGGCATCTTGAACCTCTGTTTTCAACGAGTCTTCAATCTCTTCCTTTCTGATATCCCAGTCCACATCGTAGTCGCTGCCCTCGTCGATGACCACCACGTCGTAGACCACTTCCTGGCCGTTGAGGCGTCCTTTGAGCACACCGTTGTATTTCTCATCTACTTTCTGGCCGAGGTCAAACGAGATTACTTCCAGGTTTTTGCCTTCGCCTTTCTCGTAATTCACCATTTCTTTCTTCACTTTCTCTGCCAACTCATCTTCTGTAATGTTTTTACAGGAATTGAACATCACCGCTGCTGATACGGCAAACACGAATACTAAAACGACTTTTTTCATAAGTATGTAAGTTTAATTAAGTTTTTTCCATTGCAGGTTTATATCCGCCGGAACACCCAATGACTCTATGATTTCCTTTCCCTGTGCCACAGAGATATTTTTCCCGTCAAGGAAATAAGTTTTTCCGCCGAAACGGTCCTGAACGTGATCCCATCCCTGATAGATTCTGAAATAAGTCTTGGGGCTGCTTTCCTCCAAAAAGACATAATCGCTCGACAGACACTGCACTCCGCAACTGCCGGAACTGCAGACGGCATCTTTATAGAAACTCAGTTGTCGTTTTCCGTCTTGTCCGCCCAGCAAGTCAAGCGTCAACCTGACAGAGAACGCCGCCATATACTTTCCGTCATCAGACTGCAGCAATAATTCGGGTGCTCCATCCACATCAATGTCCAGCATGGTGTATTGCGTAAAAGGATGTTCATTCTCGACGGGATATTCCGCTTTGAAGGTGCCCTCATACATATACATCCTGTCAATTTCGGTCTTGGGATTCACGGGACTCATGCCGTCCCAGCCATAGGTATGTTTGATGGTGGTGTAACCATAAAACTCCTCAATACTGAGATTTTTGCCTATTTGCGGCAGGAAGACCCGATAGCGGTATCCCGGGAAGGAGGGTTCAAACAGATTAGACAGGCTCTTATCCGGGGTCATGGTCTGCGTCTTGGGGTCATAGTCGTAGAAACAGAGCACCACCCGTTCCGAAGGAGTCATGCGGTAAAAAGTGACAGCAAACAAGCTGTGTCCGTTCTGCCGGCGCCATACGCAGGTGGTCATACCCTCGTCGGACTCCGCATCGGGGTCATCCTCCGCATAAGTCATAAAGCCGTTTTTGATGTCAACTACCTTGTCAGTGTTATCGTATTTGGCTTTCGACTTGGAGAATTTCATCAGTTCGCCCCCTGAATACGTGGGCCACGCCTGTTGGAACGCGCTGGTCAGTTGCAAGATATTTGGTGCCTTGCCGCCGTTTTTCACTTTGATGCTTTTCGTTTCCCATCCGTCGGCGATGGGGTCGAGCGACATGGTCCGCTGCGCTTGCACGGTGGTACAAATCAATGCCAAAAGAAAGAAAACAGACTTTTTCATAATCAGTAGGATGAAATAATAAACATAGATGTATCCGGATGAGAACACACCATATTCCCATCATGCTGCAAAGATAGCATTTTTTTTTAATAACGCCATACCTTCATAATAAAAATGAAAAAACCGAATTTTCGTTTTGTATTTTGCTGATTTTGATGTACCTTTGCAGCCGGTAAATCAGCAATGTTTTAAGTAATTTATATAAATCATTTTATTATGAAAATTGCAAAAATTCACGGAAGAGAGATTTTGGATTCACGTGGCAACCCCACAGTGGAAGTTGAGGTAACCCTCGAAAACGGCGTGATGGGCCGCGCTGCTGTGCCCTCTGGCGCATCTACCGGCGAGAACGAGGCATTGGAATTGCGCGATGGCGACAAAGGCCGCTATCTGGGCAAGGGCGTGCTGAAAGCCGTTGAGAATGTGAACAATGTGATTGCTCCCGCCCTCGTAGGCGAGTGCGTGTTCAACCAGCGCGCCATCGACTATAAGATGCTCGCCCTGGACGGCACCCCCACCAAGAGCAAACTCGGTGCCAACGCAGTGCTCGGTGTGTCGCTCGCTACCGCTCAGGCTGCCGCTAAAGCCCTGAACATCCCCCTGTACCGTTATATCGGCGGTGCCAACACTTACACTCTGCCCGTGCCGATGATGAACATTGTGAACGGTGGTGCTCACTCTGACGCTCCCATCGCTTTCCAGGAGTTCATGATTCGTCCGGTAGGTGCTCCCAACGAGCGCGAGGCTGTGCGCATGGGTGCTGAGGTGTTCCACAACCTGGCCAAACTGCTGAAAGCCCGTGGTCTCTCCACCGCTGTAGGTGATGAGGGTGGTTTCGCCCCCAACTTCAACGGCATCGAGGATGCTCTTGACACCATCGTCGAGGCTATCAAGGCTGCCGGTTACGAGCCGGGCAAGGACGTGAAAATCGCTATGGACTGCGCCGCCAGTGAGTTTGCAGTGCAGGAGAACGGCGAGTGGTTCTATGACTATCGCGCTTTGAAGAACGGTAAGAAAAAGGATCCTAACGGCAAGAAACTCAGCGCTGAGGAGCAGATTGCTTACCTCGAGGAACTCATCACCAAGTATCCTATCGACTCTATCGAGGACGGTCTCGATGAGAACGACTGGGACAACTGGGTGAAACTGACCGCAAAGATTGGCGACCGCTGCCAGTTGGTGGGTGACGACCTGTTTGTGACCAACACCAAGTTCCTGGAGAAGGGTATCAAGATGGGTGCCGGCAACTCTATCCTCATCAAGGTGAACCAGATTGGTTCGCTGACCGAGACCCTCGAGGCTATCGAGATGGCTCACCGTCATGGTTACACCACCGTGACCTCACACCGCTCGGGCGAGACTGAGGACACCACCATCGCCGACATCGCCGTGGCTACTAACTCTGGTCAGATTAAGACCGGTTCGCTGAGCCGCACCGACCGTATGGCGAAGTACAACCAGTTGATCCGCATCGAAGAGGAACTGGGCGACGTTGCTGCTTATGGCTTCCAGAAACTGAAGTAAAAAAAGCCTCACCCCCGACCCCTCTCCAAGGGGAAAGGGGAGTGGTTACTTGAGAAATTGTGTTAGAGACGCCAACGAATCGCTGGCGTCTCTACTCGTTCAGGCGGATTTGTAATGTGAAAGAAACGGATTAAAAATCCTTATATTCGATGCGGCTGGATTTGCAATCCTGCCGCATCGAGTTGCCGAAATATTATATTTGAGACCATTTAATTGGCATGTCTATGACTCTTAACTGCCCCTTCTATGTGGAACCATCGCTGGCGGAAGACCCGCTGATGAGGGAGGCCGTGGCGCAAACGAAAACGAAGATAGCCGCCCATGAGGAATGGCAAGAGGAGGTGGCAAAAGGCAAGATGTTTGGCGTGCTGGTGACATGCGACGCAGAAGGACAGATACATCATTTGTCGGCCTACTCCGGACAGATCGGGGGCAGAGCAGACTGGGAGGGGTTTGTGCCGGCGGTGTTCGATTACTTGCAGCCCGACGGATATTTCTGCGTGCATGAGCAGGAAATCAGCGACATCAATCATCACATCGAAACGTTGCTGCACGACGACGCGTATTTGTCGGCACTCCGTCAACAACAAGAGGCTGAAGTGCGTTATGCCAAAGAGACCTGCGCTTTTCAGGAAGAGATGCGGAAAGCCAAGCAGCGGCGTGATGAGCGACGCCCTACTGCCACGCCCGACGAGACGGCTGCGATGATACGTGAGAGCCAATGGATGAAAGCCGAATTGAAACGGATGAAGCGCCGACAGCAGGCAGAAGCGGCCCCATTGGTACAACGCGTCACTGAAACAGAAGAAACGGTTTTTCGCCTGAAAAGAGAGCGAAAACGACTATCTGACGACCTGCAGCGGTGGCTCTTCTCACATTTCGTGATGCGCAACGCACGCGGTGAGGAGCGTGACCTGCTTGACATCTTCTCTCCCACCCCACAAGGTATCCCGCCATCGGGAGCCGGTGAATGCTGCGCGCCCAAACTGTTGCAATACGCGTTTCTTCACAATTTGCAACCCCTTCGCATCGCGGAGTTCTGGCAGGGAGCATCGCCTGTAGGTGAGATACGCCAACACGACGCTTTCTATCCTGCGTGTCGCGGGAAATGCCTGCCCATATTGCGTTTTATGTTGCAGGGATTGGATGTGGAGCCCAATCCGCTGGAACAACCGACACAGCAACCGCTTGAAATCGTGTATGAGGACCGTTTGTTCGTTGTCGTCAACAAACCGGCGGGGATGCTTGCCGTACCCGGGAAATCTGCCCGCGAGTCTGTCTATAGTATCGTGCGCAACCGCTATCCCGAGGCAGAGGGACCTATGATTGTACATCGGCTTGACATGGCGACATCGGGACTGATGATTGTGGCAAAGACCACTTGGGCGTATCATCAACTGCAACGGCAATTTGAGCAGCGAACCGTCAAAAAACGCTATATAGCCCTGCTCTCCGGCGATATCAGCCGACGGGTGGCGGAGTACGGCACCATCTGTCTGCCATTGCGTCCCGACATCAATGACCGTCCGCGGCAAATCGTTGACCATGAACACGGCAAGGAAGCCGTCACCGACTACGAGATAATCGGCACGGAAAAGGGACATACCCGCATCGCCCTCTATCCACACACGGGCCGCACACATCAATTGCGTGTGCATTGCGCCCACCCCGAGGGTCTCAACTGCCCCATCCTCGGCGACGCACTCTACGGCACACCCTCCGACCGGCTATACCTCCACGCCGAATCGCTCACCTTCATACATCCAGAGACCGGAGAGGAGATGAAGGTTGAAGGAAGAGCCAAAACAGCCCCCTCCCTGACCCTCCCCGAGGGGAGGGCATGATTAGCACACTATTGTCCTTTATTTCCACACACGTATTTCCACACACGGCCAAGGTTTGAGTAGGGTCGTTAAGGACTTTAAGGCCTTAAAGACCTTTCACCTCGATTAGAGAGAGGCAAGAGATTACTCCGCCCCCCACGACCAGAACCCTAAACACTAAACCCTCTACCCTAAACCAAAATAAAGACGCCACATTGTGACGTCTTTATTTCTATCGGGAGGGTTGGGTGTTTATTTTGCTCCAATCTCGCGGAGGAGGCGGTCGGCGTGACCCCAACGGTCCATCATGAAGAGGACGAAGCGGATATCCACACCGATGCAACGGGCGAGTTTCTTGTCGAAGAATATGTCGGAAGAGAGACTGTCCCAGTTGCCGTCGAAAGCCAGTCCGATGAGTTGTCCCTTACCGTCGAACATCGGCGAGCCACTGTTGCCGCCTGTGATGTCGTTATTGGTGAGGAAGCAGAGGTTCATCGTGCCGGTTGTGGAGTCGGCATAAGGTCCGTACTCCTTCGACGAGAGCAGTTCGTGCATAATCGGCTCAGCGAAATAATCGTGATTGGGGTCGGTGGTGCTCTTCATCTTCTTGACGAGACTCTCAGGCGTGGTGTAATAGCCCGACTGAGTGCCGCCCAACTCATAACCGCCCACCTGTCCGTAACTCAGACGCATGGTGAAGTTGGCGTCGCTATAGTGGGGCATATCCTGCTCCATGCGCAGCACAGCGGCACAGAGCAACCGCTCTTGTTCTTCGATGACCTCGGAAGACTCTTGCAGCACTTCGCGCAGGTTCCAGATAATCTCGTATAAGCCTATACCGAACTCGAAACCGGGGTCTTTCTTGATGATTTTTTCATCGTTGAAATAAATCTTTTTCCCTTTCTTCATGAAGTCCGACTTCTTATAGAGGTAGTTGACGTATGCCGTATAGTCATTGCCGAACTTGTCGTTTATGGTTTTGTAGAATGAAGGCAGGTATTTCGTATCGACATGCTCGGCATAGTTCTTGAGCATGGCTGCGAGCACCTCTTTGTCGAGAGCCTCATCCCACTCGTCGCTGTTGTCCTTGAACTGAATGTACTGTTTCTCGGGCTTATCCTCGGGTCCCTGCACCTCCGCTCCGTTGATGATTTTCCGAGCCCGAGATGAGAATTCGCTGGTGGTCCATAGCGACTCATATAAATAATAGAACGCACGCATGTGGTTGAATTGTGCGGCATATGCCTTGCGCAGTTTTTCGAAATCGAGTTCACCCTTGAGGTATCCAGTGGAATCCTGCCACTGACGGATGCTTTGCTCGAACCGTTCCTTCTGTGCGATGATACCGATGGAGTCGATACACTTGTTCATACCCATGGAGTTCTTCCAATAGTTGGCACTCTGCGCATATTTCGAGTCGTACTTGATGCGCACGGCCTCAGAAGCATCCATGTGTCGGCGCATAATCTCCTGTTTCACGCCACGCACCTGCACTCGCACGGTATTCTCGCCGTCGCGCATGTTCTTGATGCCGTATGAGGACAGATAACGCTCGGTGCTGCCCGGGTATCCGATGGTCATGGCAAAGTCGCCGTCCTTATAACCTTGGAGCGACACGGGAGCCCAGTATTTGGGATGATAAGGCACATTGTCCTTGCTGTAAGCGGCAGGGCCGTTGGTCTTCGGGTCGGCATAAATGCGGAAGACGGAGAAGTCGCAGGTCTGACGGGGCCACATCCAGTTGTCGGTGTCGCCGCCAAACTTACCCATCGACTTAGGAATGGTGAACACCAGTCTGAGGTCAGTGAAATCCTGATAGGTAGTGGCGAAGAAACTGTTGCCCTCATAGAAGGGGTCGATGCTGACATGATAAGTGGTATCGATAAGTTTGGCCGCATCGGTCATGGCATGTTGCAGCGAGTCGATGAGCGACTCACGGCCCTCACTGTTGAGTTCATAATACCCGAGGGCTTTCACCTGATCGGTGATTTCCTTTTGGTCAATCATGAAACTGACGAACATGTCCTCGTTGGGCAGTTCCTCGTCATAACTCTTGGCATAGAATCCGTTGAGCATATAGTCGTGCTCGACGGTGGAATGGCTGCGGATGGCATCGAATCCGCAATGGTGGTTGGTGAAGACCAGTCCGTCGGGCGAAACCACCACACCAGTGCAATAACCGCTGAAGTTGACCACGGCGTTTTTGATGGCTCTGTCGCCATAATACAGCCCCTCGTAAGGCATCATGAAACCCTCTGCCTGCATCTGTGCATAAACAGCGGGGGGGAGGTTGTAGAGGGTCCACATGCCCTCATCAGCACGGGCCTGTGTCAGGCACAGCATGCTGGCAATAATAAGAAGTGTTTTTTTCATATCATTTATAGATTTGAGATTTGTATAAACAAAGAGGGGATATTATTTCCTCCTGTGCTTGACTTTTTCTATCAGAGCGGTGAGGGGGAAGTCTTTTTTCACCATATAGACGACAAAGGCGGCGAGCAACAAAGTGTTGACCGGCACCGCACCCCACAAGGGCAGATGGCGGTTGGCAAGCGTCATGCCCATGAAAAGGACGGTGGTGAGCAACACGTAAATCATCATCTCGTGCATGGGATAGCGTATGGGGTTCTTCTTCTGACCCACGATGTATGAGAGCACCATGGCGGTAAAATATCCGGCGAATCCGCCCCAAGCGCAAGCGATATACCCCACTTTCGGTACGAAGACGACATTGATGATGAGCAGCACGATGACACCCGCCAGTGAGAACCACAGTCCCCAGATGGTTTTGTCAATGAGTTTATACCAAAAAGAGAGGTTGAAATAGACACCCATCATGATTTCCGCTGCCATGACAATAGGCACCACGCGCAAACCATCCCAGTAGTCGCGCCCGATGATATACTTCAAGATGCCGATATACGCCACCACGGCGAGGAACGCCAGGAGTGTGAAAATGAGGAAATACTTCATAGCCTTGGCGTAATACTCCTTGCTGTCCTTGTCATTGGCTTTTCCGAAAACCAAGGGCTCGTATGCATAGCGGAAAGCCTGAGTAATCATGGCCATAATCATCGCTATCTTCACGGCGGCACCGTAGATGCCGAGGTCAACCTGTCCCTGATGTCCCTCCACCAGTTTGGGATAGAGAATCTTGTCGGCAGACTGATTGAGAACACCCGCCAGTCCCAACATCAGGATGGGCCAACTGTAAGAGAGCATCGGCCGCAGCAGTGACATGTCGAAACCGTAACGCACGAGCGACAATTCCTTGATGAAGAAAAATGTGACAAATGACGTGCAGAACAAGTTGATGATGAACACATAGACCACATCGGTGGCGCGTCCGGTGAAGAGCGGCAACACGAGGAAGGCCAACAGATTGAGCACAATATTCAAGCCGATGAACAACATTTTCAACTTGAAGAACTTGACGGCTTTCCGCTGATAACGCAGATAGGCAAAGGGGATGGCCTGTATGGCGTCGAGTGCTACGGTGGCAGCCATGGTCCACACATACACCGGGTGGTCGGCATAGCCCAGGAAGGCTGACACGGAATTGATATTGAGCAGGACAAGAATGAAGAACACTATCGCCAAGACCGACACGATAATGAGCGAGGTGCTAAATACGCGTTTGGGTTCCACACCCTCATTCTCTTTGTTGGCAAAGCGGAAGAACGTGGTTTCCATGCCAAAAGTGAGCAACACCATGATAAGTGCCGTGTAAGCATACACATTGGTCACAACGCCGTATCCGCCGCTCTCAGCGGCAATCTTGGCAGTATAGAGCGGCACGAGCAGATAATTGAGAAATCTGCCCACGATGCTGCTCATCCCGTATATCACGGTGTCTTTGGCTAAACTCTTAAATTCCATCTTTCAACAGTTAAGGTGTGTCCTATTCATTCTGATATTATTCTTCAGGCGCGAATCTATGTTATATAAATAGAACTCACCTTAAAAGAACATATAGGCAAGCGCTATCGCGGCAATGACACCGGCCAGGTCGGCCAAGAGTCCGCAAGTGACAGCATGGCGTGTGTATTTGATGCTGACTGAACCGAAATAGACAGCAAGAATATAGAACGTGGTGTCGGTGCTTCCCTGGAACAGACAACTGAGGCGTCCCACAAATGAGTCGGGACCATATTGTGTCATCGCATCGAGCATCATACCGCGCGCGCCACTACCTGAAAGCGGTTTCATCAGAGCGGTAGGCAACGCATCTACAAAGTCGGTGCTGAACCCGAGTACGCCCACCAGCCAGCGGATGCCCTCGAGCAACCAGTCCATCGCCCCCGAAGCGCGAAACACAGCGATGCCCACGAGGAACGCCACCAGATAGGGGATGATGCGCACGGCGGTGGTGAATCCGTCTTTCGCACCGTCGATAAAGGCCTCATACACATTGATGCGTTTCAGCATACCCGCCACGATGAACCCCACAATAATCAGCAAAAGAAGAACACTTGCCACGGAGATGCTCACCTTATCGACCATCATGGTGTCCAACTGCATGAATCCCCACACGACGGCAGCCATGAACAGGCATACGCCACCCAGTGTGAGCAGCAAAGTGCGGTTGAAGAGGTTGATTTTCTGATAAATGGACGTCACGATGATGCCCGCGAGAGTCGCCACGATAGTAGCCAGCAGGATGGGTATGAACACATCGGTAGGTTGTGCCGCCCCCTGTTGCGCCCTGTATGAGAGGATGGAGACGGGAATGATGGTCAGACCGCTGGTGTTGAGCACGAGGAACATAATCATCGGGTTCGAAGCGGTGTCCTTCTTTGTGTTGAGTTCCTGCATCTGCTCCATGGCTTTCAGTCCGAGCGGCGTGGCGGCATTGTCCAAGCCCAGCATATTGGCGGAGATGTTCATAAAGATGGAACCCGTGGCGGGATGCCCTTTGGGTATGTCGGGAAAGAGACGTGTGAAGACGGGCGAGAGTCCGCGTGCCAGCCAGTTGACCATGCCGGCGCGCTCGCCTATTTTCATCACACCCAGCCAGAGAGCCAACATGCCCGTCAGACCGATAGATATTTCAAAAGCGTTTTTTGACGAGGAGAAGGTGGAATCCATCATCGAAGGGAACACATCCACATCTCCGAAAAAAACCAGCCGCACCAATCCCACAAGAAAGGCGACGACAAAAAAAGCGATCCAAATATAGTTTAGAACCATGTCCGTCTAATAAACTAAAATGAGAGGGGATGTCATCTCACTTCTTATACCCCCTCTTTCAAGCGATGCAAAGATAACGAAAAAAATTGCATTGAATCATGATTTGCCGTTTTTTTTGCATTATTTTGCCTTATGCTGACAAACGGGGCAGATGATTCCCTCGGCAACGGATATCCGCATCATCTGCCCACGAGGTGTTACCATGGAAACGTTTCGGGGTCATTGAGCACATTCGAACGCAGATTCCGGTTCAAGGCCGAAATAGCACTCATATCCTCATCGGTCAGGGTGAAGTTCATCACGTCTAAGTTCTCGGAAAAATGGTTGGGGAATGACGAATGTTGAATGACGAATGACGAATTATCGCTCGCGATAAATAATTTTGAATTATCAATTGTTACTCCACGCTCTCAATGCGGAGACGCATCAGACCAGCGGGAACGCTCACCTCAACGATATCACCAACCTTTTTATTCATCAGGGCTTGTGCGATGGGCGATTTGACGGAGATCTTCCCTTCACGGATGTTCGCCTCGTGCGGACTGGCAATGGTGTAAGTCATCCGGTTGTTGTTCGTCAAGTTGGTCATCTCGACACGGCTGAGCAACTGCACGGTCTCTGACGAATGGCGCGACATGTCGAAGACTCGCGCGTTGGCCAATACCCGTTGTTTGAAACGTATTCTGCTCAGCAGGCGCGACTGTTCGCGTTTAGCGGCATGATACTCGAAATTCTCGCTCAGGTCGCCTTTATCACGAGCCTCAGCAATCGCCTCTCTTACCTGAGGCAGTTCCACCGTTTCCAGTTGGTGTAGTTCGGCCACGAGTTTATCGTAACCTTCTTGTGACATATATTCAAAAGCCATGTTACTTATGTTATAGGAGCATCGTCGGCTTACCTTAGATAATCATACAGAAAGAGGTGCATGTGCTCCCGGTTATTAACTATTTGGATGGCGAAGGACACTCCAGCGTCCAGCCGAAATCGTTATGATAAATCATCTGTCGGGTCATACCGCCGTCGATGCAGATGTTCTCGCCCGTGATGAATCCCGCTTTGTCGGAACAAAGATACAGCACCATATTGGCGATATCCATCGGATTACCGACTCGCCCGACAGGCTGTTGTATGGCGTCGGGACCCTCATAGACGGTATAACTGGTGTCAATCCACCCTGGAGAGATAGAGTTGACACGCACACGCCCGGCCAGACTGACCGCCAACGCATGGGTCAAAGCGGCAATGCCTCCCTTGGCGGCAGTGTAACTCTCCGTTTGGGGCTGACTCATACGGTCGCGTGACGAGGAGATATTCACGATGGCCGCACCTTCGGAAAAATGCTTTGTGAAGAGTTTAGTCAGATAAAAGGGAGCCGTGACGCCCACACTCATGGCATATTGAAAATCTTCGTAGGTACAATCGTCGATGCCTTTCATCAACGGCAGCGCATTGTTGACCAAATAGTCTATCTTGCCATATCTTGCAATGACTTCGCCGGCAAAACGCTCAAGCACCTGCCGGTCGGAGATGTCGCCCACAAAGTGGTCGCCCGCCTGTTTGTCTATCACACAAACGTGCGCTCCCGCCTTGCGAAACTCCTCGGCGATACACCGCCCGATGCCCTGGGCACCGCCCGTGACAACGGCCACCTTATCTTTGAAACAGTCCATATCCTATGATTATTTACCGTTGAAGGATTTTTATCACCTTGAACTGTGCAAAGATACGGAAAGTCGGGAGCAAAACAAAGAAACTTCTTTCTTTTTTTGCCGAGGCAAGGTAAAACACCGGTTTTGATTGTTTCTAAACAAAATAAACGTCCTTATCTTCAAATGGTTACCCGAATAACCCGATATTTGTCAAAAAAAAGGGGAAAAACTTGCACAGGTGGGAAAAAGTTCGTACTTTTGCACCCGTTCAGTGGAATGAGGGGCTGCGAAAGCCCCTCATTTTCATTATAATATACGTAATGTTATGATAGACAAGACCGTTGTAAAACAGTTAGTAGAAGAGTGGCTCGAGGGGAAAGATTATTTCCTCGTCGATATTGAAATCAGTTCCGACAACCGCATCGTGGTGGAGATAGACCATGCCGACGGTGTGTGGATAGAAGACTGTGTGGCTTTGAGCCGTTTTATTGAGGAGCGTCTCGACCGCGAGGTGGAGGATTATGAATTGGAGGTCGGTTCCGCCGGGCTGGGGCAGCCGTTTAAGGTGCCACAGCAGTATGTCAACTTCACCGGTAAGGAGGTAGAAGTGCTCGACGCTGACGGCAAGAAATACAAAGGTCTGCTCAAATCCGTTGACGGCAACCAGTTTACCGTGACCGTCAAGGAGAAAATCCAGGAAGAGGGCAAGAAACGCCCCGTGATGACCGATGTGGACAAGCAATTCGAGATGGACAAAGTAAAATACACAAAATATCTAATCAGTTTCAAATAAAGCTATGGCAGCAAGAAAAACAGTAGAAGAGACTCCGAACATGATCGAGACCTTCAAGGAGTTCAAAGACACCAAGAACATCGATCGCACCACGCTGGTCAGCGTGTTGGAGGAGAGTTTCAGAAATGTCATCGCCAAGATGTTTGGCAGTGACGAGAATTATGATGTCATCGTCAACCCCGACAAGGGCGACTTCGAGATTTACCGCAGTCGCGTGGTTGTGCCCGACGGTGAGGTGGAGGACGAAAACAAGGAAATCAGCCTGAAAGACGCCCAGAAGATTGAGCCCGACTACGAAGTGGGCGAAGATGTGACCGAGCGTGTGGATTTCGCCAAATTCGGCCGTCGCGCCATCCTCAACCTGCGGCAGACGCTTGCATCGAAGATTCTCGAACTGGAACATGACTCTCTTTATAACAAATACAAGGACAAAGTGGGCATGATTATCAGCGGCGAGGTCAACATTGTGTATAAACGCGAATGGATGGTCATCGACGATGAGGGTCATGAACTCATACTGCCCCGGTCAGAGATGATTCCTGCCGATTATGAGAAGAAAAGCGAGAAGACAGCCGGAAAGCACCCTTATGGCAATGGTGACACCATCCGTGCCGTCATCGTCCGAGTAGATAATGAGAACAACAATCCCAAAATCATCCTCTCACGTACCAGTCCCCTGTTCTTGCAGCGTCTGTTAGAGGCTGAGGTGCCCGAAATCAACGACGGACTCATCTCTATCAAGAAGATAGCACGTATGCCGGGCGACAGGGCAAAAGTGGCCGTAGAGAGTTATGACGACCGCATCGACCCTGTGGGCGCATGTGTGGGACAGAAAGGCAGCCGTGTGCACAGCATCGTGAGAGAATTGCAAAATGAAAACATCGATGTGATTAACTACTCGGCAAATGTGAAACTGTTCATTCAGCGCGCATTGGCACCCGCCAACGTGTCGAGCATCACCATCGACCAGGAAAACAGGAAAGCACAGGTATATCTACGTCCCGAGGAGGTGTCGCTGGCTATCGGTAAAAACGGTGTCAATATCAAATTGGCATCCATGTTGACAGAATACACCATCGACGTGTTCCGCGAGCGCGTCGGTGAAGAAAATGAGGATGACGTGGATTTGAACGAGTTCAAGGACGAGATTGACGAGTGGATTATCGACTCCATCAAACGTATCGGTCTCGACACCGCAAGACAAGTGCTCAAATATCCACGTGAGTTGCTGGTCGAAAAAGCCGACCTTGAAGAAGAGACCGTCGACGAGGTGCTCGATGTGCTCCGTGCTGAGTTTGAAAACGAAGACGAAGCCGAGGATGCACAATGATGCATGAACGTCAAGTGTCGATTTTAATTATAAATTTATAAAAAAGCAATTATCAATAAATGAGTGTCAGATTTAGCAAAGTAATTCGTGAATTAAACATAGGACTTCAAACGGCAGTTGATTTCCTTGAAAAGAAAGGTTTGGGCGAGGTGAAGAATGATCCTAATTTCAAACTCAACGACGCTCAATACGAGGCGCTCGTGGAGCAATTCCAGAAAGACAAGGAGCAGAAAAGCCAAGCCGACAAAATCTTCCAAAAACGGCCAAAAGAGAAAAAGCGCACAGAGGATGCACCCTCTCACAAGGCGGAAGATCTGCTCGACAACAACCGTCAGCAGTTCAAACCCTTGGGAAGGATTGACCTTGACACCCTGGGCAAAAAACAAAATGCCCCGGAGCCTGCCACGGATGCAGTGAAAACTGACACCGAGGAGCAAAAAGTGAGCGCACCCAAACAGAAGCCTGCTGCCGAGGTTTCTGAAACGGTGACCGTCGAAGAGAAGAAAGAGGAGAACAAAGAAGAGCCCGTGGTCAAAGAGCAACCTGTGGAAACGAAGACAGAGCAGCCCGAACCGGAGCAACAGGAGACGATACCCGAGGCCGATGAGACGGCCGAGAAGGAAGCACCTGCCACAGAACCGGAAGAGGCCGCCACAGAGCAGGAGGCACACGACGCCAAGATTTTCACCCTCAAGAGCGAACAGAAAGCGGCACCGAAAGTAAATGTGCTGGGTAAAATTGACCTCGACTCCATCAACCAAAGCACCCGCCCGAAGAAAAAATCCAAGGAGGAGCGCCGCAAGGAGCGCGAGGAGAAGGCACAGCAGCAGCGCGGAGAAAAGAAAAAACGTGTGCGTATCAGTGCCGAACGCGTGGACATCAATGCCGCCGTCAACCAAGGTGGCGGACAGTCCGGCAAGAACAAGAACAACAACAATAACAACCAGGGTGCGAACAACAACCAAGCGGGCGGAAAGAAGAAAAACCGCAAGCGCAACCAGAAACCCTTAGAGGTAAACGAGGAGGATGTGGCACGCCAGGTAAAAGAGACGTTGGCACGCCTCACTTCGAAGACACAGAACAAGAAGGGCGCCAAATACCGCAAAGAGAAGCGCGAGGCCGTTCAAGAAAAACTCATGGAGGAGAATGAGGCAGCACGCGCAGAGAGCAAGGTGCTGAAACTCACCGAGTTCGTGACAGTCAGCGAGTTGGCCACAATGATGAACGTGCCCGTGGTGAAAGTCATCGGCACCTGCATGAGCGTGGGTATCATGGTATCTATCAACCAGCGACTCGACGCTGAGACCATCAATATCGTGGCCGATGAGTTCGGGTTTAAGACCGAATACGTCAGCGCAGAGGTCAGCGAGGCTATTCATGAGGAGGCCGACGACGAGAGCGACCTCCAGTTCCGCGCGCCTATCGTCACTGTCATGGGTCATGTCGACCACGGTAAGACCTCGTTGCTTGACTACATCCGCAAGACCAATGTCATCGCGGGTGAGGCAGGCGGTATCACCCAGCACATCGGTGCATACAACGTGACACTGGCCGACGGACGGCGCATCACCTTCCTCGACACACCGGGCCACGAGGCATTCACCGCCATGCGTGCCCGTGGTACACAGGTCACCGACATCGCCATCATCATCATCGCAGCCGACGACAGCGTCATGCCCACCACCAAGGAGGCTATCGCACATGCTCAGGCCGCCAATGTGCCCATGGTGTTCGCCATCAACAAAATAGACAAACCGGGTGCCAACCCCGACAAGATACGTGAAGACCTCGCCAACATGAACCTGCTGGTGGAAGACTGGGGCGGTAAGTACCAGTGCCAGGAGATTTCAGCCAAGAAGGGCATGGGTGTGGATGAACTGCTTGAGAAAGTGCTGCTCGAGGCCGAGATGCTCGAACTAAAGGCCAATCCCAACCGCAAGGCTACAGGTAGCATTATCGAGTCGTCGCTCGACAAAGGACGCGGATACGTTTCGACCGTCCTCGTGTCAAACGGCACGCTCAAAGTGGGTGACGTGGTGCTGGCAGGTACCGCTCACGGACGCATCAAGGCTATGTTCAACGAACGTAACCAGCGCATGCAACAGGCCGGACCCGCCGAGCCCGCTATCATCCTGGGACTCAACGGCGCTCCGACCGCCGGCGACTCCTTCCACATCATGGAGAGTGAGCAAGAGGCCCGTGAAATAGCCAACAAGCGTGAGCAGTTGCAGCGTGAGCAGGGTCTGCGCACACAGACGCGTCTCACCCTCTCCGACATCAGCCACCGTATCGCCTTGGGCGAGTTCAAAGAACTCAACCTCATCGTCAAGGGCGACACCGACGGTTCGGTCGAGGCTCTCAGCGACTCGTTCCTCAAACTTTCCACCGAGAAAATCAAGGTCAATGTCATCCGAAAGGGCGTTGGACAGATTTCTGAGAACGATGTGCAGTTTGCCGATTCTTCCGATGCTATCATCGTGGGATTCCAGGTACGCCCGTCAGCCGACGCCCGCCGCATCGCTTCACAGGAAGGCGTGGAAATCAACACCTACTCCGTCATTTACGATGCCATCGAGGATGTGAAAGACGCCATGATCGGTATGCTGGACAAGGTGAAGAAGGAAATCGTGACCGGTCAGGTTGAGGTGCGTGAGGTCTATCATATCTCGAAAGTGGGTGCCGTGGCAGGTGCCATGGTCACGGAAGGAAAGGTACACCGCAACGACAAGGCACGCCTCGTGCGCGATGGTATCGTGGTACACACCGGCGACATCAACGCTCTGAAACGCTATAAGGACGACGTGAAAGAGGTGGGTGTCAATTTCGAGTGCGGTATCTCGCTCGTCAACTTTAACGACATTCAGGTGGGCGACATCATCGAGACCTACACTGAAATAGAAGTACAGCAGAAGTTGTAATTTTACGGGGCAAGGAGCAGGAGAACACTCCGCCTCTTGTGGATTATCGGGGACGCAGGCGTCTCGTCTGCGCATTGTCGCGGGCGAGACGCCTGTTTTAGTGGTTGAGGTGAGAGGTAAAAGGTGAAAGATTACTCCCATGCTCCATTTTTTCCCATAACTCCCTGTACTCCCACCCCCAATTTCCCAAACGACCAAACGACGACAGAATGTCTGATAACAATATGAAAAAAACTCAGCATGAGGAAGAGCCAGACAATGAGTTTGTCCGCCGCATCGCTGAGAAAAAATACGAATTCGGCTTCACCACCGATGTCACCACCGAGATTATCGAGAAAGGCATCAATGAGGAGGTGGTAAGGCTTATTTCCGCAAAAAAAGGAGAACCCGACTGGATGCTTGACTTCCGGCTTCGGGCTTTCCGTTATTGGAGGGAGCAGCAACAGCCGACCTGGGGACACGTCCATGTGCCTCCCATCGACTATCAAGGCATCTCTTACTATGCCGACCCGATGGTCAAGAAGAAAAACGCCGACGGCAAGACGCCAACACTCGACGACATCGACCCTGAGGTGATGAAGACTTTCGACAAACTGGGCATACCCCTTGAGGAGCGGTTGGCGCTCAGCGGCATGGCCGTCGATGCCATCATGGACTCCGTGTCGGTCAAAACCACGTTCAAAGAGAAACTGGCCGAAAAGGGCATCATCTTCTGCTCTATCGGCGACGCCATCAAACATCATCCCGACCTGGTGCGCGAATACCTCGGCACTGTCGTTCCCTACCGCGACAATTTCTTCGCCGCGCTCAACAGTGCGGTCTTCAGCGACGGCTCATTCGTCTATATACCCAAAGGCGTAAGATGTCCAATGGAACTGAGCAGTTATTTCCGTATCAACGCCCGCAACACGGGACAGTTTGAGCGGACACTCATCATTGCCGACGACGATGCTTATGTCTCATATCTCGAAGGATGCACAGCACCCATGCGCGACGAGAACCAACTCCATGCAGCCATCGTCGAAATCATTGTCAAGGAACGGGCCGAGGTGAAATACTCTACCGTGCAAAACTGGTATCCTGGCGACGAGAAGGGGCGCGGAGGCGTGCTCAACCTCGTCACGAAAAGAGGCGAACTGCGCGGCGCCGACTCCAAACTGTCATGGACACAGGTGGAGACTGGCAGTGCCATCACATGGAAATACCCCTCATGCATACTCCGTGGCGACCGCTCACAGGCGGAGTTCTACTCCGTGGCCGTGACCAACAATTATCAGGAGGCGGACACCGGCACGAAAATGATACACATCGGACGCGACACCAAGAGCACCATCATATCAAAGGGTATCAGCGCAGGACACAGCCAGAACTCATACCGCGGACTAGTGAGGGTGGGCACCAAGGCCGACAACGCCCGCAACTACAGTTCGTGCGACAGTCTGTTGCTGGGAAGCGAATGCGGTGCGCATACCTTCCCCTACATGGACATCCACAATGACACCGCCATCGTGGAGCACGAGGCCACCACCAGCAAAATCAGCGAAGACCAACTCTTCTATTGCAACCAGCGCGGCATACCTACCGAACAGGCCGTAGGACTCATCGTCAACGGATATGCCAAGGAGGTGCTCAACAAACTCCCCATGGAGTTTGCCGTTGAGGCACAAAAACTCCTCTCCGTATCGCTCGAAGGGACGGTGGGATAAAAACCTCTTCCCCGACCCTCCCTGGGGGAGGGATATCAGATTGCCTGTAGCATGCGGTTTCTTACAATGACGTAGAATCGCGACAATCATCTAAAACCAAAATCTCTCTACAGACAAACAAATGTCTGAACTCCTGCAACTCCTGAACTCCTCAAAACAAAATATTGAAATGTTAGAAGTCAAGAATTTACACGCCCGTATAGGTGACAAAGAGATATTACGCGGCATCGACCTCACCATCCGCGATGGTGAGACGCATGCCATCATGGGCCCCAACGGCTCAGGAAAGAGCACGCTCAGCGCGGTGCTCGTTGGCAATCCGCTGTACGAGGTGACCGAAGGCACCATCTTCTTCAACGGGAAGAACTTGTTGGAGATGAAACCCGAGGACAGGGCACACGAAGGGCTTTTCCTCTCGTTCCAGTACCCCGTCGAGATACCTGGAGTGTCGATGACCAATTTCATGCGTGCCGCCATCAACGAAAAAAGAAAATATGAGGGTATGGAACCGCTCAACGCCTCAGAGTTTCTCAAACTCATGCGCGAGAAACGGAAAATCGTGGAACTTGACAGCAAATTGTCTTCACGTTCAGTGAACGAAGGGTTCAGCGGCGGTGAGAAGAAACGCAACGAGATATTCCAGATGGCCATGCTCGAGCCCAAATTGGCCATCCTCGACGAGACCGACTCCGGACTCGATGTCGATGCCATGCGTATCGTGGCCGAGGGTGTCAACAAACTGCGCACGGCAGACAACAGCCGCATTGTCATTACCCATTACGACCGCCTTTTGGAGATGATACGCCCCGATGTGGTGCATGTGCTCTATCAGGGACGCATCGTGAAAACGGCAGGCCCTGAACTCGCCAATGACATCCAGCAGCGAGGCTACGACTGGATTAAAGCGGAAACGGAACAATAAGAAATGAAAAGCGAAAGTCAATATATTGATTTATACCGTCAGGCGGGAGAGATGATTGCCCGCCACTCGGCACCTGCGATGAATGCCGTACGCGACGCCGCGTTCGGTGATTTCCAGCGGCTCGGCTTTCCGTCACAGAAAGTGGAACGGTATAAATACACCGACATACAACAACTTTTTGCCCCCGATTACGGCCTCAACCTCAACCGGCTCGACATCCCTGTCAACCCTTACGACGCATTCCGATGTGACGTGCCCAACCTCAGCACGTCGCTCTATTTCGTGGTCAATGACATGTTCTATGACCGGTTGATGCCCAAAAGCCTGCTGCCCGAGGGTGTCGTCGTGCAGTCTTTATGCAAGTACGCACAGCAACGCCCCGATTTCGTCGCCAAATACTACGCGCGGTTGGCAGACACGAAAGAGGATGCCGTCACCGCACTGAACACCATGTTGGCGCAAGACGGACTGCTCGTCTATGTGCCGCGGGGGGTGAATGTTGACCGTGCGATACAAATTATCAACATCCTGCGCGCCGACGTCGAACTGATGGTCAACCGTCGTGTGCTGATTGTCATAGAAGACGGAGCAGACGCCAAACTGCTGTTCTGCGACCACGCTGCCGACGACCGGGCCTTTCTCACCACACAAGTCATCGAAACGTATCTGGGCGAGAATGCGTCGCTCGAGTTGTATTGCCTGGAGGAGACCCATTACAAAAACACACGCGTGAGCAATCTCTATATCGAGCAACAGGCAAACAGCCGACTCTGTCATCATCTCATCACACTCCATAACGGAACTACCCGCAACCGTACTGACCTCGTATTCAAGGGCGAGGGGGCGGAATGTTCGCTCAACGGCTGTGTCATAGCCGACCGCACACAACATGTGGACAACAATACACTGATAGACCACCAAGCGGCCCACTGCACATCAAATGAACTCTACAAGTACGTACTCGATGAGCAGGCTACTGGCGCATTCGCCGGAAAGGTGTTGGTGAGGCCGGGCGCACAGAAAACCGTCTCGCAGGAGCGAAACCAGAACCTTTGCGCCACGCGCGAGGCCAGGATGTACACCCAACCCATGCTCGAGATTTACGCCGACGATGTGAAATGCTCGCACGGAAGCACCGTGGGCCAACTCAATGACGCGGCACTCTTCTATATGCGCCAACGCGGAATACCCTTGCATGAAGCCAAACTGCTGTTACAACTCGCTTTTGCCAACGAGGTGATAGACCAGATAACACTCACACCGCTGCGCGACAGACTGCACTATCTGGTCGAAAAACGTTTCCGTGGCGAACTCAGCAAATGCGAAGGGTGCAAATTGTGTAAATAAGACAAAGTCCCATTAGCCTAATAAGCCCGTTTAATAATGCTCAATCCTCAACAGATAAGAACCGACTTCCCGATACTTGCCCGCAAGGTCTATGACCGTCCGCTGGTGTATCTCGACAATGCTGCCACCACACAGAAACCACTTTGTGTGCTCGACGCCATGCGCGAGGAGTATCTCAATGTCAACGCCAATGTGCACCGTGGGGTGCATTATCTATCACAACAAGCCACCGACCTGCATGAGGCGGCACGTGAGACCGTGAGACGCTTTATCAACGCACGCAGCACATCGGAGATTATCTTCACACGCGGCACCACCGAGAGCATGAACCTTGTGGCATCGTCATTTTCAGACGCATTTATGGATGCCGGCGACGAGGTCATCGTCTCTGTCATGGAGCATCACTCCAACATCGTGCCCTGGCAATTGCAAGCAGCGAAAAAAGGCATCGCCATACGTGTCATTCCCATGAATGACCGCGGTGAACTTGACATGGAGGCTTACCACGAATTGTTTACCGACCACACGCGCCTGGTCAGTGTGACCCATGTGAGCAATGTGCTCGGTACAATCAACCCCGTCAGCGACATCATACGTATCGCGCATGAGCATGGAGTGCCCGTGATGATTGACGGGGCGCAGAGCACACCCCATTTCGCTGTCGATATGCAAGCGATGGATTGCGATTTCTTCGCATTCAGCGGACATAAGATTTATGGTCCTACGGGCATCGGCGTGCTCTATGGCAAGGAGGAATGGCTCGACCGCATGCCCCCCTACCAAGGTGGAGGCGAGATGATAGAACGGGTGAGTTTCGAGAAAACCACCTTCGAGCGCCTGCCTTTCAAGTTCGAGGCAGGAACGCCCGATTATGTGGCCACGGTGGGACTGGCCAAGGCATTAGATTATGTTAGTGGTATCGGTATGGAGCAGATTCATGCCCATGAGTCGGAATTGACCCGCTACTGCATGGAGCAGTTGCGCACCATCGACGGCATCCGTCTCTTCGGCGAGGCTCCGGGAAAGGACGCCGTCGTCTCGTTTCTCGTGGGCGACATCCATCATCTGGATATGGGCACACTGCTCGACCGTTTAGGAATCGCGGTGCGCACTGGACATCATTGTGCTGAACCGCTGATGACACGCCTCGGCATACAAGGCACAGTTCGCGCGTCGTTCGCCCTCTACAACACCCGCGACGAGGTGGATGCGCTCGTAGCAGGCATACGCCGCGTCAGCCAGATGTTTTGAGAAGGAAACCACCGAAGCCTCACCCCCACCCCCTCTCCAAGGGGAGAGGGGAGTAAATACTAAAGGGGCAGGGAGCAAGGGGCAGGGGGCAAGAGATTACTCCACGTTTGTAGGGGCGGTGCCCCTGTGCCCGCCCGTACGAGCGAAGCGAGTTAAACAAACCCTCCTATGAATTGAACGGCCTGATGGCCGTGCGGGCGGGCACGGGGGCACCGCCCCTACAGGGGAAAGGGGCAAGGGGCAAGAGATTACCCCGATGATAGAACACTAAACCCTCAACCCTCTACCCTAAACCTTTAGAGGAGGTATTGTCTTCACTCCTCCACTCCTTTCACTCCTCCACTCCTAAGGACTACAGCCCGCTTTTCTTCCCTTTCCAAAGAGAGAAAGCGAAGAAGCCGATGGCAATGAGACGGAGCACATCGGGGATGGGAAGCGGCATGACTGTCAGGATAAAGGAACCTACAGAGGCGGTGAGCCACGTCGATTGCTGCTCGTTCAACTCCTTCTCCAGAAGCGATGAATAATACTTGCGTAAGGTGTCTGACGTGTTTTCACGGTTGGTTGAGGTGGCACTGTTGTAATTAAAATCTGTTTTCATATCGACTGTGTTATTAAGTTCATGCCGCAAAGATAAACCGCAGTTGTGCACAAATAGTTCACTCCAAATATTTCGGGCGTTATTTAAGAATATTTAACAATAGAATGCTGAAAAGCCATTATTACGAGGGATTGGTCGAGGCCGGTTGCGACGAAGCGGGGCGCGGTTGCCTAGCCGGCAGTGTCTATGCCGCGGCGGTCATCTTCCCGCCCGACTATCAGAATGCCGATTTGAACGACTCGAAACAGTTGACCGACCGCCGCCGCCACCTTTTACGCGAGGTCATTGAGCGCGACGCTTTGGCGTGGGCGGTGGGCATCGTCACGGCTGAGGAGATTGACAAAATCAATATCCTCAACGCCTCGATTCTCGCTATGCACCGCGCGCTCGACGGACTTAAAGTGCGCCCTCAGGCGGTGATTGTCGACGGCAACCGTTTCAAGCCCTATCAGAAACTGCCCAGCACCACCATCGTCAAGGGCGACGGTAAATACCTCTCTATAGCGGCCGCCAGCATCCTCGCCAAGACCTATCGTGATGACTATATGGACCAACTGGCCGAGGAATATCCCCAATACGATTGGAAGCGCAACAAGGGTTATCCCACACGCGCCCATCGCGAAGCCATCCGCCAATACGGCATCACACCTTATCACCGCCGCTCCTACAACCTGCTTGGTGACGGAGAACTCACATTACAGTTTGAGATGTAATGCAAGGAGCAGGGGGCAAGGAGCAAGGGGCGGGGGGCAAGGGGCAAGAGATTACCTTGCTGATAGAACACTAACCCCTGTGCCCTCTACACTAAACCCTAAACCCTCTACACTAAACCCTAAACCCTCTACACTCATCCTTGAACACTAAACCCTAAACCCTCTACACTAAACCATTTCTCATGCGTCACGATAAACTACAGAAGGAATTAGAGTTGTTGGCGTTTCTCTCTGCCAACCACCATTACACCATCAACGAGATATGCGAACAAATGGACATATCGCGTCGAAGCATGTATTATTACCTCCATTTCTTCGAAGAGGCGGGGTTTAAGGTAGAGAACAACAATGGCATCTATCACATCAGTCGTGAATCGTCATTTTTCAGGAAGATGTTCGACATCATCAGTTTCACGGAAGACGAGGCCATAGCCATGCAGCGCCTTCTGCTTCAGGTCGATTCTCCTGATGCCGTCATCGAAAAGATAAAACGCAAATTCGAGCGCTTTTACGATTTCCATATACTCGACAACGAACAGTTGAGGAAGAAAAACGCACAGATTGTCAGCACACTCTACGATGCCGTCAAATACGAGCGGCAAGTATGGCTCAAAGGGTATTCTTCTGCCAACAGCAACACCACGAGCGACCGGTTGGTCGAACCGTTTCTCTTTATGAACAACAACCGCGAAATACGTTGTTATGAGTTGGCATCGGGCATAAACAAGACATTCAAACTGAGCCGTATGACAGATGTGGAGATGTTGGAAACGGAGTGGCAGCACCGTGATAAGCATAAACAAATATTCACCGACATCTTCATGTTCAGTGGCGAGGAGCGTTATCAGGTGCAATTACGCATGGGACGGTTATCGGCCAGTCTTATCCGCGAGGAGTATCCCGCTTCGGAATGGTTTTTGAAAGAGGAGGGCGACGGACATTGGCTGCTCAACCTCGACGTGTGCAGTTTCTTGGGCATCGGACGGTTCGTCCTCGGTCTTTACGATGATATTGAGGTGCTGGGCTGCGACGCTTTCAAAGACTATCTGCGACAATGTATCGATATGATGCAGAAAAAGGTTTAGCGTAGGGTTTAGGGTAGAGGGTTTAGGGTTTAGGGTACTATTCGCGGAGTAATCTCTTGCCCCTTGCTCCCTGCCCCTTGCCCCTTTTGTGAGGCTTTTCACCCAAAACATAACACCACTTCGCGCGAAGGGTCGAATATTTCTTGTGCAACGGCCCTTACCTGCTCGGCGCTGACTGCATCAATGCGCTGGAAGAGCACGCTCAGGTCGCGCTCGTCGCCATAATGCAGGAAACTCTTCCCGATGCTCAAGGTAAAGGACTCGCGCGAGTCAGACGCCACGCCCAATTGGCCTTTGAGTTGCCGCTTGGCAGCGGTCAGTTGTGCCGGAGAAAGCAACGTTGTGCGCATACGGTCCTGCTCACGACGCACAGCACGCAGACAGCGTTTCACATCGTGTGGGTCACATCCGAAATAGACACTCCACACCCCTGTGTCGGCAAAACATACCATATTACTCTCCACACCATAGACCAAACCGCGGCGTTCGCGCAGCGAGAGGTTGAACCGTGAGTTCATCGCCGGACCGCCCATGATGTTATTAAGCAGATAGAGAGGGATGCGCAGAGGGTGACATACCGGGTATGCGATGGTGCCCGCCATGACATGCGCCTGATGGGTGTTGTGGTTCTGACGGATGAATTGAGGGGGGCAAGGAGCAAGGGGCAGGGGGCGAGAGGTATCCTCTTCCTGAGAGAGGGTCTGATTGATTGTCAACGTGGGTAACGGGGTGGCGGCGGGCATGTCTGCTGTGGCACGTTCGAGCAGTCGTACAAGACGTCCGAAATCGATGTTGCCCGAAGCGAAAAACACCATATTGTCAGGCCGGTAATACCGTTGGGTGAACCGCAATGCGTCGGCAGTGGTGAACTGTCTCACACGCTCAGCACTTCCCAAGATATGATGACCTAACGGATGCCCCTGAAAAAGCACATTCTCAAACTCATCATAAATCAACTCAGCAGGCGTGTCGTTGTAACTCTCAATCTCTTCGCAGATGACCGTCTTCTCCTTGTCCAACTCCGATTGTGGGTAGGTGCTGTGAAGGACGATGTCGGTCAGCAAATCCACCGCCCGTGGGAGATGCTCCGCCAGGAAAGCCGCGTAATAAACTGTGTCTTGCTTATTGGTGAAAGCATTGAGGTCGCCTCCCACACGCTCCAGCGTGTTGAGCACCTGTACAGACCGGCGGCGCGAGGTGCCCTTGAATGTGGCATGTTCGCAGAAGTGGGCCAGTCCCTCATCGCCCGGCTCCTCGTCGCGTGACCCGGCAT
Organism: Prevotella sp.; assembly: GCA_017548275.1. Classification (GTDB taxonomy): domain Bacteria; phylum Bacteroidota; class Bacteroidia; order Bacteroidales; family Bacteroidaceae; genus Prevotella. The sequence goes on from JAFZAH010000055.1 coordinate 70,120, forward strand.
TGATGGCATAGCCGCAAAACACCACCGGCGAAGCCACCGGCTGAAGAATGACGCGCAGACCGCAGCGCAACGTATAGGTTTCGTATCTCATATCGGCTGCGAAGTTACAACAAATATTCCGTAATCAGGTCAAAGCAATAATGCTTGTTTCATCTTTTTGAACAATAGTGTCCTAAATGTCTTTAATCTATTTATTTAAATCCTTTTTTTCATCTCTCTTCGTTAGCGCTATGTTCGCTAAACATACAGCGTATTCTGTTTCAGAATCCTGAGGTCGCCAAGCCACCGTGTAACTCACCTTTGCACTTGTCACTTCATAGCCCTTATCAGTCCACACCTTTAATTTGTCTTTTCCTGATGCTGATAGTGCAATGATATTGATTCTTTGGTCATTAAGCAAGAAGCCATCTTGGTATTGGAGACTATCACCACTTCTAAGTCGAAGAATTATGTCTTTGCGCCCCTTGAAAAAATTGAGGATAACATCATGCATATTCAATGCTATCGATATTGACGAATACTCAACTGGAGGATTCGGCACAAGATAAAGGTTTCGCTTCGCACGAGTAAGTCCAACGTAATAGGCTCGCATATCATTGATGTCTCTCCCATCAGGAACAGGTGACAAGAGATAAACGGTATCGAATTCGCGCCCCTTTGCTTTGTGAATGGTGCTTACGAAAATGGTGTTATCAGCAGCAGCAATAAAATCTTCTATGTTCGACTCAAAGATGTATTCTCTTAAATCGCTACGATAATAAACTTGGCGAGTTGCTTCAAAATCGGCAAAGAAATGCTTCATGACACATAAACAAGTACTTGATGCGTAAGCATCGAGCGTACGTTGTTTTGCCTCCTGCCACCTCTCTTTTGAGATAGATATTTCATTCCTACCAAGTTGTTTGAGGAAATAGCGTACTTCAGCAAGATTGCCAAAGCGGAATCCGCCCATCGATTGTGCAATAGTAGCATGCACACCTCTTTGTTCTATTTCGTAAGCCACCTGCATTGTTTCTTCATTAGTACGAGTGAGTATAGCAGTACTTCCTTGGACTTTTATTTCGGCATCAAGAAATGATTTCAACTTCATCACTTTACCCTCTTTGCCTGTAGCCGACTTAATAAGGGCTCGTTTCATTCGGCCAGGAATACGCTGAACGAATCGATTGGCGCAGTTAACAACGGCCTTCGAAGAACGATAGTTGTCTGTCATCTCGTACATCTTAGCACCTTCTTGGTTTACTAGCGATTGCATATATCTGGAATCTGAGCCGCGGAATGCGTAGATATTCTGGTCATCATCGCCTACTGCAATCACACGCATCTCTTCATTCTGCTGCATCAGCGCCTTTACTAATCGGAAGTCATCTTCTCCCATATCCTGTGCTTCGTCGATAACCAGTACGCTCTTGGCTATCTTCGACTGCTCAACCTCGCCGTTTTCAATCATCTCAGCAGCTCGTCGCACAACATCTTTTGCCTCATCAAGATTTCCTTGTCTGCCTATCAGATCAAAACTGTAGGAATGGAATGTCTTGATGTCCACATAGTGTGCGGCTTCGCTAACCAAATCTATGAGCCGTTTCTTGAATTCAGTAGCCGCAGCTCTTGAGAATGTCAACATCAAAAGTTGTTCATGCTTAACGTCCTCAAGCAATAGCAGTGAAGCGAGTTTATGTACCAACACTCTCGTTTTGCCGCTGCCAGGGCCTGCAGCAACAACGATATATTTCGACTGTTTATCATCGATAATCTCACATTGCCGAGTAGATAGTTCTCCAAAGAGTTTATTGTATTTGGCAGGCGTTATATTCTGGTCAATTTGCACACGTCGTTCTTCCTTGAAATACTGGTTGATGAATTTGCGGAAGTCCAATGTGAAGTAATCGTTCACAAAGCGCAGCGCTGCATCATAGTCGCGCACCATCAGGTTTGCATATTCACCAACGATATGAATCTGGCGTATGCGTTGTTTATAGAATTCATCCAACAGTCGGTATTGCTCCTTGCCATATCGGGTGCGGCGGTCAACTATACGACCTATCTGCATGGTATTATAGATTACAATGAATCCGCCTTCAATCTTCATCAGTTCTGTCTTCGTGAGGTAAAGCAGAGCCTCCTCAATGTCTGCAATGGTGGGCTTTTTTTGCTCCACGAACATTGTTCCTTGTTGGCTGGCAATAAACTGATTGAGAAGTTCAACGATTGAGAAGTTAACAAGCGTCATATCTTTGCCGGGATCTCTGCTGGCATTAAGTGTATTAACAATAAACCGACAAATGTCCACGCGACGTTCAAAGCGGGCCAGCGTAACTTCCTTTGAAGCTTGGAGACGAACACTCACACTATCGTTAAAGCCATGTTCATGTTTGTGAATATAGCCTTTTATCGACAGGAAATGGAACAACATCCTCAGACGCTTAATGTTTGAATAGGTAAGACCTGCTTTTTGCGCCTCCTCATTCAGTTCTTTATAGTTGATTCTTTGTGCTTCCTCGCCAAATCGCTGCAAAAGGAATTGTTCTAACTTTAAGATAATGTCAAGATTGCGTTGGGATGTGCTTTTGGATATCCATGCTTGCATATCGCGACTGTCTGCCAACAAGCCATCTTGACGCATCAAGTTAATGTTTCTGATAACAGTTGCTTTGCTCATCCCAAGGATGTCTGCCAGATAGTCAACACGACTCTCGGATTCAGCACCTCGACCTTCTGCAGTAGCACGAGCACTGATCAACGATTTGATGATACGTGCAGCTTCCTCACGCGACTGTTCATCAAAGAGTGGAGAGACTGTCAATTTACGACGTGCCTCATCCATATTCTTTACAGCGATACCTGTCGCAAAGACATGAGGAGAATTACTACCTCGTTGTATGAATCCGGCATCCTCCAATGCTGCGATAGCTGCCTTAACGCGAGTCTCTATGGCTTCCACCTCCTCGCCCCATCCAGCCTGACGAGCAATATCCAGTGGTGAACAACTTACCTTATCTCGTTTTGCCGTGAGGTCCTTGATGGCTTTCCAAACCTGCTGTATCTCGCTAATACTTAGCTTCGTTTGATTCAGAAGTATGAAATGCTTATCAAGGTCGCTATCAGAATACAAGACATAACATTCAGCCTGCATCTCTGGGTCCCGTCCTGCACGACCAGCCTCCTGCACATAGTTCTCCAACGAATCGCTAATGTTGTAGTGAACAACCATCCCTACATCTTTCTTATCAACACCCATACCAAATGCAGAAGTTGCCACAATCACCTGCGCTTCTCCACTCATAAAGGCGTTCTGATTCTTTACCTTTTCCGCTGCTTCCATCTTACCGTTAAATGGCAATGCTCGTATACCGTCACTTGTCAAATGTTGGGCTAATTCACGAGTTCGTCGTGTACGTGACACATATACTATAGAGGGACAGTTATGGCCGAGTATCAGCGAGCGCAACAGGTTGTATTTCTCGTCGGCAGTATCTGCATGGAGTACGGAATAACGCAGATTCTTTCTTTCAGCATTGGCCGCAAAAACCTTTAGTTCTAAACCAAGCTTTGCTCTGAAGTAATCACAAATATCACTGATTACTTTTTGTTTTGCCGTTGCCGTAAAACAGGAAACCGCAATCGGACGGCTGAGCTGCTTCTTTTCTTGCAGTTCACGGATGAAGTCGCCAATATAGAGATAATCCACACGGAAGTCGTGGCCCCATGCTGAGAAGCAGTGTGCCTCGTCAATAACAAACCGCACTACGTTGCGACTCAACAACAGTCTTTCGATAGTCTTACTGCGCAGCATCTCAGGGGAAATGTAGAGCAGGTTGGCCATACCATCAGCCACTTGCTGGATAGCTGCGGCCCGTTCAATAGGGTCAAGCAATCCATTGATGGTTACAGCCTCACTAATGCCACGAGCCGCTAAGTTATCAACCTGGTCTTTCATGAGCGACTGCAAAGGCGAAATAACCACTGTCAAACCATGCGTGTTTCGTCCTACCATCAATGCCGGCAATTGGAAAGTAAGGCTCTTGCCGCCTCCCGTCGGGAATATCGTCAGCAACGACTCTTCCCTAATGGCTGCTTCTACGGCTTGCTGCTGCATCGGTATGTCATCGAAGGTGCGGAACTCATCATATCCAAAGAATTCCTTCAGTCCATTGTGAGCATCCAAACGGCTATAGCAATAATCACAATCTCCACACGAGGTATTACACAGCAGGTTCATCACATTGACGACCTGAGGATAGTTTCGTATCACCCAAGCGGGAGTGATTGAGAAGATATCATCAGCACCAATCACAGCCAAGCAATATGCCAGCTCTATAGGATATTGTCTGGCCAATGTGTCGAAATCAGCATGACTACAGACTTTGTTTTCAAACTCCTTAAGAATCAATAGGCTCCAATCGGGTTGAGTTTTCAGGATTTTGCCCAACCAAGATTGTTGCTTAGTCAAGGTGTAGTTTATATATTTGAAGAACCCTCCAAACTGTTCTGTATCAGAAAGCAGTTGATAGTAGATTTCTTGTCTATAAGACGACAATTGATTCCATGCGGCAACTTCGTCATTCAACAAGTCACGAGCCTTCATCGAGTCATTGACTGGATTATTCAGTTCATCCACTTGCAATTTGTCATCCTTCACCAAATGGTGATAAGGTCGTTTGGGGAACAGCAATGGCGAAAGGAACAGCGTGTCAACAATCGTAGGATTACTCCTCAAAGCCGTATATTTCAGGTCATGATTGATGATGTTATGTCCACAAACTATGTCGCATCTTGACACAAAGGCATCGAAGTCGGCTTTGGAATGGGAGTGCAGAACTGCACCATCCTCCCTGACTGCTCCGTAATCCGCCACCTTCTTCGTCTGCGGATTTACCTCCGTATCAATGAATGCTATCATATCCTTTTGTTAATTATATGCTATTGATCATTGAAAAAGTATAAGAAATCTGCTTTTCATACTACCCGGGCAACGACTTCGTTTACCTTGTTATCTGCATTTACAAATCCCTGACCAACACCGTTTTCAGTTCTTTATAATAATTGTTTCTGATTTGGAGAACCTTCCGCCACAGATTGCCGTCCAGTTGCGACACCAGCACCTTGGGTTTCCATTTCCCTTGGCACTCCAGTTTATCGACCATCATGCCGAGGGTGATGTTGTTGGTGCCCATGGACGGCTGATAGATGGTGTCCTCCTCTTGATATGACCCGCTGACGTTGATGAGTCCCGCCTCTTGCAACTGTTTCAACAGTTCGGTGGCCACCCCTATGGGCAGTCCCGACAACTCCTTCAGTTGTCTGACGCTGCAAGCCTGCTCGCCGTTATAATGCCGCTTGCAGATGATGCTGAGCAGCAGTGCCGACATAATCATCTGGTGATGGTGGCTGATTTCCTTCACATCATGCTCGAACGCCATATCCTTCAGATGCTGTCTGACGTAGCACATCTGCGCCCCGATGAGACAGATGGTCCACGATATCTGCAACCACAACATGAAGAGAGGCAGCGCAGCAAACGACCCGTAGATGGCGTTATAACTGGACACCCACATCTGCGAATGGATATAGAAGAGTTGGAGCATCTGCATGGCCACACCCGCAATGATGCCGGGGATGATGGCGAATTTCCATTTCACCTTCGTGTTGGGCATATAGACATAGAGCAGGATAAACGCCAGCGACCAGATGACATACGGCACCAACCCCACGATGACTTTGATGACAGGCGCCACGAAGATGATTTCTTTCAGGCTGTCGGAGATGGTGGCAAAGACCACCGAAACGCCCGAAGTGACGATGATGACAATGGGCAAGAGGAAGAACACCGCCGTGTAATTGATGATGGAGCGCCCCCATGTCCTCGGTTTATCCACCCCCCAGATGTCGTTGAAACTCTCTTCGATGGTGGTGGTCAGCAGGATGACGGTCACGAGCATGAACACCAATCCCACACCGAGGATGATGCCGCTTTGCGCATGGACAAGGTAGGAATTGACGAAGCCGATGATGGATTCTGCCACCTGTGGTTGTGACTCCAGCGAGTCGCGGAACCAGTCTTCTATATAAATGGAAAAGTTAAAGCCCCGGGCCACCGCGAAGATAACCGCAGCGATGGGAACGATGGCAAGCAACGTGGAATAGGTCAGTGCCGCCGCCATACGGAAGAGCCTGTTCGTGAAAAAAGCCTTGACCGTGAGAATGGTCACCTTGACCATATTCACCAAGGCCCGTTTCCACCAAGGCAGCTGTTCATCCTTGATGCGCCATATGTCCTTTTGGAAGAAGGAGATGATTTTATTGAACCATTCCATACGACAGATGTTTTTTGTCAGCGGAAGACCAAAAACGGCCTTTCGAATGCAAAAGTAATCATAAAGTTAAAAGTATAAAAGTAAAAAGGTGAAAAAGTGACAAATCGGGTGATGTCTTATGCACGGATCCTTTTGCATTTTCAGATTTTAAAAAGTGCCGCACCCTACAATCTCGATATCTGAGGCACCGCCACGAAACCGAATGCAAAATCAGAGTACCGCAAGCCCCATGAAGAAAAAAGCGTGAAAAAACCAGCCATTTTTGCCTTCACATTTTAAAATTGGTTCTAACGAGAAGGGCAATGAGAGATTCAAAAAGTGAGAAAAAAGGCGATTTAGTGAGATTAAAAGTTAAATAGAGCGTCCTTTTGCATTCTATTTCGAGAAAAATGAGTACCTTTGTACTCAAACAATCAAAATACGTATCATGGACAAAGACATCAATCGCATTAAGGTGGTTCTTGCTGAAAAGAAAAGAACGAACAAATGGTTGGCGGAACAATTGGGCTGTGCCCCAACAACAGTGTCAAAATGGTGCACCAATGTTTGCCAACCAACGATGGAGACATATCTCAAAATAGCAAAAACTCTTGAAGTTGAATTGGATGATTTGCTGAATAAAAAGTACTTTGAATCAATATAGAAATGCAGATACCGCAATCCGACATACTGACCACTAACCGTCTCGGAAAGATTTTCTCGAATACGGTTGCGACATACAAATTCTTTTGGTTTGTATCGATTATGCAGATACATGCAAAATCAGACAATCCGAGGATTGACGTGTGGGACATCGTGATTCGGATGGTTGCTAATGCGTGGTATCCAATTCATTATTTCAGACTCTCGTTTGGCAAAAGTGATTCGCTATTTGACATTGTAATGGATTTGCAGCGAATAACACAAATTCCAATAGATGCCAATTCAGAAGTAATATTCAATGGATTAAAAGAACGGTTGGAAGACAGGCAAATTCGCAAACAATTGAACATACTTACATTAAACGTTCCCTACCGTTTCCTCCGTCCATGGATTGACACTTCTGATGACAGGGATATGGTGCGCCGTTCGCAGACGTTTGAGAATGGTTGTCTCTATTCGCTGCATAAAGAGGCTGGCGAGTTTTACATTGAGTTGAATCCTGCATGGGATGCTTATCTGCACACTCACTATAACATTCTGGTGGACTTCGCCTACTGGAATTTAACACTTTTCCTGCAAGTACGCAATCCTAACGTACCAGCCATCCCCAACAAGTTGATTCGCCCAGAGGTGAGAAACTCATTGATGAAGCAGCACAATTATTGGGACATGGTGATGAATATCGGTGGCCCCATCCATTGTATCTACACTGGCAAAGAACTGCATCCACAAGATTATGACCTCGACCACTTCATTCCTTGGAGTTTTGTCTCACACGATTTGCTTTGGAACTTGATTCCGTCTGATGGTAGTATTAACTCGTCAAAGAGCAACAAACTGCCAGAGTTGGATTTATATCTGCCAAAATTAGCAACTTTGCAGCATCATTCGATGCAAATCATGCTAAATGCCAACAAGGAGCCGAAGGTAATGGAGGACTTTATTTCTCTTGGCTACACGGCAAGGGAACTGGCCAACATGGACGATGTGCATTTTCGTGAACTCTACGAAAGGACGTTTAACCCCATCAATCAAATTGCCCTTAACATGGGCTTTGAAACTTGGAAATACTAATCACTATGGAACCCGAGAAGATTAACCACCCATATCTGACGGCAATTAAACGCACTGATATCTCCGTGCCGACAAGATACCTGCTTCAGCATAACCTGCTGAAAGGGAAGATTCTCGATTTTGGTTGTGGCTTTGGTTTTGATACAGATGAGTTGAAGAAACAAGGGTACGACATTGTGGGGTACGACTATTATTATCGTCCTGATTATCCTGAAGGCAAGTTCGATACCATCATCTGCAACTACGTGCTGAATGTGTTGGAGCCTTATGCGCAGGCAGAAGTATTGATGAACGTCACCAATCTGCTCTCACCAAAGGGTACTGCTTATTTTGCCGTTCGCAGAGACCTGACAGAAGAAGGCTTTCGCCTCCATGCCATACACAAGCAATGGACGTATCAATGCAACGTCCGACTGCCCTACAAGAGCCTCGTTGCCAATAAGAGTTACGAGTTGTATCAGTACAATCACTTCAACAAATTGCCCCGCAAGGAGGGCGAAAAGTGTCCTTTCTGCAAATTGTCTCGCCGCGTTGAAATCATCTGCGAGACGGCTACTTGTGTCGCTTTCTATGATGGTTATCCAGTATCGCCAGGGCATGCGCTCATCATTCCGAAACGTCATGTTGCTTCATACTTCGACCTTACTAACCATGAACGTGAGGCTATGAATGTCGTGCTGCAATATGTCAAGCAAAAGGTGGATGAACGTTTTCATCCTGATGGGTATAATGTCGGTATCAATATTGGCGAACATGCCGGACAATCCGTATTCCATTGCCACATGCATCTGATTCCAAGATATAAGGGTGATGTGGCTAATCCTAAAGGCGGAGTGCGTGGGGTGATTCCCTCAAAGCAGAGTTACTCAGTGAAAAAGAGGCCGGAGAAACCCTCAACGAGCACAAAGAACGACATAAAACAAGACGAAATATGACCAACGAGCACAAAGACATCTACTTCGCCTACCAGCGTGACCTCAAGACCACGCCCAGCGACAGGCGGGAGAAGCCGAGGCAGCAGGGGGATGAGGGGAGGTATAGGATGGAATAAAGTATTGGTCATAGTACGCACAAATAATAATGAAAGATGATTAGTTCAATCGCAAATAAAGTTGTTAATGGATATATCCAGGAAGTATGTGCAATTCTTGATTATGATATTGCATATGTGCGGGTAATATATGTGCCAAAAATAGAGCCTATTGCTGGTATTCCACAACATGCAGCAATAACAGCCGATGGATGCCTTATTATTGACGAGACTTGGGCAAATCAGGAAATCACCAATGAAACTCCAACGAGGGTACGCTGTGAAATGTATTGCAAAGTTAGAATGTTGTACCAACAGACTAAAAGCCAAACCGACTTTAACCAGTATGCTAATGAGGCGATAGATGATGCGATGGCTTTTTGTAATGGGTTGATGACATTGAAAGGGCTAACACTTCCAATGCCTCCGCTCCCACAAATGGTGGAATCTTTGTTGAAGCGAACTCAGAAGCATCTGAAAGAAGAATTGGGGATAAATACGGATTATTACTTGATGCCAAAAGAATTAGTGAAGGCTGATAACGTATGGATATTTAGACTGAGTCAAGATGACGAACACAAGTATGCCGACCGTTTTTATTCAAAACCCGTGAAACCGACAATTAGGGTTATTGATACTTCAGAGAAAGGTTCTGAGGCAAATCCATTTGAAGATGTAAACGAGGCTTTTGATTATATCAAAGAACTTGAGACTAATGCTTATAATAACGATGCTCTACTGAAGGACATCGCCTCTCAACAGTATTTCTATGATTTGAATTATCATCAGTTCCGTGTTCCGTGGGCAAGTCCTTATGTAGCGTTTTATAATGATTCGAATATTCCTTCTGACGGTTTCATTGTTAATCAAAACCAAGTACATCCTGATGGGACATTCCATTTTACATTAAAGCCCAACTTACAAGGCAAGAAATTCCTTTATCGTGGCCAAAGTCAAGATTATACGAAACCATGTACGCCAAATCTATTTCGTGACGAAACAAAATCCTACTACTTAGATGATGTAATTTGGTCTCAAGAAATGGAACTGCTCTTGATGACGCACCCGTTGGTTAAATTATTAGAACAAGGAGTGGAAATCATGCATGACCATTTCAGCATCCTGATGAATCTAGCAGGATTGGCTCAGCATTATTATCATAAGACTCGTTATTTAGATTTGACATCCGATGTGGATGCTGCAAAATTCTTTGCGGCCACAAATTATTGTGGAATGTTGGATGAATATAAACCCGTACATGAGACAAACAAGTTAGGTATGATATACTGTTACGAGTTACAGATGCCATTTGCATTCACTCCACAGAAGGGTTATGAATTGTCTGTTATAGGCAAACAGGTATTTATGCGCAGTGGAGCGCAACATGGTTTCTTACTTGGTATGGATAGGGGGATGGACTTGAAAACAATGCCTCAAGTAAAGAAGTTCTATTTCCGTCATCACCCAGATATCTCTGATGAAATTTTCAAGCAGTCCGATTACGGCAAGAAATACTTTACGATGGATATTCTTGAAGAAGCATGGAAGACGGAATATAAACAGCGTTTGGAGAATGGTATTGTCTCGGCAGACACTGTCCGATTGAATGTATCAAGAAATTCTGGAGAGACGTATGAGAGTATCAGCAAGAAGTTAAAAGATAGGAATATTATAGTTGATGATAGTTACCATCCTTCTTTCTCAGCAGAATTGATTAACAAATACTATGAGTCTATTAAAGACGGATGGTGGGAAGAATTCTGTAGTGACATCTATTTTCATGGTGGCGACGCTGCCTTATATAAAGATTGTCTCTTGCGAATTCCAGAACAACCAGAATATAAATGGGCATTTGAAAACAGTAAGGTATGAAAGAATCATAAAAAAACAAATAACGGATTATTATGGAAGAGATAAAGATGATAGTTATAGGCCTTTTGAGTTCTGTGATTACTCTGCTACTGAAGGCTTTTATAGATTACTTGTCAGAGAACAGGAAGAACGAAAGTGAACTTCAAAAGCAAGTATTTCAGAGGAAAACGGATGCAGTGGAGAACGCGATGTCATGGTATCAGGAGGCAATTGATTGCTTTTCTACTATGCAGATGGCTTGTAATGGATTAAAGGAAGATTTCAATACATTTGATTATTCTCTCTATATTCTTACGGCACAAAAGGTAAAACAACTTTCAGAAGAGACTGCAAAGAAACTAAATCCATTGTATCTATATTTTGATGTTTCTCAGATTGAACAGCAGTATGATACGACACATTCGTTATATTACATCATTTATGCACTAAAAGAGATTTCTAATTTAGATCAAAAGGCCAAAGAACTTTCAGATAAGGGATTTGCACCTGATTCTATAGAAATAAAAAATGTGATGAATCAAGGGAAAGTCCTTTTTGATGGCCTCTATAAAGCCTTAGGCGTTCATATAGAATCAATGGCCAAAATTCAAAGGCGACTTAGATTAGAATATAAAAAATATTCTTTTAAGGATGAGAAAAAATCATGGTGGCATCTAAATTGAACACTATTGCAGTTGATGCTACAGGGACAGGTAAGTACATCTAAAGGCCTATGCCTGAAAATGTTCAATGAAAGATGTAACATTTTCGAGTTTTCCATACCAATATATATGGTTCTTGGCAGAGCCAAAGGCTACGGGTAGGCGTGTGAAACACGGGAATGGCGGCAGAGCCGAGCACAAGATGTTTAAGATGTTCAATGGTTTAAGAATAAAGAATAAAAACGTTATAATTATATATGGCATTACCAATCAACATAGAAGATTTTGACGAATACATCCGTCAGGGAGAACCAGATAAGAAGGAGAAGGCTTATATCTGGCAGACCGCCATCGGTTTGCAAGCGGTTGATGGTTTGAGTACATCTGAGTACTTAAAGGAAACCGCCAAACGGAATATCGAAGGTGAAATCACCATGGATGAGGTGGGCAGACTGATAAATAGTTATTATCAGTCGAAGACGCGACGTGATCCTGATGATGACGAGAAAGAGGAAGCTGACCATGCAGCAGCCAACATCAGTAAAATCTTATCGGCTCGTACTCTGGATTTCTCTACCGCAGGATATATTTCCTTGCATAGGAGAATCTTTGAGGAGGTGTTTAAACACGCTGGTAAGATACGTGACTATGACATTACCAAGAAAGAGTGGGTACTGAATGGAGATACTGTAAACTATCTTAATAGTGAGGATTTACGTCGCGCTCTCGATTACGATATTGAGCAGGAACGAGAGTTCAGTTATAAAGGGCTATCTACCGATGAAATGATTGCGCATATCACACGCTTTGTTTCTGGTATTTGGCAAATACATGCTTTTGGCGAGGGAAATACTCGTACAACAGCGGTGTTTGCCATACAGTATCTTCGTTCCATTGGTTTCGACATCAACAACGACCTTTTTGCCAAACATTCCTGGTATTTCCGTAATGCGTTGGTCCGGGCCAACTACAAGAATGCACGTTTGGGCATTGACTATACTCCAATTTATCTTGAGCGTTTTTTCCGTAATTTGCTTTTAGGCGAGCAATGGGACTTGCGAAACAGGTACCTTCACATACAAGCTACGGAGGAATGGAAGGAACAACCACGGTTAAACGAGCCATCAAGCACAGGACAAGTACAGGACAAGCTCGGGACAAGCGCAGGTGAAATGCTCAATCAATTTTATACAAACAATCACAATATACAGCAACTTGTTCTTGCTATTGGCGAACAGCAAATGTCTGTAAAGGAAATGATGGAGGCCTTGTCTTTGAAAGGACGTGATAACTTCTTAAAAGTGTACCTCAATCCTGCAATAGAAGAGCAGTTTGTCCACCTATTATATCCTAACACGCCCCGGCATCCGCGCCAGAAATACCTTTTGACGGTTAAGGGTATAGCGCTTTATAATAAGATTTCGCAGAGCAAAGTAAAATAATAGGATTAACATGAAAGACAAGAGAATATACGGCATGTTTGGCCCAAAGATAAAAGCCATGAGGTTGGAGCGCGGACTCAGGCAGCGCCATCTGGCAGAGTTGTTGGGAACGGATATGCCGATGTATAGCAAGATGGAATTGGGAGCAAGGCGTGTACGTCGCGACATGATACCCAAGTTGGCCGAATTGTATAAGGTTAATGAACACGAGTTAACGACTCTATGGCTGGCCGATGCAGTATATGCCACATTGAAAGCAGAGGATAAAGCCTTGCGATTGGATGCCATTGACTTGGCAAAAGAATATTTCAAGAACGATGGGGTTCTGTAATATGAACTCTGTGCGTTTGGTAAATCGTGTTTTCGCAGTTGTACAAGATTGCAAATACGTGCAGAAAATGGGGGCGAACTCAAACTGATTGTTTTCGCATTGTTTACGCAGATATAAAAAAAGCACTTGCGAGAAACTCGTAAGTGCTTGATTCTTAAAGTGGACCAGCCTGGGCTTGAACCAGGGACCTCCAGATTATGAGTCTGTTGCTCTAACCAACTGAGCTACAAGTCCGGCAATGATTGCTTTTGTTGGCAATTTTTGCGGCTGCAAAGATAAGCGGTTTTTGACAATTATGCAAACTTTTTGTGCAATTATTTATCAAAAGAGCACAAAAATCAAAAGTAATTGTTTAATTTTGCGGTCGATATGAACGACAATTTTGATATACGATACGAAGGGGCTACCGGTGAGAAAGACTTCGAGAACGCCCTCCGTCCGTTACGTTTCTGCGATTTCAGCGGTCAGCAGAAGGTGGTGGAAAACCTGGAGGTGTTTGTCGAGGCTGCCAAATACCGGGGCGAACCGCTCGACCATACACTGCTGCACGGACCTCCAGGCTTGGGCAAGACGACACTGAGCAACATCATCGCCAACGAACTGGGCGTGGGGTTCAAACTCACTTCGGGTCCTGTGCTCGACAAACCGGGCGACCTGGCGGGCATCCTCACGTCGCTCGAGCCGCGCGATGTGCTGTTCATCGACGAGATACACCGTCTGTCGCCTGTGGTGGAGGAATACCTCTACAGCGCGATGGAGGATTATCGCATCGACATCATGATAGACAAGGGGCCATCGGCGCGCTCTATACAAATCGACCTCAACCCGTTTACACTGGTGGGCGCCACCACTCGCAGCGGACTGCTCACGGCACCTCTGCGCGCCCGTTTCGGCATCAACCTCCATCTGGAGTATTATGAGCCTGACACCCTCACGCGAATCATCCGGCGCTCGGCCGGCATCCTCGGCGTACCCATCGACAATGACGCTGCGGTGGAGATAGCACGTCGCAGCCGTGGCACGCCACGTATCGCCAACGCGCTGTTGCGCCGCGTGCGCGACTTTGCGCAGGTGAAGGGTGACGGACGCATCGACACGACCATAGCACGGTTGTCGCTCTCGGCACTGAACATCGACCAGTACGGGCTCGACGACATCGACCACAAGATACTGCTCACCATTATCGATAAGTTCCGTGGCGGCCCTGTGGGCATCTCCACCATCGCCACCGCCATCGGCGAGGATCCGGGCACCCTCGAGGAGGTGTACGAGCCCTTCCTCATCATGGAGGGATTCATCAAGCGCACCCCGCGCGGACGCATGGTCACTCCCCTCGCCTACCAACATCTGGGGCGCAACCCCTATCAGGGCAACATCATGGAGCCGACGCTGTTTTAAGGAGCAAGGGGCAAGGAGCAAGGGGCAAGAGATATGTACACCTCACCCATCAATTCCCAGTCCTCCCAGTGCTCCCACAATTCCCAAACAACCAAACGACCAATCTCCCAAACGACCAATCTCCCAAACGACCAAACGACTAACCCCCAAAACGACCAAAGAATATGAAAGCCTTAATCACCGGCAGTTTTGACCCCTTCACCATCGGACACGACGATATCGTGCGCCGCACGCTCCGCTTGTTTGACAGCGTGATGATCGGTGTGGGAGTCAATGAGCGCAAGACATACCGTCAGAGCACCGAAGAGCGCATCGACGCCATCCGCCACATCTATGCCGACGAGCCGCGCGTGGAAGTGAAGAGTTACAGCGACCTGACTGTGGATTTCGCCCGTCGCGAAGGTGTCGGAGTCATTGTCAAAGGGGTGCGCGGCATTAAGGATTTCGAGTACGAGCGCGAACAGGCCGACATCAACCGGCGCATCAGCGGCATCGAGACTCTGTTGCTCTTCGCCGACCCGCAGTTGGCGAGCATCAGTTCCTCGATGGTGCGCGAACTTGAGCATTTTGGCCGCGACATCTCCGAGTTTCTGCCGTAGGACATTAGCCTAATTATCAACAATCTTTTCCCGATAGTACATTAAACCTCGACCCTAAACCCTCAAATCCCTCCACCCCATGATTACCTACAACAGCGAGAATACGCCCATGCCAAAAATCCGCCGCCGCGAAATCACATCGTGGATACGGCGCGTGGCCGCCACCTATGGCAAAAAGACCGGCGACATCGGCTATCTGTTCGTTAACGACGAGAAGATTCTCGAAGTGAACCGCCAATATCTCGGCCATGACTATTACACTGACATCATCACCTTTGATTACAGCGAGGGGGATGTCATTCAGGGCGACATCTACATCTCGGTCGATACCGTGCGTTCAAACGCCGAGGAGCGCGGACTGCCGTTCGACGAAGAGTTCCACCGTGTCATCATCCACGGCATACTCCACCTCTGCGGCATCAACGACAAAGGCCCGGGTGAGCGCGAAATCATGGAAATGGCCGAAAACCGCGCCCTCTACCTGTTGAAATGACCCTTTAACAACATCATTATTCCCCCTTTCTGCTACACTGTCGGCCCAGTTCATACATAAAAACGGGCATTTCATACATAACCGCCTCAATTATTTGGAAGCATGCCGACATCTCGTTTATCTTTGCACCGTCAGAACATGACAGAGAGAAAAATGTTTTACTAACTCCAAAAAAGCAAAGAAAATGAAAAAATTAATGATGTTGTTCGTCGCTGCTGCTGCCATCTCATTCGCAGCATGCACAAATGAAAAAGGTAATGCCGCCCCCGAAGGCGCTGAGACCGAGGTCGTGAACGAAAACGACTCCACTGTGAAAGCAGCAGAGGATTCGACAGAAATCAAAGCCGCTCCCGAGGCAAAGGAAGGCGAGACTGCAAAAGCCCCCGAAGCCAAGAAAGAGGAAACCGAAAAGGCTAAATAAGAAACTTTCGGCCGAGACGGTCCCCACTCTTACTCCATGTAGGAGTGGGGATTTGTCTTTTCTCACGCAATAATCTGCCTATTAATGCGTTATATGCATAGATATGGAAGAACGGTTTTTAATTATCACCCCCACCCAAATGGTGCGTGTAGCCGTCGATGAAATAGTCTATGTGAAAGCCGACGGCAATTATTGCGATTTGGTCCTGATCAACGGGCGGAAACGCAGTATGACATTCCAATTGCATTATTTCGAAGACAATCTCAAACGGTTGAAGAGTTCCAAGACATTCATACGTGTCGGGAGAAGCCTGATTGTCAACCGCGATTATGTGCAGTTTATCGACCTGTCAGGCCAATTTATCATATTTGGGGGAAAGCATATCCCCAAGGAAAGCAATGAGGCGAGAGGTGCACATGAGCCCATCTACACTGTGCGCGCATCGCGTGAAGCGTTGAGTCAATTGAAAGAGGAACTGGAATCAGCAAAATAACGACATGGACGAGAATAATAACACCCAACAGACACCGGAAGTACCGGTGTTCATCATCCAACGCGAAAAGAAGTCGCAGAAGAAGCACTGGCAGACCCTGCTCCGCCGTTTGGCAATGGCCGTAGCGGTGTTGGCAGTGACATTGCTGGCGTTTTTCGCATATCAGTGGTGGCGGAATCAACGTGACGACAATTTACCGATATCCGTCACCGAACAGGAAAACATCACCAAGTTGCAACAACCGCGGGTCAATGAGAAAGCGCAGATAGTGATGACCACAGACAGCATTCTCGGAGTGCCGCTCGAGTTTTATGCCATCCATGGCGTGCGCGCAAATATCGAGTTTGTAGAACCCGACACCCTCGACAAATCCGTCTTCCTCTATTGCCGCTCAGCCGACCATCGCGCCGACAGTGTATATCGTGGAGCATTGGTTGTGAACGGTGAGGAAAAAGAGAGCGACGGTGGACGCATGGGCTATATGGCAATGACCGGCGACCGTTTCGTGATAGGCATTTCCGGAGCCGAAGAGACCGAAATGAAAGATTATGTCATCAGTCAGGGAGGTTCCTATTTCCGCCAGCAGGTGTTGGTGTCGGCCAATCGGATTCCGCATGAATTTGAGTTACACGGCAAGGTGGAGCGCAAAGCCATCGGACGTATCGGCGAACAATATTACTTTATTTCCACCCTAGACAAAGAAACGATGTGGGACTTCGCCGATGCCCTGCGTGAATATGGTTTCACCGACGCTGTCTATATCACCGGCGGTAAAGATTATTGCTTTTACCGCGATTCTGTCGGCACTCGCCACGATATCGGCGATGTGAGCGACTACCCCCATAAGAAATGGGCGGGTATCGCCCCATGGCTGGTGTTCAGGAAACGTTGAACGTGGAACATTGAACATTGAACGTTGAACATTGAACGTGGAACATTGAACGTGGAACATTGAACGTGGAACATTGAACGTGGAACGTGGAACGTGGAACGTGGAGCGTTGAACGTGGAGCGTTGAATGTTGAATATTGAACGTGGATCGTTTTGGTCATTAAGGACGTTAAGGATGCTAAAGTCTTTAAGGTCCTTAATGACTTTTTTATGGTTTGACCTTGAGTTTTTTACCGTTGTATTTCACGATGTTCTCTCCCTTACCCTGCACGTGGATGCGCATGGTTTGCCGTTTCGTCATCCCCTTGTATGCACCTTCTCTTTTCCCGATGGTCAACTCTTGACGAGTGTCATCCCAATGCAGAACTACACGCGCATATTGGCCTTGCTCGTAGTCATTGCTGACACCATCGTCGGAATAAAGCGTGAAATCGGCATCGGCTCCGGGATAGATGCAGATGTCGAGCGTGCTGTCATCGCTTGTGGCAGTCGATTCACATTCCACGCCCAACGGTAATATGCTCCCCGCCTTCACGAACACGGGGATATGACCTTTGTCAACCTTTGTCGTCACGGTTTGTCCACCGTCAAAATGCTGTCCGAGGCGCCGGTCATACCATCCTCCTTTGCATATTGGCAGATAGGTGCGCCAGACTGTCACTTGTGATTCGGTGACAGGACTGACCAACAACGATGGGCCGAACATATAGGTCTGCTTTTGTTGCAATGCCTGCTCATCATCGGCAAAGTCAAACACCAGCGGACGCATCAGCGTGTAATCTTCATAAGACACCGCAGCAGCACAACTGTAGATATAGGGCAACAAGCGATAGCGCTCTTTCAGGCATTCTGCGATGACCGCCTGCGCCTCGTCGCCATAGTTCCAGGGCTCGGTGTTGCTCATATAGCCATGCACACGCATAAGGGGCAGATAAACACTCGTCTCAATCCATCGGAGCATACGCTCAATGTAGTCTTGATTATGGTATTGGTCGCCGGGACGGAAGAATCCGCCCGCATCATAAGTCCACCAAGGGATGCCAGCCGCCTGCATGCCCAGTCCGGCGCTGATTTGCCGACGTAGCGTCTCCCAATCGTTGCCCACATCGCCCGACCACATTGCCGACCCGTAACGTTGGATGCCCGGGAACCCGCACCGTGTGAGAATCATAGGGCGACGCGTGGGCTGATCTTTCTTCAGTCCCTCAAAGACGGTTTTGTTCACCAGCAGCGGATAGACATTGCGCACGACCTCGCCAGCCCATTTTCCGCCATTCACGCGCCTACCGACCAAGTCGTCATTCTCCGGTTCCGTAGCGTCTTGCCACCACGCATCGATACCGAGAGGCAACAACCGCCGGCTGAAGTTCGCCCAATAGGCGTTGGCGGCGTTCTCTGAGAAGAAATCTATCCAGTCGGTGCCGGGGATATAATATCCGTCGCGCTCCATCTGCTGGCCCACCTCGGAGTTTTTGTCAATCTTCGACCATACGCTCACCATGAGTCGCATACCCATACGGTGCAGGCTGTCGGTCAAGAGGTTCGGGTCAGGGTAATGTTCTTCGTCAAACCGCATAGAGTTCCACCCGTATTTCCCCCAGTATTGCCAGTCTTGCACCATCACATCGACGGGCAGGCGCTCCTGGCGGAACCGTTGGGCGGTAGTCAGAATCTCCTCTTGTGAGTGAAACCGTTCGCGGCAATGGATGTATCCGAGTGCCCATTTCGGCATCATGGGAGCCTTGCCCGTCAGTTGGCGGTAAGCGGCGATGATGTCATCCGCTGACCCGGTGAAAAGCGTGAAGTCCACACATTGCGCCACAGGCGATTGCAGCACCGTGGCAGCATCGACCAGCCGATAATACACAACGGGTTGGTCGCCGTTCGACAGTTCTGCTTCCAAGCGATGACTCCCTGCCGTCAGGTGAACGATAGTTGAGGCGGTGGGCGGCAACCACAGGTTGCGCATCTCTATCACATTGGTGCCGTCGATGTTGAGATTGTGCCTGCGCGCCATTTTTTGTCCGATATCGAGCAAGATAGCATAGTCGCCCTCGTTGTCGATGTCGAGCGTCGCCTCAAAGCGGTTGTGCTCCCGTCGCTCCAGCCTGCCTCCCTCCGTAGAGGTCACGTTCACGGTCTCCGTCTCGCCCTTTTCACCGGTCTTTACCAAAGGTACGGAACGGTCAGAGGGGTTGAGGTCGGTCAGTCCGTAATTGTTCCAAAGAAGCCCGTACCCTTTGTTTGACAACAGCATCGGAAGTGATATTTGCGTGTTCACCTGTGTGAGTCGGCGCATCAGTCCTTTCACGTTGACAAAACCGTCCTGAAACTGCCCCAAACCGTAAAGATATTCATCCGCAGGCGAGGAGATACGCAGTGTGGCACGTCGTGTCTTTTCACCGTTCTCCGCCTGATAAGCCTGCAGTTCCGGCTGTGCCACGAGCACCACCCTACCCTCTTTGTCGCTCACGGTGATGCGCCCGTCATTATCTGCCACCTTCAAATCTGTTTTTCCCGTGGCGCCTACGGGCACATACATCCATTCGGGCAGGGAAACGTCACCCTGTTCATTCCCCTCGATGTATTGTATTCTCACGGCATTGGGCATGAGCGGCGTGACTTTCAGCAAACCGTTTCCAAAGGGAATGTCGTCGGCTTTGGCGGTGAGACTTATCAACAGAAACGCTGTTGTGACAATAGCGAATAGTTTTCTCATAAGGCTGGTCGTTTTTCTCTTGTTTGATTGTTGCAAAGATACCTCTTTTTAGGGAATTATCGATGATAATGTGCCAATTATCTCACTTTCACGGCTATTTTTCCGGCCTTGCAAACTTTATGTAAGACTATCCCCGACAAATGTCGTATCTCCATTCTCTTTTCCGTTCTCTTTTTTCATTTTTTTGAGAAGAATTTTCCTGAACGGGGCTGATTTCATTTTTTTTTTGTAATTTTGCAAATTGAATAACTGTGAACATACGCCGCCACTCCCCATGCCAAGAGCCGCAGCGATAATCAACAAAAAACAGGATTATGTCCATCGAAATCAAAAAGGTCGAAACGAAGAAAGACCTGAAGAAATTCATTGAATTTCATTACGAATTGTACAAAGGGAACGAATATGACGCGCCCAATTTGTATTTTGACGAGGTCAATACGTTGAGCAAGGAGAAAAACGCCGCGTTCGAGTTTTGCGAGGCTGAGTATTACATGGCCTTCAAAGACGGGAAAATGGCAGGGCGAATCGCAGCCATCATCAACCACAAGGCCAACAAACGCTGGAACCACGAGCAGGTGAGATTCGGATGGTACGATGTGATTGACGACCCCGAGGTGACCCGCGCATTGTTTTCAGCCGTAGAAGATTTCGGCCGCGCCAAAGGCATGAAAGAAATCGTCGGGCCGTTGGGATTTACCGACATGGACCCCGAGGGATTGCTCATCGGCGGTTTCGACCAGTTGGGCACCATGGCCACCCTATACAATTATCCTTACTACCAACAGCATATCGAGCAGTTGGGCGGTTTCGAGAAAGACAACGACTATGTGGAGTATAAACTTTTTGTGCCGTCGGAAATACCCGAGAAATTCGCCAAAGTGGCCGAACTGGTGCAGAAACGCTATAACCTGAAGGTAAAGAAACTGACCAAGCACGCCATCTACAAGGAAGGTTACGGCAAGAAACTCTTCACGATGCTCAACGAGGCGATGAAAGACCTCTACGAGTATTCCGAGTTGAGCGAAAAGCAAATCAACCAGTATGTGGATATGTATCTGCCCATGGCCGACCTCGACTGGGTGACCCTCATTGAGGATGGAAACGACAACAACCGACTGGTGGGAGCAGGCGTATGTATCCCCTCACTCTCGAAAGCGCTGCAAAAATGCCATAAAGGAAGACTCTGGCCGTTCGGATGGTGGCACATCTTGCGCGCTCTCAAATTTCACAAGACCAATATCGTGGACTGTCTGCTCATCGGCGTGCTGCCCGAATACCGCAAGAAAGGCGCCAACGCGCTGCTCTTCTACGACCTCATCCCGCGCTTCTACGCCGCCGGCATCGAATGGGGCGAGACCCACGTGGAGATGGAAACGAACAGCAATGTGCAGAGCCAGTGGCAATATCTTGAGCATGAGTGCCACAAGCGCCGCAGATGTTATAAGAAAAAATTATAATACCCACCCTGACCCTCCCGAGGGAGTGGGAGAGGCCTCACCCCTGACCCCTCTCAAAAGGGCGAGGAGAGTGAATAGCCCGCTGATGGAGGACTGATATCCGTTGAATGTGTCATCGTAACGACAGCATGCATCACAAGCCCAAACCACCACTCTCCAAACAACCAAACGACCAATTCCCCAAACCACCAATTAATGGACGACATCAACAACATACAGACACCAAAATACGAAGACGAAAATATCCGCCACCTGTCGGACATGGAGCACATCCGTACCCGTCCGGGCATGTATATCGGACGGTTGGGCGACGGCTCACTGGCCGAGGACGGCATCTACGTGCTGCTCAAGGAGGTGATAGACAACTCTATCGATGAGTTTAAGATGAACGCGGGCAAGCGCATCGAGATTGACATCATAGACAATCTCAAAGTGAGTGTGCGCGACTACGGACGCGGCATCCCTCAAGGAAAACTCATCGAGGCGGTCAATGTACTCAATACCGGCGGAAAATACGACTCAAAGGCTTTCAAAAAGAGCGTGGGACTAAACGGTGTGGGTGTGAAAGCGGTCAATGCGCTGAGCAGCCACTTCGAGGCCCATTCCTATCGTGACGGCCAAGTGCGCCGCGTCACGTTCGAGCGGGGTATTCTCACATCCGACGTTACGGAAAAGAGCGCAGACGAGACAGGTACATACATCTTCTTCGAACCTGATGACACGCTCTTCAAGAACTACCGTTTCCAGGACGAGATCGTCGAGACAATGCTGCGCAATTACACCTACCTCAACACCGGCTTGACCATCATGTTCAACGGCCGGCGCATCCTCAGCCGTAACGGTTTGGAAGACCTGCTCAACGACAATATGACAACCGAGGGCATCTATCCCATCATCCATGTCAAGGGCGAAGACATCGAGATAGCGTTTACCCACACCAACCAATACGGTGAGGAATACCACTCGTTTGTCAACGGACAGCACACCACACAAGGCGGTACACACCAAAGTGCCTTCAAGGAGCATATCGCCAAGACCATCAAAGATTTCTCGGGAAAGAACCTGGAATACGGTGACATCCGCAACGGACTGGTGGCTGCCATCGCCATCAATGTGGAGGAACCGATGTTTGAGAGTCAGACGAAAATCAAACTCGGTTCGCTCACGATGAGTCCCGACGGAGTGTCCATCAATAAATACGTGGGCGATTTCATCAAACAGCACGTTGACAACTATCTGCACAAAAACACCGACGTGGCAGAAGTGATGATACAGAAAATCCTCGAGAGCGAGAAAGAACGCAAAGCCATGGCAGGCGTTACCAAACTGGCACGCGAAAGAGCCAAGAAAGCCAATCTGCACAACCGCAAACTGCGCGACTGCCGCATACACTACTCAGACACGAAGAACGACCGTAAGGAAGAGTCGTGTATCTTCATTACCGAAGGTGATTCCGCCAGCGGAAGCATCACCAAGAGCCGCGACGTGAACACGCAAGCCGTTTTCTCATTACGGGGAAAACCCCTCAACTCATACGGCCTGACCAAAAAGGTAGTGTATGAGAACGAGGAGTTCAACCTCCTTCAGGCTGCCCTCGACATTGAGGACGGACTCGACACCCTGCGCTACAACAAGGTGATAGTCGCTACCGATGCCGATGTCGATGGCATGCACATCCGGTTGCTCATCATCACATTCTTCCTGCAGTTCTTCCCCGACCTCATCAAGAAAGGCCATGTGTATGTGCTGCAGACACCCCTTTTCCGGGTACGCAACAAACGCACGAAAATCAAAGACAAGAAGGTGATAGCCGAGGCTGACGAGAAACGGCTGCAAAACGAAAAACGCAGCGATTTCGTCACACGCTACTGCTATACCGACGAAGAGCGCCTGAAAGCCATAGAACAGTTGGGACCCGACCCGGAAATCACCCGGTTCAAAGGACTGGGTGAAATCTCTCCTGACGAGTTTGCCCACTTCATCGGTCCCGATATCCGGTTAGAACAAGTTACACTCCATAAGACCGACCAAGTAAAAAAACTTCTGGAATACTACATGGGCAAAAACACCATGGAGCGCCAAAACTTCATCATCGACAATCTCGTGATAGAAGAAGACCGCCCCGAAGAGTTTGAAGAATAACCCCACGCCCCTCACCAAGGGAGGGCGCAGATATCCAAGCGGAGATATGTCTCCCGCAAAAACTCCTACAAAAATGAAAAAATATCTGTTTTTAATCATATTCCTGCTTTCCGCCTCATCGGCGGTGAAGGCACAGTTCGTGCTCAGTTCCAAAAATCCTATCACCAAATTCCGCGGGGCTGAAGAGGCTGTTAAAAACCTGTATGTGGAAGATGTGGATGAGGAAAAACTCGTCGAGGATGCCATCCGCGGCATGCTCGAGAAACTTGACCCCCACTCCTCCTACTCCACCGCCAAAGAGGCAAAAGCCCTGACAGAACCCTTGAACGGCAATTTCGAGGGCATCGGTGTGCAGTTCAATATGGTTGACGACACGCTGCTTGTTATACAACCCGTCGTCAACGGACCGTCAGAGAAAGTGGGTATCATTGCCGGTGACCGTATCATCACGGTCAATGACACATCCATCGCCGGTGTGAAGATGGGACGCGACGATATCATGAAACGCCTACGCGGACCCAAAGGCACGAAGGTGCGTCTGGGTATTGTGCGCCGCGGTGAGAGCAAACCCCTCTCCTTCGTTGTCACTCGCGACAAGATTCCCGTTCACTCCCTGCAGGCATCTTATTTTATCCGACCAGGTATCGGGTATGTGCGCCTCGATAATTTCAGCGCGACCACACATGAGGAGTTTATGACGGCGGTGAAGGAACTGCAGCAGCAGGGTATGACCTCGCTCATCATCGACCTGCAAGACAACGGCGGTGGTTATCTGCAGACTGCCGTGCAGTTGGCCAATGAGTTCCTCGACGACAACGACCTCATCGTCTATACTGAAGGACGTAGCACGCCAAAACGCATGTACAAGGCAGACGGTTATGGACAGTTGCGCAACCTGAAGACCTATGTGCTGATGAATGAACTCAGCGCCTCGGCCTCGGAGATTCTTGCCGGCGCATTGCAAGACCACGACCGTGGCACCATCGTCGGACGCCGCAGTTTCGGAAAAGGGCTGGTACAGCGCCCACTGGAGTTTGCCGACGGCTCGCTCATCCGCCTTACCGTGGCTCATTATTTCACCCCCACCGGCCGATGCATCCAGAAACCCTACAAGAAAGGTGAACTGAAAGATTATGAGATGGACCTGGAACAACGACTCAAACATGGCGAACTGACCAACCGCGACAGCATCCACTTCGCCGACTCGCTGAAATATGAGACACTACGCCTGCATCGCACGGTCTATGGCGGCGGAGGCATCATGCCCGATGAGTTCGTGCCGCTCGACACCACGAAATACACCCGTTTCCACCGCAGATTGTCGGCCAAGAATATCATTGTGCCCGCCAACCTGAAATATATCGACAAAGAAAGGAAATCGCTCAAACGCAAATACCGCTCGTTTGAGGACTTCAAGAGCCAATTTGAGGTTCCTGGCCAACTGACCGAAGAAATCCTCGCAGAGGCAAAAAAACAGGGCTTAGAGCCAAAGGATGATGACGAGTTGCAGCGTACCATGTCATATCTCAAACCACAACTCAAAGCGCTCATCGCACGCGACCTTTGGGACATGAGCGAATACTACCAAATCATGAACGAATACAACGACATCGTCATGAAAGCGGTGGAGATGATTGGGGATTAGGTCTATTTATAGAAGTTATGAGGAGGAGTTAAGATAGGGAAAAAGGAGGAGTTATAATGAGCCAAATGTCTTTGAAATATGTCCTATTCGGTAATGGCTCCTTATAACTCCCCATTATAACTCCAATTAATAACTCCCCATCTTAACTCCCCATCTTAACTCCTCATCTTAACTCCCGTATTTCTATTTTCTCATTCTCCCCAAATACAGGTTGATTTCCATATAAGTGACTTCCGGGGGACAGAGGCTCTTCACGGCAGCGGCTCCTTGGTCAGCACCGATACGGCTCACCACGCGCTCGATGGCTTGCAGATGGTCTTGGGGAATGAGGTCTGAAAGTGCGACTTGTCCGGTGTCCACATAGTGCCCCAGATGGCCGAGAATGGTGCTCATGGCGAGATTGCGCATCTTGGCGATGTCGGCGACGCCCACACCATGACGGAAGAGGTCGTATGTCACCTCCCACGTCTTCGGTTTCACCTCTTTCGGTTTTTTCTCTTTGGTTTTTCTGGTGTTTCTTTTTTTGATGGCTCCTTCGTCTATCGCATCGAGCACCGACATCTGTTTCTCGTGCAGATAACCATCGACGGTAAAACCCTGTTCCGACATTTTGCTGAGCAGATAACGGTGCGCCAACCACGTCTGACGCAATTCCGGCAGCGCATTGGCGAGGCGTTTCTGCGCTTGTTTGTTGTTTGTCTCTATCTGTGCTGTCAGTTGCAGCGGTTTTTCCAATATCTCTTTCAACGTGTCGCCGAAATAGTCGGCACTGCGACGCACACGCTCCAAAAACGCCTCGTCGCGTAAATCCTCGATACGCATCTGCCGGATTTTCAAACGCCATTTGTCGGCCACGCCGACCACACGCTCGCGAATGGCTTCTAACGCCTGTTGGTGCCATGTCTTGAGTTGGGCGTGACTGTGATAGAAATATTCTGCGAAGATGCGCACCATCGACTCTTCCATTGACGCCACATTGCGGAAATCGAAGAGTTGCAGCAGCAGATAACGCTCATATTCCTGTTTCAGCAAGGGCAATTGAGCGATACTTTGGCGCGCTTCCTCCTCCTGACGGGCGATATAGGCATCCACCTGCAAGTCACTGATGACAGCACGACTCTCCAACGGGGTGGCGAGCACCAAGCCCTCGAGCGTGCGGCAGCGGCTCAGCGCCACATACACCTGACCCGGGGCAAACGACAGATTGGCATCGATGACGACACGGTCGAAAGTCAATCCCTGACTCTTATGGATGGTGATGGCCCACGCCAACCGCAACGGATACTGGCGGAACACGCCTTGTACCTTGGCTTCAATCTCGCGTGTTTTCTCATTCAGCGTGTAAAGCGTGTTCTCCCACTCCAGCGGTTCCACCTCGATGGCATCGCTGTCGCCCTCGCAGAGCACTAAAATCTTGTTTTTGTCCACATAGGTGACCTGTCCGATACGACCATTGTAATAACGGTGGTCGGCAGTGGGGTCATTCTTCACAAACATCACCTGCGCACCGCGTTTCAGAACCAACGTCTCGGCGGTGGGGTAGGAATATTCAGGGTAGGTGCCTTCGATGGAGGCATGGAACTCAAACGCCTTCGATGTCAGTTTATTAAGTTCCGTCTCATTATAGTGGTCAGCCAGATGGTTGTGGGTGGTCAGACGGATATACCCCTCGTTGGCAGAGGGCGAGAACATCGGACGGTAGCGGGCGTTGAGAGAAGCAAGAGCCTCTGCCGATGGACGACCACAGCGTATCTGGTTGAGTATATCGATGAACGACAGATCCTGCTGACGATAAACCTGATGCAGTTGGATGGTGACGTAACTGATTTGGCTGAGTGCCTTTGAGCCGAAGAAATAGGGAGTGTCATAGTATGATTTCAGCAGGCGCTCATCCTCAGGAGTGACCACGGGCGTGAGTTGCGCCAAATCGCCAATCATCAGCAGTTGCACGCCGCCGAACGGCTGGTAGTGGTCGCGGAAGCGGCGCAACACATTGTCGATGGCATCGAGCAGGTCTGCGCGCACCATCGATATCTCGTCGATGATAAGCAGGTCGATGGAAGCGATGATTTTCCGTTTCTCGCGTCCGAAATCGAATTTGCTCTCCATCTTCGCACCAGGCACATAGGGCGAGAACGGCAACTGGAAGAACGAATGAATGGTCACGCCTCCGGCATTGATGGCCGCCACGCCCGTAGGCGCCACCACGATGCAGCGTTTGCGCGAGTGTTCCACCACCGTTTTCAGGAAAGTGGTTTTGCCCGTGCCGGCCTTACCGGTCAGGAAAATGCTTTGGCCCGTGTTTTCCACAAAATCCCAAGCCAACCGCAATTCATTGTTTCTTTCCATAAATATATATGCCAGGTTAATCCAGATAGTTCAAAGTAATCTCTGGTGCTTCATCCACCGTTTACGCTGTTGAGGCCGAAGTCTTGATCAGAGGGTTGTTGGTCGGCTTCTGATGGCTTTATTCGACGGATGCGCCATCCGATGGCTGCGACAATCATGCTCATCAAGGGACTGATGATATTGAAGAAACAATATGGCAGATAGGTCAGCGTAGGTACACCGAGAACGGTCGATTGCGTCATGCCACAAGTGTTCCATGGCACTAAAACCGAGGTGACAGTAGCCGAGTCCTCGCAAGTGCGGCTCAATAGGCGCGACTCATATCCCTGCTCGCGATACACGCTCTTATAGATGTCAGCATTGAGCACGATGGAGATAAACTGGTCGCCCGTGGTGATGTTGAGGAAAATGCCTGTGCCGACGGTGGAGGAGACGAGACTGAAACGGTTGCGCACAAAACGTATGATGACGCGAGTCAAACTTTCTATCATGCGACTGGCAACCATCGCCGCGCCGAAGCACATGGCACAAAGAATAAGCCAAATGGTATTCAACATGCCAGCCATGCCACCCGTCGATATCAAATCGTTGAGCGATTCATACCCCGTATCGACAGCCGTGGAGCCATAGTACGTGACAGCCAACCCGCGGATGAGATTGAACGTGGTGCCCTGACCATCGACCATCTTTCCGCCAATGGCAATCTCGGTCAGGATATGCGGCTGAAGGATGAGGGCCACGATGCCTGCCATGATGGAAGACAAGAAGAGCACGATGAGCGACGGTACGCGGCGCGCGATGAGCACACCCGTGAGCAACGGCACCAACAACGTCCACAGCGAGATATGAAACGTCTGCTCTAGTCCTTCGGTGTATTGGCTCACCTGCAATGATGTGGCCTCGCCATGGCCCAGACCAGCAAAAAAGAAGATGATAAGCGTGATGATGAACGTGGGCGCCGTGGTCAGTGTCATATAACGGATATGAGTGAACAAATCGGTGCCCGTGACGGATGACGCGAGGATTGTCGTGTCGCTGAGGGGCGACATCTTATCGCCAAAGTAGGCTCCCGAGATGATGGCTCCAGCCGTCCACGCCTCCGACACGCCCAGCGCATGACCGATGCCCAACAAAGCCACGCCGATGGTGGCTATCGTGGTCCACGAACTGCCCGAGAGCAATGATACCAGCGCACAGATGATACAGACAGACACGAAGAAAAACTGTGGCGACATGATTTGCACACCATAATAGATAAGTGTGGGCACGATGCCGCTAATCATCCACGACCCCGCTAACATACCCACACAAAGCAATATCAGCAGTGTGATGGACACCTCGCCCAAAGTCTTCTTTATCTGCTCCTCGAACTTGCTCCACGGCACACGGTAAAAGGCCATAGAGATGCACACACAGACGGCCATGCCCATCAACAGCGATATCTGGCTGCCACCGCTGAGCGAGTCGCTGCCAAAAATCGTGATGGCAATGGCCAAAAAGCCTATCAGCACCACGACGGGGATGACTGCGACTATCGGACGGGGCAGGGGGTCTTTTTCTTTCATCGGGCGCATCCTCAGGTTTCGGCTCAAAGCCTCAACAACAATCGTTTAGAACGTATCCATTCCGTCCCAGCAAGCCACATCTTCGCGAACATAGCCCACCCTTCCGTCGATGCGTATTTTGTAATAGCCGTTTTTCTTACCCAGGCAGGGATAGGTATCGGGCACACCCTCGGGGTCGGGTATCTGAGCGATGACCGGGGCGTTGCGCTTGGCATCGCTACGCACGTTGATATTGCCTGACAAATCTTGGTTGCGGTAAACAATCCCCTGTCCGGCAGCGGCACTGAACGTCACCACACGGTTGCCTGCCTTAGGCACATCGTAGGAGTCCTGCACATCCACCGTATAGGAGTCCGCGTTGGTCTTGACATAACGTCCGACCACTTCACCGTTTTTGTCCACTACCATTTTCATACTTTGTGCGCTGGCGGCCATGCCGCACAACAGGCACAAGGTCATCATTACAATTCTCGTTTTCATATTCAAAAAAATGTTAGTTACTATGATGCTGGCAAAGTTACGTCATTCTCTCATAATGACAAACTCTTTTACTTATATTTTTGTCACTCCCCTACCCTTTTATTGAATCCTTATGACAAAATAGTGGCGAACCCGATGAGGTCCGCCACCGTAATTATTCGACAAATTCGCGTAATTCGTAGTCGAAATACTTCGCTTAATCTGCCAGTTTTGCCTTGATCATCTCGCGGTTGAGGCGGGCGATGTTGGCGATGGTCTCGTTCTTCGGGCAGACAGCCTCGCAGGCGCGGGTGTTGGTGCAGTTGCCGAAGCCGAGTTCGTCCATCTTGGCAATCATGTTCTTCACACGACGGGCAGCCTCTACCCTACCCTGCGGCAGCAGCGCCAGTTGGCTGACCTTCGACGAAACGAAGAGCATGGCAGAGCCGTTCTTACAGGCTGCCACACAGGCACCGCAACCGATGCAGGAGGCGCAGTCCATGGCCTCGTCGGCGTCCTCTTTCGGGATGAGAATAGCGTTGGCATCCTGAGCCTGACCTGTGCGGATGGTGGTGTAACCGCCAGCCTGGATAATCTTGTCGAAGGCATTGCGGTCAACCATACAGTCCTTAATGACGGGGAAAGCAGCAGAGCGCCAAGGTTCCACGGTGATGACGTCGCCGTCATTGAAACGGCGCATGTAGAGTTGGCAGGTGGTGGCACCACGCTCGGTCAGTCCGTGCGGTGTGCCGTTGATGTAGAGCGAGCACATGCCGCAGATGCCCTCGCGGCAGTCGTGGTCGAATACGAAGGGTTCCTTACCCTCGTTGATGAGTTCCTCATTCAAGATGTCGAGCATTTCGAGGAAAGAGGTGTCATCGGGGATATCCTTCATCTCATGGGTATCGAAGTGACCCTGGTCCTTGGGGCCATTCTGGCGCCAGAACTTTATTGTAAATGAAATATTTTTAGCCATAATTATTTGGTCGTTTGGTGGATTGGTCGTTTGGTCGTTTGGGGAAGTTACCTTGGTGGGTTGGTGTTTCGTCGTTAGGGAGTTAGATGTTGATGCATCTAAACGTTTGAACAACTAATCATTCCCATCTAATGGGGGCAGCCTTAATTTTACTGAACTAATCAGAGCATTTAACTGTTTCCATACTGATGTAACTCTTTCAGACATTTCTTCGTATAAATCCTGACTTATATATCCTAAATTCAAACACAGCATTAACTGGGTCTCAACCTCAGACATCGAACCAGAAGAAATCCGCAGGAAATGTAGTTTCTCTCTGTCTGTCCCTCTTGCATAGCCTTCAGCGATATTGGAGGGTACAGAAACCGCGGCACGTCGAATCTGCGATACCAATCCAAAGAGTTCTTCTTTTGGAAAGGTTTTGGTCATCATATATATATATGTCACCATATCTATGCTCTGCTGCCATACTCGCAGATTTTTGTGGGTTTCCATATCTAATACCCCTAAACGACTAAACGACCAATTTCCTAATCTACTAAATTAATTCTTATAGTTACGGGTTTGTACTTTTATTGCTTCATATTCGAGAGGTTCTTTTATCAAAGTTGGCTCATTGCCCTTGCCTTTGTACTCCCAGCAACCCACGTAGAAGTAGTTCTCGTCGTCGCGCTTGGCTTCGCCTTCCTCCGTCTGGTACTCCTCGCGGAAGTGGCCGCCGCAAGACTCATTGCGTGAGAGCGCGTCGAATGCCACTAGTTGACCCATGGTGAAGAAGTCGCGCAGGTGGATGGCCTTGTCAAGTTCGATGTTGAGACCTTCCTTAGTGCCTGGCACGAACAGGTTGGTGTCAAACTCTTTCTCCAGGTCGTGCATCTTCTTCAAACCGGTCTTCAGGCCTTCAGCGGTGCGGCCCATGCCCACATACTCCCACATGATGTGGCCGAGTTCCTTGTGGATGGAGTCAACAGAGCGCTTACCCTTGATGTTCATCAGACGGTCAATCTCTGCCTCCACGGCTTTCTCTGCCTCAGCAAACTCGGGCAGGTCGGTCGATACCTTCGGCCAGACAGCCTGATCGGCCAAGTAGTTCTGGATGGTGTAAGGCAGCACGAAGTAACCGTCGGCCAAGCCCTGCATCAGTGCAGAAGCACCGAGGCGGTTAGCACCGTGGTCGGAGAAGTTACACTCACCGATAGCAAACAGGCCGGGGATGCTGGTCTGCAGTTCATAGTCCACCCAGATGCCGCCCATGGTATAGTGGATGGCGGGATAAATCATCATCGGCTTGTAGTACTTCACGCCGTTAATCTCATTGGCCAAATCGCCGGGGAACACGTCGGTAATCTCCTCATACATCTCGAAGAGGTTGCCGTAGCGTTGCATGATGATGTCGATGCCCAGACGGTTGATGGACTCAGAGAAGTCGAGGAACACAGCCAGTCCGGTGTTGTTCACGCCGAATCCCTTGTCGCAACGCTCTTTGGCGGCACGTGAGGCCACGTCGCGCGGCACGAGGTTACCGAAGGCGGGATAACGGCGCTCCAGATAGTAGTCGCGGTCCTCTTCGGGAATCTCCCAACCCTGCTTCGTTCCAGCCTGCAAAGCCTTGGCGTCCTCAATCTTCTTCGGCACCCAGATACGGCCGTCGTTACGGAGCGACTCTGACATCAGCGTTAGTTTCGACTGCTTGTCACCGTGTACGGGGATACAGGTGGGGTGAATCTGCACGTAAGAGGGATTTGCGAAGTACGCACCCTTACGGTAGCACTGAACGGCAGCGGTGCAGTTACAACCCATGGCGTTGGTAGAGAGGAAATAGGTGTTGCCATATCCGCCAGTGGCAATGACCACGGCATTGGCTGAGAAACGCTCCAGTTCACCGGTCACGAGGTTCTTGGCGATGATGCCGCGGGCACGCCCGTCAACAATCACCACATCCTCCATCTCGTAGCGGGTGTAGAGTTTCACTTTGCCGGCCTGCACCTGACATGAGAGCGATGAGTAAGCGCCGAGCAGCAACTGCTGACCGGTCTGACCCTTCGCATAGAATGTACGGCTCACCTGAGCACCACCAAATGAACGGTTGGCCAGCATGCCGCCATATTCACGGGCAAAGGGAACACCCTGTGCCACGCACTGGTCGATAATATTGTTAGATACCTCAGCCAGACGATAGACGTTGGCCTCGCGTGCACGGTAGTCACCACCCTTCACCGTGTCGTAGAACAAGCGATAGATGGAGTCACCATCGTTCTGATAGCACTTGGCGGCGTTGATACCACCCTGGGCGGCGATGGAGTGCGCGCGACGCGGAGAGTCCTGAATACACAGGTTGATGACATTGAAGCCCATCTCACCGAGAGAAGCGGCAGCACTGGCACCAGCCAGACCCGTACCCACGACGATGACGTCGAGTTTCAATTTGTTCTTCGGGTTGACCAGACGCTGGTGGGCTTTATATTCCTTCCATTTCTCAGGCACCGGGCCTGCGGGAATCTTAGAATCAATTACTTTTGCCATGTTTTTCAAAATTATGAAATTGAAAAAATAAAACTAAAATCGCTTAGCACTTACAATCCTCGCACTTACAGGGGTCGCACTTGCAGCCTTCTTCCTCACCGCACTTGCAGGGGTCGCATTTGCAATCTGTACATTTGCAGGCCTTTTTCTCGCCCATGCACTTTTCGTGCATCTTGTCGCAACCGGCCTTTTCCATCATGCAATCCTTCTGAGCCTTGTCGCAACCAGCCTTTTCCATCAAGCACTCTTTCTTGCAGGCTTCAGCCTTGCAGATACTCGGTGCGCACTTGAAAGCGAATGCCAGCACTACCACCAGGAAACCGGCCACGAGCAACGTCACGAAGATATTGCCGATGGTCTTCCAACGCTTGAACCACACCTTGCCGTTCCAGCCAAGAGTCTGCATAGCGCTCCAGAAACCGTGGGTGAGGTGGAACCACAGAGCCAACAGCCAGATGATGTAGAGCACCACATAGACGGGATTGCCGAATGCCGTGACAATCTTACCGAAACCATCTGCGGGAGCGGGGTCATTGTGCAAGCAGGGGAACAACTCGGCAAACATCATGTTGTACCAGAAATTGAAGAGGTGGAGCAACAGACCGAGCAGGATGATGAGTCCCAGCACCAGCATGTTTTTCGATGACCACTCCACCTTGCCGCCGTTGACCGTTGTAGCCACCTCGTAGCGGTTGTTGCCGCGGGCACGCCGGTTCTGGGCCGTCAAGATGAAGGCATAGACGATGTGTATCACGGCCAGCGCAGCCAGAGCCAGCGTAGCCGCCACTGCATACCAGTTAGCACCGAGCAGTTCACAAATCGTGTTGTAAGCATGACCTGAGAACAGCGCTACGATGTTCATGCAACAGTGGAACGTCAAAAATAAGATCAGTGCAATGCCCGTGACGGACATTACCACTTTTCTACCAACTGATGAATTAAATAACCACATAAATGAATTGATATTAATAAATATTGATTTTGATAAATACTAGATTATAGGTATTAAAATATGTTTAGGGGACAAAATTACTATAAAATAATGAATATTGCAAGCCTTTTAGGAAAAAAACCTTTTTTTGAATGTTTAACGTATGGAAAAATGGATTTCTTCTATCGCCAGATGAATTATTCAAGTTTTTTATGTAAATTTGCCCACCTAATACGTTCATGACTGCATGAGACAACCATACGATGTCATTGTCATCGGAGCGGGCCACGCCGGGTGCGAGGCTGCCACCGCCGCCGCCAACATGGGGGCGCGTACGCTGTTGGTGACGATGGATATGAACAAGATAGCGCAGATGTCGTGCAATCCCGCCATCGGAGGCATCGCCAAAGGGCAGATTGTGCGTGAGATTGACGCGCTCGGCGGACAGATGGCACTGGTGACCGACGCCACCGCCATCCAGTTCCGTATGCTCAACCGCTCGAAAGGTCCCGCGGTGTGGAGTCCCCGTTCGCAGTGCGACCGCGGCAAGTTTATCTGGAAATGGCGCGAGGTGCTCGACCATACGCCGAACCTTGACATCTGGCAAGACCAGGCCGACGAACTGCTCGTGGAGAACGGCGAGGCGGTGGGCATTCGCACCATCTGGGGCGCGGAGTTCCGGGCCAAGAGTGTCATTATCACCGCCGGCACATTCCTCAACGGACTGTTGCACATTGGCAGGAAACAGGTTCCCGGCGGGCGCATCGCCGAGCCGGCTGTCCCCCACTTCACCGAGAGCATCACACGCCACGGCATCCGCACCGCCCGCATGAAAACCGGCACACCCGTGCGCATCGACAGACGCTCGGTTCACTTCGACGACATGGAGATACAAATCGGCGAGGACGATTTCCACCAGTTCAGTTACATGGGCCAACGACGCCCCTTGCGACAGCGCCCCTGTTGGATATGTTACACCAACCCCGAGGTGCACAAGACACTGATGGCGGGCATCGACGACTCACCCCTATACAACGGACAGATACAGAGCATCGGGCCGCGCTACTGTCCCTCGATTGAGACCAAACTGGTCACTTTCCCCGACCGCGAGCAGCACCTGCTGTTTCTCGAGCCCGAGGGCGAAGACACCAACGAGATGTATCTCAACGGTTTCTCGTCGAGTATGCCGATGGATGTGCAGATAGCCGCACTCAGACATATCCCAGCCTTGCGCGATGTCAAGGTCTATCGCCCCGGCTATGCCATCGAGTACGATTTCTTCGACCCCACCCAACTCCACCACTCGCTCGAGTCAAAGGTCATCAAAGGGCTGTTCCTCGCAGGACAGGTCAACGGAACCACCGGCTACGAGGAGGCGGGTGGACAAGGTACGGTGGCAGGCATCAACGCTGCCATTCGTTGCGGTGGCGGCGAGCCCTTCGTCATGCGACGCGACGAGAGTTATATCGGCGTGCTCATCGATGACCTCGTGACCAAAGGCGTGGATGAGCCCTATCGTATGTTCACCTCGCGCGCAGAGTACCGCATCCTGCTCCGTCAGGACGATGCCGACGCACGACTCACCGAGCGCGCCTACCAAGCAGGACTGGCCACACGTGACCGTTACGAATGGTGGACGGAGAAGCGCGAAGCCATCCTCCGCATCATACGCTACTGCGAAGAGACACACATCAAAGCCAAGGACGTGAACGGCGCTTTAGAGGCTCTGGGCATTACCCCGCTGAGGATGGGATGCCCGCTCATCGAACTGCTCGGTCGTCCGCAAATCACCCTGTCGATGGCGGCAGATATCCTGCCCGACCTGAAGGCGGCGCTCAACGAACCACACAACCGACGTGAGGAGATTGCCGAGGCGGCAGAGATACGCATCAAATACAAAGGATATATCGAGCGCGAACGACTCGTGGCCGACAAGATGGTACGTCTGGAGAACGTCAAAATCCGGGGTCACTTCGACTACGCCAACCTCAACGCCATCTCGACCGAGGCACGGCAGAAACTCCTCAAAATAGACCCGGAAACCTTGGCGCAGGCCAGCCGCATACCGGGCGTGTCACCCTCCGACATCAACGCCATGCTCGTACTCATGGGAAGATGAGGGATGAACCCATGAAGAACAGCCCCTCTCCCATTGCTCTCTATCGCTCCTGTCGCACCCGTTTTTACTGCGAAAATATTTTACAAAATTAACGAATTGTTTCACGTGAAACATTTACAAAACAACATAGACAATGAACAACAAGACACTGCTTGAGAACCTCCGTTGCATCCCCGACTTCCCCGTGAAGGGAATCAATTTCCGCGACGTGACCACACTGTTTAAGAACGCCGAGTGCCTCCGCATCATGGAGGACGAGTTGTATGAGATTTACAAAGACAAAGGTATCACGAAAATCGTCGGCATCGAGAGCCGCGGATTCGTCATGGCCTCAGCGCTCGCCACACGGCTCGGTGCCGGCGTAGTGCTCTGCCGCAAACCCGGGAAACTGCCCGCGGAGACCATTCAGGAGAGTTACACCAAGGAGTACGGCACTGACACCATCGAGATTCACCGCGACGCCATCATCCCCGACGACGTGGTGCTGCTCCATGACGACCTGCTCGCCACTGGCGGCACCATGAAGGCCGCCCTCAACCTCGTGAAGAAGTTCAACCCGAAACAAGTCTACATGAACTTCATCATCGAACTGGTGAACGAGGGGCTGGAGGGCCGCAAACCCTTCGCTGAAGACAACATCGAAATCACATCACTCCTCGAGGTTTAATGTTTATGATTTGAGGTTTGAGATTTGAGATTTGAGGTTTAAAAGTTACAGCCTACCCCTAGCGCCTTCGAGGCTAACAACAATCCTCAAATCTCAAACCTCAAACCTCAAACCTCAAATAGTTCCACGTGAAACATGAAAGACCAAAGCCACTTAAAAGAAATCGTCGCCAACATGCCCGAGCAACCCGGAAGTTACCAGTTTTGGGATGCCCAGAGCGTGATTATTTATGTGGGCAAGGCGAAGAACCTTAAGCGGCGTGTGGCTTCCTATTTTCACAAAGAGGTGGACCGATTCAAGACCAAGGTGCTGGTCAGCAAGATTGAGAACATCACCTACACAGTGGTCAAGACTGAGGAGGATGCGTTGCTGTTGGAGAACAGTCTCATCAAGAAGCACAACCCGCGCTACAATGTGCTGCTAAAAGACGGCAAGACCTACCCCAGTATCTGTGTTACTAACGAATACCTGCCACGCGTTTTCAAGACACGCACCATCAACAAGAAATGGGGCACTTACTTCGGACCCTACAGCAATCTGGCGTCGATGTATGCCATCTTGGAACTGATTGCCAAACTCTGCAAACCACGCTCATGCCGCATGCCCATCACGGAGGAAGGCATACGCAAAGGCAAATACAAAGCCTGCCTGGAATACCACATCCATAACTGCAAAGGACCCTGCATCGGCAAACAGACCTGTGAAGATTACCAAGAGAGCATCCGTCAGGCCAAGGAGATACTGAAAGGTAACACCCGCGAGATATCCGACTTCCTCTACGCAGAGATGCAACGGCGGGCAGCCAATCTGGAATTTGAGGAGGCAGAGGCTTTGAAACAACGGAATCTGCTCATCAAAAACTACTGCGCTAAAAGCGAGGTGGTCAGCAACACCATCACCAACGTGGACGTCTTCACCATCGTCAATGACGGCGACAGAAAGGTGGCATTCGTCAATTACATGCACGTGACCAACGGCAGTATCAACCAGGCTTTCACCTACGAGTACAAACGCAAACTCGACGAGAGTGACGAGGAACTTCTCCAACTCGCCATCCCGGAGATACGCACACGCTTCGGCAGCACCGCCAAAGAGGTGATTGTTCCTTTCAATATGGAGTGGGACATCCCGGGTGCCACGTTCTTCATTCCCCAAAAAGGCGACAAAAAACACCTGTTGGACCTTTCGGAGATGAACGGCAAACAATATAAGTTCGACCGCCTGAAACGTGCGGAGAAACTCAACCCTGAGCAGAAGCAGACAAGGTTGATGAAAGAACTGCAACAGGCGCTGAAGATGGAGAAATTGCCTTACCAAATAGAATGTTTCGACAACTCCAATATCAGCGGAACAGACGCAGTGGCCGGATGCGTGGTGTTCAAAGGCCTTAAACCCAGCAAAAAAGACTACCGCAAATATAACATCAAGACGGTGACAGGACCTGATGACTACGCCTCGATGCAAGAGGTAGTACGCCGCAGATACTCCCGCATGATGGAGGAGGGCACTCCCCTACCCGACCTTATCATCACCGACGGCGGAAAGGGACAGATGGAGGTAGTCAGACAAGCGATTGAGGACGAACTGCACCTGCACATACCCATCGCAGGACTGGCGAAAGACGACCGTCACCGCACCAACGAACTGCTATTCGGTTTCCCGCCCGTAGTCATCGGCATGAAAACCAACAGCGAACTGTTTCATATCCTCACACGCATACAAGACGAGGTGCACCGCTACGCTATCACCTTCCACCGCGACAAAAGGAGCAAACGGGCACTGCATTCTGCGCTCGACGACATCAAAGGCATCGGACCGAAGACCGCAGAGGCCCTTTTAAG
The DNA here is from genome assembly GCA_017548275.1 of Prevotella sp. Lineage (GTDB taxonomy): Bacteria > Bacteroidota > Bacteroidia > Bacteroidales > Bacteroidaceae > Prevotella. The sequence continues at coordinate 109,154 of JAFZAH010000055.1, forward strand.
GCGTTTTAAGAGCGTCAAACGCATCAAGGAGGCACCTCTCCAAGAACTGGAGGAATGTATCGGCACGGCGAAAGCAAAGGCCGTTAAAGAAGCACTGAAATAATAAACAACAAGAGAACTCGCCATAAATCTATAATCGTGGTATCGTCTAAACTCCCAAACTCCTAAACTTCTAAACTCCCAATTTGAACACTAAACCCTAAACCATCCATGCGAGCAGTCATACAACGAGTTTCAGAAGCGTCTGTCACCATAGAGGGACAGGTAAAGTCAGCCATCGGCAACGGTTTGCTCGTGCTGTTGGGCGTAACAGCCGATGACAACGACGACGATATCGAGTGGCTGGTAAAAAAGATTGCCGCCCTGCGCATCTTCGACGATGACGAGGGCGTGATGAACCGTTCAGTGATGGATGTGGACGGCGAGATAATGGTCGTCAGCCAGTTCACACTCATGGCTTCCACCAAAAAAGGAAACCGTCCCTCGTATATTCACGCAGCGCCACACTCTATCGCCATACCCTGCTATGAGCGATTCTGCGAAAAAATGCGCAGCGCCACCGGAAAAGACGTGGCTACAGGCGAATTTGGCGCAAACATGAAGGTTCGTCTGCTCAACGACGGCCCGGTAACCATTATCATTGACACGAAAAACAAGGAATAACATGAAAACAATCACTATCAGCCAGGCGCAAACCATGGTAGATGAATGGATACACCAATACGGCGTGCGCTATTTCTCAGAACTCACTAATATGGCATGCTTGACCGAGGAGGTAGGCGAACTGGCGCGTGTCATCGCACGAAAATACGGTGACCAGAGTTTCAAAGCGGGTGAAAACACCGATTTGGGTGAAGAAATGGCCGACATTTTGTGGGTTTTGCTCTGTCTCGCCAACCAAACGGGTGTCAATCTGACCGAAGCATTCCAAAAAAGCATTGAGAAAAAGATACAGCGCGACCATTTACGGCATATTGAAAACCCGAAATTAAAAGCATAATACGACACACCAATGTCGCTACTAATATAAAAAACGTTGAAAAAACCTATTACCAACAAATAAAATCTTCAAAAAATGGAACAAAACGATCAAAATTCAGTCGGAAAGAGCAAATATGATGAGGCTCTGAGTAAATATGTGACCGACGTGGACGATGCGAAGGTGGAGGAAGCGGTGAAAAAGATCATCGCTGAGAAAGTGCCGGAAAACGACACGGTAGAAGTGAAGAAATTCCTCATGGGAAGCATCGAACTCACCACTTTGAAAACCACCGACAGCGAAGAAAGCGTGCTGGCGTTCACGGAAAAAGTCAATCAGTTCGACGAGGCCTACCCCGCCCTACCCCATGTCGCCACCATCTGTGTTTATCCCAATTTCGCTAAAATCGTCAGCCAGACACTCGAGGTTGACGGTGTGGAAATCGCCTGCGTATCGGGCTGTTTCCCCTCATCACAATCATTTATCGAGGTGAAAGTAGCAGAAACTATGCTCGCTGTGAAAGACGGCGCCACAGAGATAGACATCGTCATGCCCGTGGGAAAATTTCTCAGCGGCGACTATGAAGGTGTCTGCGACGACATCGCAGAACTGAAAGAAGCGTGCGGAGAATGCCCCATGAAGGTCATTTTAGAGACAGGTTGCCTGAAAACAGCCTCCAACATCAAGAAAGCGTCTATTTTATCCATGTATGCAGGCGCAGATTACATAAAGACTTCAACGGGCAAACTCAGTCCGGCAGCCACTCCCGAGGCGGCTTATGTGATGTGTCAGGCCATCAAAGAATACTACGATGAGACGGGCATACAAATCGGTTTCAAACCTGCTGGAGGCCTGAATACCGTCATGGATGCAATCATTTATTACACCATTGTCAAAGAAGTGTTGGGTGAGAAATGGCTCACTAACCGCTGGTTCCGCCTCGGCACAAGCCGTCTGGCCAACCTCTTGTTGAGCGAAGTGCTCGGTGAGGAGAAGAAATTCTTCTAAATTGATTTGAGGTTTAAGATTTGAGGTTTGAGGTTTTAATGAGGTTATAATATGACAAACACATTAAATATCTCAAGCCTCAAAACTTAAACGTTTCTTTGTATCACATAGTCCAAATAGGCTTTCAGCGAAACAGCTATTTCCGATTTATTGACATGATTTTCGATGAAAACCTGAGCGTTTTGATGCAATTCTGACATCTTTTGCACAGCATAATCAATGCCTCCATTGTCTTTTGAGAATGCAACTAAACGGGCTATTTCTTCGGCATTGACACTGTGATTCTTAACTTTTTTGGCTATTTTCAACATCACCGCATCGTTCGTATGACGCAAAGCATAAATGGCGGGAAGGGTCAATTTGCCCTCTGCCATGTCATTGCCGGTGGGTTTGCCGATCTCTTTTGAATCGTAATAGTCAAAAATATCATCGCGTATCTGGAAAATCATACCCACAGCATTGCCAAACTCGGTTGCCGCAGCGATTTCCTCTGCTGAAGCATGTGCAGAAATGGCACCAATTTCAGCACAAGTAGCGAACAACGAGGCTGTTTTTTGCTGTATCACCGTATAATAAACCTCTTCGGAAATACCGCCGTCAATAAAGTTATTCAGTTGTAAAATCTCGCCTTTGGAGAGTGTGCGACCCAGTTCCGCCAAACTCTGTATGATGCGGTCATTCGACGTGTAAGCAACACGTAAAAGGGCCGTAGAAAGGATATAATCACCCACCAAAACGGCCACTTTATTATTATAGGAAGCATTGACTGATGCCTGTCCGCGACGCTCCTGACTCTCATCCACAACATCGTCATGCACCAGGCTGGCCGTATGAAGCAACTCCAGACCTACAGCGGCATTTTGGGTCACCAAAGATACCTCACCGAAATTTATAGCCATGAGCAGAGTGAGAATAGGGCGCATACGCTTACCGCCACGCTGACGGATATGCTCCAATGCTTGAGACAAGGTGCCGTCTGTGTGTTGCAAAGACTGGTTAAAGAGGGTGACAAACTCATTTAACTCATTGACAATAGGTGATTTAATCTCCTTCAAGTAATCCATGGCATGAATTTTGTCACAAAATTAGTGATTTTATCGCACTTATTCAAAAAAAATGCGTAATTTTACGCGGAAAAACAAAAAAGCTATGGAAAGACTGTTTCTTATCGACGCTTATGCGCTCATCTATAGGGCATATTTCGCATTTATCAAAAACCCGCGCATCAACTCCAAGGGGCTGAACACATCGGCTATCATGGGTTTTTGCAACACGCTCCATGAGGTGTTGAACAAAGAGAAACCCGAGTATATCGGCGTGGCTTTCGACCCTCACGGACCCACATTCCGTAGCGAGGCATACCCCGAATACAAGGCTCAACGAGAGAAAACACCGGAAGATATCACCGCATCGTTACCTTATATCAAGGCCATCTTGCAGAGCATGAACATCCCAGTCTACGTGAAAGACGGTGTAGAGGCCGACGACATCATCGGTACATTGGCTATCATGGCAGCTAAGAAAGGGGTGGAAACCTACATGTTGACTCCTGATAAGGATTACGGGCAACTCGTTGACAATCATATATTTATATATCGTCCCAGACATGGCGGAGGTTACGAGGTTATGGGACCGAAAGAGGTGACCGCCAAATACGATATCGCCGATACCAATCAGGTCATCGACCTGTTGGCGTTGATGGGCGACAGTGCCGACAATTTTCCCGGGTGTCCCGGGGTGGGCGAGAAGACCGCCGTCAAACTCATCAAGGAATTTGGTTCGGTCGAAAACCTTCTTGCCAATACCGACCAACTGAAAGGGGCACAAAAAAGAAATGTGGAAAAACATGCCGATGATATACGCATGTCAAAATTTTTGGCAACCATCAAGACTGATGTTGAGGTCAATCTCGATCTGGAAGAGATGCGGGTCAAAGAACCCGATGAGGCATCACTGCGTAAAATTTTCACCGAACTGGAGTTCAAGTCACTTGCCGACAAATTTTTGACGAAAGCACAGAAAGTGGCAAAAAAGCCCAAAAATGCCGAAATTGAACTCGATTTGTTTGGCGAATTTGCGACCGAGAGTACGGATGATGAAGAAAAAACGAGTTTTGAAAGCCTAAAAACCACACCTCATAATTATCATTTGGTTGAAAATCAGCAAGATATAGAAAAACTTCGTGATTTTTTATTGACAAATGAATTTTTAAGTTTAGACACGGAAACAACTTCCACCTCGCCCTTCGACGCAGAATTGGTCGGTTTAAGTTTTTCCGTGCGCGAAGGTGAGGCTTTTTACGTACCTGTGTCAGAAAATCGCGAGGAAGCACAAAAAGTGGTTGATGTCTTCCAGCCCGTTTATGAAAATGCGGAAATTTTGAAAATCGGACAAAACATCAAATACGACATGGAGGTGTTGCGTAACTATGGCGTCACGCTCCAGGGAAAACTGTTCGACACGATGATTGCCCACTACCTGCTCCAACCAGAGTTGCGTCACAACATGGATTACATGGCTGAGGCGTATCTCGGTTATCAGACCATACACATCGACGAACTCATCGGACCCAAGGGAAAGAATCAACGCTCAATGCGCGACTTAAAACCCGAAGAGGTGTATGAGTATGCCGCAGAGGACGCTGACATCACCTTGAGGCTGAAAAATGTGTTAGAGCCAAAACTCAAAAAGGGTGGGGTAGAAGAATTGTTCTGGCAGATAGAGATGCCCTTGGTGCCTGTGTTGGCCGAGATGGAAATGAACGGCGTACGCATCGATACCGACGCGCTGCGTGAGACATCAGAGGCATTCACCGCGCGTATGGAGGAACTAGAACGGCGCATCTATGAACTTGCAGGCGAACAGTTCAATATCGCATCGCCAAAACAGGTGGGTGACGTGCTTTTCGGAAAATTGAAAATTATTGACAAACCAAAGAAGACCAAGACCGGACAATTCGTCACATCCGAGTATGTACTGCAGACGCTCCGAGGCAAACATGAGATAGTGGCAGACATCCTCGCACACCGCGGATTGAAGAAACTGTTAGGTACCTATGTCGATGCACTGCCCAAACTGATTAACCCACACACAGGACATATCCACACCTCATTCAACCAGACCATCACCGCTACGGGACGACTGTCATCGAGCGACCCCAATCTGCAGAACATCCCCGTGCGCGGAGAGGACGGCAAGGAGATACGCAAGGCATTCATCCCCGAAGAGGGTTGTCTTTTCTTCTCTGCCGACTACAGCCAGATAGAACTGCGAGTCATGGCGCATCTCAGTGGCGACGCCAACATGTTGGAGGCTTTCCGCGAAGGGTATGACATTCATGCTGCCACGGCCGCGAAAATCTATCATGAGAGCATCGACACCGTCACCCGCGACCAGCGCACGAAGGCCAAGCGTGCCAATTTCGGCATTATCTACGGCATCACCGTCTTCGGTCTGGCCGAGCGGTTGGAGATAGAACGCAGCGAGGCACGCCAACTCATCGAAGGCTATTTCGAGACCTTCCCGCAAGTGAAGGAATACATGGAGCGGGCGAAAGAAGAGGCACGCGAGAAAGGTTATGTCGAGACGTTCTTCCACCGCCGCCGTTACCTGCCCGACATCAATTCCGCAAATGCCGTGACACGTGGTTTTGCTGAGCGAAATGCTATCAACGCGCCCATCCAAGGAAGCGCCGCTGACATCATCAAGGTGGCGATGATACACATCCACGAACGTTTCCATCGTGAGGGTATCCGTTCTAAGATGATTCTTCAGGTGCATGACGAACTCAACTTCTCCGTATTGCCCGAAGAACGCGAACGTGTGGAACAAATCGTCCTCGAGGAAATGCAAGCGGCATACCCCCTCCAAGTGCCTCTAGTAGCCGATGCGGGGTGGGGCACCAACTGGCTCGAGGCACATTAAACTGGGATTAAATCCTAAGAAACAGACATCGTCACTCCCTCCGATCTTCCTCATTTGCCGGAGTGTTTCAGATGAAGGAAGAGAAAGCGTTGGTAAAAATATTTTACACTTTTCTTTTGGGATGGTTCTCAAAAGAGTTGTCAGCGTATCTCATGGTCAGCGACGCCAGAACGAGGGTACGAACAAAGCGATGATGGTGATGATTTCAAGACGCCCGGCAAGCATGAGGAATGACATAATCCACAAGCCTGACGACGGGAGGAAATCGTAGGAACCTGTAATACCTGTCACGCCGGCACCCAAACCATTGTTTGACACACACGAGAAAGAGGAGAAGAACGCATCGACAATGGGGAAACCTTGGGCCACCAACACCAGTCCTCCAAACACAATCAAAATAGTGTAGATGGCGATGAACCCGATAATCTCACCCTGTTTCTCATTGTCGATTATCTGGTCATTGACGCTGATTGAGCGCATGAGCCGCGGACGGATATAGCGTTTCACCACCATGGCGAAATTCTTTAACAGATAGAGTATCCTGTCTAACTTGGCACCACCTGTGGTTGACCCCGCGCATGCCCCGATATACATCATCAGGAAAGTGAGGGTAAGCACGAAGAATCCCCATCCCTCCCAGTCGCCCGCACTGAAACCGGTGGAGGTGACAGCAGAGACAATATGGAATAAGGGGTCAACCGTGACACTCTGCAAACCGGTATAATGCCCTCCCATGACGATGGAAATGACTACGCCTACGTAGAAAAGCAAAATCATCAGCACATAGGCTCGCAGAACGTCGTTGCGCCACATCTCCTTGCCTCGTCTCTTCATGGCTGAGAGGATAAGACTGAAACTTACACCGCCCACAAACATAAAAATCATGAGCACCATCTTGATGTAAGGCGAGTTGAAGGCGGCAATACTGTCATTGCGTGTAGAGAAGCCGCCCGTGGAAATGGCTGTGAAACTTTGGCAAAGACTTTCAAAGAAACTCATCGGACCTAACCACAACAACACGATGAGAACAACGGTAATCGCGCTGTAAAGCCCCCAAAGGATCTTTGCGGTACGCGAAATACGTGCGCCCAGCTTATCATGAGTAATACCTGTGGCTTCGGCATGGAACATAATGAGGCTACCACTGTTGTTGAGGGCCGGGATGAACGTTAATGTGAAGAGGATGATACCCAGTCCGCCCACCCATTGCGTCAGCGCCCTCCACAACAAGATACCGTGGCTGCAACTCTCCACATCGCGAATGACGGTGGCACCGGTGGTCGTAAAGCCCGACATAGCCTCGAAAAAACCTTCGCTCACATTCAGAGGCGTGGAACATAGCAACAGCGGCAACATACCGAATATGGAGAACACCACCCACGCCACGGACGCCAACAGCAAGCCGTCGCGCCTGTAGATTTTTTTGCTTTGGGGTTTTATCCGGAAATTGAGCAACACACCGGTGACGAAAGTGAGTACAATCGTAATGGTGAAGGCTTTCCAGTCGCTTTCATGATTATAGATACTCACCACCAACGGAAATACCATGAAAGCAGACTCGACCATTAGTAATTGACCGAGAATACGCAGTATCATCTTGAAATTGATGCCGCCGGAAACAGAAGATTTCGTATGTTGCACCATCATCTCAACTGAACAATTTTCTCGCCTTTTGCAAAGCACCGGCAAAACACATCACCAAAACGTTGTCGCCAGTACGGAACGTGGTCTGGCCTGTGACAAGCATGCTCTTTCCGTCGCGAATCATGCCGGCAAAAGTAAGTTCCTCGGGCAGCCGTAAATCTTTTACTTTCGCACCGCTTAAACGTGAGCCGTCTTTGATTTCCAGCCTTACAACCTCCGCATCGGGCAGAGCGAGGCATTTTGGCGATGCCGCACCGGCGTCTATCAAGAGCTGGAACACTGCATTGGCCACCAACATCTGCTTGTTTAGAATCGTGCCTATACGGAACGACTCTGCCAAATTGATAAACTGTGTCCTGTCTACCTCGGCAATGGTTTTATCGACCCCGAGGTCAGCGGCCAACAGACATGTAAGCACGTTCTCTGAGGCGATGTCAGACAACGCTACGAAGGCGTCGGCTTTGTCGATGCCAGCCTCCGAGAGCACTTCTGTTTCCGTGGGCTCACCATGGATAACGTCACACAAGTGGTTGTTGTCGATGAATGCGCGGCATTTAACAATGTCACCTTCGACAATGGTAAAATTAAACCCTTTTGCTGCGTTTCTCACGGTGAGTTCGGACGTTTTACCTCCTCCGGCTATCAACACCCTTGAGATTTCAGTGGGAATTTTGCCCGTGAGCCTTGCCACTTCGTCGAGATTAGCGCGTGTGGTAGCAATATAGAGGATGTCGTTCGGCAACAAACGATGGTTACCGTTGGGGATGAGGGTGTTCTGTGAGCGGCGTATGGCGGCCACATGGCAGACACGCTCCTCTGGCGAAAGCTCGCGCAAGTATTTACCGGCAAGAGGAGCATCACGATCCAGCCGCACACCCAACAGAATCAACTCGCCTTTATTAAACTCATACCAATTGCATGTCCAAGAGTGATGCAGTGATTCAATGATGCTTTGCGAGAGAAGATACTCCGGATAAATGACATTGTCAACTCCCATGCGTTTCACCACCTCTCGGTTGCGTGTGTCTAGATAATCCACCCGGTCAACATGCGCCAAAGTCATTTTAGCCCCGATGGATTTTGCCAGGCCGCATGCCACAAAATTCCGCTCGGCTACCTCGGTAGCGGCGATAAAAAGGTCACAGACCTCGGTTTTCGCCTGCCGTAATACCTCAAGGTCAATGGCATCGCCGGCTATTGTCATCAGATTGTGCTCCGAATCAAGCATTGCCAGTTTCGTAGTGTCGCGGTCCACGATGTAAATATCCATTTTCTCTTCCGAGAGATACTTGGCCAAGTGTGATCCCAGCGTACCAGCACCAATAATCGTGATAATCATCTTAACGAGTGTATCTAGTAAATAATAAATACCAATATCGGGCGCAAATATAGATATTTTTCTCGAATATAGAACAAAAAGGAAATTTTTTTTCTACTTTATTTCGAAAGTAACATATTGTAAGATAATAGATATTGAAAACATACACCTCCGTACTCATTATACCTTTCGTTTACTTTCTAGAACAGTCTGTGTCAAAGTTGTATAAACAATAACGAGCCATCATCTCAGGATGATGGCTCGGCTTGTGTGTTACGGGGTTTATTGGTTCTTTTGGCATGCCAAAAGCCCAGATTTTGTACTTTTCATGAAAACCTCTGAAAAATGAATTTTCAATGTAACACACAATGCATTGTGACAAAAGTACTAGAAAAAAAGCACATGGACAAATATTTAACCAATTTTATCGCAGACGAGAAGCAGATGCCGCTTGTCTGCGCTTGTCGTGGCGAAGATATATTTGTCTCCTCCATCCTTGATTTTCAAACGTTTACGAAGTTCTGCGACAGTCATGGGGAAGTTCCTGACGGTGATATTGGCTTGTGTGACTCCTTGAAGGACCGCACGTAATTCTTGTTTGTTCATCGATGTGACGGCCCGGATGCCAAACATCCTTCCGGGAAAGTCCTCGATCCTGTTGCTGCCTGTAAACAGGTGACTGTTGGGCGCTATGGCGTTCAACTTATAGCAGCGGCAAATCTCCGCGAAACAACCGGCTTTCATGATGGCGGCATTTGGCTCATAGAGGTATCCGTCTGCTAAAATCTCGCCTCCCGTATGCGGGTCGGCAACAGTGTCTTCGGGGGTAAAAGAAAACGTCTGACCGTCATTGACGCACGTGACCTGCATCATACTACCCTCAGCCTGTCTTGACAGTACCAGGAGTAATTCTTTACACTCGTTGCCCGTGGCTACGATATGCACCTCGCGCACTACCGTGGCCTCTGCCGCGCTATTGAGTTCCGCCACGGCCTGATGCCAGTCGAGCATGGGCGAGAGCTTCAGGAGCAAAATATCGCATTGTTTCAGGATCGTTGGCAACAAAGCGCAGACATCGGGCGTGCAGTCGCTGATGGCATAGGTGCGGGCGCCATGGGTGTCACGCCGTGCCGGGTCGGCATAGACCAGCGAGGCATGGGGCAGGGTAGGGAGCAGTGCCGTACTGTCGCCGCAAACCACCTCGGTGTGTTGCAGTCCCAACAGGTTGAAATTATGGCGTGCGGTGTCGCACAACGCCTCTTGCCGTTCAATATAGATACTGTTATCGAATGCCTTGGCCAAATAATAATGGTCAACGCCGAAACCACCGGTCAGATCGACGAACAGGGTAGGGGGCTGAAAAAACCGCAACCAGCGCAGTGCGGTCGCAGTTTTATAGTGTGCCGTCGTTTCCGACGAGCATTGCTCCATGGAGATTTGCGGCGGATAAACGATACCCTCCACAGCAGCCCATGCCGGAAGTTTGGTGCGCGCCTTTTGCCATCCCGCTATCTGTTCGGTCACATAACGGCTGTCAATATCGGGATTTTTCGCCGCTTGCAGGGCGACGATGCGCACATCCTCCTCTCGGTGTTGGAGAATGAATAAGACCTCCCCCTCACCCCCTCCCAAGGAGGGGGATTTCGTGTTAAATGTTTTGTCAGGAGAGTGTTTGGGCATATAATTATGCTCCCTCTATTTTCCTCCTTTTGGAAGGGGTAGAGGTGGGGTTTAGAACTTCACCTCAGGTGCTTTCTGTGCGCCCTCTTCAGCCTGGAATGACTCTGCCTTTTCGAAGCCGAACATGCCTGCTATGAGGTTCGTGGGGAAGGCACGCACCGACTTGTTGTATTCAGCAACAACGCTGTTGAACGAGTTGCGCGCCTCATTGATACGGTTTTCCGTTCCCTCCAACTGGTGCTGCAGGTCGAGGAAGTTCTGGTTGGCTTTCAGGTCGGGATAACTCTCACCCACGGCAATCAGTTTACCCAAAGCGCCGCCAAGTTCACTCTGTGCCTTTTGGAATTCTTTAATCTGTTCGGGAGTGGCATTGGCCAAGTCCACCTGCATCTGTGTGGCTTTGGCGCGGGCCTCAACCACGGCTGTCAGGGTCTCCTCCTCGTGTTTTGCATAACCTTTCACGGTCTCCACCAGGTTAGGCACCAAGTCAGCGCGACGCTGATAAGCCGACTGCACATTGGCAGAGGCTTTCTCCACCTCGGTCTGTTTGCCTACCAATGAATTGTACGAACTGAATGCGTAGATAGCGACGACTGCTACGATTCCGAGCAGAATCATCAATCCTTTACTAATTTTCATGTTTACTATATGTTTTAATGGTTTATTGTTGAGTAATTAGGGTCGTACTAAAAGAGAAGTCAGAGAAGTAAGGAATTTATGGCCATCAGCCATCCAAATGGGTTCTAATCACGCCCTCCCCTCGGGGAGGGATGGGGTGGGGGCTAGTTACCAACTCGAACCGGCTCCACCACCGCCGAAACTGCCGCCGCCATAGGAACCGCCACCGCCGGACCAGCCGCCGCCATGACTGCCTCCAGACCAACCGCCGCTGCTGCCGCCGCTGATGCCTCCACCGCTCACATAGATGCCGCTACCCCTGCAATAAATGACAGCGATAATTATCACGGCAAGGATGATGAAGTCGAACCAGGTGAACTCATCGTCACCTTGGGCGGTACCCTGGGTGTCGTCAAGCACGGGGTCGATACCAGTGCTCATCTTCTCATAGATAGCACGGCAGGTCTGTAGCACGGCTTGGTCGGGGTTGTTCTGGCGCATATTGCCGGCGATATAAGTGTCGCCGATACGTCCACAGAGCAGGTCGGTCAGGTCGCCTTCCAGACCGCGTCCCGGAGCGATAAACGACTGGTGATCTTCCACGGCGATGACCATCACCAGTCCTCGGTTGGTCGATTTGTCGCCCACACCGTATTTATTGCCGATATCTTGTGCCACACGGAACGCGTCACCGTTTTTCACACGGTTCACGATGATGAACGATGACTGTATCTTGCAGTCGCGTTCCAGTTGTGCCAACACCATGTCGGCTGAGTCGCGATAGATGTCTTGCATGATATGCTCAGGATCGCTCACATAGCGGTTGGCGTCCTGTAAATGCACCATGGGGATATTATCCGCAGTCCATTCCTTAGCCTCCCAGACATTAGGGTTGTCTTCGTCATAGACATACTCTTTTTGGGTGGTACTGTCGCCCTCTTTGTCAAAACATGCAGCATAACAAAAGAGGATGATAAAGAATGTGATGAAGATGTATTTTTTCTCCATGCTGCAAAAATAATGTTTTTTTGGTGAATCGCCAAACAGATTATCTTTTTTCTTATTTTAGGGCTTGAGGTATAATGTTTTACTTACCTCACATGTTATACGTATGCACACTAGTTCCTTGTGTTGAGGGCAGGTAATTGATGCCCCACCAACACATCTGCAAGAGGATAAAGGCTACTATAAGCATCCAGAGTGCGGGACACAAACGTTGCGGATAGGCAAGCCGGTAATGAATATACACCAAATAAGCAAACCAGGTAATAGCAGCCCAAGTCTCTTTGGGATCCCATGCCCAATAGTGTCCCCACGCCTCTTTTGCCCAAAGTGCTCCGAACAGCATACCGATGGTCATAAACGCCAAACCGACATAGACAAGATTGTCGAGAGGGTTTGAGATTTGAGGTTTGAGATTTGAGGCTTGAGATTTGTCTAAGATTTCGGATTTCGGTTTTTGGTCTCCGGAGTAATCTCTTGCTCCTTGCTCCTTGCCCCTTGCCCCTAAGAGATACACCGCCATGACAAACGATGCGCCGAGCAGGGCGTAAGCGAACATATAAACGATGACATGCGGGGCGAACCACGGGCTTTGCAGCGCGGGCATAAGTGTCTTGGAGTGAATCTCGGGCTTGAACAGGTTGATGGCGATAAACACCACAGCCATCAGGGTACTGAACGACAGAATCCACCTGTAATGCCAACGCGAATAGATGATGATGCCCGCCAACGGGAGGAAGAACGAATACCACAGTCGCGTCTCGCCCATCGTGCGCAACGGCGGACGCTCAAGGGAAATCCACATGCCGACAATAAAAGCGAAGAAGACGGCCAATCCGGCGATGGTGGTTACATAAACCACGTTTTTCTTCTCTTTCCAAGCAGCCACGGCTCCCGTCGCCCACAACACAATGGCTACGATGGCAAAAAAGATGAAATGGCTCCAAGTCATGACTCTTCCTCCTTTCTCTTCTTTTGTGCGGTGAGGAACATCAGCACCGCGCCGCCCAGCATCATGTAGATGCCGATATAGACGTATGGCTGCCACGGGTCGCGCACCAGTTCAAAGGTGCTGACGTCATATTCATTGCCGCTTACCGTGCTATAATCCAACTGATAGATTTTCCACCCCTCGATACTATAGGGCTTGTTCACCTCGATATATGCCTCCACGTCATTTCCTTTCCGTATATGCAGTCGCACATGGGAGATATAACGCACTTTGGGAGATTCATCAATGGTAAAATCGAGTAATTCGACAGAAAAAGGCAGTTCGTGGATAAGTCTGCTCTTGTCCACCGCGCGCCATTCAGGCAACCCTTTCATCGCGGTCAATTCCACACGTCGCATATCAGCACTGCCGAGCGGGGCGGTAACAAGCACGACAAACAGCCCTAAGTGATTGAACATGAAGGGGATATCGCGCCATTGAAATGACGTGACTCGACGCAATATCACCTGTCCGAGGATGATGGCTACCCATAAGTAAATGAGCACGAATGGCCAGAAACCCGTCATACGCGTCAAACCGATAGGGTCGGTGGCAGAGTATCCCTCCGGCACTTGTCGTGTCAGTCCCATGATGACGGTGAGCACAACGGCATAGGTCAATGCGGGAATGGCGCATCGGTATGTACCCAGAAAACGGAATACATAGACTTTCTTTCTCAGCAGGAAGATAATGGCCGATACCGCCAGCACCACTCCTAATAAGATGATGTTGACGGGCCAGGCGAAAAGTGCCCAGTCGATGCCACCGCTGCTCAGTTGCAGCAGTTCACCGGCCACAATCAGACCTGCGCCTATCAGAAAGCCTTCTTTCAAGTTCCAGGGTCGCGTCCACATCCTTATTTGCAATTGATTGACTGTTAGACAATGTATCTGTCGAGATTATTTGCTCCCACCCCTTTGCCCTAAGCGCCGGGAGAACGGGGTGATTCTTTTAGGAGTAACGATGTATTCTGCGGATTATTGCCTATTATGTATGAGAAAGGGCTGACATGACCGTCCGCCCCAAGAAATGAGTCAGGAAAACGGTCGGCCACGAAGACACAATCAATAAAATACTCCATCGTGTGTTATTTTAACATTTAGTTTTTGGCGGATAGCCCATGATTTTATTACATTTGCATTGAGAATTCAAAAACCCAATAATTATGAAAAAAATATCATTAGCCATCATTTTTGTCTGCTGCACGCTATCACTGTCTGCACAGGATGTAATTCGTGTGAACTATAAAGGTGCGAAACCCACTATCAGCGACTTCGCATGGGCCTTTCTTTCCGATTATGTCTGGGACGAAGAAGAAGACGTGCTCGATGAGGCGAGAAACGCAGCCAAGCAAGTCTGGATTCGACACCGCAAGGGCCTTCCACAAGATGAGGGCGATAAACTCACCGTTGACGAGAAGAACGGTTATGCGGTCTATGAGTCCAAATCGGAGTACGAATCAACAGAAGACGCGGTTAGGATTGAGATGTGCTACTGGAACGAGTCCGACGGAAAGCACAAACTATTCGCCTATAATGTGACATGTTTCAGAAACGGCAAGTACGAACCAGGCCAGTTCGACGGTCTCTCCTTCTATCGCTACAACAATGCCACGAAGACAATGACAAGTTGCGACGCTCCAGGTTTCGATGTGCAGTTTGGTACAGAAGATGGCGCCTGGGTCTCCTATGATCTGCCACGTGTGGGCAAGAACATCATTTATACTGAGTGGAAAGACGGAGAAAAAAGAAAGCAGAAGACACTCAAGTGGAACGGACACAAGTTCAGTCTCTAAAGAATTCAACCTTAGGTTATTTTGTGTTCTTCCACTAAATGGTAATACACCATCTCAAGGGCGTCAGCCGGTTCATACTGGCTGACGCCCTTGTTGTGATTACTAACATTTTGAAAAAATCCAAACGCGCCAACCCGTCTCAAAGGAAAAAGATGCTCTCATTGCCCTCGTTGAACAAGAGGTCGAGGATGGAGAGGTTGGGTAGGAACCCGTGACGGTCTGCATACACCTGATAATAAGGTTTCGGTGAGAAATCAGGGTCGGGCAGTGGGTGTTTGGGATGAATAGTATCGCGGAAATCTGCCAAAAGACAAGAATGGTCAGAGTCCCCATTGTTCTCTGAACTCTCAGGGCTCCCAGAAGGGAGATAACTGTCAGTAGGAGCGATGACGGGGTGAATGTCAAGCAATTGGCACATCAGGAGTGTGATTTCCATATTGAAATCGTAGAGGTACTCCCACCGGCGCTCAAAGAAGGGGCGCAGGTCATCGGCATAATGCTCGAAGAAAGGCGACTCGCCATAGGCAGTCTGCAAGGCATTCCAATGCAGTCGTCGCCAGTTGCCGTGGTCGCTGATGCGTATGTCGCGTGTAAGGGGTTTGTCACAATCGTGACTGACGGGGATGGTGAGCGCCTGTGGGCCATTTGGTGCAGCAATGACACAGCGGTTGCGGTAGGTCTGCTTCACAAAACTGTCCATGCGCTCAACCATCACATGGTCATACCGGTGCAGTTTTTGATACCACTGCACCGGTCCGAAATAGGTGGTGGAGAGAAGGGTGAAAGCCTCCCCCGTACCCCCTCCCAAGGAGGAGGGCTCTTGATGAGACGAATTGTGATTTATCAATTGTGAATTATGAATTAGACACCATCTGCAAGTAGGGACAGGGCGTGCCCTTTCCGCAATTAACCGCTACTCTTTGCTTGATTTGATTTTTTCAACAAATCGATAATAAGGTAATAATGATCAATCATGGCTTGTCTTCCAATGCCAATCATCTGTCGAACACTCTCCTTCTTAAAACTGAGGATGTTATAATTCACCAAATTAGGCCGGATTTTTACATCCGCCTCTTCCCAATTGATGTTGTGGCTTGTAACATCAGGTTTTGATAGAATCCAGTCGGTCAACCACTCTGTTTTTGTAAACTTGATAACATCACTTACTAGCGTATGGTCAATCAATATCCCTATTCCCTCCACCACCAACGGGTTAGGCTTACGCTTTTGCCTCATCTCTAAATCAAAAGCAATAGTGATATCTGCGCCCATATCCTTCACAACATCAACAGGCAGGTTGTCGAGCATACCTCCGTCAACTAACTTATCCCCATCTATCTCTACGGGTTTAAAACCGACGAGTGGCGCAGGGTATGACATCGAGGCACGGATGGCTTTTGCCAGATCGCCCTTGGATAGTACTTTTTTTTCTATACTGACATCATTAATGATTTTGGTGGCGGTACAGCGGTACTCCACTCCCTTCTCTTTTAGGTCTTCAAATGTAGTGACTCCCTTTTTCTCTAATGCTAAGCGCAATCTTTCTTCAAACTCATCACCATCGACCAATCCGAAAATGGTACGTTCAGCATCTCCATATTTATCGGAAAAACTTCTACCGTGTCCGGTGCCTATCGCTTCCTGGTCAAAGAGCGTAAGCCACCCTCTGTTGAGCCAAAGGTCTTCAATCTCCTTGCCAGAGTATCCGGCCGCATACAGTCCTCCAACCACCGCCCCCATACTGGTGCCAGCAATATAGTCGATATGGCAATTCTTTTCATCCAGATATGCCAATGCCCCGATTTCCGCTGCAGCCTTGGCCCCCCCCCCCCCAAG
>JAFZAH010000056.1 GCA_017548275.1 Prevotella sp.
GAGAAATAAACCTTCAAGAGAGTAATCGTGCTGAAGCATTCCGTATGTGGATGTCATCGCCCATGCCGATGGTGACATTGGTGAAGACGCTGGACGTTAGCCGTTTAGTTAAAGCCAGCAAGCGAACAGGCATGAAGTTCACCATGCTGACGTGCTGGTGCGTAGGCAAGGCTGCGAGCCAGGTGGAGGAGTTCTATACGCTGCCCATAGACGGAAAGCTATATCGCTACGACAAGCTTGCCGTCAACGTCATTGTAGAGAACAGCAAGGGAGGCATCAGCTCCTGCGACATTCCTTTCTCTGATGACATACAGCAATTCAATCGCGACTATTTGGAACTGACCAAGCAAGCAGCGAATGAATGTAAGAGTTTCTTCCTTGACGACCATATAGTTATTGGCACATCTGCCATGATACAGACGGAACTCGACTGCATCGTCAACCAATACACCGACCAGTTCTGCAATCCGATGGTGATGTGGGGCAAGTACCGCAAAGGACTATTCAAGACGACTCTACCAATTTCATTCCAATTCCATCACGTCCAGATGGATGGTGGTCATGCGGCAAAGTTTCTTCAATGTTTCCAGAATGAAATAAATAAGATGAAATAACGATGAAAAGAGCGGTATTGTACATTCACGGTAAAGGAGGCTGTGCTACGGAGAGTGAACACTACAAGTTTCTATTAAATGATTGCGACGTGATAGGCTTGGACTATCTGACGTTCAGCCCTTGGGAAACAGGCATCGAAATTCGTGAAGCCACAAAAGGACTAAAAAGTAAATACGAAAACGTCGTTCTGATAGCCAACAGTATTGGGGCTTTCTTTAGCATGAATGCTGGTATTGATGACATGATACAGAAAGCCTACTTCATTTCTCCAATTGTAGATATGGAGAAATTGATTACTGATATGATGAAGTGGGCAAATGTCACTGAGCAAGAACTGGAATCAAAAGGCATTATTCATACAGATTTCGGCGAAGACTTATCGTGGGATTATCTCTGCTACGTTAGAAAAAACACTATTCGTTGGCATGTGCCAACAAAGATTCTGGACGGCAGCAATGATTATCTGATGTCTATAGAAACCATCTCTAACTTTGCTAAGAAGTATCAAGCCACTCTGACCGTAATGGAAAACGGCGAGCACTGGTTTCACACTGATGAACAGATGTTATACTTGGATAATTGGATAAAGGCAAATCAATGAAAAGATTACGACTCGAAGCGACATCAAAACAACGCACGGATTATTCAACCGATAATCCGTGCGTTGTAAATGTCGGGGCGACAGGATTCGAACCTGCGGCCGCCTGGTCCCAAACCAGGAGCGCTACCGGGCTGCGCTACACCCCGAGGGCATGGTCTTTCGAAAAATGCGGTGCAAAAATACACACTTTTTCCAGACCTTGCAAATTTTATTGATTATTTGATGAGGTTTTGCTCAACAAAAATTTTCTTGAGAATCTGCACACCGCGCTCCACCTGCTCCTCTGTGTGAGTTGCCATGAGTGCGAAACGCACCAAGGTGTCCTGAGGCGCACATGCCGGCGGAATAACGGGGTTGATGAACACACCAGCATTGAAAGCCAGTGCTGTGACAAGGAATGTCTTCTCCACGTCGCGCACATAAAGCGGTATGATAGGACTTTCGGTATCGCCGATTTCGAATCCTTCCTCACGGAAACGTTTAAGCGCATAACGGGTCACTTTCCAAAGTTTTTCAATACGCTCAGGCTCTTTGCGCATGATATGCAGTGCCTCCATGGCAGCAGCCGTAGCGGCAGGCGTATTTGAAGCACTAAAGATATAAGTGCGAACAGCATGACGCAAATAGTTGATGGTATCGAAATCGGCTGCGATAAATCCACCGATACTGGCGAGACTCTTGCTGAATGTACCCATGATGAGGTCGACTTCGTCGGTCAAACCGAAATGGTCGCAAACGCCTCTTCCTTCTTTACCAAAAACGCCAATACCATGAGCCTCATCGACCATGATGGAAGCGTTGTACTTATGTTTGAGTCTGACTATTTCAGGCAGGTTGGCCAAATCGCCTTCCATGGAGAACACGCCATCGACAACAATCAGTTTAACTGCGTTAGGCTCACATTTTTGGAGTTGGCGCTCCAAATCCTCCATGTCATTGTGTTTGAATTTGAGTTGCTTGGCAAAAGAGAGTCTGCGTCCGTCAACGATACTCGCATGGTCGCGCTCATCGCAAATGATATAATCCTCGCGTCCGCAAACAACAGCAAGCACTCCAGAATTCACAAAGAAACCCGTGGAGAAACACAATGCGTCATCTTTATGCTCAAACTCAGCCAATTCTTTCTCTAATTGCACATGCAAATCGAGCGTTCCATTCAAGAACCGGCTTCCGGCGCATCCAGAACCGTATTTATCGAGGGCTGCTTTAGCGGCATCAATGATGCGCTGATCACCCGTCAATCCTGTATATGCATTGGAGCCGAACATCAGAACCTTCTGTCCATCCATATCCACCTCTGTGCCTTGCTTGCCAGAAATGGCCCGAAAATAGGGATAGACACCTGCAGCCATAAACTTCTGCGGCTCCCGATAATTCTTGAATCTTTCTTGTAAAAGTCCCATTTTTAATGATTCAAATTTGATATAATTATTTTCAGGCTGCAAAGTTACAAAAAAAGACGTATATATCATCAATTTTTGTAAAAAATATCCTTTTAATCAAAAAAAATAGAGAAATAGAACATGAAAAATGTATGTAAATCAGTAATTTTGCACACGTAAAATCAATGTGTACAAGAATTATCACATGAAAATCGTATTTATCCTCAACCCGATTAGCGGTACGGTAAAAAAGGCGAAAATCCCTCAACTCATCGAGTCCTATTTAGACCAGGACCGATATACCTATTCAATAATATACACTGAATATGCCGGTCATGCCACAGAACTCGCCTCGTCGGCCAGCCAAAATGGCGCTGATGTGGTGGTGGCCGTTGGTGGCGACGGAACTATCAACGAGGTAGGCCGCGGTCTGATAGGCACCCAAACCGCCATGGGCATCCTGCCCTGCGGTTCCGGCAACGGTTTGGCCCGCCACCTGCGCATTCCCGTCAATTTGAAAAAAGCCATACGACTCATCAACCAATACGAGGTACGTGATTTAGACTATGGACTGATTAACAACAATCCATTTTTCTGCACCTGCGGCATGGGGTTCGACGCATACATCAGCAAGAAATTCGCCGATGGAGGCAAACGTGGCAAGATGACGTATGTGAAATATGTACTGAAAGAAGGATTGAGATACAAAGCCGAAGATTATGTGATAGAAGACGCCAACGGTCAATATACCTGTCACGCCTATCTGGTGTCATGCGCTAATGCCTCTCAATACGGCAACAACGCATACATCGCCCCGCATGCTTTGATGAGCGACGGTTGGTTGGATGTCATCGTTATGTCGCCTTTTGATTTTCTTGACGCGCCTGAAGTGAGTTTTGACATGATGAACAAGACTTTGGACCGCAGCAAAAAAGTGAAGACTTTCCATACGAAAAAAATTCACATCCACAGAGAAAATCCCGGACCAGTACATTATGACGGCGACCCGGTAATGATGGGCACTGACATTGACATTGAATTGGTGGAGCGTGGCATCAAAATCATTATCAACCCGAATGCGGAGTCGAATCCGGTTCACCCCAACCGCATGCAAAAAGTGGTGTGCAAGGTACTAAACGGACTATCAGGAATGCGTCCAAAAAACAAGAAAAATCAAGACATTATTCATTTACAAGAAGACAATTCTTCTTCTGAGAGGTAAAAGTCATTTGTCAATGACCGATACCAATCCGAACGTTCATCTGACGCATTTTGCAAGACCGCCACTTCTTGTGAAATTGGTTGTATCAATTGTTTAACGAATTTCATTAAACATCTTTTAGGTTGCTTTTTAGGTGTTGTTTTAATCTGCAAACAACATTGTAAGAAGAAACTAGAAATAGACGCTTCACCTTCCACATCGGATTTCACCTCAACAGGAGCGACAACAGAGAGAACCCCAGAAGGTGCAAGCAATCTATAACTAATCGAAAATAATTGACAGAAAGAGAGGTTTTCATTATGCCTTGCCAATGCCCTCTTGGCATCTGGGTTTTTCAATGAATTAACAAAATATGGCGGATTGCTTACGATGGCATCAAAGCATTCGTCAGGACAGTTCTCGGCAAATTGTTGGATATCCTTATGGATGACCTCCACCCTATTTGCAAATGGCGAGGCTACCACATTCTCACGCGCCTGCTTGGCCGCCGCACCGTCAATCTCAACCGCCGTGACATCTGCCATAGGGAATCTCTGTGCCATCATCAAAGCGATAAGACCCGTACCCGTGCCGATGTCAAGTATTCTTTGACCGCCCTCAGCCCATGCTCCGAGCAACACACCGTCCGTTCCCACTTTCATGGCACAATGCTGCTGCCACAAGGTGAATTGTTTGAACCTGAAATAATCATTCGCCATAAGTAAATGCAAAAATACACTAAATAGGTCAATTAAGCACCATATTTTTATAAAAATAACCATTCACATTCTTATATATAGGATAAAATGCGTAATTTTGCAGTCCGAAAAAACAAGACAATGGATAGAAATCACAATAATCCCTTTCAGATGATTGCCGATTACGAAGGCGACATCCAATCACTATTCGACATTACCGTAGATCACGATATCCCCATTTTGACCACTCGCAACATGGTACTGTTTCCCGGTGTCATCGCTCCTATTATCGTAGGGCGTCCGGCGAGCCTGAAATTGATAGAAAAAGTCAAAGACCATAACGAGCAGGTGATAGGCGTGTTTTGCCAGACAGACTCAACCATTGACAGTCCAAGCACCAATGACATCTACAACTATGGTGTATATGCCCGTGTGCTTCGCGTATTAGAGTTGCCCGGACCGGGGCAGAGCAACAATTTGACAGCCATAGTCCAAGGTTTGGGCCGTTGCCGTCTTGAAGCCATTACCAAGACACGCCCCTTCTTCATGGGTAGCACCACCCCTCAGCCCGACGTGCTTCCCGCTGAGAAAGACCGTGAATTCAAAGCCGCCGTTGAAGACCTTCGTGCGTTGACCGCAGAATATGTGCGCAAGAACGAAGATATGCCTGATGGTTCTCAATTTGCCTTGAGTAGCATCAACAACAATATCATCGCCGTGAACTTCATCTGTTCCAACTTGCCGTTTAACATCCAAGACAAGATGAATCTGCTGCAATGCGAGGATATGAAACTACGCTTGTTCAAGTTGCTCAAAGTAATGAACAAAGAGTTGCAATTGCTGGAATTGAAACAAAGCATCCGCAGCAAGACGCGTGAGGACCTTGACGAACAGCAAAGGGAATATTTCCTTCAACAGCAGATTAAGAACATCAAAGAAGAATTGGGCAACGGCGAGGGCTCTCCCGAGCGCGTAGAACTATTAGAAAAAGCGAAATCGAAGAAATGGAATGAGGACGTGATGCAGGTGTTCTATAAGGAATTGGATAAACTGGACACCATCAATCCTCAAAGCCCCGACTACAGTCTGTTGCTGAATTATCTGCAGATGATGGTAGATCTGCCATGGGGTGAATATACGGAAGACGACCTGAACCTCAAACGGGCAGAGCGCATCTTAAACCGTGACCACTACGGAATGGAGAAGGTGAAAGAGCGTATCTTAGAGCACATTGCCGTGTTATCGCTCCGTGGTGACTTGAAATCGCCAATCATCTGCCTGTATGGCCCTCCAGGAGTAGGCAAGACCAGCCTAGGCAAAAGCATCGCGTCCGCAATGAAACGCAAATATGTGCGTATGTCGCTTGGCGGTTTACATGATGAGTCAGAGATACGCGGCCATCGTCGCACCTACGTGGGAGCCATGCCTGGACGTATCATCAAAAACATCCAGAAAGCAGGTTCTTCCAACCCTGTATTCATCTTAGACGAGATTGACAAGGTGACACAGCACACCATCAATGGCGACCCAGCATCGGCTCTGCTCGAAGTGTTAGACCCTGAGCAAAACAGCGCTTTCCACGACAACTATTTGGATGTAGATTTTGACCTGTCGAAAGTGTTGTTCATTGCCACAGCCAATGATTTGAACACCATCCCCCGTCCCCTACTCGACCGTATGGAAATCATTGAGGTGAGCGGATACATCACCGAGGAAAAAATCGAGATAGCCAAACGCCATCTCATTCCCCGAGAATTGTCAAACACCGGTCTGGACTCACTCTCGCCGAAGCCGTCGTTCCAAAAGAATGCCATCGAAAAAATTATTGAGCAATACACACGTGAGAGCGGTGTGCGCCAATTGGAAAAGCAAATCAACAAAGCCTTCCGCAAATTGGCGTTCATCAAGGCACGCGACGGCGTACTCCCCTACGACAAAGTGACGACCGACAAACTGGTTGATTTGTTGGGCAAACCGCCTTATTACCGCGATATATACCAAGGTAATGAATATGCCGGAGTGGTGACAGGTTTGGCTTGGACAAGCGTTGGCGGCGAGATACTGTTTATCGAGACATCTCTGAGCAAAGGCAAGGCCGGCAAACTGACACTGACTGGCAATCTGGGCGACGTGATGAAAGAATCGGCCGTCATCGCATTGGAATACGTGAAAGCCCACATCGACAGTCTTGGAGTCGATTACCGTATATTCAACCAGTGGAACATCCATATCCACGTACCTGAAGGAGCCACACCTAAAGACGGACCATCAGCAGGTATCACAATAGCAACGAGTATCGCCTCGGCACTGACTCAGCGCAAGGTGAGAAAAAACACCGCCATGACAGGTGAGATTACCCTCCGTGGGAAAGTGCTTCCCGTAGGCGGCATCAAAGAAAAAATCCTCGCAGCCAAGCGCGCCGGCATTACCGACATCGTGATGTGTAGCGCCAACAAAAAAGATATTGACGAGATACCATCCATTTATCTGAAAGGAGTGGAGTTTCATTATGTCGAGAACGTCAAAGACGTGTGGGATTTCGCACTGACCGACGAGATTGTATCTCATCCAGTCAATTTCACCATTGAAGAAGAGTCACCCGTAGCCTCATGACATTTCAAGTAGAACACAATGACCCGTCGTCAGACGCACGTGCAGGCCTGATTACCACCGACCACGGTCCTATTCAAACTCCTATCTTTATGCCAGTAGGCACCTGTGGGAGTGTGAAAGGTGTGCATTTCAGCGAGTTGCGCGAACAGGTGAAGGCTCAAATCATCTTAGGAAACACCTATCACCTATATCTACGTCCAGGGTTGGACATCTTACGTCAAGCAGGCGGCCTGCACCGTTTCAACACATGGGACCGTCCCATACTGACCGACTCGGGCGGTTTTCAGGTTTTCTCTCTGACCGGTATCCGCAAATTGCGTGAGGAAGGCTGTGAGTTCCGTTCCCATATTGACGGTTCAAAACACATTTTCACTCCCGAGAATGTGATTGACACCGAACGTATCATCGGTGCGGACATCATGATGGCATTCGACGAATGTCCTCCGGGCACCAGCGACTATGAATATGCCAAGAAGAGCCTCCATCTCACTCAGCGCTGGTTGGACCGTTGCGTAAAACGATTTGAAGAGACCGAGCCGTTATACGGCTACCATCAGAGTCTGTTCCCCATCGTTCAGGGTTGCACCTATAAAGACTTGCGTCGAGAAGCCGCCAAGCATGTAGCCGATAAAGGCGCAGACGGCAATGCCATCGGCGGTTTGGCTGTAGGCGAGCCCACAGAGGTGATGTATGAGATGATAGAGGTGGTGAATGAGATTTTACCAAAAGACAAGCCCCGCTATCTGATGGGAGTCGGCACCCCGCAAAATATCCTTGAGGCTATCGAGCGTGGCGTGGATATGTTTGACTGCGTGATGCCTACCCGTAACGGTCGCAACGCCATGTTATTCACTTATCAAGGCACGATGAATATGCGCAACAAGAAATGGGAGAACGATTTTAGCCCCATCGATCCCGACGGCTGTTATATCGACCAGTTGCACACGAAGGCCTATCTGCATCATCTGTTCAAAGCGCAGGAACTGTTGGCCATGCAGATAGCAAGCATCCACAATCTGGCTTTCTACCTTCGTCTGGTCGGTGACGCACGCCGCCACATTATCGCTGGTGACTTCGTGTCGTGGAAGCGCAGTATCATTGAACAATTAGGACAACGAGTATAAACGGATGAAAGCGTTTATGAACCATATCAAACAACTGTTTTCCGTGCTTGCTTCATGGTTTAACACCCATTTCGCAGGTATCGGCAAATATTTGGGCTGGCTCAACCCAAACCGCTACATCAAACGTTTGGACTGGTATATCATCCGCAAATTCATCGGTACCTATTTCTTTGCCATCGTACTGATTATCTCTATCTCGATAGTTTTTGACGTGAATGAAAATCTGGCGAAATTCACGCAATATCACGCCCCGCTGAAAGCCATCGTCTTTGACTATTACGCCAACTTCGTCCCCTATTTCGCCAATCTTTTCAGTGCACTGTTTGTATTTATCGCGGTCATATTCTTCACATCGAAACTGGCGGGAAATTCTGAGATTATCGCCATGTTGGCCGCCGGTGTGTCTTTTAAGCGCTTGATGCGCCCCTATATGATATCCTGCGTGTTCATATCGGCATTGAGTTACTATCTGAGCGCATATGTGATACCCCACGGCACGGTAATACGCCAAAATTTCGAAACACTTTACAAAAACAAGAAGAAAAACACTGCGGCGGAAAATGTTCAACTGCAGGTGGGCGACGGTGTAATAGCCTACATCCAGTATTACGACAATACGATGAAAAAGGGCTACGGGTTCTGTCTGTATAAGTTTGAGAATAAGAAACTGATGAGTCACATGACCGCCACAGAGATACAGTATGATACGATATCAGACTCGAAGAACCATTGGACAGCCTACAACTGGACTATCCGTGATTTGAAAGGCCTGCGCGAGGATATCACACATGGCAGCAAGAAGGACACGACGATATTGATGGAACCGACTGATTTGGTGTATTCAAAAGGTCAGCAGGAGACCTTCACGAGTCCGCAGTTGCGCGACTATATTTACAAGCAACAAAGCCGCGGTTCAACCAATGTGGTACAATACGAGGTGGAGTTCCACAAACGTATCGCCTCGTCATTTGCGTCATTCATCCTGACGACCATCGGTTTTTCGTTGTCGTCGCGAAAACGCAAAGGAGGCATGGGTATGTATCTCGGTATCGGTCTGGCATTAAGTTTCGCATATATCATGCTACAGACCGTGTCGGCCACCTTTGCCATTAAAGCGGGTTGGCCACCCATTTTAGCGGCGTGGCTCCCGAATATACTTTTTGCCTTTATAGCATATTGGTGCTATAGGAAGGCGCCGAATTGATAATTGCTTATTTGGGGAACTATGGGAATAATAAGAATAATGAGAAAATGGATATTATTGCCAACGACTATAGTGCCCTTATACATTGATTATGAGATTTGACGAGTTATATCTGAATGACAACATTCTTGACGCGCTGGATGACATGCGTTTTGAGACATGTACACCCATTCAGGAGAAATGCATCCCCGAAATACTTGACGGCCGCGATTTGATAGGTGTGGCACAGACCGGAACGGGCAAGACCGCGGCCTATCTGTTGCCCATTCTCAGTCTGATAGATGACGGTTATTATCCTGACGACGCCATCAACTGCATCATTATGAGTCCGACTCGTGAACTGGCCCAACAGATAGACCAGGCAATGCAAGGCTTCGGCTACTATCTGGAAAATGTGAGCAGCGTAGCGGTTTATGGCGGCAATGACGGCAACCGTTTTGAACAGGAGACAAAAGGCTTGCGTTTGGGCGCGGATGTCATCATCGCCACACCAGGGCGATTTATCAGCCATATCAACATGGGGCATGGTGATTTGAGCCGTGTGTCATTCTTTGTTTTAGACGAGGCAGACCGTATGCTTGACATGGGTTTTTACGAGGATATCATGCGAATAGCGAAGCACTTGCCTGACACTTGCCAAACCATCATGTTCTCCGCCACCATGCCAGAAAAAATAGAGCAATTGGCGAAAACCTTGCTCAAGGAACCTGTTGAGGTGAAATTACAGGTTAGCCGACCTGCCGACAAAATACGCCAACAGGCATATATATGCCATGAGAACCAGAAACCGGGAATCATCAGCGACCTGTTTAAGCGCGATGAACTGAAACGAGTCATCATTTTTGCCGGTTCTAAACTGAAGGTGAAAGAGGTGAACCGCTCTTTGCGGCGCATGCACATCAACTGCGACGAGATGCACAGCGATTTGAGCCAAGCCGAGCGCGATGAGGTGATGTACCGTTTCAAAAGCGGTCAGACCGATGTGCTCGTCGCTACCGACATCGTGGCCCGTGGCATAGACATAGACGACATCAGTATCGTCATCAACTATGATGTACCCCATGACGCCGAAGACTATGTTCACCGTGTGGGTCGCACAGCGCGTGCTGACCGAGACGGACGCGCCATCACACTTGTCCGTGGCAAAGAAATTGGTGATTTCATGGACATTGAACGCTTCCTTGGCCGTGAGTTGGATAAACTGCCCTTGCCTGAAGGATTAGGTGAAGGTCCCGAATACATCAGAGGCAAATACGGAAAAGGCAGACCACAAGGAAAACGTAATTACAAAGGGAAGAAAGGGGGCGGCAAACCTCAGAACAAATCTTCCCAAAAAAGAAAAGAGCACAAACGTGGTTCACACAAAAAGGGGAACAAAGAAAATCTCCCAACCCAGAATTGAGCATCAGCATTTCCGTGCATCGTCAGACATTAAATAATTATACAAGCAATATGTTATTCCTGACAATTGATATAAATCAAGAGAACAAGGCGTTTATGTGACTTTTTTCTATATTTTTTTATTTTTTTCTTTCAAAAAGTTTGCAAATTAACAAATTTAGTGTAATTTTGCAACCGAAAATTAAAATTCATAGGTAAAAAGATATTTTATATTTATACATTAATTAAGTAAAAAGATTATGAATGCAGCAAATGTTATTGAGAATCTGAAACAGAGATTCCCCAACGAGCCGGAGTACATCCAGGCAGTGAGTCAGGTATTAGGTACCATTGAAGAGGAGTACAACAAGCACCCAGAGTTTGACCGTGCTAACCTCATCGAGCGTCTCTGCATTCCTGACCGTCTGGTGCAGTTCCGTGTCACATGGACTGACGACAAGGGTAACGTACAGACCAACATGGGCTACCGTATCCAGCACAACAATGCTATTGGCCCGTACAAAGGAGGTATCCGTTTCCATGCTTCTGTGAATCTGTCTATTCTGAAGTTCCTTGCTTTCGAGCAGACATTCAAGAACTCCCTGACAACCCTTCCCATGGGTGGTGCTAAGGGTGGCAGTGATTTCTCACCACGCGGCAAATCGAGCAATGAGGTGATGCGTTTCTGCCAGGCATTCATATCTGAATTATATCGTCATATCGGTCCTGACGAGGACGTACCCGCAGGTGATATCGGCGTAGGCGGACGCGAGGTGGCTTATATGTTCGGTATGTATAAGAAACTGACCCATCAGTGGAACGGTGTGCTGACCGGTAAAGGTCTGGAGTTTGGCGGTTCGCTGATTCGTCCCGAGGCTACCGGTTATGGTAATGTTTATTTCCTCTGCAACATGCTCGCTACCCGTGGCGACACCATCAAGGGCAAGACTATCTTGGTATCTGGCGCCGGCAACGTGGCTCAATATACTGTTGAGAAATGTATCGAACTGGGCGGTAAGGTTGTGACTATGTCAGACTCTGACGGTTACATTTACGACCCGGACGGCATCGACCGCGAGAAACTTGACTACATCATGGAATTGAAGAATGTTGAGCGTGGCCGTATCAAGGAATATGCTGAGCAGTATGGTGTGAAGTATGTGGAAGGCAAGAAGCCTTGGTTTGAGAAAGCCGACATCGCTCTTCCCTCAGCCACACAGAATGAGATCAACGAGGAAGCAGCCAAGGCTCTCGTAGCCAATGGTGTGATTGCCGTGAGCGAAGGTGCCAACATGCCTACCACTCCTGAGGCTATCAAGGTGTTCCAGGATGCCAAGATTCTGTACTCACCGGGTAAGGCAGCCAACGCCGGTGGTGTGTCTGTTTCAGGTCTGGAAATGAGCCAGAACTCAGAGCGTCTGCGCTGGAGCCGTGAAGAGGTTGACCAGAAGTTGCATGACATCATGAACGACATCCACGCCAACTGTGTGAAATACGGTACAGAACCCGATGGATATATCAACTACGTGAAGGGTGCGAATATCGCCGGATTCCTGAAAGTGGCGAAAGCCATGATGGCACAGGGAATTGTCTAAACATTCAATTCGATTATCATAAAAATAATCCGCGAGACGCATGTCTCGCGGATTATTTTGTATATCAAAGAAAACTAATCTTAAGATTCTGCTGTATTGTTATTTGAAACGAGGAGATCTTCAATTTCTTCCATCTCATCCTCATCAAACCATTTGGCGAGTTTCTCTTTGGCTTTGTCTTTTGCCTCGTCGGTGATTTGGTCCCAAACTTTTTTCAACACGTATGCCAACACCGCCATGTCATCGCCCAACCCCACGATAGGAATGGCATCGGGAATGGCGTCGAGTGGGCTGATGAGATAACCCAGCGCCCCGATGATAATGGCCTTGTCTTTGACCGACACCTTTTTGCTATGCAAAGAATAATATAAGACGAGTGCGGCAAAGACCAATTTAGCCCCTGCCCTTTTTGCTATTCTTGAGATTTTGTCAACAAACCCTTTTGACGAGAATTTGTTAGAATATGACATAAAATCGGGTAATTCCATATCAAAAGTCACAATTTGGTTTAAATCGTGGCAAAATTACGAATAAAACATTACCTTTGCAAATAATTACTATTAAAAAACAATAAGATGACATTTCCAATCACTGACGAGACAGTATCAATCATCCGCTCAAGCATTAAGGCATATCAAGAGCAGCCTGATTTTCCCAAGAAAGAAGAATATGGTATAGATGATGAGGAGTTGGACGATTTTCTTTTCGACAGCCGAGTCATCGAAGAGGTGACCATGGAGACGGAAAAGGCGCGTTTGACCCGCTTGGGCATCATTTTTGTGATACCCGTAGCCATCATGGCCATGTTCACGTTCGATACCAAATTGCGTCTTCTGATAGGCGTAGCGGGCGGTATTGTGGCGTGTTCAATCTATCTGCTGATAGAGAAAGCGATACAAATACATCATGACAAGAAACGCGCATCATCTGGTGCCGCACGTTATTGTGACGCCGTATTACAGTATTATGAGACGCATCCCATTGATGCCGAAACGGCCGCTGAATAAGAAGTGCTGATTAAACGAAAGAAAAAGCAGTGGCCCTATAAGCCGGGTTCTGTCCGTCTTTGTTTCACAAAGGCGTGTATGTCATTTATCTAGGCCGCGAGTCACCCCGCGGCTCAAGCGTTCTACCCTCCGTCGTAAAGAAATTCGGGCGGGCATCCCTCAGACGACGGTATACGCGAACTTGCAGCCCCCAGTAGGCACAGCCCGATGATCACCCACCGGCTGGTGGTCTCTTACACCACCTTCTCACCCTTACCCCTCACATGGAGTGGCGGTTGTTTTCTTCTGCCATCACCCACTGTCACCAATGGCTTCCATTTTCAGAAGTGGAGCGCCCTATGCTGCCCGGACTTTCCTCCCGCACAATTTGCGTGCCGGCGACACACCGGGCCACTGCTTGTTGAATGTCAAATATAGTATTTCGTATGGTCGCGAAAACGCAATTGTGATTTGTGATTGATTAATCGCGTGCAAAATTACGAAATATCGTGGAAAAATGTCAGTTTTATCCACATTTTTCATACTGTCAAAATGTCATTTTATTGTTTTTTCTTAAAATTAAGTAAAGTATGACATCTTGAAGAAAAGTAAAAATAGGTTTATTTGTTACGAACAGGTGTTAATATGTCATTTTTTATTGTTAAAAGGTGACAAATAACAAGCAAAAATGGCAGAATACCGAATTTTGCTTATATTTTTGCAATGCTTTATTCAGCAAACATAAAAAGACTATCAATAATTACCAATGCAATGAATAAAAACGCAAGAACAATGATTGCCATCGCAGCGCTTGGAGCGCTGACCCTGGTTGGCGGAATGAATCCCGCCATGGCAAACACGCTTCCCCCGTCGGGTTATGTCGATTTGACCTATGCCGCAGAGAAAGCATTGCCAGCCGTAGTACATATTAAATATGTGCAAAACTCTAAAGTACAGACTATAGAGATGCAGTCTGACCCGTTTGAGGATTTCTTTTCAGACCCGTTTGGTTTCTTCGGTAATCCCCGTGGCAACGGCGGCACCCAGCGTCGTCAGGTGCAGACCCCGAAGCGCGAGGCTTCTGGATCGGGCGTTATTATCTCCTCCGACGGTTATATCGTAACAAACAACCATGTGGTGGAAGGCGCTGACGAGTTGACCGTGACACTGAATGACAACCGTGAGTTTTCTGCCCGTATCATAGGCACAGATAAAACGACCGACCTGGCTCTGATTAAAGTTGACGGCAAGAACCTCCCCACCCTTCCCATCGGCGACTCCGACAAACTGCGTGTCGGTGAATGGGTCATCGCAGTGGGTAACCCGTTCAACCTGAACAGCACCGTAACAGCAGGTATTGTCAGTGCTAAGGCCCGTTCATTATATGCCAACGGGGTGGAGTCGTTCATACAGACCGACGCAGCCATCAATGCCGGCAACTCTGGCGGCGCACTGGTCAACACACAAGGCGAACTGGTTGGTATCAACGCCATGCTTTATTCACAAACCGGAAGTTACAGCGGTTATGGCTTTGCCATTCCCACCACCATCATGAATAAAGTGGTGGACGATCTGAAGAAATACGGCACCGTGCAGCGTGCTTTGCTCGACATCTCCGGTCAAGACGTGCACAACTATATCGACTTAGAAAAGTCGAAAGGCAACGAGGTCGACTTAGGCACCAACGAAGGTGTGTATGTTGCTAAAGTAAACGATGGTGGCGCCGGTTCTGAGGCAGGTCTTGAAGAGGGCGATGTCATCACTCACATCGACGGCAAGAAAGTGACGAAGATGGCAGAACTGCAAGAGGCTCTGGCCAGCAAGCGTCCCGGCGACAAGATTACCATCAACTACCTGCACAACAAGAAGAAAGTAGAGAAGAACGTGGTACTGAAAAATGCCCAAGGCAATACGAAGGTGGTAAAGAGTGCCGATCTGGATGTGCTCGGTGCCAATTTCAAAGAAATCACCAAAGAGCAGAAAGAACAACTCAACATCAACTCCGGTCTTGAAGTGATTAAAGTGAACAACGGTGCCATGAAAGATGCCGGTGTGACAAAAGGCTTTATCATCCAAAAGATTAACGATGTGAACATGAAGACGCTCGACGACTTGCAGAAGGTGGTGAAAGACGCATCTACAAGCAAAGAGCCTGTTCTCTACATTCAAGGATTATATCCAACAGGAAAGAAGAAATACTTTGCCGTACAACTGTCGGAGTAATTGCAGATTAGACAGTTCAACACATGTAAGGCTTTACAAAAACAGACAAATTCGCAAATATTTGCGGATTTGTTTGTTTTTTCCTGACAAAAGCAGTAAATTTGCAAATTAAAACTGCGACCCATGAGACAACTAAAGATCACGAAATCCACCACCAATCGAGAGACCGCATCACTCGATAAATATCTGCGCGAGATAGGTCATGAACCCTTGATCAGCATAGAGGAAGAAGTGGAGTTGGCTCAGCGCATTCATAAAGGTGACCGCGAGGCACTGGAGAAATTGACACGCGCTAATCTGCGATTTGTCGTTTCAGTGGCCAAACAATACCAAAATCAAGGTCTGAGTCTTCCCGACCTTATTAACGAGGGAAACTTAGGTTTAATCCGTGCGGCAGAGAAATTTGACGAGACCCGCGGTTTCAAATTCATCTCCTATGCGGTGTGGTGGATTCGGCAAAGCATCTTGCAAGCCATTGCGGAACAAAGCCGTCTGGTCCGTGTGCCGTTGAATCAAGTGGGGTTGCAGGGTATCATCAACCGTGAGTTGAACAAATTTGAGCAGTTGCATGAGCGCCGTCCGAGCATTGACGAGATAGCCGACCGTGTAGATGTGCCTCAAGAGAAGATAGAAGAAGCGATGAAAGGCTCTACACGCCATGTGTCAGTAGATGCCCCTTTCGCCGACGATGAGGAGAACAGCCTGCTGGATATACTGCCTGACACAGATGCTCCAAGCGCTGATAAAGGATTGGTTGACGAGTCTCTCCGCAAGGAGATATCCCATGCGCTCCAGATGTTGAGTGAACGCGAGCGCCATGTCATTGAGGCGTTTTTCGGCATCAACCAACCCGAGATGACCTTGGAAGAGATTGGTGAGAAATATGACTTATCTCGCGAGCGTGTACGGCAAATCAAAGAGAAAGCCATCCGCCGTCTTCGCCATAACACAAAAAATAAGATGTTGAAGACCTATTTAGGTTGATTTTTATTATTATATGAGATTAATACGAACGATTATCTGCGTTATCGCGCTTTTATTCCTTATTAACGGCCAGTCACAAGCCAAGAGCGTCTGTAAGCCCAAGGTTTACCTTTTTGGCGTATCCATATCTTTTAACGACTCGACCGTTTATTTTACAGACGTTCAACAATTAGAGAATGCGTGGGTCATCAATAAATCAAAAATGCTGGAAGGCCGCAACGTATATGCCAACCAATTGAAGTCCTACTTTTCTGATTTGGGCGAGAAAGACCGCACTTGCGTGGTTTACTACGCATTCTCTGAAAAAGACATCCAGAAGAAATTGGCGAAAGTACGCAAGCGTTTCACCAATCCCAAGAAACGTAAGTACGAGCATTACGAAATAAAGACCGTTGCGAGAGACTTGTTTGTTTTTCAACAGGTAACCCATCAAGATGACGAGGATGAGCCTACATTGAGTAAGGAAGAGCGTAAAGCCGCTGAGAAAGCAGCCAAGCAAGCACTCAAAGACAAGCGTAAGGCCGAGGCACAAGCCGCACGAGACAAGCGTAAAGGTGCGATGCCTCCCCCGTCAAACGGACAGAGACCCCCAAGACCCGAGAATTAAGAAGGATGAGCGAGATTAACCATTTTTCTATTGCTGACCTGGGGGTAGATATCATATTTCAAGATACCCGTATCAACCAGATGAGCCTGATTCCCTCGTATGAGCCATTCCGCATCAATGAAGTCAAGGAACCGGCTTTCATCCGGCTGACCGTCGATGACACGTTGAAACCTGTTAAGAAAGAGTTGCGCGAACGTATCCGCGACTTCGACACGGGTAACGGTATCACTGTTGTTGACGAAACCCCCGAAGGCTACCAGTTTATCATCCGCGACATCCGTGGTTACGATTGCTGTATGTTGCAGTCGAATCATGATTTCACTGATTGTCATTGTGCCTTGAACGGCAATATGGACATGCGGCGTTTCGGTTTGAACAACGCCCTGATGTTGGTTTATTCCTTTGCTTCATCACGTAAGGATACGCTTTTGGTGCATGCTTCATTGGTGAGGAAAGGCGATTACGGTTATGCTTTTATCGCCAAGAGCGGCACAG
This sequence comes from Prevotella sp., assembly GCA_017548275.1. Classification (GTDB taxonomy): domain Bacteria; phylum Bacteroidota; class Bacteroidia; order Bacteroidales; family Bacteroidaceae; genus Prevotella. The sequence goes on from JAFZAH010000056.1 coordinate 17,709, forward strand.
GCAAATCCACCCAGGTAAGCATGTGGCTCCGCTATATAGAAGGTTGTGACCTGATGAACGACGACAACCCCATCATCCGTATCATTGACGGCAAGCCGTATATCTATGGCAGTCCGTGGAGCGGCAAGACCCCTTGTTACCGCAAAGTGAAGGCAAAATTGGGTGCCGTGACACGCATTGACCGTGCGCCAACCAACAGCATTGACAAGTTGCCGCCTATTGAAGCGTTCGCGTCATTTCTCCCAGCCTGTTCGTCGATGAAATGGGACAAGGAGATATTCGGTCATGTGTGCGACACGGTTACAAAAGTAGTCGAGACGACCGGCATCTATACCCTTCACTGCCTGCCCAACCGGGAAGCCGCCGAGGTATGCCATGCCGCCATCGCCATCAAGGACGAATAAGACCAATTCAAAAACAAATCAGGGTCATGCACATCGGACGAAAGAGAAAGCAGCAACGACAGGAACCGGAGACGAAAAAACTGTTTCCGAATGCCGTATTATTGCCTCTCGTAGTAGAATTGTTGGAGAAAGGGAAGACTGTGACACTCAACCTGCGTGGATACAGTATGCGTCCTTTTCTGGAAAATGACCGCGACAAAGCATTACTGAAGAAAGCAGAGAACCCGAAGGTGGGTGATCCCGTCTTGGCAGAAATCTCCCCTAAACATTTTGTTCTGCACCGCATCATTGCTATTGACGGCGAGGCGGTGACACTTCGCGGTGACGGCAATCTTTGGGAAGAGCACTGTCAGTTGTCGGACGTGAAAGGAGCAGTCATCGGTTTTTACCGAAAGGGACGCGACAAACTTGACCGTACAGACGGTAAGAAATGGAGGATTTACTCTTGGTTTTGGACCCGCCTCTACCCTATCCGCCGCTATCTGCTGGCGTTTTACCGTCGTATCTGGCTGAAATTATTTAAACCCATATAAAAATGAGAGCAAAAAAAGGATTTACCCTGCGCACTGTTGTAGGAGAGAACATCATCGTACCTGAAGGAAAAGAAAATATCGATGTGACCAACATCGTCAGCATGAACGAGAGTGCTGCCCTGCTGTGGCAGTCTATCGTTGACAAAGAGTCATTCACGGCAGAGGATTTGGCTCAAATACTGACCGATAATTACGAAGTAGATGAGGACACCGCCCTCACTGACGCGACAGCCATCGCAGCAAAATGGATTGAGACGGGTATTGCGGAAGAATAACACCTTAACGCACTGAGAATCATCACTAAGCAATCAGAGGAAAGAAGGCTTTGCCTTCTTTCCTCTGATTGTATTACAGAAATTCCACCAAAGCCTGAAAATCAGCCATTGTCATTAGCGACAGATTTGATGACGACCTTAATGCGGGAGATACGTCGTTCTTCGATGGCAAGCACCTCAAAAAGATAGTTTTTGTAGATGATTTGCTCATGAACAGCGGGAAATTCGCCTTTGAGTTCGAGCAAGAGCCCTGCCAACGTGTCGGCATCGCCTTCGACATCGGCAAACTCCTCGTCATCGATGTCAAGGATTCTGATGAGGTCGCTCAGAAGAGTTTTACCCTCAAACACATAGGTGTTCTGGTTCAGACGGGTGTAGGTTTTCTCCTCCTCGTCGTATTCATCATTGATTTCACCAACGATTTCCTCAAGGATATCTTCCAAAGTAATCAGTCCAGACGTACCGCCGAACTCATCGACCACGATGGCGATGTGAACCTTGTTCTCCTGGAAATCGCGGAGCAAATCATCGATTTTCTTTGTCTCGGGCACGAAATATGGAGGGCGTATAAGACTCTGCCAACGGAAAGCGGCCGATTTGCCCAGATGCGGCAAAAGGTCTTTGATATAGAGAATACCTCTGATATTATCGGTATTATCCTGATAAACAGGTATGCGGCTGTAATTGTTTTCGACCACGCATTTCAGCACATCCGTGAAACTGCTTCTGATGTCAAGATCGACAATATCCTGCCGGGATGTCATCACCTCCTTAGCAGTCTCGTCTCCGAAACGTATGATGCCTTGCAACATACTTTCCTCGTCGCGTATGTCATCTTTGTCGGTCAGTTCCAACGCCTGTTCCAAATCATCGACACTTAGAATGTGATTCTCTTTTTGTACCACCTTTTCCGCAAGCACGCCACTGCGCAGTAACACCCACTCCACCGGCCAAAAGATGCGACGGAAAAACATAATACTGCCCGCTACCCTTCTGCAATACTTCAGCGAATACTGACGTCCATAGACTTTCGGCATGATTTCACCGAACAACAACAAGAGAAACGTAAGTAAGACAGTGATGCATATAAACTCCAGCACTTTGGCATTTCCAAAATCAATGGTGTGGAGGAAAACGTAATTGCAGAGCATGATGATGGTGACGTTGACCAGATTGTTAGTGATAAGAATTGTGGCCAGCGTCCGCTCGCTGTCGTCACGCAGGATTTGGATTTTCCGGTCCGCCTCGTTTTTCTCGGGATTGAGTTCATTCATGTCTGATGGTGAAAGGCTGAAGAAAGCGATTTCCGACCCTGAAGCGAAGCCAGAGAGTAAAAGCAGCAAAGCAGCCAGAACGGCTGCTATACATACACCCATCGTAGGTGCCATAAAATGCACCTGTGAGAGTGTTTCAGATATGATGGATGTGTCCAACATTAGTAATCAATCCTCAGCCAAGGTTCCATTCAGAATGGAACACTTCCCATGTCCACTTGCTGCTCAGCAGCATCAGCAACCTGAGGATTCTCGGGCGTCAACGGTTTGTTATCAGTTGCAGCAGCGGGCTTGGGTGACAGCATTTCCATGTTTTCACCATAAATCTCGGTAATATAACGACGCACGCCGTTTTTATCGTCATAAGAACGTGTACGGATTTGACCCTCTATATAGAGTTTGTCACCTTTGTGCACATATTTCTCTGCCACCTTAGCCAAGCCTCTGAAAAGCACGACATTGTGCCATTCTGTACGGTCGGGAACTTGCGTGCCATTAGGCAGCGTGTAACCACGCTCAGTGGTAGCAAGTGTAAAGGACGCCACCGCCTGATCCGCATCGTAATACTTCACTTCGGGGTCACGTCCTACGTTTCCAATCAACATTGCTTTGTTCATAGCATCCTCCTATTCTTTAATATGATTATTTCCACATGCCGAGATAGCGGAACTTGAAGTTCTTACCTTTGGCAGACGGGAACTGACTGCGGCTGTCAACACGTGTTCTCAGATAATCCACGATGCGGTTGTAGCAATCCTGTCCTGAATACGCCTTGCAATGCGCCACATAATGGGTGTCGCGGTACTCGTGCTTGCCAGTCGAAGGGATAAGCACCACGCGCTTGAAATCAAGTGCACCCTCGTACCATCCCGGCTTTTCTTCGTTGAGACGAGCCAAGAGAGGCGGTGCATCCTTTCTAACCTCATTATTATTGCTGCGAAGCGCTTTTTTCTGTTTGAAATCCGACATGTTGGCCGCTTCTGTTTTTATCACAATGAAATAGACTCTCGGGCGCACTTTATACCGTTTGGGATAGAGCACGTCGCTGTCAGCATATTCACGGATATCGGCCTCGAGGTCGGGCGACATTTCTATTTCTGGGATGGTAGAGAGAAAATCAATAGCCTCATCGGGACTATACACCAAAGTCTCTCTGTCAAAATATCTAAGATATAAATTCATCGAAAATAATGTGTGAAAATGTTTTTCTTTTATCCTAAAAAAGAGCGGCAAACGAGACTCGAACTCGCGACCCCGACCTTGGCAAGGTCGTGCTCTACCAACTGAGCTATTGCCGCATCATGTTTACAAACAAAAACGTGTTTGTCAAAAATATCTTTGGTGAAGAGGAGGAGACTCGAACTCCCACGTCACAATTGACACTACCCCCTCAAAGTAGCGCGTCTACCAATTCCGCCACCTCTCCATCAAAAAGCATTCTGAATAAAACGCAGTGCCCAGAACAGGACTCGAACCTGCACGCCTCGCGGCACACGCACCTGAAACGTGCGCGTCTACCAATTCCGCCACCTGGGCAAATAGGTAACCTTAAATAGGATTTTATTCAGAATGTGAGCGGCAAACGAGACTCGAACTCGCGACCCCGACCTTGGCAAGGTCGTGCTCTACCAACTGAGCTATTGCCGCATAAAACGCTCTTTCGGGCGTGCATTTCTCCAAATGCGGTTGCAAAGGTAATCATATTTTTTGAACCGACAAACTTTTTGTGCCATTTTTTTGAAAAAACTTTTCACAAGCAAACCCAAACAAACAGCGCATAAATCAGTCCATCCGATTCAAATAATCTTCATAAGAGAATGCGCGTAGCATATCAATCTGTCCGTCAAGCCGGCGTATTGCAATTGAAGGATGTGTGATACCGTTGAACATGTTTGTCTTGACCGTAGTATAATGTATCATATCTTCGAATATGATTTCATCGCCAGCCTTCAGTGGACCAGGGAATCGCCAATAACCCATAAAATCGCCTGATAGACAACTGTTGCCGCCCAGACGATATGTATTAGGGGTATCCATCGTATCTGTGATTTCCGCACCTGTCACTACCGGCATGTATGGCATCTCCAAACAGTCGGGCATATGACATGTGAAACTGACATCAAGGATGGCCGTCTTTATGCCGTGGTCTTCCACGACATCCACCACATGGGCATGCAGGTTGCCCGTTTGCCAGGCGAATGCGCTGCCGGGCTCCATAATGACATGCAACCACGGGTATCGCTCATGGAATCCATTTAATAAATCCACCAGCAATTCTATATCATAATCCGCCCGCGTCATGAGATGCCCTCCGCCGAAATTAATCCATTTGATTTGCGAGAACCAAGGCGAAAATTTCTCCTCTATATGCACGAGTGTGCGCTGAAACACGTCAGAACCGCTCTCACAATGACAATGGCAATGGAAGCCGTCGATACCTTCGGGTAATTGGGCTGGCATTTTATCCACCCCTACTCCGAACCGAGTACCGGGTGCGCAGGGATTATACAGTGCCGTCCCCACCTCGGAATACTCAGGGTTAACCCTCAGGCCGATACTAAGTGACGGATTCACCTGTTTAACCCTCTCGTAGAGGTGCTCGTATTGTGAGAGCGAATTGAATGTCAGATGAGAAGAGCAACTTGCTATAACATTCACCTCATCGTCAGTGTATGCAGGTGAATAGGTATGTGCAGGAGCGCCGAACCGCTCGAAAGCCATCCTCGCTTCATACAGTGAACTCGCGGTCGTAGATTTGATGTACTCTTTGAAAATGGGGAAAGTCTTCCAAAGAGCGTAAGCCTTGAAAGCAAGGATCATCTCCACATCTGCCCGCTCGGCCACTTGGGTAATGAGTTGCAGATTGCGCCGCAGCGCTTTTTCATCCAATATATAAATAGGTGTCATGTTATTCATATTGTAGTTGCTATAGAGATGTGATTTGCAAAAATACTAAAAATGCGTAAAAACGAACTTTTTTCTACGGATAAAATTGTCCGTCTAACATATTTTTTCTACTTTTGCACAACAAAAGGTTTATCTAAGGATGAAACTCGTAATTATGACCCGCCCCACTTTTTTTGTGGAGGAAGACAAGATACTTGACGCCCTTTTCAATGAGGGGTTAGACGATTTGCATCTTTACAAACCCGATTCATCCCCCGTCTATTTGGAAAGACTGTTGTCGCTGTTGCCCGAAGATGAATACAAACGGATGACAGTGCACAACCATTATTATCTGAAAAACGAGTTCAAACTGGGCGGCATCCACATAGACGACCCATTAGCAGAAAAGCCCGACGGCTACAAAGGCAACATCACACGCACTTGCACCGATTTGTCGCAATTGAAAGCGATGAAAAAGAAGAGCAAATATGTGTTTTTGAAAAACATCTTTGACAGTGTGACGGACGAGTCTGAGACAGCGACATTTAGTCCACTCGAGTTGTCAGAAGCGACGCGCAAGGGACTGATAGACAAGCACGTCTATGCCATGGGCGGAATGACATTGGACCGTATTAAAACAGTGAAAGAAATGGGATTCGGCGGTGTAGTGATATGCGGTGATTTATGGAATCGCTTTGACATTCACAACGGCGCCGATTTCCGTCAGATATTGTCGTATTTCAACCAATTACGCCAAGCAGCAAGATAAAGAAACGAACACTTTACCACACATACAAACAAATACAAAAATGAGAGAGAAAAACTCTTTTATGGTTTTTTCCGGCACAGCCACCAAATATCTGGCAGAGAAAATCTGCCAAAGTTTAGGATGTCCTTTAGGCAAGATGCAAATCACCCATTTCTCGGATGGTGAATTTGCCGTTTCGTATGAGGAATCGATACGCGGCCGCGATATTTTCTTGGTGCAGAGCACCTTCCCCAACAGCGACAACCTGATGGAACTGCTGTTGATGATAGATGCAGCCAAGCGCGCCTCAGCCCGTTGTATCAACGCCGTGATACCTTATTTCGGATGGGCCCGTCAGGACCGCAAAGACAAACCTCGCGTAAGCATCGGAGCCAAACTGGTGGCCGACCTGCTGATGGCAGCAGGTATCAACCGTGTAATCACGATGGATTTGCACGCCGACCAGATACAGGGATTCTTCAATGTGCCCGTTGACCATCTTTATGCCTCAGGGGTTATTTTGCCTTACATACAAAGCCTACATTTAGAAGACTTGTGTATCGCCTCACCCGACGTAGGCGGTTCGAAACGTGCCAACGCTTACGCTAAATACCTTGGTTGTCCGTTGGTGCTCTGTAATAAGACCCGTGCGCGCGCCAATGTTGTGGACAGCATCCAAATTATCGGTGACGTGAAAGACAAGAACGTGATTGTCGTTGATGATATGGTTGACACTGCCGGCACAATTACCAAAGCCGCCGACGTGATGAAAGCCGCCGGTGCGAAGAGTGTGAGAGCGTGTGCCTCACATTGTGTGATGAGCGGTCCGGCAAGTGACCGCGTGTTGGACTCTTCTTTAGAGGAAATCGTATTTACCGACTCCATCCCTTATACACACCGTTGCGCGAAGGTGAAGCAATTGTCCGTGGCAGATATGTTTGCCGAAACCATCCGCCGTGTGATAGACAATGAAAGTATCAGCGACCAATACCTGATTTGATGAGAAAAAAAAGTTACCTTTATGCGGTTCTGGGGTGTGCCATGTTGTTTGTTGCTGCATGTCAGACCTCTCAACCTGCCGACAACTTCACAATTGAAGGGTCGGCAGAGGGACTTGCAGATGGTGACACCCTATACCTGACCAATGACATCAATAGTGGTATCCCATTCGACATGGTGGTCATTGAAAACGGAAAATTCAATCTTTCCGGTCAGGCGGACATATCCCAGATGTGCATGGTTTACAGCACAAAACTATCAGAATTACAGATACCATTTTTTTTAGAACCCGGAACCATCCAAATGCAATTGTCGGCTGACGGGGAATCGCGTGTTTCGGGAACACAAAACAACGAAGACTTGCAAGCCATTAACGATTCCATACAGAAGTATGATGACAATGTGAGCATTATCATCAACAACCTGTACGAGAATTCGGCAACAAAAGAAGAGCATGAGGACGCTGCCCGCCAGACCCGTCAAGAAGCGGAACGGCTAAATGATTATTTGTTACGTACTGCTCAGCGCAACATTAACAATGAATTGGGCTTTTATATACTTACCCGCGAAGAAAGTGCGCTGATACCAGAAAAACGTCTGGAACTAATCCGTCAGATGCCGGAACAATTCAAGAGCCGACCAGAAATCATCGAGATAGAAAAAGGACTGAATACGGTGACAGAAAACCGGGCTGCACCAGAGCAAATCACCGATGTCATATTGACCCGTCCCGACGAAACTTCCACAACATTGGCCGAAGAAGTGGGAAAAAACCGTGTCACGGTGATTCACTTCTGGGCAAGTTGGTGCGCTCCCTATCTCCGCGAATTACCGGAAATCAAACGTCTGTATAGACGCTATAGCGAGGATGGACTCGGTATGATCGGGCTCTCGCTTGACAATGACGAGCGCGCATGGAGAAACTCCATTGAAAGATACAGCCTGACATGGACGCAATTATCTGACATGAAGGGTTGGGAAAGCAACATGATTAACGCCTTCCAAGTTGATGGACTTCCCTACTTCGTTATTGCCGACCGTACAGGTAAAATATTGGCAACCGGCACCTCCAAAGAGGAATTGATGGAGGTCATCCAAGAAGCATTGCAATAATCCTCACATCTGTTATAACAAATTTTGAGGGTTTGTTCTATACACCTAAAAACAATTCTACGCCTTATGAAAAAACCTAATTACATTCTATTATTGGCGGCATTCGGACTAAGCATGACAGCGAATGCGCAGTTTAACATTCCGCCCCCCGGGGATCCTGTGTGCGCTGATTGCGGGGGTAAGGACGGGCACCGTCCCGGGTGCAAGTGGTACGAAGAGGATGAGACGGAGGAGGAGTCATCACCACAGCCATCGACGCCCCAAAGGCCTCCAACGCCATCAACACCGAAGCCATCGACACCGACGCCATCGACCCATCTGAGCGACTATACACCACAGCAAGAGCACCACAACAACAACTGGCTTCAGGAGTATTATTCGATACCCGCCGAAAGACGTGAGATGCTTGAAGCCCACCTCGAAAACTTCTACGGCGACTATTCTGTGTACAGCGTGCCTGGCAAGGGCATGGGCATCTGGAAAAAATCAAGCGACGGAACCACCTGGCACTATCCACCTCATTACGAGCGCGTGTGGATGCTGGACGGCTCTACTGCGGCCATGCAGTTGAAAACCACCAAGAAATGGGGCGTGGAGGATGTAGAATATAAAGAGACCATCATCGACTACGAATTCGATGAGGTGAAGTATTATCCCGAACTGTCGTCGCTGTTTCTCAACAAGCGCGACGAGTTTAACCGCAACCACTGGAAACTCTTCTCCGGTGACGGTGTATGGGAAACCCAAGACGGCTTCGATTTTGATTTCCAGGAGGTGATACTCAAAGACAGTCCATACCGTGCCTACTGCCAGTTGCAAGACGGCCGGTGGCTTATCCTCAACAACATAGACAAAATGTCAGAAGACCCAATGGCCCCGACCATCAGCCGCGTGGTCAACAGCGTGGAAGACCACAAGGTGTATCTTGACGGACATTATCAAGAGTGCCTGATTGTGTCGGAGCCCGACGACGACGGCAAGGTACGTTTCGGACTGATGACCACCGACGGAGAATTGTTCAGCAACACCAATTACGACCGGATAGAAAAGATGGGGCCGTTCAGCAACTATGTCAAGGTGTGGAAAGACGGGAAGTGTGGTGTCTTAGAGTTGGTTTCTCGCCGTGATGACGACGGCCAGACCTATTACGGTTTTTTTGAGACCATCGCACCAGAGTACGATATGTTTAAGACCGAGCACTTGAGGTTGGCCAAAGACCCGAAGACCTACACCTATTGCATGGTAGGCAGTGACGACAGGTACGCGCTAACACTGGCCGACGTGGACAAGCCCGTGACACTGCCGACTATTTATTCTGCCGCCGAGGTGGAACAATTCGCCCCACGGTTATTCTCAGAAGGCAAGAATACTGTACCCGTGAAAGAGGACGTCGATAACGACTATAAGGCATTCTGCGAGAACAGGGCCATCAACGTACTACAACGGCTCAATACGGCCACCGACAAGGAAGAGGCCGTGTATCAGGCACATCAAGACATGAAAGAAGAGAAGTTGCAGAAAGATTACCTCCACATACAGCACGAACTACATCGTAAAGACTATCAACTCGGCAAATACGACAAAGCACGTCAGGCATACGAGGTGAAGACAGCATGGGGCACGGTGATGATGCCCGTACCTCAGTCTGAGGCAGAGAGCGTGAAAAAGGCTTGGAAAGCGACAGTGAAAGACATGACCATCAAACCCGCCCTTCAATTGGATCCAGTGACCAACCGACCTGTCATTATTGACATCAAGGCACTTGTCGATGGAAAAGTGTATGGTTCGCAGGAGGATTGGTGAGATTCTCTAAGGCTAAGCCATAACAGCATAAAAAATGGTGGAGAATGTGATTTCTCCACCATTTTTATGTATAGCACTTTCGTTTAGAGCCACTTCACATAGCAGAAGTCCTGGCGATGAGGCAGGTTGTCGTTCTTGGGATACATACGTATGGCCGTTTTGAACGAGCCGGCATGGTCGGGTTCAATCTTACACTCGAAGGTGTAAAGATTACCCTCACGATTCACCAACTGGAACGGACGCACCTTGTATACTTTGTCCTCGCCTTTCGCATCGGTAGTTACTGAAACGAACTCCAGTCCGACGGCATCATCGAGTCCCTGCTCGTCAATGACAAACCGTACTGTGAACCCGATACCTGTCTCCACGCCAGCCTCAGTGAGGTCAGACTCACGCGACACGACACTGATACTGTCCCAGCGCTCTGCAACGGTCTCTTTCCAAAGGGCAATCTCACGAGCCAATTGGTTGCCATTGGCCTGTAATTTCTCAGAGCGTGCAGCCAGTTTGTTATAGAACTTATCATAGTAGTCATCCAACTGACGCTTCATCGTGTAATGAGGTGCGATGGTAGCGATGGAGTTTTTGATGACCTTGATCCAACCTGTGCTATAACCTTTCTTATTCTTGTCATAATAGAGCGGAATAATCTCGTTCTCAAGCAGACCGTAAATGGTTGCGGCATCAAGTTGGTCTTGATAAGCCTGGTTCTCGTAAGTACGTTTCTCGGTCAATGCCCATCCGGCACCTTCACGATATCCTTCGAGCCACCATCCGTCAAGCACGGACAGGTTGACCACACCATTCATCTCTGCTTTCTCACCAGATGTACCTGATGCTTCGAGGGGACGTGTTGGTGTGTTCATCCAGATATCCACACCAGAGACCAGACGGCGAGCCAACTGGAAGTCATAGTCCTCGAGGAAGATAATTTTTCCGAGGAACTCAGGACGCTGGCTGATTTCGTAGATACGTTTGATGAGTCCTTGACCGGCACCGTCAGCAGGATGTGCTTTACCAGAGAAGATGAACTGCACAGGATGTTCGGGGTTATTGACGATTTTCTCCAGACGGTTGAGGTCGGTAAAAAGCAAGTGTGCACGTTTGTAAGTGGCGAAACGACGGCAGAAACCAATCATCAGGGCATTGGGATTGATGCGCTCGAGCAGGGAAACCACTCGTGAGGGGTCACCCTGATTCTTCAGCCATGTCTCACGGAACTTATCACGGATGTACTTCACGAGTTTCTGCTTCAACGCCATGCGTGTAGCCCAGATTTCCTCGTCAGGCACGTTATAAATAGCATGCCAGATATCCTCATTGCTCTGGTCGTTCATGAAATTCTCATCGAAATATTTCGCATAGAGTTTGCGCCACTCGGTAGCGGCCCATGACGGGAAGTGCACACCATTGGTGACATAACCCACATGGTTCTCTTCAGGATAATAGCCTTTCCAGATAGGAGCAAACATCTTCTGGCTGACCCATCCGTGGAGTTTGCTTACGCCGTTGACCTCCTGACAGGTGTTGCAGGCGAATGTTGACATGCTGAATTTCTCAGAGTGATTTTCCGGGTTCTGGCGTCCCATGCCGATGAACTCATCCCATGTGATGCCGAGCATGGCGGGATAACCGCTCATGTATTTGCCGAAAAGGCCCTCGTCAAAGTAGTCGTGACCGGCGGGTACCGGTGTGTGGCAGGTGTAAAGACCTGAGACGCGCACCAGTTCAAGTGCCTGATTAAACGACATGCCACTCTGGACGTAATCACAAAGACGCTGCAGGTTGCACAATGCCGCATGTCCCTCGTTGCAGTGATAAATCTGCTTTTTGATTCCGAGTTTCTTCAGCACGAGCATGCCGCCGATGCCGAGGAGAATCTCCTGTTTCAAGCGGTTTTCCCAGTCGCCGCCATAAAGTGTGTGGGTGATGGGTTTGTCGAACTCTGAGTTCATCTCATTGTCTGTGTCGAGCAGGTAGAGAGCAATACGACCCACATTCACGCGCCAAACGTATGCGTGAACCTGATAGTTCATATAGGGCACATCGACGACCAGAGGATTGCCTTCAGCGTCAAGTTGACGTTCGATGGGCAGTGAGTTAAAGTTCTGCGCCTCGTAGTTGGCAATCTGCTGTCCGTCCATACTGAGTGACTGTTTGAAATAGCCAAAACGGTATAGGAAACCAATGGCACACATATCTACGTTGCTGTCGGAAGCCTCTTTCAAGTAGTCACCTGCGAGCATACCCAGACCACCGGAATAAATTTTCAGGACCTGATTCAATCCATACTCCATGCTGAAATAAGCAACAGAGGGGCGGTTGGCATCAGGTTTAACATCCATATATTTTCTGTATTTGGCATAAACGTCCTTCACGCGCTTCATGATGGTCTTATCCTTCACGATTTCCGTCTTGCGGTCATAACTCAGACGTTCGAGCAGAAGCACGGGGTTGTGACTTACTTCCTCGTACAAATTTTCATCCAGACTTTTCCACAAATTTCTTGCTTCATAGTTCCATGCCCACCACATGTTGTGTGACAGTTCGTCGAGGCATTTCAATTCCTCGGGCAGACGTGACTTTACAGCAATCTCCTTCCATTGAGGAGCATTCGCATAATCTGCTTTGATTTTCATAAAAAAAATTAATATTTATGTAAATGACAATAATCGATATAATCAATCCCTTTCTTCCGCTTTTCTCAGTGCGAAATCGTAGGCTTGCCAATAATATTTGATAAATTCACTCCAAAGTGCTTTTTTCGACAGTTTATCGGCATTGGCACGTGCTTTCTTCACATCAGCCTCGCTCATGTTGGAGAAATTAGCAACCTCGTCTTTGATGGCATCAGCCACTTCAGAATAGTTATAGTCGGTACGATGAATGACCTTGACACCATCAATCAAATTGCTATAGCCACCTTTCACAGAGTTCGCCCAAAGTCCGAAACCTGCCAAATCGGTAGTGATGCAAGGTACTTTGAACGCCACCGCCTCGAGTGGAGTATAACCCCACGGCTCGTAATATGAGGGATAAATGCACAAGTCATTGCCTAAAACGAGATCATAGTATGACATATTGAGCACACCGTCGTCGCCTGTGAGATAACATGGCAGGAAAATCAGTTTCACCTTGTCTTCCTTCCTGTTCCACATGTTAAGATATTTCAACATACCCAACACATTATCATGACTCATGTTGTGAAGCCAATGAGTAATCAAGGGCACCTCGAGCGGTGTATCATAAGACTTACCTGTCTGTAAACGCTCAACGAGGTCTTTGCGAGGTTCACCGACCCATCCGGGTACTTCGATAAAGGCCAGCACGGTCTTATGAAGATCGCGGTCGCGCAACAAACGGTTCATCGCCTCAATATAGACATCTACGCCTTTGTTGCGGAACTCATATCTACCGCTTGTAGAAACAATTAGCACATCGCCATCTAACTGCGTGCCCATCAGTGCATTAGCGACATCTATTAAACGTTTCCTTGCAGCCTTTCTTTTATTATTGAATTGTATGCCTTTAGGCACGAAATTGTTTTCGAAACCATTCGGCAATACAAAATCTACGGGCTTATCCAGCAGTTCTTTACATTCATTGGCAGTGATGTCGCTCACTGTGGTGAAACAATCTACGTTGACAGCCGTCTGCTTCTCAATGGAATGTTTGCTCTGCATATTGAGTTCACCAGACATCTGGTCACCATTATACGCAAAAAGATAATCATAGAGCGGTTTGTTGTTGCCAGCAATTGACCTACCAATGCTCGTGGCATGAGTGGTGAAAAGAGTTGCGACTTTTGGCAGTTTGTATTTGATATACAACAACCCGAGTCCCGTCATCCACTCATTGCCGTGATAGACGACCCGTTTGTTAAGATTTTTCAAATAAAAGTTATAGTAACTCTCTACGACTAAGGCTGCTGCGTACGAAAACATCGAAGCCTCGTCATAATCACCATAAGCATGAAGGCTATCAACATGATAAAGTTCCCACAAACGTGTATAAATCCAGTCTTTCAGTTCAAAATAGGGCTTGAAATCAACAAGTATGGCTATAGGGCTTCCAGGGATATTCCAACGTCCTATTCTGAAATGCAGACCACCTTTTGAAGCATTTTCACGCCATTCGCTGAGCAAATCAGTATCTTCAATGAAATAGGGTGATTTTTCATCTGTCCAACAGTCGGGACCTATGAAAAATACACGGTCTTTCATGGCATTCTGCAACGTCTTTGCCCTCGTGGACAATACCGTATAGATGCCACCCACCTTATTACAGACCTCCCAACTTGATTCAAAAATATAATCGGGAGATAACCATTCCTTACCCATAAAACTAATATTAGTGTTTGCAAATTTACTGAAAAATACGAAAAAAAATGGAATAAATCTCCAGTTTTTTAGTAAAAACCACTGATTACTTGATATAAAATATCTATGTATGATTTTTTTAAGTTAACTTTGCCACAAAATGATTGTGATATGAAAAAGTATTTGTTGACAGTTCTACTGACAATATGTGTTTTTGAGGGCTATGCCCAAGAGGCACGTCCATTTGAAGCAAAGATCTATAATTCTGAGTTTCAGATGTTCATCAAGATGAATCTTTATGAAAAGAATATACTATTGCCTGACGACGGAGCGGTGCTGGGCGAGATGGCCGGCTATTTCTGGACGAAACGAGACTCCCGGAAATGGTATATCCTCGATGCAGAATTGATAGATGACCATACGGCACACATGTCTTTAGTCAACGACTTCGGCAGTGAAGATTTTGAGGCAATTATAACCTACAACGGTGACGGCAAATACACCTTCAAGAGAACAGAAGGTTCCACACTTAAGATTGTAGTCAAAAACAAGTTCGTCAGAATACCAAAGGAAGTGGTATTTGAAATAGAAAATGAGTGATGGTTGTTTTTAGAAAAAAGTAAAAGAAACAACTGGGCAACCTTGTATAGTTTAAGATATCCTAGGAATCCTAAAAATCATAGAAACACAAAAAAACCAGCCGCCGGGGAATCATCCCTGACGGCTGGCGTGTCATGTAAAAAAGGCGGCCTCCTACTCTCCCGCATTGCATTGCAGTACCATCGGCGCAAGCGGGCTTAACTTCTCTGTTCGGGATGGGAAGAGGTGGGACCCCGCCGCAATAACCACCTGATATAAGGGTTGACAGGCGGCAACAAGACAAAAACCATGAACAAACTCCCCATCAGGGAGAAACAAAACAAAACAGGACGACGGCGATACAGCCGTAAACACGGCACGGGCGAAAGCGTTCGGGCAATTAGTAGCGCTCGGCTTTGACGTCACCGTCTTTACACCTGC